>NZ_JBVHDR010000011.1:0-340210 GCF_055563295.1 Streptomyces sp. NPDC002868 | reverse complement strand
TTCATCGCGTTGATGCGGCTCTTGCCGGAGATGAAGCGGCTGCGTCCGCCGCGGTGTGCGGAGGGCCTGCGGACCCTGATCTCGGTGGCGTCCATCAACGCTGTCTGGCCGGTGGCACCGAGATGAGCGATGACGTCAGCAAGAGTTCGCAGCCGCAGTCCACCCTCGATGCGGCAGCCGCGGTCGGCGAGGAGAGGCCGGATTTCCCCGACCGCACGCGTGATCGTCGACCGGTCGACCTGAAACCAGCAGGCAAGGACGTCGTGTGTGACGCCGTGCCGAAGGTGGACGAGGGTGGCCAGGAGCCGGTCGACGAAGACCAGCTTGTACTTCGCACCCGCACCGACGGCTCGGCGACGCGGACGATCAGCCAGTTCGGCATCTCTTCGGGCCTGCCACACCGGCCCCAACTCCGCCACCAGATCGGCGATCACGGCCGCCGAAACTCCCGTGACTCGACGCTCCGACATGATCAACCTACGTGCCTCAACCCCCACCACAAACAGCCCAACGACCCAGCCCGACCACCGTCACCGCTAACCATGCACGAGGTCGTAAGAACTCCTAACAAAATGATCTTCAGGGTGCTTGATCGCTCCGGGACGGATGATCTGGGGGTGCGGGGTGGCTCGGCCGAAGCCATGGGAAGTCGACGACGAGCTGTGGGCGGTGATCGAGCCACTGCTACCCAAGGTCGAGCGTCGGGCCCGGCACCCCGGGCGCAAGCGGCATCCGGACCGGCTGGTGTTCCAGGGCATCCTGTTCGTCCTGCGCACCGGGATCGCCTGGGAACACCTGCCGCAGGAACTCGGCTTCGGCTCGGGCATGACCTGCTGGCGCCGGCTGGCCGAGTGGACCGAGGCCGGTGTGTGGCCCCGGCTGCACGAGGTCCTCCTGGTCAAGCTGCGCAGTGTGGATGCCCTGGACTTCTCCCGGGCGGCCGTCGACGGCTCCCACATCCGGGCGTTGAAAGGGGGCTCCAAGACCGGACGAAGCCCCGTCGACCGGGGCAGGACGGGCTGCAAACACCACCTGATCACCGACGCCACCGGCATCCCGCTGGCCGCCACCCTGACCGGCGGCAACCGCAACGACGTCACCCAACTGATCCCACTGCTGGAGGCGATCCCGCCGGTACGGGGCAAGCGCGGCCGGCCCCGTCGCCGCCCCACCGTGGTGCTGGGCGACCGCGGCTACGACCACGACAAGTACCGCCGTCTGGTCTGGAGTCTCGGTGTGAAGCCACTGATCGCCCGCCGGGGCACCGAGCACGGCTCCGGACTTGGCACCCAACGCTGGGTCGTCGAGCGCGCGTTCGCCCACCTGCACTGGTTCCGCCGCCTGCGGATCCGCTGGGAGATACGCGACGACATCCACGAGGCCTTCCTCACCCTCGGATGCGCACTGCTCTGCTGGCGCCGCCTGAACTCAGCTGTCGTCGACCGCTAACTCTTCTGCAGGGTGCGGGTGACACCCGCGATGACCGCAGTCGTCAGCACCCAGCCGAAGGCAATCAGCAGGTAGGCCAGCCACTGGAGGCTGTCGTTCGACCAGTACCAGGCCGTGCGCTGGCCCAGACCACCGATGGGGACCAAGAGGTCGAGTGTGTAGACGAGGGGCTGGAACGGGGCGCCTTCGCCTTGTTTGACCGGGGTGGGGGAGTGAGTGCCGAAGGACAGCGTGCCCAGCAAGGTCAGTGCGAGGAGCCAGATGCCGGCCAGCCAGGGGCGGTAGCCATAGCCGACGGTCACGTCGAGCAGGTGCCCCCACACGCGCGCGGCCGGGAGCAGAGTTTGACGCCGGTGGCGCTGTTTGGCCAGGAGTACGCGGCGGGCGTCGTCGTCGTGGCCGGCCTTCCGGTACCAGCTCGCCAACTGCTCATAGGGCTGGGGGTTGTAGCCCGGGCCGCGTCGTATCCACGCCACGCGGCGGGCCACGGAGTCCCGCCGCGCCACTGCCTCCCGCCGCTCGCCTGCCTCGTCCACCTTGATGGAGCCGTAGACGAAGCCGTCCAGCTCCACCATGGCCGGCCAGCTTTGGTCGCTGTCGTGGAGGTAGGACACATGCGCGCCCCGCAGGTCCACGGTGCCGGACGGTGGCCGGGCGAGGGTGAAGTCGAAGTCGACGGCCTGCATCAGCAGGGCGACCAATGACGGGCCGTGGCCGTCGGGCGGCCCGTTCAGGACGGCTCCTTCAAAGTTCAGGTTGTCCGAGATCCGAACACCCCGCAGCCGTACGGTCCCGTTCGCGATGAACCCGTCGGAGAAGTCGAGCGTCGAGGCCACGGCGTTGTCCAGGGCGAGCGCCACCCCACGCTGGCCGGGGCGTTCCAGTAGTGCGCCCCGCATGTGCAGTCCGCCTGGCAAGTGGGCCCCCATGAGACGGACTTCACCGTGCGCGACGAATCCGTCCACGCAGTAGACGCCGCCCTCCGCGACGAGTCCGCCAGCGGACACCGCCCATTCCTCGGGTGCGGTGATCTCGGCGCCGCTGAGGTTCACGGCGCCGCTCACGTGGGCGTTGATGAGCGACAAGGCGGTGACCCTGCGGTGCAAAGGCGAGGCAGAGCCGCTTTCCAGGCGAGAGCGCCGCAGGTCGAGGCGCCCCTCGATACGGATCAAGCCGGCTTCCACGCCCGGCACTCGGCTGCCCACGATCGCAATCGACTGGGTCGACGCACCAGAGAGGTCCACGCCCTCCTCGAACCAGCAGTCCTCGAGCCAGAGGGCGTGAGCGACCTGCGCGCCGGCCAGGTTGAGGTGCCCGGATATCCGCGCCCCGGCGAGCCTCAGGCACGCGACGACGCCTGGCTGCGCGGTGTTCGCGCCCAGGACGAGCGCCACGATCACGGCGGCCCGAACCGTCCGCCCGGGGCCCCACCGCCCACCCTCGGCGACACGGTCGTCCTCGGGCACACCCATGCGCAGGTCCACACGGCGTCCCTCGGGGAACGCGTCCCACAGCTCACGCTCTGGTGAAGTCAACTCGTCGTATGAGAGCACTCATGCAGAGTAGTGATCTTCCTACGTGCTCGCCGTGCCCCACTGCGTGCGGCCCGCTCTGTTAGAGGTTCTAAGTGCGGCCTGGGCCAGCGAGAGCCCTCCCCGATCGAGCTGCCCCCTGATGGAGTCGTCTTCCCAGAAAGGGGCCAAAGTGTCTGTCTGCTCGGGGAAGGCCATGTAGCTGATCAGGAACGGCTTCCTGTGGACCGCAGCGGCCCCGGCGGAGAATCGCTCGAAGTCTTCGATGGGGGCCACGAGGGGGAGCGTGAGGTTGGAGTCCCTCTTCGCTGCGCGGAACAGCGTGTCATCCTGGCCGATTGTTATGTCGACCAGGCGACCGAAGGACTCGCTCCAGACCACGACATGACCGTTGTAAAGGCCGTCGTCGCTGATGTGCGGAACCTTGTCCCACACGCCGACGTCCGTCACCTTTACCTGGGTGCCGCCGGCGCTGTTCGTGCTGTAGACGCTGGCGCAGACCCCCACGAGCTCAGCGTGAAACCCGAGGTGCCGCAGTGCGGCGGCGAGTTGGTAGCTGGTGGCCACACACGAGCGGGCTGGCTGGCTGGCCCCCGGCTATGTACCGCAGATGCATCGCCGCAGCGTAGAGCGGCTGGGCTTGATCCGCTTTGACGGACATCCGAGATCAGGGGTTCTGCCCCGGAAGGATGTCCATCATGGAGGGCATGGGGAAGAAGAAGCCTCGGCGTCGCCGTTCGTTCACGCCGGAGTTCAAGGCCGAGATCGTTGAGCTGTGCCGGCGCGGTGACCGCTCGGTCGGTCAGATCGCCAAGGACTTCGATCTGACCGAGACCGCGGTCCGGCTGTGGGTCAGCCAGGCCGAGGTCGACGCGGGCGAACGCGATGGCCTGACCAGCAGTGAACGGGAGGAGTTGGCTGCGCTCGCGGCCTGACCACCACACCAATGGTGTCCGTCAAACCGGAACAAGCTCAGGCAGGATGTCCGGCGGCATGTGGAGCAGCGGAGCGAACAGCGTCTCCTTGCTCAGCATGGGCAGCACCGGGCCCGACACCGATCTTGACGCTCCGGTCGCTTGTGCTGCCCGTGCCTTCGGCGGCTTGCGGGATCGGTGCACGGTCTTGCGCTTGCGAGAGTTCTTTCCCAAAGCCCTGCCCTCCCGGCGATCGGCAGCGGGAAGGCTGCCCCGACCCGTCCTCGCGCACGCCCCGACAGGATTGGTTGGCGTGGATGCGACCACGCATTACCGAATCGCGTGCTGCTGATTCGCCTGCTCAGCGATCTTCGCTGACGGCTTCGGAGCGTCGAAGGGCTGTGACCTCCGGGTGGACGCGATACGTAACCGCTGGCTGGCGGCCCCTGGAGCCGTTGCGCTCCGCGTGGATTCCGCGCACGAAACCGTGCTCTTCGAGTGTCGTCAGAGCCGGCCCCACGGATGCGACCGTCTTGAACCGCCTGGAGCCTGCGACGACGTCCTTGGCCTTGAACTGGGTCTGGCCGAAGCGGACGAGCCACTGCAGCACGGTGTACGCGTCATCGACGACGGGCTCGGTCGTCATCAGGTCGAAGGCCGCGAGCGCGTGGGCGGTGTAGTAGTCGCCGATGGCGATGGCGCGCTCGACCGTGGCGGCCTCGATGGACTGGCCCCAGCGGCCGGTGATGTGGTCGCCGAGGTGGAGCAGGCCGGCGATGCGGGCGACCGCGCCCACGTACTTACCGGCCCAGTCGTCGATGTGGGCCAGGGCACCGTCGGGGCGGAGCTTGGGCTCGATGTCTTCCTGCAGCTTGATGATGGCCTGGTCGGCAGCGGGCGAGCACTTGATGGTGACCGGCTCGGGGAGGTCGGTGAGGGTGTGGACGAGCGTGGTGAGACGGGATTCGTACGTCCGCGCCGTCTTGTCCGGGACCGGAGGCACAACCACCTTGCGGTACCCGAGCGTTGAGGCGGGGAGGGAGAACAGGAAGCGGGCCAGGAGGCCTCGGCCGCGGGCGCCCGGGGTCTGGGCGAGGTCCATCAGGACGGGCGGCTGCAGGGTGATGCCGATGGTGAGGGCAGGCTTCTCACTGAGGTCGGCGTCGCGAGTGATGCGCTCGGTCTGCAGGCGCTCGCCCTTGTGGCCCTGTAGGAAGACACCGAGGTTGGGTTGCTTGCTGTAGCGGCCCGCGATGATGTCGAAGAGGTCGCCCTCCGGGGAGAGCACGCCGATGCGGCCGTGGGTGGCCAGGAGCTTGGTCAGGGTCTCCGGGGTGACGTCACCGGAGGCGGTGAGGCGGGGCTTGGGCGGCACGACGATGGCGTCGGCCTCCATGCGCAGGCCTGCGGCTTCGGCTACCAGGGAGTTCGAGGCGAGGGCGTCGTCGGCCTTGCGGGCCTTGGCCAGGATGGACTCGGCGCGGGCATCCGCGGCTTCCTTGGCAACCTCGGCCTCGATAATGGTAGGCCGAGCCTCTTCCTGCATGGCCGCTTCGATGTCGTAGATCGGTCGGGTCATGGGGGCGAAGACGTCGGACTTGCGGGAGGCCGGGGGCATCGCGACGACGAGGAACAGGTTGGTCTGCTCGACCCAGCCGTCGCGGATCTGGACGTGGACGCGCCCGCCGGCGGCGGTGGACAGGGCGGCGAGAGCCATGGTGGCCGCCATGTCCGGTGGTGTCTGCGTGAACTCGGCAACCGCGGCCACCTGTTCGGCCACCCAGGCTGGGAGAGCGTCGACGGGGAAGGTGGGGAGGGCGACGTGTTCACCAAGAGGGGCGGGGGTGGGCCAGCTCTCCTCGACAGTCGTGCTGTCGAGGACGGTGCGAGCGTCGGCGATGAGCTGGTCACGTTCGAGGCCGGAGGCGTGCCGGGCCTGGGTGAGGCGAGTGCCGAGCTGCGTGAGCTTTCGTTCGTTGGCCAGCTCGCGCACGATCTTTGCGTAGTACGGGCCGTTGAAGGCCGTCGGTGGGGCGTCGTAGCACGTGTGGAGGTAGCTGGCTCCGCCGATGCGTTCCAGGTTGCCGGACTTGCGCAAGACATCGGCGAGGATGATCGGGTCGGGCTGGTATCCCCCGGCGGCGAGGTCCAGGATCGCGCGCCAGATCGTCTCGTGGGCGGGGCGGTAGAAGACAGATGGGTCCTCCCCGAGTTCGGCTTCGATCGTGGGGAGGAGCCCTACGTCGATCATGACGGCGCCGAGTACCGATCGCTCGGCGTCGGCGTCGTGGGACGGCTCGGTCAGGGGGAAGACATTGTCGGTGGGGGCGCGTTCGGGCGTGCTCACGCCGCTCCTCTCAGTGCGGTGGTGCGGTGGGGCGCCATCAGGTCGGCCAGCCATGTGGGCAGCGGAGCAGGGACGGCGGCGTGAGTGGCGGTGAAGTTGCCCCAGCGCGTCGGGTTGCCCGCGGCTGCGACGTACGAGCCGGCGGTGCGCAGGCTGATGTGCCAGCCGAGCGGGCTGCTCGGCCCGTGGGTGGCGGGTGGGCAGGTCCCCTCGGGGTGAGTGAAGTAGAGGTGGGTGCCGCCGAAGGGGGTGCGAACGGTGTACGTCTCCGTGGGGTAGACGGCCCCATGGCGCTCGGCGAGGACGGCCAGAGCGTCGGTCCCGTCGACGACCCCGGGCAGATCCCATTCGGGCCGTGGGCGGAGGCCGCGAGTGGGCGGGACCAGGTCGAGCACGACGAGACCGGAGGGGCAGGGCACGATCCCGACGCCGAAGGCGCCGGCGCCCCAACAGCGACGGATGCGCTCGGGATCGGTGGTGGCGCGGTCGTGCCAGTCCCGTACGGCCGGAGCAAGGCCGACGACCTGCAGCGGGAAGACGTGCCAGCCGCGGGAGGCCGCAGCCAGAGCGGCGGCCTCCAGGTCTTCCCACTCCTGGGTGCGGTGAGCGGTCACAGCCGCACCTCTACGTAGACGCGGACGAGGGCGCTGTCACTGCGGCGGTTCAGGTACGGCTCGGATTCCTCGACGACGGTGACGACCTGGCGGAGGCGCTCGACAAGCTCGGCGGCCTCGTCGTCGGTGGCCATGATTCGGATCTTCACGCGGGGTCTCCTTCTGCGAGGGGGATGGCTGTCTGGTCAGGGGCGACGAGCCGGGCGGCGCGAGTCCGGGCCGCGGTCCTGGCGTGCAGGGCGGCGTCGTACGCGAGGTGGCGGGCCTGGCACATGGCGGCGAGGTTGTCGGCGGCGCAGTGCTCGGGGATGTCGTCGACGTGGGCGACGGTGAGGACGACCAGCGAGCCCGTGACCGGGTGGGGCCCGCCTTGGACAGATGGGCAGCGGCCGACGTGGCGACGACCGCAGCGGCCGTCGCATTCGCAGCGCCCGCCCGCACGCTCGAAGCGGATGGGACGGCTGATCTGCGGCCAGTTGCGGGGGTAGCGGGTCCGCATCTCGGGGCGGATGGGCATCAGGTGCTCCTCTGCTCGGTGACCGGCCAGGAGCCGTCCACGGGCTGACCGCCGCCCACGTGCACGATGTCGGCGATGACGATGCGAGCGGTCTCGGGGGCGAGGCCGGTGTTGTGGAGGTGGAGGCGGCCAGGCGCCTGGTGCGCCAGGTGGTCACGACGGCACCCCGGCGATGTGGTGCCATGCGTTGTAGCTGGCGAGGGGCATGCCGCCGGATGTCGAGCCGCTTATGGCGGTGGCCGCGGCGAG
This sequence comes from Streptomyces sp. NPDC002868, assembly GCF_055563295.1. Taxonomy (NCBI): domain Bacteria; kingdom Bacillati; phylum Actinomycetota; class Actinomycetes; order Kitasatosporales; family Streptomycetaceae; genus Streptomyces; species Streptomyces sp. NPDC002868. Next base: position 332,588 of record NZ_JBVHDR010000011.1, on the reverse strand, counting down.
CGCGAGGGTGGCGTGCACCTGGGCCTCGGCGAGCAGGAACAGATTCTCGGTGGAACCGCGGTCCTCGATGCCGCAGGCGTGGTCGAGGAGCTTTTCGGCCTCGCGGTAGTGCTCGGGTCCGGTCATGGATGGAGTTCTCCTTGTGGGGTGTGGCCGACCTCCCGGCGCGGGGTGGACGTCGCGCCGGGAGGGGCGTCGAGGGTTCAGGCGTGGTCGAGGCGGTGGCGGGCGATGAGGAGGGCGAGCAGGTCCTCGTTGTTGGACTGGCCCGCGTACGAGCCGGAGGGAGACCAGGCGTGCCACCAGAAGGAAGTGGTGCGGCGGTAGTCCTCGGCGGTGAGGGCGACGGTGTAGCCGTTCAACTCGCCGGTTTCGACGGGCTGTCCGAGGGGCTTCTTCACGGTGGTTCAGCTCCTTTCGGAATCTGTGTGGCAGTCGAGGCAGTGGCCGTAGCGACGGGGCAGGCAGTAGCCGACGTCGCGGCGGCAGTCGGGGCAGAAGCGGCGGGCGGCCTGGGCCTTGGCGAGGGCCTCTATCTGGAGCCAGGTCATGACGCGCTTCGGCTTGGCCTGCGGCGTAGGTAGAGGTGGGCCTCGCGCTTGCCCTTGCGCCAGACCAGTCGGGCCGCGACAGGCCCGCCGGGCCTCAGCCGCTCGGCGGCGAGCTGGCGGCGTAGGCGCGTCGGTCGGCCTGGTTCCAGTCGAAGACCGGGAGCCCGCCGGCCATCACGCGGCCTTGTTGCGCGCCGGGCTGGCCCAGCCGCCAAGGAGACCGCGTACGTAGTCGGGGCTGAGGCCGACACGCTTGGCGATCTCGTCGCTCGAGGTGCCGAACGACGCCAAGTGCTCGATCTCTTCGCGCCGTTCGGCGGATGAGATCGTGCGACGTACATCCTTGTGCGGCTGGGCCCCGGGGTCGTCGAGCGCGTCGTCGTCCCAGGCCATCGGCGGAGCCCAGCCGCGGGAAGCCGCGTACCTGCGGGCACGGCCGACCTGCGCCGGCTGTACGCCGTGCGCCGTCGGGTCGGCGTCCCACCAGGCGTCGTACAACTCGGCGATACGGCGGGCGGTGGAGGCGAGGACCAGGCGCTCGTGGAGCTGCAGGCCCTGGCCGACGTTGCCGAGGGCCCGCGCGATGTGCACCTTGGGCCAGCCGACAGCGACCAAGGCGCGGATGCGGCGCCAGGTGCCGGTGGCGTCCACGAAGGCGCCGTCGGCGAGGAGTTCCGTGGAGTAGTCGACGGCCAGGAGGCGCTCGGCGGTCTCGCGGCGGATCCGCTGCGCGGGCGGGCGCCCCTTGCCGGGCACGCCGTACAGCAGCTTGTTGATCGTGCCGGTCGCGACGCCGGAGACCTCGGCGATCCGGCGCCACCCCATGCCCCGAGCCATGAGCTCCCGGACATGCCCGCGAGCGGGCTCGGCGTCGACATACGGCTGCCAAGTGCCGTACACCTTCTGCCGGGTGCGGCGCTGCTCGTACTCGCGGTGCGCGGTGCGGCAGGTCTCGCAGCGGCAGCCGTGGTTGCTGTAGCGACTGCGTGTGCCGTGGGTGGGCAGAGTGCGGGCGGGCATCACCGTTCACCTCGAAGGGCGGCGACGATCGGGCCCGCGTGCTGGTTGATACCGGAGGCCAGAGCGGCGACGGTGCATTTGGCGTCGTCGACCAGGCCGTGGCCGTGGGTGTGCTGCTGCGGGGGCAGGCCCCAGCTGGTGTCCGCCACCAGGCGCACGACGGTGGTGGTCAGCAGGGCGGGGCGCTTGGAGCCTGGCTCGAACAGGGTCGCGTACGAGGAGAGGTAGTGACGCTCGGTGTCCCAGTCCTGCCAGCCGAGCGGGATGTCCCGGGTCGCACGCAGGTCCTGGTGATATAGCGGGACGTGTACGTCGATGAGAAGCCGCCCGTCGCCGTCCTCGTCGAACGTCGGGATGATGCCGCGGAGGTCGGACCGGATCTCGACGTACCCGGGTGACATGACCGGCGAGGTCGCGACCTTCCATGCTGCGGCGGCGAACTCGGCGGTGGGCAGCGGCTGTTCGGGCTGGTCGTACTCGTGGAACCGAGACAGCCGCTGGTTGAGGTATGCGCCGTAGCGGGAGTGGCCGTCGGAGGCGTTGCGGCGGTCGTGCTCGTCGTCGACGAGGGCGAGTGTGGTTGGGGTCCAGCTTTCGGTGGTCACGGGCATTATGGGAGTACTCCTTCGCACCGCTTGGTGGTTGAGGGGTTCTGCGGGGCGAGTCCGTTGCTGTAGGAGGCTGGCGGCCTCGCCCCGTGTTCTGTTGTCGGTTCGACCCGGAGGGTTGAGCTCGAAACGGATGGGCGCGGGTGGAACTGTCAGGAGTCGTCGAAGCGGGTTGGCTCGCACTCGTTGCACATCGGCACACGCCAGTCCCTATCGAGGACCTCCCAGACGAACGGGTCCCTGCGAACCGACACGTCCGGCTTGGCCTCGCCGCAGAACTCGCAGCGAGTCATGACCAGATCCAGGGCTCGCCCGCGTCGGAGGCGCGGTCGGCGGCGTCGGCGAACAGGCCCGCCTCCTGTTCCCAGTCGCGGGGCATGCGCCATTCGGCAGCGCCGCGGCGGAGGATGGCGGCGATCACGCGGGCCTCGTTGGGGTCGACGGCGACCGGGGTGCGGAGCGAGCCGTCGAACAGGTGCCGGATGGCGGCCCAATCGCCGGAGGAGAGCACGTTGCAGAGGTGCTTGCCGAGGTTGTGGACCGTGGTTGCGGAGCGTCGTTCCTCGCCGTACAGGTCCGAGCCGTGGCTGACGTTGATGCCCATGGCGGTCGTCCTTCAGGAGGCGGTGGCGCGGGGGCGGACGGGGCCGGTCTTGCCGTGGCGGCGCAGCTCGGCTTCGGCCCGTTGACGGGCGGCTTCGGCGCGGCGGGCGGCTTCAGCGGCGTGGGCGGCCTTCTGCTGCTGTTTGGTCATCGCCCGGCCCTCCTGGCGGCGGCGGCCGCGGTGCGCACGAGGGTGAGGACCTGGTCGCGGGTGCGGGCCGGGTGGTCGTTCCAGACCACGTAGGAGCCGGCGGCGTGCCCGAGGGTGTCCTGCAGGATCGTGCTGGCGGTGCGCAGGGTGGCGATGTCGCCGTAGCCGAGTCGGGTCAGGGCGTACTGGGCGCCGATCAGGCAGCGCTGGCCGCGCTCGCCGCATTCGGTGCCGCGGGTCCAGCCGAACCGCTCGATCATCAGCGCGGTGAGTTCGAGGTGTTCGGCGGCAGTGATGGGGCGGCCCCCGCCGTGCCAGGCCCGCATGAGCGGCAGGGAGAGCACCCAGCCCGGCAGGCGGCGCAGCAGTGCCGAGGGTGCGGTGAGCTGCGGGGCCGTCCCGGCGGGAGCCGGAGGCGGGGTGTCGAGTCCGGCGAGCGCTTCGGCGACCAGCTCGCTTGTGGTCTTGGTGACGAGCGGGTGGGCGGTGGCCCGGGTGCGGGCGGCGAGGTACTGCTCGATCTCGGCGACCAGGCGGTCGGCGTCGACCGCGATGTCGGCGGGCTGGGTTGCTCTGGCGGCGGTGGCCGTGGTCATCTCGTACTACCTCCTGCGTGCTCGTGTGTCGCGGGTTGGGGTTGGGGCGCTCCCGTGCTGTCCAGGCGGAGGGAGCGCCCCGGTTTGCTGTCAGAGCCAGCCGCGCTTGCCGCGGCCGGAGGCGTAGTCGGCGCGCTCGACTTGCCGTTCGAGGTCGGCGATCTCGCGTTCGGTGAGCTTGCGGTCGAACTCCTTGCCCTTGGGCAGGGGACCGGCGACCTGCGGGCCGGGGGCGGCCACGTTGCGGAGCCCGCTCGGCTGCTCGGTATAGAGCGGGCCGAAGCGCAGGCAGATGCCTTCGACGGACTGGCCGCCGACCATCGCCCCGCCCAAGAGCGGGTGATCGCCGGTGACGGTGTACTCGCTGTACAACCCGTCGTCCTCGTACGGCGCCACGTTGGTGGCGACGCTCATGACGATGAAGAAGCGGTCGCCCTTCTTCAGCTCGCAGCCCGCGCGCTTGGCGTCGCGGACGGTCCGCTCGTAGGTCGCCTTCGACATGTCGGTTCTCCTTCTCGGGAGTTGGGGCGGGGCGCTCCGGTGCTGTCCAGGCGGACGCAGCGCCTCTTCGGTATGTGCCGGTTTGTGGGGCGGTCTTGGGGGTGGTCACCCCCCGGTGGTCAGTGCTTTTCTCCTGGTTTGCCAGGTGGTCCCGTGGGCGGTCCGGGTGGTCGGGCGACCGGTTGCGGTGTGCGCGCGACCGTAGGCCAAACCGGTTGAAAGCGGGCACTGACCGCGGGGTGGCTGGGGCTCAGACCGGGTCTGTCTGAGGTTATTTGCCGGTTTTTACCGCTGTGGCGATCTGCTCGCGGGTGTAGCCGTTGGCGTTGGCCATGCCGTCGACCGCGCCGATCTTCTTGGTGGTGCCGGCGCCCGCGTCGCGGAGCCGGGCTTGGAGCTGGGCCTTGGTGGTCTCGCCGTAGCGGCCGGGGTGGTGGTAGGCGAGCAGCTCCAGGAGCCGCTCGGTGCGGGCGCGGTCGATCCCGGCGGCATCGAGTACGGCGAGGCAGTCGGTCAACAGCAGGGCGGCGGCTGCTGCGGCAGCGTCCTCCTTGCCGTACTCCAGGGCGTCGCCGGTCAGGGTCCCGGCGTCGGTGCGGAGTTGGCGGCCGCGGAGGCAGATCTCGCGGAACTCGGGGAGGTCGATGACGTCGGCTTTGAGGGTGACGTGGCCCTGCTCGCTGCCCTGGTCCAGGACGACGACTCCCTTGGACGCCTCGGTCAGCAGGTGGGGAGAGGCGCCGGCGGCGACCGCGTCGTCGCCGAGGACCATCTTGGCGCTGTTGTCGCCCTTGACCCGGTACGACGCTCGCTTGGCACAGACCTCGCGGAGCTTGGTCGGGACCGAGTCGGCGGAGGGGCGCTGGGTGATGAAAACGCCCATGCCGCCCACGAAACGGGTGACGCGGACGTAGCGGGCGAAGGCTTCGACCAGGAGGTCACGGCCGGATCGGGTCTTGGCGCGGCCACCGCCCTCGGGCTCGTCCTCGATGGGGACCTGCACCAGGGCGGCACCGTCCAGGAGCTCCTGGAGCTCGTCGACGACCAGGAGCACCGGACCCATCCCCTTCTGCGCGAGCTCGGGCGTGATCTTCCCTTCGGGAACGGAGTCGGGGTTCTCCTCGTAGAGGCGGTCCAGCTCGGTGCCCCGGTCCTGCATCTCGCCGATGGTCTGCTCCATCACCCCGAGCACGCGGCGGATGATGTCCGGGGTGGCCCCGGCGATCCACTGGTGGGCGATGTGCCGCAGCGGTGCCCAGTCCGGGCCGGTCTTGCCAGTGAGGACGATGACGCGGACGGTCGGGTCCAGCGCGGCCGCAGCCGCGACCAGGCGGGCCATGTAGCTCTTGCCGTAGCCCATCAGGCCGCCGATCATCAGCGACGACCACAGCAGGTGCATCGTGTGGCGCTCGCGGCGAGCATCGGCTCCGAGCGGGACCCCCTGGTGCCAGAGGTCCCACCGGTCGGCGTCGATCAGCTCGGACGGGTGCTTGGCCGTGCCGTAGGGGTTGTCCTCGTTGGCGACCCAGAGCACGAACTGTCCGTCGTGGCCGTCGACACTGGTGTCTGCTGAGATCTCGATGCGTGACTTCTTGATCCTCAGCGCGGACGCGAGTTCCCCGACCCGGCTAACGGCGACGGACGCCTCGATGCCGCGCGGCAGTTCGACCGTGGCGGTCCATCCCGGGCCGGACGGCTGGATGACGCCGACCAAGTGGGTCTCGTCCCGCTGGGCCTCGGTGATGATGCGGGCCTTGATGAGCGCCGTGACGAGGTCCTTCTCCCCCTGGACGCGGCCCGACTCGGGCTTGACCAGGCTGACGCGGCCCATCGCGGCGAGCGCATCCGGCACGAACGGCGCACCCGGCACGGCACTGTTGGCGACCGGCATGGCCTCGGGGCCGACCTGCCCGGGGACGACGGGAGCCTCGTCGGCGGCGAACTCGCGCCCGAGGTAGAGCCAGGCGACGGGTGCGGCACCGAGCGAGACGAGCGCGAGCAGCGGCTCGGCGGCGACGCCGTTGAGGTAAGCGAAGGTGCCGGCACCGACTACACCGATCCGGGTGGCCCTCTTCATCCAGCGCGCCCGTACCAGGTCGCGGCCGGAGACCTTCATACGGTCGGCGTCCTCGTCCTGACGGATCTGGAGCTGGGTCTGGGCGGCGGTGAGCTGAGCCGACAGAGCCGGGGCGGTGTTCTCGTCCGCGGTCCGCAGCTGCTCGCGCAGCATCCGCACGCGGTCGCGGAGCTCGCGCTCGCCCTGGTGCTGCTCACGGCGGCGCTTGCGTTCGATCTCGGCGGCGAGCTCGGCGTCGGTGACATCGGTGCTGGTGAACCATTCGTTCACCCGGCGGGCGACGTTGGCGCGCTGCTGCTCGGCCGCCTTGCGGGCCTTGGCCTGGTGACGGGCCACCAGGTCCCGGGCCTTGCTGCGGAGCTGTTCGGCGCGGGTGACCTCTTCGACGTCAATGACGTCCTCGGTGGGCTCGGTGGTGCTGACCTCGACGGCCATGGGCTGTCCCTTCCCGGGTCCGGGCGGGGCGCGGACTGTGCCCGCGCCCCTGGCTATCTGGCTTGCTGGTGAGCTGGCTAACTGCCTGCTCAGGGCCCCTACAGGCCGCCGAAGATGTTCCCGAAGGCCGTCACTCCAGTGCCTCCGAGCTGGGTGACGAGCGGGCCGACGAACGTTCCGGCGAGCACGACGCCCATGGCCATGGAGGTGAAGGCCCAGCCCTTGGAGACCCTGCCGTTCTTGATGCCGAAGAACAGGACCAGGCCGAGGACCAGGGCGAGGACCGCGCCCGTACCGAGGACGGCTCCGCTGCCCGCCTGGGTCTGGACCTGCTGCGGGTTGTAGCCGGGCTGCTGGAGCTGGGCACCAACACCGCCCTGCGGGGCGGTGTTGTTGACGTCGGCGGGGGCGGCGAGCTGGTCGACCGCAGTGCGGTGGGAGGCGTCGGCACGGTAGGCGACGGAGTCGAGTCCGCGGACGTGAAGGGTCTTGCCGGACGGTAGGGAAACCGGGGCGCCAGCGGCGCGGTCGACGGCGGCCTCGATGGCGGCGGTCGCCTGCTCGGGGGTGGCGGCGGTGGTGGCGGTCGCGGTGCCGAGGACGGTCGCGGCGGCGGCACCGGAGAGGGCGATGACTCGGACGATGCGGTTCACGGCGGTTCCCTTCGGGGAGTTCGTGCGGCGGTCGGTTCGGGGTGGTGCTCGGTGCTCAGTCGGCAGGCTGCTCGGCCTTGTGGCGGCGGCCCTCGTGGCTCATCTCGCGGCGCGCGCCCTCCGCGTAGGGGGCGGTGTCGCCGGGCCTGCGCAGCGGAGGGACGCCCCCGTTGAAGCGGCGGCCGTCGACGGCGTCCGGGTCCTTCTCGCGCAGGTGCTGCTTTTGGGATTCGACCTGCGACAACGCGTCCTCGTCGCCGTCCGCGAGCAGGCCCTCGACAGCGGCCTTCATGCGGGCCTGCGCAGCCTTGGATCGGGCCTCGATCTCGGGCGTGACGCCGATCGTCTTCGAGCCGGTGACGCGGTACCAGGCATCGGCCCAGATCTGCTCGGTGACGGTCTCCGCACCACGGGCGGAGCGGAGCGCTTCGGCGACCTCCCACACCTCGGGGTGGCGCTGCTGGCGGTCGGCGTCCTTGCGCTGCTGCTCGGCCTGCGCGCGGTCCTGTGCTTCCTTCTTCTCGGCGGCCTTGGCCTCGTCGGCGGCCTTCTTCTCGTCTGCCCTGCGCTGCGCTTCGGCGGCGGCGGCCTCGGCTGCCTTCGCCGCGTCGCGGCGCTCCCTCCAGGAGGGGATGCCGTCGCGGCGCTGGGCGATGCCGTGCTCGTACGCCATCAGCACGACCGGACCACCGAGCGAGGCGATCGCGCCGATCATTCCGGCGTTGAGCCCGATTGCAGGGTCGATCAGGCCGTGCCACAGGTTGATGGTCGCGGCGATCAGCGCGCCGACCATGATGCCGACGCGGTACGGCATCACGTCACGGCGGTGGGCGACGGCCCAGGCCGCGCCGAACGCAAGCACCAGGGCCAGCCCCTCCAGCAGCGCCGGGGCGACGATGAGGAAAGGCCGGCGCTCGTCCCAGAAGGCGAGGAACTGGATCGGGGCCGCGATGATGAGGCCGACGGCGTAGATGCCGCGGGCGCCCCACTTCCACGTCCGCTCGGTGCGATGCTGCTCCTCGATCCGGTGGGCTTCTGCCTTCGCCTCGGCGTCGGCGTCCGCCTTCTCCTTCGCGGCCTCGGCCTCGGCCTTGGCCTCGGCGGCCTTCAGCTCCGCGAGACGCTTGGCGTGCGTGGCCTTCTCGGCCTCGAGCTTCATCGCGGCGCGGGCGTTGGCGATGCGCTGCTTCTCCGCCTCGGCTTCGGCCTGGATGCGAATGGCGTCCGCCTCGGCCTGCGCCTTGAGTTCCGCGGCCTCGGTGTACGTCTCGCCCGACTCGGGGCGCAGCTCGGTAACCGTCATCGCGCACCCCCCTCGGGCTTGAACGCAGCGAGGACCTCCCGGGTGCTCGCACCGGGGTTGTCAGCGATGAACTGGGCCATGCACTCCAACCCGGCGCGAATCGCCAGGGTCCGGTCGCACGTCTCCAGCCACTTGTCGAACTCGACGCTGGACCAGTTGGCCGGGTCACCGTGCCGCTGAACGAACGTGAAGGGCGTGTACTGCTTCGTCATGCCGCTGCCCCCAAGTCGCGCTTCTGGGAGACAAGTCGACGGAGAATGGCGCGCCGTTCGGCCGGTGTCGTGCCGCCGAGAACGCCGAAGTCATCGCCGTTCCGCAGGGCCTGCATCAGACAGGTCCGAATGACCGGGCAGCGACGGCAGACGTCCTTGGCCGCGCCCACCTGCGCGGTGTTGGACTCGTGCGGGAAGAACAGCTCGGTGTCGTAGCCGACGCACGCGGCCTGACGCTCGATGTCCTCACTGAGCCGGGGCGCGGTTCGGGCCACCCTCTCCGTCATGGCCGCTCGCCAGTCGGGCGAGTCCTTGATCGGCGTCGAGGTGGCTGAGACGCGTACGGCGGCACGGCGGGGGACTGCCATCTCAGCCCACCTCCGCGATGGCTGCCTCGGCACGCCAAGCGGCCGTCCAGTCGGCCGCGTCGACGAGCTGCCCGGACTTGGTGACGGACTCCATCAGCAGTTCGATCGCCTTGATCGGCACGAGGATGCGACCCCGGATCTTGATCCCGGGGAACTCGCCCTCGCGGATCGCCCGCCACAGGGTCTGGTAGCTGACGCCGAGCTGTTCGGCGGCCTCGGCGATGGTGATGGCGAGGCGCGTGGGGTTGTTGCCGCCCTTGACGCGCTGCAGCTTCACAGCGGCGGCCGACTGGCTAGCCTGGTCGTGCATCGAGCCTCCTGGTCTCAGCAGGGGGTGGGTGTCGGCCTCGGCGAAGATCTTCGTGGTGGTGGTGCACCACGGGCCGGACTTCGCCGAGGCCGTTGTGTTTGCTGCGGCCGATCCCGGGCTCGACCTGCATCGATGCTGGTCGACAAGGGATTCAGAGCAGCGGAATGCCGCGTGCAATCAGGGGCAAGCCCTGGAGCATGCTTGGCAGCTTAGTGAGATACTCATCAAGCTAGCAAGGGTCATGCTGAAAGAATCACCAAGCGAGTAGGCGGCTATCGTGGAATCAGGCCAACGAAGGGGTAGTCGTGCCAGGTCGCCGGTGGGAGTCCGACTCGGTCGCATACCTGACGCCGCGTGGTGCAGGGGAGAGCGATGCCTGGAGTCAGGAGTTGGAGCGCCAACAACGTCGTGGTGCGCAGCGGATCGTCGATGTACGCGAGCTGGAGCCACCGCCGTCGATCGCGGCGGCCTTGCGCCTCAAGGCCGGCGAAACGGCTGTTGTGCGGCGACGGATCATGTACCTGGATGATCAGCCTGTGGAGCTGACTGACTCGTACTATCCGGCGGCCGTTGCCCGGGGCACAGCTCTTGCGGAGGCCCGCAAGATCCCTGGAGGCGCTGTCACCCTCGTAGCCAAGCTCGGATTCACGATCAGCGAGGTCAGCGAGGACGTGACGGTGGACATACCCAGCCAGGAGGTCCGCGAGGCGCTCTGCCTGGACGAGGGCGAACCGGTGCTCGTGCTCACGCGTACCAGCGCCACGTCCGATCAACAGCCTGTGGAGGTATCCCAGATGACCATGCTGCGTGGTCATCGCCTCACCTATCGGACCAAGGTCGGCTGATCCATGGCGAAGCACACGGACACACGTCCAGCGCATCACAGAATCGCAGCACAGATTCGTGCCGAGATCATGTCTGACGATCTCGCAGCAGGTCAGCAACTGCCGATCACTCAAGACCTGGTAACGCAGTACGGAGTGTCCAGCCAGACGATTCAGCGTGCTCTTGGGCTGCTCAAAGCGGAGGGCTTCATCGTTGGCCGATCCGGCCGCGGTGTCTTCGTACGTGACAGCCCGCAACAGGCCTTCGACAGCGTCGCGACGATGCCGCCGGCCCGGGACGGCGAGCCTTACGTATGGATCAAGGAAGCCGCCAAGCAGTCGAAGGTAGGGACCAACAACATCCTGCGCGTTGCGGAGGTCGTGCCACCGACGCAAGTCCGTGATGCGCTCGGCCTTGAGCCAGGTGAGACAGCCGCGATGCGCGAGCGTCTGCTGCTCTTGGACGAGGAGCCGGCCGAACTGGTCTGGTCGTACTACCCCATGGACATCGCCCAGGGCACCGCTCTTCTCGAACGCAAGAAGATCAAGGGCGGATCGCCCACACTTCTGACCAACAAGGGGTACCCACCACGAGAAATGGTCGACAGGGTGTCGTGCCGTCCCCCGACCGAGGAAGAGTTCGTCGGCCTGGAGCTGCCGACCGAGGTGCCCGTGCTCAGGACCTTTCGCGTCGTCTACTCGGACAACGCCAAGCCCATCGAGGCGACGGTCATGGTGAAGGCCGCGCACCTGCATGAGTTGCTGTACCGCGTCCCGCTCGACCTCGACTGAGCCGGCCATCTCAGACCATCCGGGCAACGACCGTCTCGGCACGCCAAGCGGCCGTCCAACGCCGTGGGCCCGGGCGGCGCTGGCGGAGCACTTGAAATCGGTGAGCCCCTCGACGTGTCCCGCCTGTCCATCGAGCGCCAGGTCCGTCTCGCCATGGACCTCGTCTGCGCCCACGTGCAGCTTCGTCACGCCGGTGAAGCCGTACGCCACTTCTTGCGCGCTGAAGGGCTGGTCTCGGAGATGGTTCAGTCCCACATCGCCGCTCGCGCAGTGAACCGTGACCTGATGCCTGTCGCCTGACACTCGGCTCCGCCGGAGCTGATCAAGCTGGCGAGAAGGACTGGCGCCATGCCCCGAGCTGTTCGACCGCGTTCGTCCTGGCGGCCCCGCCAGTCGGCCTGAGCCGGGGCCAGCTCCTTGCTCCCTCGCACGACGGTCACGTCGAGGGGTAGCCATGTCAGCTCACCTCCGCAGCCGGGGAGTTCTCGGCCCGCCAGGCGGCGGTCCAGTCGGCGACGTCGATGAGCTGCCCGGAGTCCAAGACCGTGTCCATCAGCCGCTCGACGGCCTTGATGGGCACGAGAATCCGCCCCCGGATCTTGATGCCCGGGAACTCACCGTCCTTGATGGCCCGCCACAGGGTCTGGTAGCTGACGCCGAGCTGCTCAGCGGCCTCGGCGATGGTGACGGCGAGCCGATTGGGGTTACGGCCGCCCTTGACGCGCTGCAGTTTCACAGCGGGAGCGGGTTGAATTTCCTGGTCGTGCATCGGTCCTCCTGCGTACTTAGGGGTGACGTCTCGGGCCTCGGCGAGGGATTCGCGCGGCGCGGGAGCACTTCGCGATCCGGTTTCTCGGTACTTGATCCCTGAGGATGACCGGGTCTACAAGCGCTGAACGGCGGAGAGCGTCGAACTACCCGCAGGGCGGGAATCTTTCTTCTCGACTTCCTGCCAGGCGGGAAGGTCGCCTTTACAACTCGCTGCCGAGGGTTGGGAGACGTCAGGTGCGTTTGGCCCGTGCCCGGTGCAGCAGAGCAAGATCGGGTTCGTGCAGGAGGTGCCCAATGCCCCTGCACCCCCGCTCGGGGCTGAAGGAGGCCATGCGGTCACGACCAGCTCGGCGATGTGGTCGATCAGTTGGCCGATCGGGATTGCCGAGTCGGGGAAGCAGCGCATGCATTTAGCTGTGCAGAATCCTCAAGCGCACCGATGAGTAAGGTCAGTTCACCGGTAGAGATGAGTCGAAAATCAAGGGGCGAGACAGCCCAGCTCGACAGCGCCGGCCCCCAGCATCCGGGGAGGCGAGCGCGTGGCCTGCACTGTGCCCGGCTTCGATGCCGTGCTGCGCCCTGACCGAGCGGGTGAAGCCGCTACGTCAACGCCCTCAGGGGTGACTGTTCGTGATCGGCGGCCGGGATCCAGCGAAGGAAGCAGCCAAACCGTCAGCGATGTCAGCGAAAAGCGCTGAGCAGGTCTTTTGCAGTCAGCATTAATGTCAGCGACCGTCAGCGTTGTCAGCGAAAAGACCCGATTCCGCTGACAACGCTGACAAGCGCTGACATTTTTGCTGACACCGTTTCCCCAGCTCAGCGATTTTCGCTGACATCGCTGACGGTTTCGGAGGTGAGCGCCTCCAGTAGCGATACCGCGTTACTCAGCGTGCGCGCTGCGGGGGCGGGGCGACCGGCTGAATCCGGGTGCCTGACGGTGGCAGGGCCAGATGACTTGTCGGAGGTCGGCTCGTCCCGTGCGCGCGGGGCCCGACTCGGGCCCCGGCTTGCCGGGGTTCCCCATGGGGAACCCCCTTCGTCCTCACTTGTGTTTGATCACCTACGGGACATGCCGATGTCAGCGGGATGGCCTGGGTTATGTCAGCGGTGGCGCAGTCCCTGTGGGTCCCGAGCACCTGTCACGCCCATCCGTAAGACGGGCATGTGCCCAGGCACTGCGCGTCTCTCCCCGGCCAGCGACATCGAGTTGCTCAGTGGGCCCGTCCCGCCTGGCAGGAAGTTGAGAAGAAAGATTCCCGCCCTGCGGGTAGTTCCACGCTCTTCGCCGTTCCGCCCTTGAAGGCACAGCCAACCTCAGGGGATCAAGGACCGACGGAGGTGAACTTGATGCCTAAACGAGGGTGGACTGCGGCCCTTGCGCGCCTCGACGACTTGGAGCGCAAGGTCGCGGATCTGACGAGAAGAGTGACCGCTCTTGAGGAAGACGAGCCGCCAAACTCGAAGGAGTGCCCCGTGCGGCGTCCGCAAGGGGGCCAGGGATGGCATGGCTGACGAGGATCGTCGCGGACGCGCAGGTGGAGTATCGGCTGCGGCAGCAGGCCGGATGTGCCGTGGTCGAGTCGTCCGCAGGGGAGACCGTCGTCATCGACGACGGCGAGGAGGCAGCTGTCGAGTACCGACTGAGGCCGGAGGGTGGCGCCGCCCTGGTGTGGATGGGCTCCGGACTGGGGGCGGTCGGTCTGGTCGAGGGCGAGGTCCTTGACCAGGAGGGCAAGAACGCGGCGCGTCGGCTGATGAGCGGGTGCCATCCGGCGACTGGCGCCCGCCTGATCGCCTCCCGGACCTCCGTCCAATCCCATCCGAAGGCGCAGTTGACCACGGCCCGCGTGGTCGAGGCGATCGTGGAGGCCGCCGAGAAGCAGGGAGTGGAGCCTGCGGTCCTCCTGGAGGGCAAGCCCAAGCAGCAGCGGGTCCTGGAGCGGATGCAGCGGATGGTGCACCGCCAGGGCGAGGCGCATCGGATGCAGGTGGAGACACTCCACAAGCTGGCCCGGGCCGCCGGACTCTCCGTCGCCGACATCTACGGCGAGCAGGAACTCGCCGTCGCCTGGGCGCACAAGGACATACGCGTCGACGGCCGTGTCCGCGGCTGGGATTTCGTCTTCGACCTGCCGAAGTCCGACAGCATCCTGATGGGCTTGCTCGACGAGCAGCAGCTGCGGGAACTGGTCCATCAGGCCAAGCGGGACACCTTCGGGCAGGTCGAGCGGTGGTGTGGCTACGCGGTCGGCAGTGAGGACGGCGAGCCCGTACGGCTGGCGATCGGTGGCCTGCTCGCGTGGTCGGTCGAGCACCAGAGCGCGCGTCCGGTCCGGGCCGGGGAGCCCGGCGACCCGCATCTGCACTTGCACGTCACGATCGCCAACATCGGGTTGTGCGAGGACGGCAAGTGGCGCTCGATCGCGAACTCCGGCAACGACTTGCACGCGCACGCCAACGCCGCCGACGCCTACTTCAAGGCACGCGTCCGAGCTTTGCTGAACGAGCGGTTCGGCGTACGGCGCGAGCGGAACGAACGCACCGGGGGCTGGGAGATCGTGGGCATCCCCGCCGAGCTGCGCGACGCCTTCTCGCGCCGGGCCGCTCTCGTGGAGGAGAAGGCCGGCGCCGACGCCAGTCGCCAGGAGAAGGCGGCGGTCTCGATGGCGACCAGGCGCGACAAGCTCGATGTCGACGCCACTACGATGCGCGACAGCTGGCGTCGACGGGCCGAGGCGATGGGCATTGACGTCGATGCGATGGTGGCGGGAGCCGCTCCTGGACCGCCCGGCCCGGACGGCCAAGCAGACGCCGACGGGCCGGGCTCAGGGCCACGAATGCCCGCGTCCTCCGACCTCGCCGCCATCCTGTTCGACCCCAGGACCGGGCTGACCAAGTCGCGAAAGTCCTTCAGCCGCGCGGAGTTGCTGGCGGCCGTGGCCAACGCGCTGCCATACGCCATCGACGCCGACCCGGACCGCCTGGAGCAGCTCGCCGACCAGGTCCTCGCGGTCGAGGGCTACGCGGTGCGCGTGCCATCCGTGGGCTCCGCCGTCATGTCGTCCACCGACCGCTACACCACCCAGGACATCTTCGACGCCGAGAACGTCGTCCGTACGCAGACGCTGGCACGCTTCAACGACGGTTCCGTCCGGCTGAGCGAGGCCCCAACTGCCAAAGCCATCGCGAAGTTCGAGAAGGCGGTCGGCTGGCCGCTCTCCGAGGAGCAGCACACGGTGGTGACCCGGCTGCTCACCGCCGGGCACGGCATCGATGCTGTGGTCGGCGCCGCCGGAGTGGGCAAGTCGACGCTCATGGAGGTATGCCGGATCGGCTGGGATAACAACGATGCCACGTATGCGGGCGCCTGCTTGAGCGCGGTCGCCGCGCAGAGCCTGTACGGCGTCTCCGGCATCCCCTCGAAGACCATCGCGGCCTGGCTGACCGAGATCGAGCACGGCAAAGGCCTGCGCGGCATCGACGTGCTGTGCCTCGACGAGGCGACCATGGTCGATGACCGCGCCGCCTCCGTGCTGATGACCGAGGCCGCACGCACCGGCACCAAAATCATCGCCATCGGGGACCACCTGCAGCTGCAGGCGATCGGCCCCGGCGGCTGGTTTCGCGAGGCCCACCGCCTGGTCCACGGGCTCACCCTCACCGAGAACCGTCGCCAGGAGGACGCCGCCGAGCGGGCGGCGCTGGAGGTCTGGCGTACCGGTGACCACGAGCTGGCCCTGCAGATGCTCGCCGAGGGCGGCCGGGTCCACGCCGCCGACACTGCGGACGAGGCCCGCTCGCAGATCCTCACCACTTGGGACGAGCTCCGGAAGCGGTGGCCCAACACGTACGACCTCATTGCGAACATGGTCGTACTCGCCGCCCGGAACAGCGACGTCGATGCCCTCAACATCGGCGCACAGCAGATCCGTCGTGCCGCCGGCGAACTCGGCGCTGAGCACCGTTACGCGCTGCCCGGCGGTGACACCCTGACCCTCGCAGTCGGCGATGCGGTCCGGGTCCGTATCAACGACTACCGCGAGCGCCGAGGCGAAGGCCCCAATGTGCTCAACGGGTACCGGGCCGTCATCACCGCGATTGATGAGGACCACCGGGTCCAGATCAGCTGGCGGATGGACGGCGCCGGAGGGAATGGGCCGCAGTACGAATCGGTGTGGATCACGAAGGAGAAGATCGCCGCTGGAGCGCTGTCGCTGGGCTACGCCATGACGATCGCCGCGAGCCAGGGTCTGACCTGTGACACCTCACTGCTGTACGGGCACGGAGCGAACGCCTTCGCAACGTACCCGGGCATCACGAGGGCCAAGAAACAGAACCACATCTGGCTCCCGCTCGCGGTGCTTGAAGACGAGCGGACCCAAGCCCAGCTCGGCGCCGCCCGCAGCGAGAAGGAGTTGCTGCAGCGTGCCGTCGCCGCGTTCGCCCAATTCCTCGGACAGTCCAGGCCAGATCGCATGATCTCCGACCTGCTCCGGGAGCCGCCAGCCCCAGCGCAGCTCTCACTGCGGCGCGAGGCTGAGGAGGCCCGCGTGGAGGCCGAGCGCAAGCTACGCCGGGCCCACGCGGCGAGCGCCCTCTCCCCGTCCGTCGAACAGGCCGAACGTGAGGCTCGCAAGAGGCGCCGCCCGACCAGGGAGTCATCGGCCCTGGACCGGCACTCCGTCGTGGCGGACGCTATTGAGGCCCTGCGTAAACACCCTTCGCGCGAAGTGGTCCGGCGCCTCGCCACCGCGTTCGGGTTGGAGGCGCCGGCCCGCACCCTGGAGGAGGCCGAAGAACTCCTCTCCCAGATCCAACGGAAGGCAGGCGAGGTCGATGCTCGCTTGGAGACCATGGAGACCATGGAGACCAAGGAGACCATGGAGACCATGGAGACCAAGCGGTACCAGCTCAGCGACGAGCAGAAGGATTGGCTGGCACGGATGCGCGAGGAGCACGAGCGGTCCGCTGTGGTGGTAGGGGAGACAGCACCGAGTCTCGCCGAGCGGCTTGAGCCGCTGAACGAGAGCCAGGCAGTAGCTACCGCGCAGCCTCCGCAGCGCCCTGGACTGCGTGGACGGTGACTCAGGACAACAACTTGCTGCAGCGCATCCAGAAGTCGTGGCCCGTCTGGAGTACCAACCGTCAACCATCAGCTGGGACCGAAGTGTCAAGCATCTACCGGGACCGGACACAAACGCTGCCAGTCAGCGAGTTACAACTTTCTCTCCTGGTTCAAGGCGCCGCGCAAGCGCGGCGCGCGCCGCTGCCCCCGGCTCGGGGGCAGCCCCTGTCTTCGCCGGCTGCTCCCGGCCGGGCGGCGGCGCACCGAGCGCGGACGCTAACCGTCAGAGAAGCGGTCGGCACGGGGCTGGGGCGGTCGGCTCCGCGGCTTTAGGCCAAGACCGGGAAGTTAAGTGGTGTTGTGGCTGGTCGGGTGGGTTGACATGGGAACGGAGCCCGGCGCGGACTGTGAGTGTCGAGGTCACGGTTCGTGGGGGCTCCGTTGTCTGTTCAGTGTGCCACCGGCGAGGTGGTTCGGGACCGTTCATGGGTGTGGCTGCCGTGTCATTTAGGGGCGTTGACGCGGTGGGTTCCGCCGTCGTTGGTGGACGAGGTGGTCCAGGCGGCGGGCTGTGCGGAGCGTCGGGTGCGGCTGCTGCCGGCGCGGGTGGTGGTGTATTTCGTGCTGGCCCTGGGCTTGTTCGGGGACTGTGGGTATCGCCGGGTGTGGGCGGCGATGACGGCCCGATGGCCGGCTGGAATGGTGGCCGATCCGTCGGCTGCTGCCTTGCGGCAGGCACGGCAGCGGTTGGGGTGAAGCCGCTGGTGCTGCTGTTCGACCGGCTGCGTGGGCCGGTCGGCACGGCTGCAACGCCGGGGGTGTTCTGGCGGGGGCTGCGGCTGGTGGCCTGGGACGGCACCTGCCTGGAAGTGGCCGACAGCCCGCAGAACGTGGCGTGCTTCCGCCGGCATGCCGCCCGCACCACACGCCCGGCCGGCTATCCCCAGCTGAGGCTGACCGCGTTGGTCGAGTGCGGCACCCGCGCGCTGATCGACGCGGGCTTCGGGTCGCAGCAGTACACCGAACTGCCGCAGGCCCGGTGCCTGCTGGCATCCTTGCGGCCCGGGATGCTGCTGCTGGCCGACCGAGGCTATGACGGCTTCGAAGCGCTGAGGGAGACCGCCGCCACCGGAGCCGACCTGCTGTGGCGGGTGCAGGCCGGACGCCTGCTACCGGTGATCCGCCCGCTGCCCGACGGCACCCACCTCACCTGGATCACCGACCGCCGCTCCGCTGACCGGCTGGCGAAATGGCAGCAACGCGGCCGCCGCACTGCACCGCCCGCGATGACCGCTCTCACCCTGCGCGTGATCAGCTACCAGATCACCGCGACGCACGCGGACGGCACCTCCCACGCCAGCACCGTGCGACGGGTCACCACGCTCCTGGACCCCAAGCGGTATCCGGCCGCGGAACTGGCCGCCCTCTACCACCAGCGCTGGGAGATCGAGACCGCCTTCTACGGGCTGAAAGTCACCCTGCGCGGACCAGACCGCGTCCTGCGCTCACGCACCGTGGACGGCGTCGAGCAGGAACTCTTCGCACTGCTGGCGCTCTACCAGGCCAGCCGCCAGGCCATCACCGAAGCCGCCACCAGCGCTCACCTCGACCCCGATCGGCTGTCTTTGACCGTGGCCCTGCACACCGTCCGGCTCACCGTGATCAACGCCAGAACATCAAATCCCGCCGACCTCGTCGCAGCTCTGGTCCACACCCGCAACCTCGCTCCCCCACAACGCCGTTCCCGCACAAGCCCGCGCTGCGTCAAACGCACGCTGTCGCCCTACGCCTACAACAAGACCAAAGGCAGCGTCGGACACAAGACAGCGGTGATCACCGCCATCACCCTGACCAGCCACCGGACAACGACCGAACCGCCCTAACTTCCCGGTCTTGGGCTTTAGCCAGCCACCATGGGGCGAGCCTCGAAGATCGGGGCCCACATCGGGCTATTGCGGGCAGGTCCAGAGACTGCCCGAATCGCGGATAGCTTACGGGCCCCGACCTCTCGCCCCATGGCAGCTCCTGCCCAAAGCCGCTCCTCCGGCCGCGCCTGGAGCTTCCCGTTCAGTTACGCCGGGTACTTCACCATGAAGGCCCGAACGCCGTCGATGAAGAGCCGGACCTGCGACTTGTCATAATCGGCGTAGTTCCCGTGTGCCGCCTTGTTGCGCAGATCCATCCAGGCCGTGAGCTGCTTCTGCTGCAAGCCGTCGTAGACGCCCGCCTTCTTGAGGTCGGCGTTCATGGTGTCGGCCTTCTTGGGCTTACCCGCCACGTCCGTGACGATTCCTGACTTTACACACAAAGCTCGCACGTGGACTTCGAGGGACGTTCCTGCGATGACCGCCGCCGGGTCCTTGTACCCCGAGTCGAGGAGCGACTCCGCCATCTCCAAGTAGTCGCTATGCATGTCGGCGTGGACCAGCTCCACCACTGAGTCAATCCATCCCGCCTGGATGTCGTCGCGGAGTCCGACCGCGATGCCGTGAATGGCCTCCAACCTCCAACCGTCAGTGGCGCTCATTGATCGAACATGTGCCAATTGCGTGGCGTACGTACTCCCCGGAAGCGAAGCGCGTTCAACGGCAGCCTCAAGTCGATTTTTGAGGATACGCACCTTCTCGTCCACCCGAGGTCTGCTCATCGAGGAGTACTCCTGGATGAGCACGTCCAGCTGCTCCGCCATCTTCTTGAGGTCTGTCAACTCAGCACCTTTGTTCGTGACTTCGGCTCCTAGGCCGAACAGGTCAGAATACAACCAACCACCATGACGAAGTACTTGGTTGCCCTAGACGCCCCGAGGTGCACAGGTCCCGGATCTGAACTGAGGTGTGACCGTGCGGCAGCACTAGAGGGTGTTGATACCAAACCTCCGCGAGTTCGCAGATTCTGAAGGACCGACCACGCAAACTGACGGTTTCGCTGTCCCCTGCGGTGGGAGTGACCCTCGAGTTCGACACTTCCCAGATATGCCGATCGCTTTCCAAGCGGGCGGTCCACCTCCTATAGGAAGCCCCGAAACTCTCCGATCAGGGCGTCGAGTGCGGTTCGCAGTCTGCGGAGTTCCTCGCCTAGAGGGCGGTAGGCGAGTCCGGCACCAGGCGACGGATGCCAGTGATCGCGTAGTTTCCACAGCTCCATAAGGTCAAGCGCCCTCGTGTCTCGGATCGCGGCCCACACCTCGCTCCACGCCTGACCCCACGCTGGCTCGTCGTGGTTGCGCAGCCGAGCCAGTCGACGCATGGCCGTATCCAGCGATGGGTTGTCCTGCCGCAATTCCCTCAACAGCTGGTAGGAGGCGTGGATTTGGTGCATGGCGACAGCCCGGGACACCAACTTGCCCAAGGCGGCGTTGACCTCGGCCGCCTTCACGGCGATCTCTTCCGGCCCCTCGATTCGTACGACCGTCAGAGTTCGGGTCATATCCGTATGACCAGCGACCTTAAGCAATCGCACCTGGAACGGCCCTTCCATCCCCTGGTGCAGCCGGATCGCCTCGTCCCGTACTCGCTCGACCGCGAGAATGAACGCAACCACGGCATCACGGCGGGCAGTGCGTCGATCCTGGTCGTGTACGGCCTGCGCGGACACCTCGGCGGCGCGTTGCGCGGCCCGGGCCTGAAGGTGCGCGCCCACGAGTGCCCCAGCGATCGTGAACAGTCCGACCCCGGCCCCCAACACCGCGGTCGCTATCTCCCCCGCCAACTGGATCCCCTTTCCCTATGGTCAACTTCCGGTGCTGCCGGGTTCGGCCATCTGCTCAGCTCGGGACACGATGACTGCCAGGGCATAGCGCAAGCTGGTCTTGGCACCGAGGGAAAAGACGTGTGCGAGGTGGAGGGGATCGGCGCTGTTGGCGAGGGCCTCCTCCAGGATGCGGTCCCGCCGCAGTCGGGAGGCCGCGGGAACTCACGGGAACATCTACGACACCTAACTCCAACAAGCCCGCACAGTGGCGGTCAGCACCGAACCTCAACGGACCGACAGCAAGGAATCTGGCCAGCTGGCTGACGTCACCGACCACCCATGGGAGACCTGATAGAGATGACGCCAGCCCCCAAAGCCGGCCTCCACCGCAGGGTCGCCATTCTCGACCGAGGACGGCGACCCGCTGGCTTGACCCGGCCATTGAGACTACGCCGACCTTGGCTACCTGACTGCTCCTACTGAGGCGCCAGCAGGTGGCTTCCCGACGCAGGAAGCAGGCTGTAAGACACGTTTTGCAGGACCTGCTGCAACTCCCTCGGGTCCTCACTAGTTGCGTAAATAACCTGGCAACCGGTCGCAGCACCTGAACTTAGCCTCTTTACGAACTCCGAGAGGCTACCCCTATCGGTCTCCTGCTGGCGAGGTTCGTCGAAAATCAACAATCCCGCATGGCGGCCTTTACTTGACGCCTGGGCGGCTTCGAATATGGCAACGTAATACGCCCACTTCGTCCGGATCATATCCGACGCGCTAATCGCCATAGTCAAATCAAACGCCAACTCCATTCCGTCATTTACCGGCAGGAGTGTTTCAGGATCAATCGAGATTTCATTGGGAGGAATACTGCGAAGGCCGTAATCAGCTAGCTGCTCCCTGAAACTCTGCTGAAGTCGCGCTACGATTGCTTGATCTTCAGGGCTTGCCGCACTATCGCCCAGATCCCTCATTCGATCACGAATATCTTGCCACTCTTCCGCCATTTCGCCGAGCAATTCATTCGTGTCTTCGACGAAATCAAGGATTCGCGACCCCTGATCAACCATAGAGGTCAACTGGACCTGCTCCTGCACCTGCACCTTACTCGGACTAGCAGAAGGCCCCGCCAACTCGTCACGCAAGTACCGCACCCTCTGACGAGATTCATTGATCAGGGACTCAACCGCCCGCCTATCTCGGTCAAGGGAATCGAACCTCTGCAAGGCTGCGTCCCGCACAGACTCAAGTGTGCTTTTCTCCGCTTCGTTCTCAAGTAGCGACTGGTCAATATCTGCAGCGACTCCCGTGCCTACTTCCCGCCCATCCAGGGACTGGCCACACGTTGGGCATGCATCATCGGAGATGGTCGCGATCTCAAGCCCGCTTCCCATCCGCCGGAGCTTTCGAAGATCCAGCAGCCGTTCACGTTCTGCATTCAATGAAGCTAGTCGGGAAGCCAACAAGTCCACGTCATTGCGAACCAGATTGAGCTGCTCCATAGCCAATCGCAGACTCGCCCCGAGCTTCCTGAGTTCGCCCTCCGCAGTCGTCAACTCAGCACGTGCTGCATCTGTTCGCTGGCCGGCCGGAACCAGGTCAGATGATTCCAAATGCCGAAGCCGTGCACGCCACTGTTCAATGACTGATTGCAGTGGAACCCACTGACCGCTCGCGAAAATCTCAGCTACAACGTCTTGGCGACGAGCAGGCGTTACAGGACTTTCACTCAAGAATGATAGCCGTGCTTGCATGGTATCCGCCGCCTCGGAAATCCGCCGAAAGGCAAGCTGCCATGAGGTCCTGAGGCTTTCTTCCTCCGCCCGAAGGGCGGCGACAGCCCGAAGTCGGTCCAACGTCGAGAGTCCCAAAATGAACTCGACGGACCTGCGAAGCATGTCTCGGATCCGCAGGTATGTAGGCATCCTCGGGGTAACGCCTGACCAACCGGATTTTTGCTCAACGTAGAACAACGGAAAGAGACATTCAATGTAAAGCGGGACCTCAGCCGAATTGAACCCTGGGACCGTGGGCAGATCCCACCCGACGAAGCGAGCCAGCTCGTGATGGAACCCAAGCTCACGGGCAGCAGAGCCAGGCTGACGAACAAACATATCGACTCGCCTGGCATCTTGTAGGGCTCCATAATTTTGAGCCTGCCATGTTTGAACCAGGAAAGTGTCGATCTCATCAGATACGACAAACCTCTTTGAACGCATAACATGCCCGTGATCATTCGCAACGGTCAACATGACCCACGATTCACGCACTCGCCCGCGAGTCCCATCTGGAAGATCCGCGACAGACAACATTGCTGGGCCGAACGGCGGTTTACGTCCAGCCGAAAACATACCCTCTAATCCCAGAGCGTAAATGACGCCTTGAAGGAATGTAGACTTGCCAAAACTATTGGGGGCAGCCAAGACGTTCAATCCGTCGCCGAACGTTGCCGCGTACCGCAATGTACCCGCAGCAGTTCGGGAACAAACCTCTAGGTCAACCAGTTTGATCGTCACGTGTTCCCCCTCGCAGCGACCTCTGTAGGCGGCTGGACACTTCCTAACCTCTCCCACATACGTGTAGCAGATATGGGCCTAAGCCCGGCAAGAAACCTCTTTTCCTCTACAAGCACGTCGTCATCGGTGCCGATCAAGCGCAGATATTCTTCACCCTTAGGAAGCAGAACGAACCGAGCTTTACCTTTTTCCGCCATCAGCCCCTCTGCGCGAGCGATAGCAAGCGTGTCGGCGAGATCTGGACTCAAGCGCCGCAGCGGCTGTTCACGAGGGTCGTTCGAGTTCCAAATAGAGACGAACAGCCGCATGTTCTTCTCACTCGAAATAGCCCACATCAGGCAATGAAGCTGCTCTATGGAGGCCGCCTTACCTCGACACGAACCGAGGATTAGAGTAGCCATCGTAACTCGCCACGCTGCTCTTCTCCGCGTAGGCACCGGGAGAGCTACGGGAGAAGCTTCGATGGGGGATAACGGAAGATGAGTGGGCAGGCCCCTGATATCGACGATTTCGCCGCCTACCGTCCCACCATTCGGGGCGAATGAAAACTGGCTTGGGCGCCAGGATGTCATGCAACCCTCCTGAATTTCAGCGGGCATCGAATTAGCCAGTCCGCCACGGCGTACCAGGCTATCTGCTCACACAGCACGCTTGAGAGACCAGGCGCGTCTGCTTGGAGTCCGTCCGTTAGCCTGCGCACTAGCGTGGCCATAACCTCAAACCCAGGTTCCCGTATACCCGCAACGGTCATCGTCAACGTCGACAAGACGTTCTTGAGTCTGCGATCAACTGCCTGATACAGGGTCGGATAGTCCCTTTGTAGCATTTCTATCTGACCCTGCCCTCGAAAGAAGACAGCGATCATTTCATTCCTGCACTCGGCGAGGAACTCCGGATCAGACGCCATTACTTGATCAATAGACAGCTTGACGTCGATCCTCTCCCCCATTTCAGTGCCTGCGGCCGACGCATAGTAAGAATCATCGATACTTGGAATATCGATATTCAGCCTGGCATCCACCTCGCCAAACAATCTTGTTCGCTCTGCTGCAAATTCCTCATCAGTAATGATGAGGATCTCGAAGGAGTCGGCGCGCCATGTGGGAGCAGGGGCTAGGTCGACTATTTCACGGCTCTTCTTCCGGGCGTACTCAACGAGAGTTCGACTATCGAACTGAGGAGTCATCAATATCCACGTATGCAAGCGGATCTCGCCCAGCAGGCGGCACGTCCCTGGCACGTCATCACAAAGCTTCTTGAGATCCGTATAGATCTTCTTCTTTTGGCTCTTGGTCTGCGACTCGACAGAAAATGAATCTTCAGGGGCATAGCACTGATACGCGACACCATCGAGCCGGAAGGCCTCTAGCCCCCCATCCCCGCCATCACGCGCCGGGATGAACTGGATCTTGGAGTCGTACCTCATGGCGAGTAGGCGCCGGCAGTGCTCTTCCCACTCGCCACCGTCCCATTGCTCTCTGATCACGAGAGAACTGTAACGATCAGGGGTCGCACAATGTAACCACTCGTATCGATTTCTAGTACGGGCCAAGTTGCTCGCGTGGTGCCATGCGCCTGGCAGGCGGGCCGGTATGGAGGAGGGCGCAGGCGCCGCCCGCCCGTACAGGAGGATTGCAGTCCAGGCCGTCAGAGTCGGCACCCTTCGCTTCCCTTGGATCATCGCTGTCACTGCCCCCTCTGCCGCTCCCTTGGCGTCTCTCTCGATCGGCCCACGCCGAGTGTTGGCCAAGCAGCCATGACCTCCCCGGCAGACTATTGATCTCCACTAGTTCGTGTCGGTGGCTGTGGATAACAATGCATCTTCGTGCAAATAGTCGATTACTCGTCTACGCCGAGGCCTGAGCGACTTGCAAGTGCCAGGCTGAGGTCGGGCGCCTGGGCCTGGGGCCCATCAGGCAGCTCTCGGAGATTGGGGGACCGGTCCCCTGCCGTTAAGCGAGCCTCAAACGCCCACAGCCGCGGTCGCATCTCCGCACCACAAGCGCACCAGAACTAGCGGGGCGTAGCGGGGAATCACAGCGAAAGCGGCCAAACTCGACAAGTCCGCACCTCGGCCGTTCCCGCAGGTCAACGACCGAACCGGCCGCAAATGATCGCAGCTTCCCAAGCTCAGGGCCAGTAAGGCAGCGGGATCTCGTGCGCTTCCAGCGCAGCGGCGTAGCGCGCGAGCACCGCGTCGAGGTCCTCCAGGAGAAGGCCGGCGGCGTCGCGGGCCTCAGCCACATCGCCCTGGTCAGTGGCCTCCACCACTTCAGCAACGTCGCTGCGGAGGATGGAGAGAGAGTCGCCCTGGATCAGTACACCGGGGAACCGGCGGCCGGGCAGCCGCACCACAGCGTTGTTTCCACCATCCGTGAACAGCTCAGCCTCGACACGTTCCGTCCGGCCGTCCAACCTGACATCAACGACAGCAGACAGTCCCGGCGTTGAGCGATCCCGAGCGGTCAGGCCCCACACGGCGAGGTACTCTCCAAGGCCCGCCCGCTCGAACTCCTAATGCGAGTGTCATCAGGTGTAGCCAGACGGTTGGTACTTGGACTATCCGGGCTTCCTCAGCAGATGCTCGGTGGGCCAGCACAGCCCGCGCCAGGCCGAGTTCGTCATCACGAAGTATGCGGGTCTGACCCAGCCTCCTCCTTACACAACAGGGCTCGGGCGTCTGCTCGGTAGGCGCGGCGCAGGTACCGCTGGCGGATCGGTCCTCCTGCGAGTAGCAGCGCCGGTGATGCGGTTGCGGTCACACCGGGGCGGAGGACGAGGATCTGTGCGCGCTGTTAGCGCTGGCGGCAACGGGCGCGGATGACTGCGGCACTCAGCAGCCGGTCATGTCAGTTGCATGAAGTAGCCCAGGCCCTGGCCCCCGGGCCGTACCCGCATTTTCTAAGTGCCAGCCCTTACGTAGTCAGCCAGCTACGAAGTCGGCGCGGAACTCGCACGGTAACGGTGGAGCATGTCCGCTCCGCGTGGTACGCGATCGACCGTCGATCTCCAAGACCTGGGCCCGATCCGGTGTCGGAGTGCCGTCTGGGCATCCACCACCTTGTCGACCGCACGGGTGCTACGCGGTATCGACGGTCTCCTCCTGGTGGCTGAGTACGACGGCTCGGCGGCCTCGGCCGACCTCGATCAGACCGGCTTGCTTGAGCTGAGTGAAGGCGCGGTGGGCGGTGCCGACGGAGACGCGGTGGGCCTGGGCGATGTCGCCGATGGTGGGGACTTCCTCGCCGGGAAGCAGCGTGCCGTCCTTGATGGCTTCGGTGAGCTCCTGGGCGATCGTTTCCCAGGGAGCGAGGTCGCGGGGTGGGGTCACGTCCACCTTGATGGTGCGCCCGATCGGGCCTACTGCCGTGCCTGGGCGGGCTTCGACGGCAGCCTCGCACTGGCCGCACAGGGCCTCTGCCCCCTCCTCGGTGACCACGAGCATGGCCCACAGTGACTCGTTGCCGCACTCGCACGCGAGGCGCAGACCGTTGATGGCGGTGGTAACCGGGCGGTCCGTGAGCAGGGCCTCGGGGACCGGGAGTTGCTTGGCGAAGGCGGTGACGGCCTGGCGGTCGGAGGTGGCGAGGAAGGCCGCGTAGTACTTGAGGGTGGTCGCGCCTCCGCCGCCGTGGCCGACGCGGCCAGCGACGGTCCGTACGTCGGCGCCGGCACCCAGGAGCTCGGTGACGTTGTAGGAACGGAGATCTTTCAGGCGCGGCGTGTGGATCTTCAGCTTCTTCGCCAGGCGGCTGTAGCGCTGGCTGACACTCGGGGGCAGGAGCGGGGCTGAGCAGTCGGGTTCGCTGGCGAAGACGAAGGCGTCACGCGCGAGCTCGCCGCCGAGAGCCTTGCAGCGTTCCTCGGCGCGGGTCCGGTGGGCGACCAGGACGGCGCGTGTGATCACGTCGATGGCCTGCTTTCGGCGCTGGTGGGTCTTGGTGTCCTTGATGCGGCGGCCATTGTGGGAGTGCTTTACGAAGAGTTCGAGGCGGTCGAGGTTGATGTCCGACCAGCGAAGTGCGCACATCTCCCCGCGGCGTGAGCCGGTCACCATTGTCATGAACAGGAACGTCCCCCAATCCAGGTCTCGTTGCCAGGACGTATTGAGGACGAGGGCTGCTTCCTCGGGTGTGGGTGGGTCCGGGTTCGGCTTCGGCTGAGACGGGGGTTCGGCGAGGGCGGCGACGTTCGTAGTCACGTAGCCCCATCGCAGGCCGCGGTCGAGTGCGGGCCGCAGGATGAAGTGAATCTTGCGGATGGAGTTCGGCTTGAGATCCCTGCAGACGTGCTTCTTCTTCGTCTTCGGGTCGGTCTTCCCGTTGCGCCTGCCGTCGCACTGCTCGTGGCACTGTCGAAGGCGGGCATAGAAGAGCTCCAGCATCTCCGCGGTCAGCTTGCCGGCCTTCAGGTCGCCGAAGGTGGGCCTGAGGTAGTTGCGGATGATGCCCTCGGCCCGCTCCCGCGAGGTCTCCTCCAGCTCGGCCACCCCGAGCCAGCGATCGAACAGGAACGACATCGTCACCTGGGTCTTAGGGTGCCGCTTCTCGTCGACCTGGTGGAGGAGCCTGGTGCGGGCCTTCTCGGCCTCGACCAGCGTCTCGGCCTGGCCGTGGAGGTAGATGTCCTTCTTCGTGAGCGGGTCACGCCCCGCGTAGACACGGACCTGGAAGCCGGCCCCATTGGGGCGGATGCTGCCGCGCTGACGTCGCCTGGATGTTGTTTTCGCCATGACTGCGGAACCTATTCATGGTTAATGCCATGGCTACGACGAACAGCACGCCCGTCCCGGAAGGACGAACGCGCTGGTCAGACACTGTGCCCCCGGCAGGATTCGAACCTGCGACACCCGCTTTAGGAGAGCGGTGCTCTATCCCCTGAGCTACGAAGGCGGGGAGACCCGGTTGATCCAGATCCGGCGACTAGCCTAGCGGATGCGGGCTCCAGCCTGGCAAGCATTCCGTTTTCGCAGGTCAGGCCGTGGTCGGCGGTCGCGGATCCGGGTGGTTTCCGGTCGCGTTCCGCGCGGCTTAGCGTGGAAGCATGCGCGGGGACGTGGTGACCCTGTTCCTCTGCGGTGACGTCATGCTCGGCCGTGGCGTCGATCAGATCCTCCCGCACCCCGGCGACTCCGCCCTGTGGGAGCGGTACACCGCGGACGCCCGGTCCTATGTGGAGTTGGCGGAGGCGGTGAACGGGCCGATCCCGCGTCCGGTCGGTCACTCCTGGCCCTGGGGGGATGCGCTGAAGATCCTCGACGAGGCCGCGCCCGATGCCCGGGTGGTGAATCTGGAGACCAGCGTCACGCGCAGCAACGACTTCGCCGAGGGCAAAGAGGTGCACTACCGGATGCATCCGGCCAACCTTCCCTGCCTGGTCGCGGGTCGGCCCGATGCTTGTGTGCTGGCCAACAACCACGTGCTGGACTTCGGTCGCCAGGGGCTGGAGGAGACGCTCGACTCCCTGGCCGGCGCTGGCCTGCGGGCAGTGGGCGCCGGGCGGGATGTGGATGAGGCGCGGCGGCCCGCCGTGGTCGACGTCCAAGGGGGCGCGCGGGTGCTCGTCTTTTCCTTCGGGATGGCGTCCAGCGGCATTCCGCGCAGCTGGGCCGCCGGCGAGGGCCGGGCCGGGGTCGACTTCGTGGCGGAGCCGTCGGACGCCGCGGCGGCCTCGGTCGTCCGTCGCGTACGGCAGGTGAAACGACCGGGTGATGTGTCGGTCGCCTCCGTCCACTGGGGATCCAACTGGGGATACGGCATCCCGCGAAGTCATGTCCGTTTCGCGCATGCGCTGATCGACGGCGGAGTCGATGTCGTGCACGGGCACTCATCGCACCATCCCCGCCCGTTGGAGCTGTACCGCGGCAAGCCCATCCTCTACGGCTGCGGCGACTTCATCGACGACTACGAAGGCATCACCGGCTATGAGCAGTACCGGGACGACCTGCGGCTGCTGTATTTCGTCTCGGTGGAGCCGGACACCGGCAAGGCGGCCGACGTGCGGATGGCAGCCGTGCAGAGCCGGCAGATGCGGCTGAGGCACGCGTCGGGCGAAGACCGCGAGTGGCTGCGGGCGACTCTCGACCGGGTCAGTCGCGGCTTCGGTGTGCGCATCGGCCTGGAGCCCGGCGGGATGCTCATGGCCGGTTCCCTGCATGGGTCGTACACAGATGTTGACGAGGGTGGGGCAC
Organism: Streptomyces sp. NPDC002868; assembly: GCF_055563295.1. Taxonomy (NCBI): domain Bacteria; kingdom Bacillati; phylum Actinomycetota; class Actinomycetes; order Kitasatosporales; family Streptomycetaceae; genus Streptomyces; species Streptomyces sp. NPDC002868. Next base: position 303,358 of record NZ_JBVHDR010000011.1, on the reverse strand, counting down.
GGGCATAGCGTCGCTCCGTACTGAGCAGGTGCTTAGAGAGGGTCGACTGTGCCGCACCCCGATCCGTCCACCCGCCCCGAGGCCGCACTGACTGCGCCCGGGGCGCCCTTCGAGGTCGTACGGGGCGAGGGCGGCGGGCTGCTTTACGCCGACGGGCCGCGCACCCTGCGGGAGTTCGTCGAGGCCACCTGGGCGTTCGGGGACCAGCCGTTCCTCGTCGCCGCCACCGGGACGTACAGCTACCGCGAGTTCTTCGCCGCCGCCTCCGCGCTCGCCCGGCGGTTCGTCGAGGTGTACGGGCTGCGGCCGGGCGACCGTGCCGTTGTCGCGATGCGGAATCACCCCGAGTGGCAGATCGCCTTCTGGGCCACCCAGTTGGCGGGACTGGTGGCGGTGCCGCTCAATGCCTGGTGGACCGAGGACGAGTTCGCGTACGCCCTCGACGACTGTTCGCCGCGGGTGCTGCTCGTCGACGGGGAGCGGCTGCCGCGGGTCGACGCCTGGCGCAGGCGGGCCCGCGTCCCGGTCGTCGTCTTTCACGGGGAAGGCGCGCCGGACGCGGGGGTGGAGCGGTACGAAGATTTTGAGGCCCCCGATCCGCTCGCCGCGCCGCCCGGGGTCGAGGTGCGGGCCGAGGACGACGCCACCATCATCTATACGTCCGGGACCACCGGGCGGCCCAAGGGCGCCGTCGCCACTCAGCTCGCGCAGGCCGGGGCCGCGCACAATCCGCGGTTCTACGCCGCGGCTTCCGCCCTCGCGAGCGGGGTGCTGCCGGGGCAGGGGCCCGCGCCGGTGGTGCTGATGACGTTCCCCTTCTTCCATGTGGCCGCGTTCACCACGCTGTACGCGGCGATGGCGGCCGGCGGGACGCTCGTACTGATGCGGAAGTGGGACGCCGAAGAGGCCCTCGCGCTGATCGAGCGGCACCGCGTCACGCACTACTCCGGGGTGCCGACCACCGCGCTCCAGCTGCTTGACGCCGCCGAAGGGGCCGGGGCAGAGCTTGAGACGCTCACGCATCTCAACACCGGCGGGGCCGCGGCCCCACCCAACCTCATGGCCCGGCTGAGGGCCCGCTACGGGCAGCGGATCGAGCCGCGCACCGGCTACGGACTGACCGAGACCAGCGGCGGCGTGCTCGCCAACTTCGGCCCCGGGTACCGGGAGAACCCGGGGAGCGTGGGGCGGCCGACCCCCGCCACCGAGGTGCGGATCGCCGGGCAGGACGGTCATGAACTGCCCGAAGGAGAAGTCGGCGAGTTGTGGCTGCGCGGGCAGGCGCTGGTGCGCGGGTACTGGAACAACCCGGACGCGACCGCCGCCGCGTTCCACGACGGCTGGTTCAGGACCGGCGACCTCGCGACCGTGCGCGACGGGCAGGTCAGCATCGTCGACCGGCTCAAGGACATGGTCATCCGCGGCGGCGAGAACGTGTACTGCGTCGAGGTGGAAGCCGTCCTGCACGATCACCCGGACGTTGCCGACGCCGCCGTGCTGGGCGTCCCGCACCCGGTGCTGGGGGAGGAGGTGGCGGCCGTGGTGCAGCTGCGAGCCGCGGCCACGGTCACCGTCGACGAGCTGAGGGCGCACGTCGGCAAGACCCTCGCCGCCTTCAAGGTGCCCGCTCATGTCCTCGTACGGGACGAGCCCGTGCCCCGCAATCCGACCGGGAAGATTCTCAAGCGCGAACTCCGTGGCCCCGTAGAGGAACAGGTGTCGCAGGAGCGGCTCTTCAGGAACGCGTGACGCGCACCCGGTAGGTGCCGTCCGGCTCCTCCCGGATCACCGCGATACGGATGCCGTTCTGCCGGTCGACGAACGACTGCCCCGGCCGGTACGGCGCGTCCGACAGCTCCGCATGCACATTGGGACGCCGGGTGCAGCCCCCGCTGTTCCGGGTGCTGTCCGAGACCGACACCGGACCCTGCCCGGTGTCCACGTCTGACTGCACGCGGTAGATCAGCACGCCCGGCGCGCACACGGCCTCGTCGTTGCCCGCCCGGGTGCGCACCTCCACCGCGTACCCCGCGTTCCTGGTGAGCGGCACGATCGCCATCTTCGCGCCGCCCGCGACCGCCAGCGGCGTCAGCCCGTAATCCGTGGTGCCGGGCGCGGACGCGCAGCCGATCTGGCCGGCGTCCAGCCAGCCCAGCTTCCATTTGTGCCAGCCCAGCAGATCGTTGTTGGCCCCCCAGTCCTCGGACATGATGTCCCAGTGGCCGACCGCGCCCGCGCCCTCGGAGGTGTAGAGGTCGGGCAGGCCGAAGACATGGCCGTTCTCGTGGGGCAGTACGCGATAGCCATTCTCGGCGTACGACCCCGAACCGTCGTCCTGGCGGCTGTAGACGAAGGACGTGTTGGCGAGCGGCACGCCGTCCGCGAGCGGGGCCTCGTCATTGCCGGAGAAGGTAACGGAGAGCACGGTGTCCAGCGCCGACGGCCCGGCATTGGGCGTGACCAGTATGTTGACCAGGTCGTACGCCTTGAAGTCCACCTTTGGGTCGGCCACCTCCACGATGTCCTGGGCGAGTCGGCGGTAGCCCGGTTCATAGGGGGAACCGCGCTCTATCCCGTACGCGGCGAACGGCATCGGCATCCGCAGCCAGTCGGTGAGCGGGGTGTGCGTGCGATAGCTGAGGCGTCCGTACGAACTGGTCCGGAACCAGTCGGCGGTCTGCGGGAAGAACTCCGCGAGCCGGTCCACCGCCCGCCCCGAACCCTGGGCGTCCGGGAAGTCGATCATCAGGTTGAGGGCGCGGACCTCGCCGATGGAGCGGGAGTAGCCGGGCGGGGTCGGCACGCCCTCCGACATCTGGATCCCCAGCGTGGAGGCGATTTTGCAGGGCCCGAGGGCGGACTTGTCGGCGCCTGCCACCGGCCCGGCCGACGCCCGGGTGGGGTCGGGGAGATGGGCGCTCGCCGTCGTGAGTGCGGCGAGGGTGAGAGCTGCGAGGGCGGCGAGTGCGCCGAGGCGGCGGGAGCTGCCGGTGGTGCGTATCCGGTGGCGCGTTGGCTGCATGCAATCGCCTTCGGGTCCGCGGCAGCAGGCCGGGCCCTGGCTGCACTCATTGCGATCAGCCTGTGACGGGTGGTGGCGGGGTGCTCGCCGGGTGAGCCGATCGTGGTATTCCGCGCGAGACATTTGTGATGCAGGTCACATCTTGCAAGGGAAATAACCGGGGATCGTTTCCCCGTTTGAACTCGTGTCCCTGCGAAACGGGGAAGAGGTCCCCGGTTACGTAGCGAGTACATGCGATGTACGTAGCGATACGAGGCAGACACGAGAGGAAGTGGAGCCGTGAGCCCCGCCGCCGACACCGAAACGCGCCGTTCCCCCCGGCCGCGGGCGGACGCCCTGCGGAACAGGGAGCGGATCGTGACGGCCGCGCGCGAGATGTTCGTCGAGTTCGGGCCCGAGGTCCCGCTCGATGACATCGCCCGCCGGGCGGGTGTCGGCAATGCCACGCTCTACCGGCACTTCCCCGACCGCGAGACCCTCATCCGCGAGGTCGTCCTCTTCGTCCTGGCCCGCACGACACAGCGGGCGCACGAGGCGGCGGCCGAGGAGGCGGACCCGTTCGAGGCGCTGCGGCGCTTCACCCATGCGGCCGCCGACGAGCGGATCGGGGCGCTGTGCCCACTGCTCACCGGGACCTTCGACAAGCATTTTCCCGATCTGACCAATGAGCGGGTACGCCTCGAAGCGGCAGTCGACGGCCTCTTCCAGCGCGCACATGAAGCGGGCCGACTCCGCTCCGATGTCGCCGTCGGAGATCTGCTCGTCGCTCTCTCCCAGCTCACCCGGCCGCTGCCGGGCACCGCGTGCCTGAACATCGACCGGTTCACCCATCGCCATCTGCAGCTTTTCCTGGACGGACTCGAAGCGCCTGCGCGCTCCGAACTGCCGGGCACGGCCGCGACTTTGGAGGGCCTGCGCGGCAGCACCCCGTGAAGCGGTGAAGCAGCCTGGCCGCGCCGATGAGTTGAACCGGCGCCGCAGGTCTCCTCTGCAACACCTTTGACCACGTCTACAACACGTCTGACTACGTCCGTTTTGACCTCTCCGCACCCTTAGGTGGCTACTTCCATGCCAAAAACAGCCGACATTTCCGTTCCGGACCCCAGCCGCTGGAAAGCGCTGGTGTTCATAGCCGTGGCCCAGCTGATGGTGGTGCTCGACGCGACGATCGTGAACATCGCGCTGCCCACCGCCCAGCAGGACCTGGGCATTTCCGACGCCAACCGCCAGTGGGTCATCACCGCCTACGCCCTCGCCTTCGGCGGACTGCTGCTCTTCGGCGGCCGCATCGCCGACCTGTGGGGCCGTAAGCGCACCTTCGTCGTCGGACTGCTCGGCTTCGCCGCGGCATCCGCGCTCGGCGGCGCGGCCACCGGCGAGGCGATGATGCTCGGGGCCCGCGCCCTGCAGGGCGCCTTCGGCGCGCTGCTCGCGCCCGCCGCGCTCTCGCTGCTCGCCGTGATGTTCACCGACGCCAAGGAGCGCGCCAAGGCCTTCGGTATCTACGGTGCGATCGCCGGTGGCGGTGGCGCCGTCGGCCTGATCCTCGGCGGCTTCCTCACCGAGTACCTGAACTGGCGCTGGACCTTCTTCGTCAACATCCCCTTCGCGATCGTCGCCGCCGTCGGCGCGTACCTCGTGATCCGTGAGCCGGAGGGCGCGCGCAACCGCTCCTCGCTCGACATCCCCGGCGTCGTCCTGTCCACCCTGGGCCTGGTGGCGCTGGTGTACGGCTTCACCCGCGCCGAGTCCGCCGGCTGGTCCGACAGCCTGACCGTGGGCATGTTCGTCGCCTCCGTGGTGCTGCTCGCCGGATTCGTCGTCACCGAGGCGAAGGTCAAGTCCCCGCTGCTGCCGCTGCGCGTCCTGACCGAGCGCAACCGCGGCGGTGTCTACCTCTCGCTGGGCCTCGCCATCATCGCGATGTTCGGGCTGTTCCTCTTCCTGACGTTCTACCTCCAGGTCGTGAAGGGGTACTCCCCGGTCATGACGGGCTTCGCGTTCCTGCCGATGATCGCGGGCATGATCGCGGGCTCGACCCAGATCGGCGCCCGGCTGATGACCCGCGTTCCGCCGCGGCTGCTGATGGGCCCCGGCTTCGTGGTCGCGGCGGTCGGCATGCTGATGCTGACCCAGCTGGAGATCGGCACCTCGTACGCCGGTCTGATTCTGCCGGCGCAGGTGCTGCTGGGCCTTGGCATGGGTACGGCGTTCATGCCGGCGATGTCGCTGTCCACGCACGGCGTGAACCCGGCTGACGCCGGTGTCGCCTCCGCGATGGTCAACACCTCGCAGCAGGTCGGCGGCGCGATCGGCACGGCGCTGCTGAACACGATCGCGGCCTCGGCCACGACCGCGTACATCACCTCGCACGCAGCGGGAGCGGCCGACCCGAAGCTGCTGGAACTGCAGGGCATGGTGCACGGCTTCTCGTCCGCGATCTGGTGGGCGGTCGGGATCCTGGTGGCCTCCGCGGCGATCGCGTTCACGTTGATCAACACCGGGCGCCCGGGGGCCGGTTCGGTCACCGGGGCGTCGGGTGAGGATGTCGAGGACTTCGAGGACGAGATCAAGGTCCCGGTCGTCGCGCACTGACGGTCGCGCACTGACGGTCGCGCACTGACGGTCGTGGACTGACACGAGCTCGGCGGACGCTGAGAGGTCAAGCGGACAGGGCCCTGCCCGGGGTTAACCCGGGCAGGGCCCTTCTCGTGCCGTGTGGGGTCAGCGCAGCCAGGGCAGGTCCGCGCCGGAGTCCTGCGGCTGGAGTCCAGCGGCCATGATCTGCATGATCTCGCCGAGCTGTCCGACCTGCTCGGGCGTGAGCCGGTCGAAGATCGCCTGTCGTACGGCCTCGACATGGCCGGGCGCGGACCGTTCGAGGACCTTGAAGCCGTCGTCCGTCAGCACGGCGTTCTGCCCGCGCTTGTCGGAGGGGCAGTCCTCGCGGCGTACCCAGCCGTTCTTCTCGAGACGGGCTATCGCGTGCGAGAGCCGGGACCGGGTGATCTTCGCGTCGATGGCCAGCTCGGTCATCCGCTTACGGCGGCGCGGGGCCTGGGAGAGCTGGACGAGCAGTCCGTAGTAGATGTGCGGCATGCCGGCGTCGCGCTGGAGCTGGCGGTCGAGGTGGTCTTCGAAGAGGGTGGTGGCATGGAGATAGGCGCGCCAGACGCGCTGTTCGTCCTCGGTGAGCCAGCGCGGTTCGCGGCCGCCCCCGCCAGTGGATGCCGTGTTCATGTATCCCACTCTACGACCCATTCTTGAAAGTTGAACTATGTGAGGTTAGAGTCGATGTAGCTTGAAAGTTCAAGTAGGTCGCCCGGGTAGGTCGGACCACGTAGGTCGGACGTAGACCGGACCGGATGTGGATCGGGAGCCGCTGTCATGAATGCCACCCCTGCCGCGGAGCGCATGCCCGCCCTCTATCTCTCGCACGGCGCACCGCCGCTCGCCGACGACCCCGTCTGGCCCGGCGAGCTCGCCGCCTGGTCCTCGTCCCTGCCGCGCCCGAAGGCGATCCTCATGGTCTCGGCCCACTGGGAGGACGCCCCGCTCGCGCTCGGCGCGACCGAGACCATGCCGCTGGTGTATGACTTCTGGGGCTTCCCCGAGCACTACTACCAGGTCCGTTACGACGCGCCCGGCGCGCCCGAACTCGCCGATTCCGTACGGAAGTTGCTGCGCACCGCCGGAACGCCGGTACAGGATGTCCCGGACCGAGGGCTCGACCACGGCGCCTATGTCCCGCTGGTGGAGATGTTCCCGGGCGCCGACCTCCCCGTACTCCAGATCTCCATGCCCACGCTCGACCCGCAGAAGCTGATGGACATCGGGCGCAGGCTCGCGCCGCTGCGCGACGAGGGCGTGCTGATCGTCGGCAGCGGCTTCTTCACCCACAATCTGGCCGCGCTGCGGTATGAGGGGACTCCCGGCTGGTCGGCGGAGTTCGACGACTGGGGGCGGCGGGCGCTCGCGGCGGCGGACGTGGACGCGCTGCTGGACTTCGAGAACAAGGCCCCGGCCGGCCGGCTGGCCCACCCGCGGACCGAGCACTTCGCGCCGCTTTTCGTCACCCTGGGAGCGTCTCAGGGCGAGCTCAAGAGCGGGAAGAGCGTGATCGACGGCTTCTGGATGGGCCTGGCGAAGCGGTCCTTGCAGTTCGGCTAGCCGCTGCTGCCCAGGTCCTTGCCCAGGACTTTGCCCAGGTCTTTCTCGTACCAGGCCACGTCCCAGTACCGGCCGAACTTGCGGCCCACTTCGCGGTACGTACCGACGTGCCGGAAGCCGAAACGCGCGTGCAGCCGGGCCGAGGCCTCGTTCGGCTGGGCGATCCCGGCGTACGCGCGATGCAGATCCTCACCGTCGAGTGCCTCGAAGAGCGCCTTGTAGAGGAGTGTGCCGATGCCGCGGCCCGCCGCATCGGGAGCGCAGTAGACGCTGACCTCGACCGAGGTGGAGTACGCGGGTTTGGGGCGGAAGGGGCTGCTCGTCGCGTACCCAAGAATTAGGGCAGAGCGGACATCCCGAGCAACCAAAAGACGGTGGGGGCCGTCTTCAGGGTGGGAGTGCAGCCATGGGCGGCGCTGCTCGGGTGTGAAGGCAGCCGTGTCGAACGTGACGGCGGTCTCGCGTATGTAGTGGTTGTAAAGCTCCGTGAGGGCATCGAGATCGGCCTCCGTGCCCGCCCTGACCTGCACCTCTGTGTGATCCTTCGGCACTCTTCCTCCCGATGGCCGGACAGGGTACTGCAAGATCACGAAAATCGATGTGTCGCGTGGGAATTCTGTCCGGATTCCAGTCGTTGTTTCCAACGGATGCAGGGCACCCGGAAGGGTGTCGCGACCTACTCAGCAAGGGAGCTCGCATGGCAACCCGTGCCGTCGCCCGTCGTCAGTCCGTCGGGTCCACTGGGACCGGCCGGGCAAGCAGTGCCGTGGGCGGGGAGATCGCCGACCGCGACCTGGTCGGCATGTACCTCGACGAGATCGCACGTACGCCGCTGCTCGACGCCGCAAAGGAAGTCGAGCTGTCCAAGACCATCGAGGCGGGCGTGTATGCCCAGCAGATCCTCGACGAAGAGGTGCAGAGCGATGCCGTCGACGCCACGCGCGAGGAGCTCGAGGCGCTGGTCGCCGAGGGCGAGCGCGCGAAGGACGTCTTCATCCGCTCCAACCTCCGGCTTGTGGTGGCAGTGGCCCGGCGCTACCCACGCAGCGGCCTGCCCCTGCTCGACCTGATCCAGGAAGGCAATGCCGGTCTGGTGCGCGCGGTCGAGAAGTTCGACTATGCCAAGGGCTTCAAGTTCTCGACGTACGCCACGTGGTGGATCCGCCAGGCGATCACCCGCTCCATAGCCGACCAGTCCCGCACGATCCGGCTCCCTGTCCACCTGGTGGAGGAGCTCGGCCGGATCCGCCGCGTCCAGCGCGAGTTCAACCGGGAGAACGGGCGGGAACCGGAGGCCGCGGAGGTCGCGAAGGAGCTGGGCTCCACGCCTGAGCGCGTCATCGACGTCCTCGACTGGGCGCGCGACCCCGTCAGCCTGAACATGGCGGTGGACGACGCGGGCGAGACGCAGTTCGGCGACCTGCTGGAGGACACCTCGGCGGTCTCGCCGGAGCAGTCGGTGCTCACGCTGCTGCGCAGCGAGGAACTGGAAGACCTGATCGGCAAGCTCGACCACCGTACGGCGTCGATCATCCGCATGCGGTACGGCATCGAGGACGGCCGGGAGCGCACCCTGACGGAAGTCGGCAAGCAGCACGGCCTGACGCGGGAGCGGATACGGCAGATCGAGAAGCACGCGCTGCTGGAGCTGAAGCGGATGGCGCGCGACACGGGCTTCGACGCGGCGGCGTAATCGCCCGCGGCGGGCAAAGGCCCCCATAGACGGACCCCGGCACCATCCCCCCCGGTGCCGGGGTCCTTTCCTGTCCTGGGCCCGCGGCTCCTGCTCCTGGCCGGGGGGTCTCCTGTGCCCGCGGCGTCTCCTGCGCCCGCGGCGTCACCGGACAGGAGTTGCCCGGGTCAGGCGCGCGCCCAGGTCCGTCACGTACTCCACCAGCGGCCGCGGTCCGTGCACCGTGAACTCGCAGTCCACCAGCGCCAGTCGGAGCGCCACCCACTCCAGCGAGTCCGCCGACCTCGCCCGCAGCCGGCATGTCCCCTCTCCCGTCGCCTCCGGCGCGCCCAGCGTCTCCGGGAGACGCGCGGCCACGAACGCCGCCGGGGCCTCGAAGGTCACGTCGATGGCGTGCTCCGGCTGCCGGGACATGGAGTGCCCCAGCAGCTCCGCGGCACTGCCCGTCGGCAGCTCCCGCGGCACAAAGCGCGCCCCCGTGGCGAGGGGTTGGGAGACCCGGTCGACCCGGAACGTACGCCAGTCCTCCCGACCGATGTCGTACGCGACGAGATACCACCGGCGGCCGGTCGAGACGAGGCGGTACGGCTCGACCTGCCGCTTCGTCTCGGTGCCGTTGCCCGCGCGGTAGCCGAATCGGAGCCGTTCGCGCCCGGTGGCCGCGCCCGCGATGACCGTCAGAGTCTGCGGGTCGATCGTCGCGCCGTCGCCCCGGGTCAGCGGGATCGTCGCCGCCTGGAGCGTGGTCACCCGGTGCCGCAGCCGGGACGGCAGCACCTGCTCCAGCTTGGCCAGGGCGCGTACGGAGGCCTCCTCGATGCCCTCGATGGCATGGCCGGCCCCCGCGCGCAGGCCGACCGCGATCGCGACCGCCTCCTCGTCGTCGAGGAGGAGCGGTGGCATCGCGGCGCCCGCGACCAGCCGGTACCCGCCGACCGCGCCCTTCGTCGCCTCGACCGGATAGCCGAGGTCGCGGAGCCGGTCGATGTCGCGCCGGATGGTGCGCGGGCTCACCTCGAGGCGCTCGGCGAGCTCACTGCCAGGCCACTCGCGCGGTGTCTGGAGGAGGGAGAGCAGATTCAGGAGTCGTGCCGGAGTATCCGTCATGTTCTTCAGGATGCCGCTTATATAGGTCGTGATCTGGCCTATATGGCCTCTACTTTCCTTCCTATGAGTTCACAGCCCGCCGTACCGGATACGGCTTCAGACCGTCGTCGCTGGATCGCGCTTGCCATCGTCATGACCGCTGCCTTCATGGATCTGGTCGACGTCACCATCGTCAATATCGCGATCCCGAGCATCGAGCGGGACCTCGGGGCGTCCTTCGGCGCGATCCAGTGGATCACCGCCGGGTACGCGCTGGCCTTCGCCGCCGGTCTGATCACCGGCGGCCGGCTCGGTGACATCTACGGCCGCAAGCGGCTGTTCCTGATCGGCATCACCGGCTTCACGCTCGCCTCCGCGCTCTGTGGTTTCGCCGCGAACGAGGAGATGCTGGTCGCCTCCCGCCTGCTGCAGGGCGCGACCGCCGCGATGATGGTGCCGCAGGTGCTGGCGATCATCCATGTCACCTTCCCGGCGCACGAACGCGGCAAGGTCTTCGGCATGTTCGGCGCGATCATCGGGCTCGGCGCGGTGTCCGGGCCCCTGCTCGGCGCGCTGCTGACCCAGTGGAACCTCTTCGGCCTCGAGTGGCGGCCGATCTTCCTGATCAACCTGCCGGTGGGCATAGCCGGGCTGATCCTGGGCCGGAAATACATCACCGAGTCCCGCGCCCCGAAGGCCCTCAAGCTCGACCTCGTCGGCGTCGCGCTGGTCACGCTCGGCCTGCTGATGCTGATCTACCCGCTGACGCGCGGCCGTGAGCTGGGCTGGCCGCTGTGGGGTCACCTGTGCATGGCCGGCAGCCTGATCGTCTTCGCCGCGTTCGTCATGTACGAGAAGTACAAGACGCGCAAGGACTCCTCGCCGCTCGTCGAGCTGTCGCTGTTCAAGGTGAAGAGCTTCGCGGCGGGTATCGCCGTGCAGCTCACCTTCGGGATCGCATGCGGGATCTTCTTCCTGGTCTGGACGCTGTACATGCAGATCGGTCTTGGCTGGTCGCCGCTGCGGGCGGGGCTGACCGGCGTCCCCTTCTCCATCGCCGTGTCCACGGCGGCCGGGATGTCCGTACAGAAGCTGGTGCCGCGCTTCGGCCGCAAGGTGCTGCAGGCGGGCGCGGTGACGATGGCCGCGGGTCTGCTGATCTACATCTGGGAGGCCGGGCGGTACGGCACGGGGATCCAGTCCTGGCAGATGGCGCTCCCGCTGGTGGTCATGGGCGTCGGGATGGGCCTGATCGTGGCGCCGCTGACGGACGCGGTGCTGTCGGACGTGCCCCGCGAGCACTCGGGCTCGGCGTCCGGACTGATCAACACCACCATGCAGATGGGCAATGCGCTGGGGCTCGGACTGGTCTCGGTGGTCTTCTTCGGCTCGATCGACGACCGGATCGCGCCGAGCGCGGTCGGGAAGGCGTTCGGGGAGGCGTTCCAGAACTCGCTGTGGTGGGTGGTGGCGGTGCTGGGCGCGATCTTCGTGGTGATGTTCGCGCTGCCGGCGCGGCCGAAGCAGCATGTGGAGGGGGCGGCGGAGGCCGAGGGCCCGGTCGACCGGGAGCCGGTGCTCGCCAACTGAGCTCGTGCGGCTGACAGGCCCGGCCCGGGGATGCTGCCCCGGGCCGGGCCTTTCTGTATGTGCCCGTCTCTGTATGTGCCCGTCTCAAAGCGTCCGTCTCAATGTGACTGTCCCAATGCGTCCGCCACATGCCCGGATCTGTTTACTTTGCCGAAATCCAGGCGTAGTCTGCAAGCGAAACCACAGGTTCGGGCATGGAACGGATGTAAACCCACATGTACGCACCGGAGCGCCAGCAGGAAATCCTGCGACTCGCCCGCGATGGCGGCCGCGTCGATGTCCTCTCCCTCGCCGAGGAGTTCCAGGTCACCGCCGAGACCATCCGGCGCGACCTCAAGGCGCTGGACCGGGCCGGGCTCGTCCGCCGGGTGCACGGTGGGGCCATACCGGCCGGGCGGCTCGACTTCGAGCCCGACCTCGCCGAGCGCGAGTCCACCGCCGCGGACGAGAAGGACCGCATCGCGCACGCCGCGCTCGCCGAACTGCCGGCGGACGGCAGCGTGATCCTCGACGCCGGGTCCACCGTGGGCCGCCTCGCCGCGGCCTTCCCGCTGGAGTGCTCGCTCACCGTCGTCACCCACGCCCTGCCCGTCGCGGCGCGCCTCGCCGACCATCCCGGCATCGACCTCCACCTGGTGGGCGGACGGGTCCGGCACCGGACGCGGGCCGCGGTCGACGCGTGGGCGCTGAGGGCGTACGGAGAGATCAACGCGGACGTCGTCTTCCTCGGCGCCAACGGCTTCTCCGTCGCTGGCGGGCTCACCACGCCCGACCTCGCCGAGGGCGCCGTCAAGCGGGCGACCGTCTCGGCCGCGCGGCGCGTGGTGCTGCTGGCGGACTCGGCCAAGCACGGCCACTCGCACTTCGCCCGCTTCGGCGACCTCGCCGACGTCGACCTGCTCATCACCGACAGCGGGCTCAGCCCCGAGGACGCCGCGGCGATCGAGGCCGCGGGAACGGAAGTCGTACGCGCATGATCCTGACCGTCACCCCGAACCCCTCGCTGGACCGTACGTACGAGGTCCCGGCGCTGGACCGCGGCGAAGTCCTGCGGGCCACGGCCGAGCGGATGGACCCCGGCGGCAAGGGCGTCAACGTCTCGCGGGCCGTCGCGGCCGCCGGGCACCGTACCGTCGCGGTCATGCCGCTCGGCGGGGCGCCCGGCGCGCTCGTCGCGGAGCTGCTGACGGGGCAGGGCATCGAGGTCGCGCCGGTTCCGGTGTCGGGTGCGACGCGCTCCAACATTGCGCTGGCGGAGCCGGACGGGACGCTGACGAAGATCAATGCGCCAGGCCCCGAACTGAGCGCCGCGGAAGCCGAGTCGCTTCTGTCCGCGGTCTCTTCGGTCTCCGCGGCCTTTGCGCGCTCCGCGTCCCCGGCCTGGATCGCGTGCTGCGGCAGCCTGCCGCGGGGCCTCGCGCCCGAGTGGTACGCCGAGCTGGTCACCCGGGCCCACGCGGCGGGGGCGCGGGTCGCCCTCGACACCTCCGGCCCGTCCCTGCTGGCCGCCCTGCGCTCGCGCCCCGACATCGTCAAGCCCAACGCCGACGAACTCGCCCAGGCGGTGGGCCGCCCGCTCGCCACGGTCGGCGACGCCGTCAAGGCGGCGGAGGAGGTGCGCGGGCTCGGCGCGGGCGCGGTGCTGGCGAGCCTGGGCGCGGACGGCCAGCTGCTGGTCTCGTCCGCAGGCACCTTCTACGGGCACGCCCCCGTGACTGCCGTCCGCAGCAACGTCGGCGCGGGCGACGCGTCGCTGGCCGGCTTCCTGGCGGCGGGCGGCGAGGGCCCGGACGCGCTGTCCGCGGCGGTCGCCCACGGCGCGGCCGCGGTCCAGCTGCCCGGCAGCGTGATGCCGAAGCCGACCGACCTCGACCCGTCCGCGGTCACCGTGACCGCGGACATCCCCCTGGACCGAGCACTCACCGAGCAAGGGAGCCCGCGATGAGCGAAATGATCACCGCGGACCTGGTCGACCTCGACCTGGCCGCGACGACGAAGGAGGCCGCGGCCCGTTCGCTGGCCGAGCGGATGGTGGCCCATGGCCGGGTCACCGACCTGGACGGTTTCCTGGCGGACGTTGCGGCCCGCGAGGCCCAGATGCCGACGGGCCTGGACGGCGGGATCGGCATCCCGCACTGCCGCAGCGCGCATGTCACCGAGCCGACACTGGCATTCGGCCGCAGCGCTTCGGGCATCGACTTCGGCGCCCCGGACGGCCCGGCGGACCTGATCTTCCTGATAGCGGCCCCCGCGGGCGCGGACGACGCCCACTTGACGATCCTGTCGAGCCTGGCTCGCCGCCTGATGGACGAGAACTTCACGGGGACGCTGCGGGGAGCGACGGCCGCGGATGCGGCAGCCGCGCTGATCCGGGGCGACGCTCCGGAGACCGCGGCGGGTGCTGGATCCGCGTCGGGCGCGGGGACGGCCGCGACCGCACCGGCTTCGCCGGAGAGCGGCGCGGGTGCACCGGCCGCGGGCTCGCGGGGAGTGGCCGACGGGGCGGCGGAGACTGATACGGCCTCGGGCCCGGTGCCGACCGGCGGCTCCGCCTCTGTCGAGGGCCCGACGGGCGTGGCCGCCTCGGCTTCGGGTGGGACGCGCGCAGCTGACGGGGCGGCGGAGACCGACACGGCGTCGGGCTCGGTGCCGAGTGGCGGCTCGCTCTCGGGCGCGACTGGCGCGGCGCCTTCGCCCGACAACGGCGCGGGCGCACTGGCCGCGGGCTCGCGGGACGCCGCCGCGGCGGTGCCGGGCGCCGACAGTGACGCGTCCGGCGGGGAAGCTGCCGCCGACAGCGACGGGCAGGTGCCCGGCGTCGGAGTGGAGCCGGTGGCCGCCGAGCGCGGCGAAGCCGACGACGGCGCGGCCGGGGGTCCGGGGCGGAGCCCCGGTTTCGGGAAGGGGCGGGGTGAGGGAGACACCACCACCCCCTTCCGCATCGTCGCCGTCACCTCCTGCCCCACCGGCATCGCCCACACCTACATGGCCGCCGAATCCCTCGAAAAGGCCGGCGAAGCCAACGGCGTCCAAGTCGCCGTCGAGACCCAGGGGTCCGCCGGGTTCACCCGGCTCGACCCCAAGGTCATCGCCGACGCCGACGGCGTGATCTTCGCGCACGACGTGCCCGTACGGGACAAGGAGCGCTTCGCCGGGAAGCCCACCGTCGACGTCGGCGTCAAGGCCGGGATCAGCAGGCCCGCCGAGCTCATCGCCGAGGTCCGTGGCAAGGCCGCGCGCGGTGAGGTCAGCGGTCCCGCCAAGGCCACGCCCGTCGAGGCGGCCGGCGAGCCCGGCGAGGGCTACGGCACCAAGCTGCGCAAGTGGCTGATGTCCGGCGTCAGTTACATGGTCCCGTTCGTCGCCGCCGGCGGCCTCCTCATCGCCCTCGGCTTCGCCATCGGCGGCTACGAGATCTCCGACGCCAAGTCCGTCGCCGAGCACTTCGCCTGGGCCGACCACACCAGCTGGGCCGCCCTCCTCTTCCAGGTCGGCGGACTCGCCTTCAGCTTCCTCGTCCCCGTACTCGCGGGCTACATCGCCTACGGAATGGCCGACCGCCCCGGTCTCGTCCCCGGCTTCGTCGGCGGCGCCATCGCGCTCACCATCAATGCCGGTTTCCTCGGCGGCCTGATCGCCGGTCTGCTCGCGGGCGCCACCGTCATGGCGATCCAACGCCTCAAAGTGCCCAAACCACTTCGCGGCATCATGCCGGTCGTCGTGATCCCGCTCATCTCGTCCGCGGTCGTCGGGTTCCTGATGTTCCTGGTGATCGGCAAGCCCATCGCCGAGCTCCAGCAGGCGCTCACCGACTGGCTGTCCAGCCTCTCCGGCGCCAACGCCGTCATCCTCGGCGCCATCCTCGGCCTGATGATGTGCTTCGACCTCGGCGGCCCGCTCAACAAGGTCGCGTACACCTTCGCGGTCGGCGGGCTCGCCAACCCCAACGAAGGCTCCCTCAAGGTCATGGCCGCGGTGATGGCCGCCGGCATGGTGCCGCCGCTGGCGATGGCTCTGGCCACCGTCGTACGCGGCAGGCTCTTCACCAAGACCGAGCGTGAGAACGGCAAGGCCGCCTGGGTGCTCGGTGCGTCCTTCATCACCGAGGGCGCGATCCCGTTCGCCGCGGCCGACCCGCTCCGGGTGATCCCGGCGGCGATGGCGGGCGGCGCGGTCACCGGCGGCCTGTCGATGGCCTTCGAGTGCACCCTGCGCGCCCCGCACGGCGGCATCTTCGTGGTGCCACTGATCGGCAACCCGTTCCTCTACCTGGTCGCGATCGTCGCGGGCACGCTCGTCAGCGCAGGTTTGGTCATCCTCCTCAAGGGCGCGCGCAAGCGGCAGCCTGAGCAGGTACCGGCCGCGGCCGAGGAGGAGACCCAGGTGCTCGCGGCGGCCTGAGCGGGCCCGACCGATGGTCACGGTCACCAGAAAGGAGAGGCCCGTGAGGAGAAGCCCGTGAGGAGAAGCCAGTGAGGAGAAGCCCGTGAGGCAGACGGCGACACACCCCGAGCTCCAACGGCTGGAGCCCCTCGTGGGCGAGTGGCTGATGGACGCGTCCATCGACGGCCGGCTCGTGGCACGCGCAAGGACGACCTTCGCGTGGCTGGAAGGCGGAGCTTTCCTCCTTCAGCACGCGGACCTGGAGCCCGACGCCTCCACCGCCGCTGAATGGCTGGACAACGCGCCCTTCCCGGTCGAGTCGGTCACCGGGCTGGACGACGCGGCCGGGACGTTCACCATGCTCTATGCCGACGGACGCGGCGTTTCCCGGGTCTACGAGACCGACGTACAGGACGGGATCTGGACCATTCGGCGGACCGCACCCGCGTTCCACCAGCGCTTCACCGGCACGATCGGCGCTGGTGGCAGGACCATCACCGGCCGCTGGGAAGGGTCGGGCGACGGCGAGACGTGGTCGTACGACTTCGATGTGACCTACCGGAAGGTCACCTAGCCGAACGCACCGGCGGGCCCAAGCACGCGCCGGCTGACGCCCGTCGGCTAACGCACCCGCGCCCGGAGCTCCATCGCCTCCCGCGCGGTGTGCTCCGCGCCGTACACCTCGCACATATGGCGGCCGTCCGGCGTCGCCGTGTGCTCCACCTCCCACAGGCTCGTCTCCGTTCCGTCCAGCAGCAGGAACGCGTGCTCGTAGAGGGTGAAGCCCGCGTCTCTGCCCTCCACCCGGTACTGGCGGCCGAAGACCTGCGTGATGTGGTGGGCGAACGCGGCCCGCAGCAGGCGCGCGGTCTCTTCGCCCGGCCGGTCGGCGTTCTCCGCGCGGCGCAGCACGCGGCGGGCGTGGTCCGCGGAGTTGTCCGGGGCATACATCCGGGGGAGCGGGGCCGGTGGTGTCGCCATCAGGCTGGCGAGAAGCTCCAGATCAGCGTCCAGGTCGGCGCCGGGATCCATGCTGGGGCCCGCGTCCGGTCCGGCGAAGCCCGGGAAACCCGCGGGCAGCCGTGAGGCGGCGAGGCGGGCCTCCGACTCCTCGGTGTACAGCTCGTGCTGCTCAGCGCCGCCACGCCCGGTGTTGTGCACCAGCTCCCACAGGACGAGCGAGCTGCCGTCGCTGAGCAGATAGGCATGGCGGTACGTCGCTCGGTGCAGCGCCGCGCTGTGGTGCGAGGAGTGCAGCGAACTGGCGTGCGCCAGCGCCGACTCCAGCCGTTCGACCGTGGCGTCGGGCAGGTCGAAGGAGTTGAGCGCCCGACCCAGGAGTCGCTCGAGCTGCGTCTCGGTTGTCTCGTACGGATCGTTCAAGATGGGTCTCCAGGCCGTCGCCGCAAGTCACTTGGTGATTGCTAAACGTAGCCCCTGGGTCTGACAACGTGTCCGGGGTTCGGGAAAACGAAGGGGGTGCGAGGGAAGTTCCCGCGCGTCCGCTCGCGTTCCCGCGCATCCGCGGGGGTTCCGTGCGCCGGAGCCAACTGACTTGCCCCGTAAGTCAGTTGATGCCGTACAGGTCCCGGTACGCAGGAAACACCCCGCCCGGTCCCTCGACCCCCTCGGCCGTGAGTACCGCCCGTACGATCGCCCGCGTCACCACGTTCGCGCCCGCCGCGAGCACCTCGTTGAGCGCGAGCGGGTTGGCGGCGTCGAGGGGGACGGCGCCGGTGGCGAGGGTGAAGACGGTGTCCCCGTCGTTGAGGAGATGGACGGGGCGTACGGCGCGCGCGATGCCGTCGTGCGCCGTGCCCGCGAGCTTCTGCGCCTGGGCGCGGGTGAGGTCGGCGTCGGTGGCGACGACGGCGAGGGTGGTGTTGAGCGGGGGCGGCCCGCTCTTCTCGCGTGCCTCGGTGAGGCGGAGCTGGGCCGCCGCGTGAACGTCGGGGGAGGGGTAGGTGACGCGGCCCGCGAAGTACTGCCCGTACAGCGCGCCCGTCCGCGGATCGACGGCCGAGCCCGCGGCGTTGGCCACGACGAGCGCGGCGACGGTGATCCCGGAGTCCAGGACCGTGCTCGCGGTGCCGATCCCGCCCTTGAACTGCCCGACGGCCGCGCCCGTGCCCGCGCCGACGTTGCCCTCCTCGACCGGCGCGCCCTCCTCCGTACGGGCTGCCGCCTCCACCGCGGCGCGTCCCGTCGCCGCGTCCGGTCTGGCCCGCCAGTCGCCGCCGCGCCCCAGGTCGAAGAGGCAGGCGGCCGGGACGACCGGCACCACGTGCGAGGGGTCGGGGCCGACGCGGACGCCGCGGCCATGCTCCTCCAGCCAGGCCATCACGCCGGCGGCGGAGTCGAGGCCGTACGCGCTGCCGCCGGTCAGTACGAGCGCCTCGACGCGCTGGACCAGATTGCGGGGGTCGAGGGCGTCCGTTTCCCGGGTACCGGGGCCGCCGCCGCGTACGTCGACGGCGGCGATCGCTCCGCCCGTGGGGGCGAGCACGACGGTGGTGCCGCTGAGGGCACGCTCGCCGGGCACGCGCGCATGGCCGACCCGCAGGCCGGCCACGTCCGTGAGCCCACCTTCCGCGGGTCCGCCGGTCGGCCCGTCTGCCGGAGCATCATTCCTGTCCATAACGCCCATGCGTATCACGCCAGTTGCGGCAGGCGGTGGCCGTCACGCGGTGACCGTCTGACGGGTGGCGAGTGTCACACCCACCGCGACCGTCGCCGCGGTGACGAGCCCCGTGGCGAGGACGGCCCAGTCCCCCGCGAATGTGCAGGCGAGGACTGCCAGGGTCGCGACGGGGAGGGTGAGCTGCTGTGGGAGGGTGCGTTTGAAGTGACGTGCGTGCAGCAGCCAGACCGTGAACAGGAAGAGGGCGACCGGGACGGTGACGGCGGCATTCGCCGCGACCGCGGAGATGTGCGCCTTGCCCACCACGTGTTCGATCGAGACCTCGATGCCCGCGCCGATCGCTGCCGCGGACCCGAAGATCAGGACGTGTCCGTAGCCCCATGGAATGGCCTGCCGGTTGGAGACCAGCCGCTCGTGCGCCGGTACGGCGAAGTAGATCCACCACGAGGAGAAGATGATCAGCAGCCCGCCGCCCGCGATGGGCAGCAGCTCGCCGAGGGCCTCGTTCTCGTCGAGCGCGGACTGTACGGCGATGGTGCTCGCGAACATCGTCTCGCCCAGCACGATGATCGTGAACAGTCCGTAGCGCTCGACGATGTGGTGCGGGTGCCACGGGGTCTGCTGGTTCCGCTCGGCGACCAGCGGGATCAGCAGCTCCGCGGCGGCCAAAACGATGAACAGCCACCGTTTGGCCCCGTCGGGCACGAACAGCAGCCCCACCCAGGCCATCTGGCAGACCACGAGGCTTGCGGTGTACTCGAGCGCGGTCCTCCGGGCCGGTCCCGCCTCCGAGGCCGCCGCCCGCAGCCACTGGGTCGTCAGCGCGACTCGCATGATCAGATAGCCGATGACGGCGACGGTCCAGTCGTTGTCGTTGAAGGCGCGGGGCACCCCGGCCGCGTAGACCAGTACGCCGGAGATCTGGACCAGGGTCGCGATCCGGTACGGCACGTCGTCGACGTCGTACGCCGAGGCGAACCAGGTGAAGTTCATCCAGGCCCACCACACGCCGAAGAAGACATAGCCGTAGCCGATGACGCCGGCGCCCGGGTGGCCCTCGGCGAGCGCGTGGACGAGCTGCACGCCGGCCTGCGCCACCGCGACGACGAAGCAGAGGTCGAAGAAGAGTTCCAGTGGTGTCGCGGCGCGGTGCGCCTCGTCGCGGCTACGGGGGGTCATACGGCGCAGCGGCGCCGAGGCGTCTGAGCCTGTGGGGTCCGGGCTGGGTGCGGACGTCATGCGCACAAGCACAACAGACCGGGGCGGGACTGGGCGGCGAGACGCGCGCTGCCGTCCGCCGACGCGCACCGCGCACTCCGCGCGGGCCGGGCGGCCGTTCCCGGACGCCCCGCCGACCGCCCTCGGGCCGCCCGCAGCTGCCGCCGCGCCCCGACTATCCGCTCGGGCCGGCCGACCCGTACCCGCCCCTCGCCGTACCCTGGAGGTATGAGCACCGCCCCCGCCCCCGGACCGCGTGATGCGAAGCAGCCACGACAGCAGTCCCCGAAGCCGAAGCTGATCTTCGACGATCCGCTGGACCAGCAGTCCCCGGACGATACGGACCGTGGGTGGGGCGAGCGGCCTCTTGCGGCCGGCGACAGCGCCGCCGATTTGGCGCGCTTCCTTGACGAGAAGCCGCCCCACCACATCTGAGCCTTCGCCGGCTTCTCTACTGGTCGTGGCCCGAGCCGCGCTGCGCCACGACCGCGTCGCGGATCTCCTTCAGGACCTCGAGCTCGGTCAGCTCGACCACTTCCTTCGCGCCTTCCTTGGCGGCCTCCCGCTCGGCCCTCCTGGCCAGGTACTTGGACATGGGCAGCACCATGAGGAAGTAGACGACGGCCGCAGTGATCAGGAAGGTGAGGGTGGCGCTGAGCACCGAGCCCCACAGGATCTGGATGCCGTCCACCTCGCCGTTCACCGTCTTGCAGGTGCCCTTCAGGCAGGAGCTGTAGGAGTCCAGCTCCTTCGTCCCGAACGCGCCGACCACCGGGTTGATCACGCCCTTCACCACGGAGTTCACGATCTGGGTGAACGCCGCGCCGATGACCACGGCGACGGCCAGGTCGATCACATTGCCGCGCATCAGGAAGGCCTTGAAGCCCTCCAGGACGCTGACCTTCTTCTCGCTCACCACTGAGCCTCTCTTCGCATGTGCAGGACACGGAGCCAAACGCTCCGAAACCTACGTCAGCGCGTGACCTCGCTGTCCAGTCCGCACAGGCGATGAGGCGACTTGACGGTACGTCAGTACGAGCATGAGCAGTCAGCACACGGTCACCGCCAGCCGGGATGTCGCCCCGGCGCCCGCCAGCACCGCGGCCGTCGCCCGTGGAACGGACAGCACAACCAGCGCACCGCCGTCCGGAGAAGAGCCCTCAGCTGACCGCTCGCGCGTGCCCGGGACCTCGGCCACCCGGGCTCCCGACGCCACCACTCGCGCTTCGGACCCTTGCCCCGCAGGGGAGTTGGCGGCGGCGATCACATCCACCCGGTCTCCCGGGCGCAGCAGCCGGACCGTCGCGGCATCCGCGATACGCACCGGAGCCGACACCATCTCGGCGGCGGGCCGACGCTCGCGCTGCGGTGCCGCGGCGAGCGCCTCCGTCCCAGAACCGTCCGCGCCGCGGGCGCCCGAAGCGGCAAGCGCCGCCGCCGTCATGGCGAGACCGGCCGCCAGCGCCCGCCGTCGCCGGCGCATCGCCCGCCGCAGCCGATGCGCCCCGCCGCGCACTCGCAGCGGAGCGAACGGGGGCACACCTAGAGGCTCGGGCGCGGGGGAGGGAGGGAGAAGCGACATGACACTCACCGCCTGTCGTGAGGAGTGGAGTTGGACCGATCACCTGGACCGATCACCTGGACCGATCACCTGGACCGATCACCTGGACCGATCACCTGGACCGATCACTTGGACCGATCACTTGGACCGACCGCTCCTCACGATCCACCCTCCGTCCGCATCCCGCAGACGCCTGTGGACGACCCCCGCCCTGTGGACAACTCCCTCACCCAGGCAAGCGATTACGGCAGCTGAAACCCCGGATCGACGCCGCCCAGCGCCCGCGTGCACAGACAGTCCCTGTCCCCGTCCGCCGGCAGCCCCGCCACCGCATCGAACAGCACCGTCCGCAGCCGGTCCACATTGGCGGCGAAGACCTCCATCACCTCCTCGTGGGAGACGCCTTCGCCCGACACGGCACCCGCGTCCAGGTCCGTCACCAGCGCCATCGACGTGTAGCAGAGCGCCAGTTCACGGGCGAGCACCGCCTCCGGGTGCCCGGTCATGCCGACCACCGACCAGCCCATCGCCGCGTACCACCGCGACTCCGCCCGGGTCGAGAAGCGCGGCCCCTCGACCACCACCATCGTCCCGCCGTCCACCGGCTCCCAGTTCCGCCCGCGCGCCGCCCCCAGCGCCGCCTTGCGCCCGTCGGGGCAGTACGGATCGGCCGGTGACACATGCACGACGTTCGGAATGGTCCCGTCCGGCAGCGGCAGCCCGTCGTAGAACGTCTGCACACGCGACTGCGTACGGTCCACGAACTGATCCGGTACGAGCAGCGTCCCCGGCCCGTAATCCGGCCGCAGTCCGCCCACCGCGCACGGGCCCAGCACCTGCCGCACGCCCACTGACCGCAGCGCCCACAGATTGGCGCGGTAGTTGATGCGGTGCGGCGGCAGATGGTGGCCGCGTCCGTGCCGGGGCAGGAAGGCGACCCGCCGCCCGGCGATCTCGCCGAGGAACAACGAGTCGCTGGGACTGCCGTACGGGGTGTCCACCTGGATCTCGGTGACATCCTCCAGGAAGGAGTAGAAGCCCGAGCCGCCGATCACACCGATCTCTGCGTTCGCGTTACTCGCGTTGGTCGCCATGGCTGTCACAGTATCCGGGCGCGAAAACGCCCAGGGACCCCGCCGTACACAACGGCGGGGTCCCCGGAAGCAGACCTCAGGCGGCGGAGCTGCCGCTGGAGCTCGTGGACGAACTCGAAGAGCTCGACGAGCCCGAAGAGCCCGACGAGGAGGAAGAGGACGACGTCGAAGCCGCAGGCTTCGAGTCCGACGACTTGGAGTCGGAAGCCTTCGCGCCCGACGTCGACGCCGGCGAGCTGCTCGACGACGACCCACGGCTGTCGTTCCGGTAGAAGCCGGACCCCTTGAACACGATGCCGACCGCCGAGAACACCTTCTTCAGGCGTCCGTCGCAGCTCGGGCACACGGTGAGGGCGTCATCGGTGAACTTCTGCACCGCCTCGAGGCCCTCGCCACATTCGGTGCACTGGTACTGGTAGGTCGGCACTGGTCTTCCTCCTGGCACTCTCACTCAATGAGTGCTAACGACGGTCCATAGTGACGTATTCCGCTGGATCAGTCCACCGCCACCGGCACTCGGTGACCCATCCCACGCGCCGCGATCCGCCCGGAAGCCCTCGCCGAGAGCCGCGAGCGCAGCGCGACCAAGGTGACCAGGGCCAGCACGGTGCCCACCAGGGGGACCAGGAACCCGGCGCTCGCGCCGTGCTCGTCGGCCAGCCGTCCGGCCACCGTCACGGCCGCCGCCTGGCCGAGGGCCACCGCGCCCGTCAGCCAGGTGAAGGCCTCGGTACGGGCCGAAGCCGGCACCAGGGGCTCGACCAGCGTGTAGCCGCTGATCAGGGCGGGCGCGATGCACAGGCCGACCAGCAGCCCGAGCCCCGCAAGCAGGGCCACGGAGTGCACCGCCCACAGCGCGGAGGCCGCAAGTGTCAGCCCGGCGTAGCCGAGCACCATGCGCCGCCGCGGCCCGCTCTTCCAGGCAATCGCGCCGCACGCGATGCCCGCCAGCATGTTGCCGGCCGCGAAGATTCCGTACAGCAGACCGTTGACCCCGGGGTTGCCGATCTCCTCGGAGAAGGCGGTCAGTGCGACCTGCATTCCGCCGAAGACCGAGCCGATGCCGAGGAAGGCCACGGCCAGCACCCGTACGCCCGGAACGGACAGGGCGGAGGCGTGCGGCTCGGCGGCTGTCGCCGCGGGCCGGACCGCCGGCTGCGTACGGCTCTGGGCCGCGAAGAAGAGACCGCCGGCCAGCGTCAGTGCCGCCTCGGCGATCAGTCCGGCCGCCGGGTGGACGCCCGTGCACAGCGCGGTCGCGAGCACCGGTCCGACGACGAAGGTGAACTCGTCCGTCACGGACTCGAAGGCCGCCGCCGTCGACATCAGTGGCGAGCCTCCCCCAGAGCCTTCGGCCCGGGAGGTGCCCCCACCGAGCATGGCGGCCCAGCGGGCCCGCACCATCGGGCCGATCTGCGGTACGGACGCACCCGTCGGCACGGCTGCCGCGAACAGCGCCCACAGGGGCGCGCCCGCCAGCGCGAGCGCCGTCAGGGTGGATACGGAAGCGGTGTGCACCAGCACGCCCGGCAGCAGGACGGCCCGCTGCCCGAATCGGTCGGCGAGCTTGCCGCTCTGCGGTGCGAACAGCGCCATGGAGACACCGGTGAAGGCGGCGACGGCGCCGGCGCTGCCGTAGGAACCGGTGGTGTGCTGGATCAGCAGGACGATGCCGATGGTCAGCATCGCGAAGGGCTGGCGTGCCAGAAAGCCGGGGAGCAGGAATGTCCAGGCGCCGGGGGTGCGCAGGAGCTGCCCATACCCAGGACGGGTCTCGACCGTGGATGCCACGGTCCGTGCCTTTCTGCCGCCTGGTAGCGCTCCCCTGGTACGCGTCGTACTCGTGATACGAGACGCACGCTCGTGACACGAGACGCACGGGAGCCGCCGAGAGCTGTCCTCTTGCGCGGATCTGCGGTAGATACCGGGGCCCACTGCGAGGGCGCCGCGGCCGCCATACGGTCGCGCCAGCTCTGCGTCAGGCAGAGTTGGTCGATCAGTGTGGCTTCATGGTACAGGTGGATCTCACGGTTGCGCCTGGGAAATGGGTCACATACCTAGGGGTCTGCCTGCGATTAGTCGGATCAACTTCCGCCGTTTCCACCCGTCCCCAGCCAGTCGGCCAGCTTTCCGCCCTGTGCGACCGCCCGCAGCCGCCGTTCCGCCGCGTCCCGCACCGGATCCGTCGCCACCACAAGCAGCTCGTCGCCCCGCCGCAGCACGGTCGACGGCAGCGGTACGAAGCTCTTCCCGTCCCGTACGATCAGGGTCACCGCGGAACCCGGGGGCAGCCGCAGCTCTGCGACCTCCACGCCGTGCATCTTCGACTCCTCCGGGATCGCCACCGACAGCAGATGCCCGCGCAGCCGCTCCAGCGGCGCCGACTCGATGCCCAGATCCGCCGCGTCGGTCGACCTGCTCAGGTGCAGTGCTCTCGCCAGCCAGGGCAGCGTCGGCCCTTGCACCAGGGTGTAGACGACGACCAGGACGAAGACGATGTTGAAGACGCGGCGGCTGCCGTCGATGCCGTAGACCATCGGGATCGTGGCGAGAATGATGGGCACGGCGCCGCGCAGCCCCGCCCATGACATCAGCACCTGCTCCTGCCATGGAATCCGGAAGGGCAGCAGGCTGACGAAGACCTCCAGCGGCCGCGCCACCATGGTCAGCACCAGGCCCACGACCACCGCGGGCCAGAAGTCGTCGAGCAGCTCGCTCGGCGTCACCAGCAGACCGAGCAGGACGAACATGCCGATCTGCGCGATCCAGCCGAGACCTTCGGCGAATCCGCGGTTCGCCGGCGCGTGCGGGAGCCTGGAGTTCCCCAGCAGCATCGAGGCGAGATAGACCGCGAGGAAGCCACTGCCGTGCGCCATGGCGCCGGCGGCGTACGCGACCACCGCGATCGCCATCACCGCGATCGGATACAGACCGGACGCGGGCAGCGCCACATGCCGCAGCCCGAAGGCGCCCAGCCAGCCCGTCGCCAGGCCGATGGCCGCGCCGATCGCCAGCTCCAGCGTGATCTTCCCGATCAGTACGTACCAGTCGTCGACCGGTCCCGCCGTCGAGAAGGCGATCACCAGGATCACCACAGGGGCGTCGTTGAAGCCCGACTCGGCCTCCAGTACACCGGTCACCCGGGACGGCAGCGGCACCTTGCGCAGTACAGAGAAGACCGCGGCGGCGTCCGTCGATGACACGACCGCGCCGATGATGAGCGCCTGCCGCCACTCCAGTCCGACCAGATAGTGAGCCCCCGCCGCCGTGATGCCCACGCTCACCGCGATGCCGACGGTCGACAGCGCGACCGCCGCGGGCAACACGGGTTTGATCTCCTTCCACTTCGTGCCCAGGCCACCCTCGGCCAGGATCACCACAAGCGCGGCATAGCCGATCACCTGCGTCAGCCTGGCGTCGTCGAACCTGACGTCGAAGAAGCCGTCCTGGCCGATGGCGATCCCGATCCCGAGATACAGCAGCAGGCTGGGGAGCCCACTGCGGGACGAGATGCGCACCGCCGCGACGGCGATGAGCAGAACGAGGGAGCAGATGAGCAGGAGTTCATTGAGCTGGTGGACAGTCAGTGGCCGATCCTTCCCTTCGCGCCTACATGCCGGATCGTTCTTCCGGCAGGCGACACTTCGTTACCTTACCTAATCTTTAACGTTTCCTTGATGCAGTCGATCATCTGTACGGGTTGAGGGGCCGGGTTGCTGCCTTACGGATACCGCGTCCGGGCGGGCGGAGTGCTGCGCCTACAGTTGCTCCAGCACTCCAGGACCACCCTGCCCCTCGAAGGACAGCGATGCCCGCCAACACAACCGCCTCTTCCCCCAAGAAGAAGAAGGGGCGACGCGCCCGCCTGCTCGTGATCGTCCTGGTGCTGGCGCTTGTCGCGGGTGTCGGATACGGCACGTACTGGAGCATCAGCACCGTGCGCGCCTCCTTCCCGCAGACCACCGGGACACTCAAACTCGACGGTCTGCGCGGCCAGGTCGAGGTCAAACGCGACAATTACGGCATCCCGCAGATCTACGGGGACAGCGACGAAGACCTGTTCCGCGCCCAGGGCTTCGTCCAGGCGCAGGACCGCTTCTGGGAGATGGACGTACGCCGGCATATGACGGCCGGCCGGCTCTCCGAGATGTTCGGTTCCGGACAGGTCGAGACGGACGCCTTCCTGCGCACCCTCGGCTGGCGCCAGGTGGCACAGGAGGAGTACGACACCAAGCTCACGCCGGAGACGAAGAAGAACCTCCAGGCGTACGCGGACGGCGTCAACGCCTATCTCAAGGGCCGCGAGGGCAAGGACCTTTCCGTCGAGTACGCCGCCCTGTCCTTCACGAACGACTACAAGCCCGAGCAGTGGACGCCGGTCGACTCGGTGGCCTGGCTCAAGGCGATGGCGTGGGACCTGCGCGGCAATATGCAGGAGGAGATAGACCGCTCGCTGCTGACCAGCAGGCTCACCGAGAAGCAGATCAAGGACCTGTACCCGTCGTATCCGTACGACCGGAACAAACCGATCGTCGACGAGGGCGGAATCAACCCCGCCACCGGGAAGTTCGACCCGGACGCCAAGCCGTCCGACCTGTCCGGCGGCGGCAGCGGGGGGAACAGCCCGGCAGGCGCCACCCAGGGCCTGAACTCCCAGCTCGCCGCGCTCTCGAAGACGCTGGACACGATCCCGGCGCTGCTCGGCCCCAGCGGCAGCGGCATCGGCTCCAACTCCTGGGTCGTCTCCGGCAACTACACGACGACCGGCAAGCCGATGCTGGCCAACGATCCGCATCTCGCGCCGTCGCTGCCCTCCCTCTGGTACCAGATGGGGCTGCACTGCCGTACGGTCTCGGCTTCCTGCCAGTACGACACCGCCGGCTACACCTTCTCCGGTACGCCCGGCGTGATAATCGGTCACAACCAGGACATCGCCTGGGGCTTCACCAACCTCGGCGCGGACGTCACCGACCTCTACCTGGAGAAGCTCGCCGGCGACAGCTACCAGGTGGGTGACGAGGAGAAGAAGCTGACCACCCGCAAGGAGGTCATCAAGATCGCGGGCGGTGGCTCCAAGACGATCACTGTCCGCTCCACCGATCATGGCCCGCTGGTCTCCGACCGCAGCAACGAGCTGGAGAAGGTCGGCCAGAAGGCCCCGGTCTCCAACGCCGCACCCGACCGCGGCGCCGGTTACGCCGTGGCCCTGCAGTGGACCGCCCTGGTGCCCGGCAAGTCCATGGACGCGGTCTTCGAGCTCAACCGCGCCAAGGACTTCAAGACCTTCCGCGCGGCCGCCAAAAACTTCGAGGTTCCCGCGCAGAACCTCGTCTACGCCGACTCCAAGAACAACATCGGCTACCAGGCGCCCGGCAAGATCCCGGTCCGCGCCGAAGGCGACGGCACCACGCCCGCTCCCGGCTGGGACCCGAAGTACAAGTGGAAGGGCTTCATCCCCTTCGATGAGCTGCCCTACGAGTACAACCCCGAGCGCGGCTTTATCGTCACCGCCAACCAGGCCGTCGTCGACGCGAAGAAGTACCCGTATCTGATCACCAAGGACTACGGCTACGGAGCCCGCAGCCAGCGGATCAACGACCTCATCGAGTCGAAGATCCAGGGCGGCGGCAAGATCTCGACCGAAGACATGCGCACCATGCAGATGGACAACAGCAGCGAGATCGCCAAGCTGCTCACGCCGTATCTGCTGAGGATCGACGTCTCGGACAGCTACGTCCGCGAGGCGCAGAAGCTGCTGGAGGGCTGGGACTACACCCAGGAGCCGGATTCCGGCGCCGCCGCGTACTTCAACGGGGTCTGGCGCAATGTCCTCAAGCTCGCCTTCGGCAACAAGCTGCCCAAGGAGCTGCGCGTCGAGGGCGAGTGCCTCAATGTCCGCCCGGCCGACAGCTCGGCCCCGGACGACGAGCTGACCGAGCGGGTGCGCGAGTGCGGCCAGCGCGATACGGAGTCGGCGCAGCCGGACGGCGGCGACCGCTGGTACGAGGTCGTGGGCAAGATCCTCAAGGACGAGAACAACGAGTGGTGGAAGTCCCCGGCCAGCCGTACCGACTCGGCCACCACCACGCGTGACCAGCTGCTGGCGCGGGCCATGGAGGACGCCCGCTGGGAGCTGACGGCCGAGCTCGGCAAGGACGCATCCAGCTGGAGCTGGGGCCGGCTGCACCAGCTGACGCTGAGGAACCAGACGCTCGGCACCGAGGGTCCCGGCTTCCTGCAGTTCGTGCTCAACCGCGGCCCGTGGAATCTTGGCGGCGGCGAGGCCGCGGTCAATGCGACCGGCTGGAACGCGGCGGGCGGCTACGGAGTCATCTGGGTGCCGTCGATGCGGATGGTCGTCAACGTCGGCGACTGGGACAAGTCCCGCTGGATCAACCTGACCGGTGCGTCGGGGCACGCGTACAGCGCGCACTACACCGACCAGACGGACAAGTGGGCGAACGGCGAGCTTCTCGACTGGGCCTACAGCGCGCAGGCCGTGTCCCAGAAGACCGCCGACACCCTCAAGCTCACTCCGTAGCGTCCGTAGCGTCCGTCGAGCCGGTGAAGCGCCTGACGGCCTCGGGTGTCACCACCGCGTGCACGGGGTGGTCGTGCGGTTCCTCGGGGACCCGCGCCACCACCTCGTTCGCGTACAGCAGCACCACCAGCGCCGGGTCGGCGCCTGCCGCCGAGAGGCGGGCGAGGACCCGGTCGTACGAGCCGCCGCCGCGGCCGAGCCGCATACCGCGGGCGTCCACCGCGAGCCCGGGAAGGAGCACGGCATCCGCATCCAGCACGGCGTCCACGCCGAGCCGCGCGCCGTCCGGCTCCAGCAGCCCGCGCCCCGCGCGCACCAGATGTTCCGCGCCCTCGTACACTCCCCAGTCCAGATCGTTGTCCGCCTGCAGGACCGGCAGCAGGACGCGTACGCCCCGCGCGCGCAGCGCGTCGAGCAGCGCGCGGGTGCCGGGCTCGCGCCCGACGGAGACGTATGCGGCGACTGTGCTCGCTTCGGCCAATTCCGGGAGGTCGAGGGCCAGTCGGGCGAGAACCGTGGCGGCCCGCTGGACGTCCTCAGGGGACAGGAGGACCCGGGCGTCCAGGAGTTCACGCCGAACCGCACTCTTTCCGGACAAGTCACCGCTCATTACCCGTTCACAAACCTCTCGTACATGTCTTTATGAGTCGGAAGTTAACCGGAGGCTCATCTTCAGCCCATACTCGACGGCTATGGTGCTGCGCATGACTCAGTCGCACCCCAGGATCAGCAAGGCTGTCATCCCTGCCGCAGGCCTCGGAACCCGGTTCCTGCCTGCCACGAAAGCCACTCCCAAAGAGATGCTGCCTGTCGTCGACAAGCCCGCGATCCAGTACGTCGTCGAGGAGGCGGTCGCGGCCGGCCTCTCCGACGTACTCATGGTCACGGGCCGCAACAAGCGGCCGCTCGAGGACCACTTCGACCGGAACTACGAGCTGGAAGAGGCGCTCACCCGCAAGGGCGACGCCCGCCGCCTCGCGAAGGTCCAGGAGTCGAGCGACCTCGCCACCATGCACTACGTCCGCCAGGGCGACCCGCGCGGCCTCGGCCACGCTGTGCTCTGCGCCGCCCCGCACGTCGGCGACCAGCCCTTCGCGGTCCTCCTCGGCGACGACCTGATCGATCCGCGCGATCCGCTGCTCGCCAGGATGGTCGAGATCCAGGAGCGGGAGGGCGGCAGCGTCATCGCGCTGATGGAGGTCGACCCCGCCCAGATCCAGATGTACGGCTGCGCGGCAGTCGAGGCCACCGGCGAGTCCGATGTCGTCAAGGTGACCAACCTGGTCGAGAAGCCCGATCCGTCCGAGGCCCCCAGTAACCTCGCCATCATCGGCCGTTATGTCCTGAATCCTGCCGTCTTCGACATACTTCGTGAGACCGAGCCGGGCCGGGGCAACGAGATCCAGCTCACCGACGCACTCGAGAAACTCGCCGAGGACGAGAAGGTGGGCGGGCCGGTGCACGGAGTGATCTTCAAGGGCCGCCGCTACGACACCGGCGACCGTGGGGACTATCTGCGGGCGATTGTCAGACTCGCGTGCGAACGTGAAGACCTGGGCCCGGAGTTCCGGACCTGGCTTCGCAGTTATGTGACCGAGGAGATGTAACACCGTGAGCAGCACGATCTGGTCGGTGGACGACCACCTGGAGGACATCCTCGGCGCGATCCGCCCGCTGGACCCGATCGAGCTGCAGTTGCCCGACGCCCAGGGCTGCGTCCTGGTGGAGGACGTCACCGCGCCGGTCGCGCTGCCGCCCTTCGACAACAGCTCCATGGACGGGTACGCGGTCCGCACGGCCGATGTCGCGGGCGCGAGTGAGGAGTTCCCCGCCGTCCTCACGGTGATCGGCGATGTGGCGGCCGGCGGCGCCGGGCTGCCCACCGTCGGACCCGGCCAGGCCGCCCGCATCATGACCGGCGCTCCGCTGCCGCCCGGCGCGGAGGCGGTCGTCCCGGTCGAGTGGACCGACGGCGGCACGGGCGGCGGAGCCGCCACCACGATGCGCCCGGCCGGCGAGGCCCCGGAGGGCGCGAGCGGCGAGGTCCGCGTCCACCGGCCGGTCGAGGCGCGCGCCCATGTGCGCGCCCGCGGCAGCGACGTCCAGGCGGGGGACCTGGCGCTGGAGGAGGGCACCGTCCTCGGCCCGCCGCAGATCGGCCTGCTCGCCGCGATCGGCCGCGGCTCCGTGCGCGTCCGTCCCCGTCCGCGCGTCGTCGTGCTCTCCACCGGCAGCGAACTGGTACAGCCCGGCGAGGAGTTGGGCGAGGGCCAGATCTACGACTCGAACAGCTTCGCGCTGTGTGCCGCCGCCCGCGACGCGGGCGCCCTCTCCTACCGGGTGGGCGCGGTCACCGACGACGCGGAGGTGCTGCGCGCCACCATCGAGGACCAGCTGATCCGCGCCGATCTGCTGGTCACGACGGGCGGCGTGAGCGTCGGCGCGTACGACGTCGTCAAGGAGGCCCTCGCCTCGGTGGGCGACGCGGACGTGCCGGGCAGCGGGATCGACTTCCGCAAGCTCGCCATGCAGCCCGGCAAGCCGCAGGGCTTCGGCTCGATCGGCCCGGAGCACACCCCGCTGCTGGCGCTGCCCGGCAATCCGGTCTCCTCGTACGTCTCCTTCGAGCTGTTCGTACGTCCCGCGATCCGTGCCCTGATGGGGCTCAGGGACGTCCACCGCCCGAAGGTGCGCGCACTCCTCAAGGCCGACAAGCCGCTGACGTCGCCCGCGGGCAAGCGGCAGTTCCTGCGCGGTGTGTACGACCCCGAGTCGGGCACCGTCTCCCCGGTCGGCGGTTCCGGCTCCCATCTGATCGCGGCCCTCGCCCATGCCGACTGCCTGATCGTCGTCCCGGAGCCCGACACCTCGGCCGAGCCGGGCGCGGAGGTGGAAGTGGTCCTCCTCGGCTGACCTGCATACGGTGGCGGTACCGTGTCTGCCCACACAGGCCCTGAGGGGCCAGGACCGGGAGCGCCACAGCAAAATGAGTACGCAAGGCAGGCTGACGCACATCGACGACGCGGGGGCGGCCCGTATGGTCGACGTCTCCGGAAAGGACGTCACCGCACGCACCGCCCGGGCCAGCGGCCGGGTCCTGGTATCACCGCAGGTCGTGGAGTTGCTGCGGGGCGAGGGCATGCCCAAGGGCGACGCGCTGGCGACAGCCCGTATCGCGGGCATCATGGGCGCCAAGCGCACCCCCGATCTGATCCCGCTCTGCCACCCGCTCGCGGTCTCCGGCGTCACCCTCGATCTGGCGGTCGCGGACGACGCCGTCGAGATCACCGCCACGGTGAAGACCACCGACCGTACGGGCGTCGAGATGGAGGCCCTGACCGCCGTCTCGGTCGCCGCGCTCACCGTCGTCGACATGGTCAAGGCCGTCGACAAGGGCGCGGTGATCACCGACATCCGGGTCGAGGAGAAGACGGGCGGCAAGTCCGGCGACTGGAGCCGGTCATGAGCCCGGCGCCACGGGCCGGAGAGGTGTACGGCCACAGCCACGGGCCTCGCCCCGAGGCGGCCCGGCGGGCCCTGGTGGTCACAGCGTCCAACCGCGCGGCCGCCGGTGTGTACGAGGACAAGGGCGGCCCGATCCTCGCCGAGGGGCTGGCCGCGCTGGGCTTCCAGGTCGACGGGCCGCGCGTCGTCCCGGACGGGGACCCGGTCGAGCAGGCTCTGCGCGACGGTGTCGCCGCCGCGTACGACGTCATCCTCACCACCGGCGGCACCGGCATCTCACCCACCGACAAGACCCCCGAGGTCACCCGGCGGGTGCTCGACCATGAGATCCCCGGCATCCCCGAGGCGATCCGCGCGTACGGACGCGAGAAGGTGCCCACCGCGGCGCTGTCCCGGGGGCTCGCCGGAGTCGCGGGACGCACCCTGATCGTCAATCTCCCCGGCTCCACCGGCGGAGTGCGTGACGGCCTCGCCGTACTGGAGCAGCTACTGGTGCATGCCGTGGACCAGATCCGCGGCGGCGATCACCCAAGATCCCCCGGGAGACCAAGCTGAACGCCCCCACCTGGCCGGTGATCCTGGCGGACGGCGATGTGGTCCTCCGCCCGATAAAGCTGCGCGACCAGCGGAACTGGCGCGAGGTGAACCGGCGCAACCGCGACTGGCTGCGGCCC
This sequence comes from Streptomyces sp. NPDC002868, assembly GCF_055563295.1. NCBI lineage: Bacteria > Bacillati > Actinomycetota > Actinomycetes > Kitasatosporales > Streptomycetaceae > Streptomyces > Streptomyces sp. NPDC002868. The sequence continues at coordinate 270,220 of NZ_JBVHDR010000011.1, read as the reverse complement.
TGGGAGGCGACCATTCCGCCGCCCGCACCGGGCGGGCCCGTCGCGCACCGGCCCACGTACCGGCAGATGGTCCGCCATCTGCGCACCGAGGCCAACGCGGGCCGGATGCTCCCCTTCGTGATCGAGTACCAGGGCCGACTGGTGGGCCAGTTGACGGTCGCCGGGATCACCTGGGGCTCGATGTGCTCGGGCCATGTCGGCTACTGGGTGGACCGGGAGATCGCGGGCCGCGGGGTCATGCCGACCGCCGTCGCGCTCGCCGTCGACCACTGTTTCCGCTCGGTCGGACTGCACCGCATCGAAGTCTGCATTCGGCCCGAGAACGCCCCCAGCCGCCGGGTCGTGGAGAAACTCGGATTCCGCGAAGAGGGACTGCGCCCTCGTTATCTCCACATCGACGGTGCGTGGCGCGACCATCTGGTGTTCGCCCTCACGGCCGAAGAGGTGCCCGAAGGACTGCTCCGCCGCTGGCACCAGGCATGACCCGGAACGTCCCGGGAAATAAAATAAACGTTCGAAAATGATCGCTGTCGACCATGTTCCGATCTGAACAATCACAAAAAAAGTCCGTGATATCAGCCAGATCGTGCGACACACCGGGCCAATTGGCGGATGCCCTTGCGCGAATCCCTCTACGGTGTGATGCGTGAGCAGCAGCGGCCTCATCTACGCAGTCATCGTCGGGGCCTGGGCCGCCTACTTGGTGCCGATGTGGCTCCGCAGGCAGGACGAGCTCAATGAAGCCCGTCCGACGGAACGCTTCTCCACCGCCATCCGGCTGCTGTCCGGACGCGGTGCAATGGAGCGCCGGTACGCCAAGGAGCTGCGGGAACGCACCGCCGAGCAGGCTGAGCCCGAGGCAGACCCGGATGCCTCCACGGACCGTTTGAGTTCCGTGGACGTCCGGGCCTTCGCCGCGCCCCCGGCCCGTACCGAAGCCCGGATGGACATCCCGGCCCGCCAGGCGCCCGTCCCGGCCCAGGCCCAGGCGCGACGCCCGGTGCCGCGTCCGCGGCCGCGGCCGAACGGCTCCGCCGCCGAGCGCGCCCGGCGCACCAAGGTCCTGGCCCGCCGCAGACGTACCACCGTGGTCCTCTTCTTCGCGTTCACGCTCGGCGCGATCGTCGCCGCGGTCGGCGGACTCCGCTTTCTCTGGGCCCCGGCCGTACCCGCCATACTTCTCAGCGCGTACATCGTCCATCTGCGCGCCAAGGAGCGCCGGCGCTTCGCGTTCACCATGGACCGTCGCCGGGCCGAGGCGGCGGCGCAGCGGCTGCGCGAGAACCGTCCCCGCCGGCACCCGGACGCGGCGGCCACCGCCGAGCCGGACGAGGAGCCCGCGGGACGCACCGAGCCAGAACCGGGCAGTGCCCTCTCCCCGCAGGAGGCAGGCCGCCGTGCGCTGGTCGAGCAGACGGACCACGCGGAGTGGGTCGACCAGCAGCGCGAACGCGGGCCGGCGCGCGGCGACAGCTGGGAGCCGGTCCCGGTCCCGCTGCCGACGTACGTCACCGCGCCCGTGGCCCCGCGCGCCACGAGCGGCGTGGACGTGAGCGACCCGGAGACCTGGAGCGCGGCCCGCTCCTCGACGGCGGAACCGGCCTCCGGGCCGGCCCCGGCGGCCGACCCCGCGCCGAGCCGGCGCACGCCTGCGCCCCGGCGTGCGCGCGAGCGCGGACGCACCCCGCTCTTCGATCAGTACGCGGACGAGGACAGGCCCCGCGCCGCCAACGAGTGAGCCCGCCATCGGCGCGTGACCAGCGCCGGAACGGATTTCCAAGCACCCCGGCGGGGATGCTAGAGTTTCACTCGTTGCAAGGGCCTGTGGCGCAGTCTGGTAGCGCACCTCGTTCGCATCGAGGGGGTCTGGGGTTCAAATCCCCACAGGTCCACCGCAGCTGAGAGCCCCTATCGGAGTAGTCCGGTAGGGGCTCTCGGGCGTCGTACAGCAGCGAAGTACAGCAACTAACTCTGATCTTCCCCGCCCAGGTGCTTGCCCAGCTTCCGAAGAGCCTTGCGCGTGGCCTCGGAGGGGATGTGGGTGTACACCTCCATCGTCACCGCGATCTTGCTGTGCCGGAGGATCTGCATTGCGATGCGCGGGTGCACATCAAGGGCGGCGAGGAGCGACCCACAGGTATGCCGAGTGTCGTGCAAACGGATCTTGCGTACCTTCGCCTTGGTCGACCGGGCAGCGAATGCGCGATTGAAGTTCCGCGGCTCGATCGGAGTGCCGTAACGGGTGGTGAAGACGAAGTCCGAGTCCGTCCACAGCTCCCCCGCGGCCTTCCTGGCGACCTCCTGCGCCTTCCGGCGGAGATCCAGGGCCGTCACACAGATCTTCGGCAGTGGCAGCGTAGCGGTCGACGCCTCGGTCTTGGTCTCGTCATGGACCAGTTGGCGGTTGATGCGCTGTAGTTGGTGTTCGACGGTGATCTCTCCCACTGCAAGATCCACGTTCTTCCAGGTGAGGCCCAGCACTTCACCCCGGCGGAAGCCGAGCACGAGGATCAGCACGTACGCCGGGTACAGCGGGTCAGCAGCCATCCGCGCAGCTTCCAAGAACGTCCGCGCCTCCTCGACCGACCACGGTTCGCGCTTCCGCTTCCTGCCCGACCGGACCTTGACGAGTGCGGCGACGTTCTTGGTAATCAGTTCTTCCGTCATGGCATTGGTGAGCGCCGACCGGAGCGCGGCACGCGCATCCTGCACCGTGCGACGGGACAGCACTTGATCGCAGCACCGGCCCACAGCACAGCACTTGCGCTCATCAGCAGGACGCTTCTCGTCCTTGCCCTGCGCGCAGCACTGGCACTGCTCTGACAGGCGATTGACCCACGCCCGCACATCACGAACCGTCAGCTTGTCGAGCCGCTTCTCTCCGAGGCCGGGGCCGATGTAGAGCCGGGCATGCATCGCGTAGGTCTCGGCGGTCTTGGGCTTCAGCTCCTGATGCACCACATTCTTGAGCCAGTACGCGAGGTACTGCGCAAGCGCCGGCGAACTGGTGGCGACGGGCCCCTTACTGGCCTCGGAGTGAAGCCTCACCCACTTCTCGTGCACCAGCGCCCGGGTAGGCCCGTAGACGTACTTCCGCTTCCGCTCACCTTCCGGCGTATCCACCCAGACGTACGCGGCGAAGCCGTTCTTGTACGGGTAGACGGAGCCCTCTCCGTTGCCGCGCTTGCCGCTCATGCTGACCACCCACCTTCGGCCTCAAGGGCGCGGCGTTCGACGTACTCATCCACCCAGCGGGGCAGGATGCGGCGGTTACCGCCATCCTTGACCGAGCGGATCTGCCCGGTGAGGAGCAGCATCTTGGTCTTGGAGAGGCCGTAGCCGAGCATTTCGGCGACCTCTGCCGTGCTGTGCCACTTCCGTTCGATCACTGCCGGAGGCATAGGTCGTGTCCCTCCTGTGCTCGTTGGTCGTGCATGGCTTCGCGGGCGGTTTCTCGGTTGATGCGGATGTCTTCGGCGATGGACGCGGCGAGGGCGGATTCGCCGGGGGTGTGGCCGTGGCCCGCGTAGCGCCAGTCGGCGAGGACGAGGGTCGTTTCCGGATCGGGCAGTTCGAGGGCCTGGCGCTGTTCGGCTGCTCGGTAGTCGGCACGGACCTGACGCCGTTCGGCGAAGGTCGAGGAGTAGCGGCGGGACTTGGTCAGGAAGTGGCCGCGGAAGCCGAGCATGTGGGCCCAGGCCCAGAGCTTGCGTTCCGGGTAGAGCGGATCGAGGTCCCAGCAGGCGCGAATGAGCCGCCGGGCGTGTTCGGGTACGCGGTGCTGGTCGAGTTCGGCGAGTTCGCCGATGCGGCGGTCGAGGCTGCCGGTGGTCTCGGCTGCTTTGGTGGCGTACTTGGCGATGTAGGCGGCGACCTTCTGCTCTGTGATGTCGTCGCTGTCGAACGCCGTGATGGGCCGGACGTCGAGCTTCTCGCCCCAGCACAGCGAACGTGCGGGCTGCCCGGCGACAGCGGGCACCGTCACGGTGGTGTAGGGATGCTCTCTGGCTCGCGGAGCGCGTCGGTGAGCAGGTCGAGCGTGGCCCAGGCTGGCGGTTCGCTGTCGGGGCCTTCGGGTCCGTCGATTCGGATGACGGCGTGGAAGTGGATCCCGCCCCGGTTCTGGAACTCTGCGACCTTCCCGTACGACAGCCGGATGGTGGCGGCGAGTTCACGCTGGGTCAGTCCGGCACGTGCGGCGATCTCACGGCGCAGCCGGTTGACGAACCGGTGCCACAGCTCCCCCGCAAGGTTGTTGAACAGCACCGCGCCCGCGTAGTCGTACGTCTGCGGGTCGAGGGCGTTGCCGAGTGCAGGATCACCGTCCTGGTGGCGGGTGCCGCAGCGGCAGCGGCCGGAGTCGGGGATGTTGTGCACGCGGCCGAACGACGGTGGGGTGAGTGTGGCGAAGACGCGGGGGCGCTCGCGCACGGCAGGGGGGATGTTCATGGCGTCGTCGCCTGCCAGGCCCGCGCGGATCAGGCGGTAGGCGTCCCCGGCGTACAGGTAGGCGCAGGGCGCGCAGCGGGAGGCGCGGCGGTTGCCGCAGGCGATGCGCATCCGGCCACCGGGCTCATCCTGCGTCGAGTAGGTGTGCAGGACCTGCCCGGTGCTCTTGTCGCGGGTCAGAGACCAGCCGGTGAGATGGACGGGCTGTGCGCACCCACCGGTCTTGCGGATCTGCTCGCGCCAACGGTCGAAGTCGGGGGCCGAAGCCACCCTGAGCAGATCGCCCAGGGTGGTCGGATCCAGCAGGTCAGCCACGGGCAGCCCCCAGCGCATCAACGAGGAGCGGGGAGGCGAGCAGGCCAGGGGGTGGGGTCCACAGACCACGCGCACCAGGCCACGACAGCGGCTCGGCGAGCGGGACGACAGTGGACAGCCGCCAATGCCACTGGCCGCGGGCGGACCAGAGCGTGCACCAGCCGTCATCTGTATGGCAGCCCTCCAGGCGAGCGACCGCGACCACAGCGCCCCGCGGGAAGGGGCGGCGCAGGAACGGGCGAGCCAGCGACGCGTCTTTCGCGTTCGGGTCGATGGTGCGTCCGGCATGGATGAGGACCAGGCCCCGGTGCTCAGTGGGCCAGGAGCGGTTCTCGACCCGCTTGGTTCCGTAGGCGATCGCACTCGCCCAGGGCTGCCACAGCGTCAACGCCAGGACCTCGGGAGCGGGGGCCGGGGTGTTCATGCGCTCACCGCCTCGGTGTCGAGCGGGAACACCGCGTAGACCACGACCGTCGACTGTCCCAGTTGCGTGATGAACTCCAGCTTGGTGCGCTGGTTCAACGCGCTGAGGGTGACGTCGTCGGTGTCGATGTGGAGGGCTTCGCGCCACGCTTCCAGGTCGCTTGCGGTATCGAGCAGAACGTGAGCCTTGATGGGCGTGATGCTGCTCGTGGTGATGTAGCCGCCGGGAAGGTCCGGGTGCGTCTGGGCAAAGCGGGCCAGCGTGGCGAGCAGGGCCGCTTGGCTGCCGAGGGCTTCCCTTTCGATCTCGTTCATGCCGACACCTGCCTCTCCAGCGGGCTGCCGGTGACGGTCTCGACGAGGGCGGAGACGAGGACTTCGGCGACGGGCGGGGTGACGGCGTTGCCGAACTGCCGGACACGCTCGCGCTTGTTGCCCAGCACGGTGTAGGTGTCGTGGAAGGCCATGGCGCGGCCGATCTCACACGGCTCCAGCATCCGGAACAGCACGTCTTCCACGTCGGTGGTCGTGCTGGTGGCCAGGGCGTAGCGGTCGCGGGTGGTCAGCGTGCCCACCGGCTCACTGGCCGGGCGTGCGCTGCCCTTGCCGTAGTACGGCACGAGGAGAGCGCCGTCGGTGTCGGGCCCGGTGACCAGGCCGTGATGGTTGCCTGAGGCGGTGACGGTGGCCAGCGGATCGGTGACCGGTCGGGCGCGTTCCTTGTCGCCGCCACCGCGCAGCGGGATCACATACGGCAGCCAGGCCAGGCCGGTTTCGTTGCGGGCGGTCTGCGTGCGCAACGGCAGAGTGGCGGGTGCTGCCTGCTTGCCGTCGCGGCCCTCCACCGGGACCAGCAGGGGCGGGATGGCTAAGGCGTCGTTCGCGCGGGTGGTGCGGGTCGGCATGGGTGCGGTGACCGGGGTCGGTTCGGTGCGCCAGGTGCCGCCGGCCGGGGCAAGCATCGCCGTTCCGTACTTGGCCAGACCGGCACGGATGCGGGCCATGGTGGCAGCGGCGAGGGGTTCGGTGCGGTCGCCGATGCGCTTGCCCGTAAGCGTCCAGTCGATCGCGGTCGCGGCCGGAAGGGCGTCAGGTTCCACGATGGAGCTGCGGCAGCGGGCGTTGGGGCAGCGGTAAAGGTACTGCTGCCGATAGCGGCCCATGTCCCGGCGCGGGTTCTTGAACACCTGCACCGCACTCACGCGCACCTCGCAGAGAGGGCACCAGGCGGACGGGCGCAGCCACTTGTTCCAGTCCGGGACCCGCCCCAGGGTGCGGTGCCAGTAGGCGAGGTAGAGGCGGTCACGGGACTGCGGGGCGAAAACGGTGCGGACCGGACGGGCGTGCATCGAGTTGAAGGCGATCAGGCGGGTGTCGTAGCCGATCGCGCGGATCTCGGCCCGCCAGGTGTTCCACAGATCCCAGGCGCGCACGTCGATGACGTTCTCCACCACACCGGCCAGCACCGGACGCCCCCGCAGTGCGCAGGAGTCGAGGTAGCGGGGAACGTCCCACATCAGCGCGCGGGAGCGGTCGGCCGCCGGGTCGGGCAGCGTCTCACCGAACAGGTCCGGCTGCTTGTCGAAGTCCCGCCGCTTGCCCCGGGCATTGGACCACTGCGGGCACTCCGGAGAAGCCCAGAACAGATCAGCGGCCGGGAAGCGGGCCACGTCCGCGTCGTGCAGGTCGCCTTGGAAGTGGTCGACGTCGGGGAAGTTCGCGGAGTGCGAGGCAATGGCCCGGTCCCAGTGATTCGCCGCCAGCACCGGCCGGACGCCGGGAACGGTGGCGGAGCCGAGGGAGGAGCCGCCGACCCCGGCGAAGAAGTCGATGTAGGTCAGCACCCCGGTCACCGCCCCGCCGCAGAGATGCGCGTGGTGACGAGCCAGAGGGGTGCGGTGCCGGTGCCGTGGCAGGCCGGGCAGTGCGCGGTGATGGTGCGCAGGTGTCCGGAGCGGTCGCGGCCGCCGAGGGTGACGGCGACGGACGGGAAGCCGTCGCAGTTCGGGCAGATCCGATCGGTCGGCGCAGGGCGGTCGGGCATGATGGAAGTTCCTTCCGGTTTCAGTGATCGGGTAGGGGTCGGTCCGTCCGGGCGGCGGATACTTGGCGGTTGAGGCCGCCCGGAGGGCCGGTCACTTACTGGGCTTTTTGGGGACCTTGAGGGCGAGCGTGATCAGTCCGCCCCCGCTGATCAGGGTCGGAACGGCTGCCTTGATCGCTACTGCGGTAGTCGCAGCGACTTGCACCAGGGACAGCACGGCGACGGTGGTGATATAGACCAGGCCGCAGACGCCGACCGAGGCGACGAGGATCAAGACCACCGGGCCGGTCCAGGAGCGGGGCGTGGTGTGGACGATGACCACGGACCGGGGGTCGGTGCCCGGGGGGATCAGGTCGGCCGGGACATGTCCGGCACGGAGCTGTGCATCGGGGCGTATCACGGTGGTTCTCCCTTCCGGTCAGGTCACTTGGTGGTGCCGTTGACGACGTCGACACCGGCCTTGGTGCCGGACTCGATCGCCGGGGCCAAGAACGTGTCAGCGAGCAGGAAGCCGCCGAGGAGCAGCACGACGATCAGCCAGGTCGGCGGGCGCAGCATCTTGATTCCGAAGTAGCCGAAGAGGGCGACCACGGCGATCAGCGGCAGTTCGACATTCACAGCCGGTCAGTCCTTTCCGGTGAGCTGGAGAGCGAGGGCATCGGCCATCGACCCGGGCACGCCGAGACGGGCGCGCAAGGTGTCGGGATCGATCGGAGTGCCGGTGGCGGTGCGGTGCGCGTCGGCGATCTTCCGGGCGTGCGCAACAAGCGCGGCCGGTACCGGGGCGGCGGGCGGCAGCGCCAGAACCGGTTCGATCTCAGGCTCGGGCTCGGATGCCGGGACCGGGGCAGGTGTATCGCGGGTGAGCGCAACATCCGCAGCCGGTTCAGCAACCGGGGCAGGAGCCGTGTCGGTTGCCTGGTGGGCGGGAGTGTGGACGAGCAGGGTGCCGCCGAGGAACGCGAGCGCGGGCCAGCCGGCCACCAGAATCCGCAGCCAGGCCGGAACGTTGTGCAGGTCGAGCAGTCCCGCGGTGGCGACATTCGCGCCCAGCGACGCAGCCAGTGCGACGGCGAACCAAGTCCATGCAGCACGCGCGGGCTCCCCCGCTGCGCGAAGGATGCGCAGGCGTCGCCAAGCAGCGACCAGCAGCAGATCCACGGAGACCGGGTAGGCCCAGGCTTTCCAGCCGTCCTGTCCCGCGGCGACAGCGATGTCATGCAGGTGGGCGAAGGACAGCGCCCCTGCGATCACGGCTTGCACCAGTACGGCGTCCAGGCGGATCTTGCGGCTCACGGGTCTTCACCTCCTTCACAAGGGAGTTGGGGCCGGGACCGGGCGGGGCTCGCAGGTCCTGCCGCCCGGTCCCGGCGGGGATCAGTTGGGGACATTGCCGGTGCCGAAGCAGGTCAGGCAGAGGGCTTCCTGCCGGTCGGTGCTCTCGCGCTTGCTGCGGGTGCCGACCTTGAAGGCCTCGGAGACCTGACCGGTCGTGCAGTCGGGACACGGCTTGGGCTTGCTCTTCGCCGTTCGGCGGGCGGTGCGCTTGGGTGCCGTCACAGGGGGTTCTCCTTTCTGGCATGGCAGGGGTAGGGACCTGGCGCGAAGCGGTCACGCCGACCGTGTGGAGCGAGGAACTACTGGGTGCTCGCAGCAGCGATCGGTACGGCCGCCGGGGCGGGGATCGCGGCCTGTGGGCGGAACGGGTCCAGGGCCGGAATCTGCGGCGTGAGGTGCGCAAACTCGCGGCATACCGCGGCGACTTCACCCAGCGATGTCTTCGGTGTGCGGATGCGCGTCCAGTTGCCGGAGGAGTCACCGACGATCGCGGTCCCAGCCCGCTCGGGGGCGATGCTGGTCGCAGCGGCGACCGCGAGTTCGTTGACGTCGGCCAGACCCATTTCGGCGGTCTGCTTGTCGTTGCAGCGATGCACCACGCGGCCGGTGAGCTGGGCCCGCAGCGCGGTTGCGCCCTTGCCGAGTTCGGAGCCGAAGCGCTGCCCGCACACCTCGAGGTAGATGCCGATTGCGCGGGCCAGCTGTGCGAGGCGGACGAGTTGGGTGACCATGTGGTCCCGGCGGGCCGTGTCTGCCTTGGAGGCGATCAAGAACAGTTCGGCGATCTCATCGATCAGGACGACGATCGGGATGGGGCGCAGGTGCTTGGGAAGGCCCCAGATGTCGGAGGTGATGTCTTCCAGCGCCGTGCCCGGGGCGATGCCCTGGTGCAGGCACAGCAGGTCGAAGCGGTCTTCCATCTCCGCGACCAACGCGTCCAGCAGTCCCTCGGCCTGGTCCGGAGTAGTCGCCAGTGCCGACAGTCGCGGAGCGAAGGGGCCCTGTTCCACGCCGCGCTTGCAGTCGATCCCGACCAGGGCGACGCTCTGCGGCGCGAGAGCCTTGATCAGGCAGCGTTGATGCATCGACTTGCCCGAGTGGTTCGCACCCAGGGTGAGGCCGTGCGGGATCTGCTGGTAGCTGCGCACGTAGGGGCGGCCGTCCTCCCGCAGAGCGACCGTCGCGGACAGCGGTCCCGCAGCCAGACGGCGCGGCATCCGCACGTGGTCGAGGATGTCGAAGCCGGTCATCCGCAGATCGACCACACCCGGCTTGATCTCGAAGACGTGCACCGAGTACACACCCCACGCGTGCCGCAGCCGCTCGGCCGACTTGACCACATCGTCCGGGGCCAGGCCCGCAGCAAGCCGCAGACGAAGCACCAGACCGGTACGGGTCGGGCGGATACCGCGCAGCTTCGGAACACCGGGACGGGCCTGCTGCTCACCGGCGGACAGCTTCTTGGCGAAGACCTTCCACCACGGCGGATCGACCGTCAGCTCACACGCCTCCATCGTCGGACGGTAGGAGGAGAGGATCCGGTACAGCGCGGCCGGAAGACCGAACAGCACCCAGTACACGGCCGGAGCCTTGACCCGAACGATCAGCGCGAAGACCACTAACGCGCCTATGAACAGCAGCAGTTCCATCACGGCGATCAGCCCTGGCCATTCGCAGCCGCCGGAACCTGCGCGGCCATCACCGCGGTCGCCTTGAAGCTGATGCCGTGCCCGAAGTCGTTCTCCCACGGGGTGGCGAACAGACCGGGCAGAGCTACCGGCATGCCGGGGAACAGGTCCGGCTGAACACCGTCCTCGGTCACCACGACGGTCACCGCGTCCGGTCGGCCATCCACGACCACGGCCACGTTCACGTTGAACTGCACCTTGCCCTGCTTGTCGACCGCGACCTCACCGGTCTCCCGGTTCTTGAGCTTCTTCTCTGGAGCCTGGATGAGCATCACGGTCATGGCTTCGGTTTTCACGGGGATCCTGCGCATGGCTTGCCTCCTGAAGGGATCGAGGGATGTTGCGGTACATACATAGTCGGCTTGGCATACCTAGTTGTCAAGGCGTTCTTGGCTTGCCTAGTTGGGCGAGTTGCCGCGAAGCTGGATTCTGTGACGACCGCGAAGAGAGTGGACATGATCAAGAAGTCCGGCGTACCGGCTTATCTCCAGATCGCCGGGAACCTGCGCGAGCAGATTCAGCAGGGCCTGTTGACGCCCGAGGAGCCGCTTCCGTCGACTGCGGAACTCGGTCGGCAGTACGGAGTTTCAGCAAGCGTCGTCAAGGCCGCGATCAGCGTTCTTCGCACCGAGGGTCTCGTCATTGGGCAACAAGGGAAGGGGGTGTTCGTCCGCCCCGCCGGCCAGGATCAGCAGCCGGAAGGCGTCGACGACGATGCGCTTGCCGCCCAACTCGGTGAGATCCAGAGCGCGATCCAGGATCTTTCAGGTCGAATGGCTGCGATCGAAGCCGCCGTGTTCCCAAAGCGCTCTCGAACTGACCGATCCGGCAAGTAAGTTCATCCAATTCTGCTCGGATGTCACTCATCCGGCGGAGCAGGGCCTGTCTCTGATCTTGGGTCCGTGTCATTGCTAACCACTCCGTCTCTGGAGGCTCTGCCCCTGGCTAGCGGGCTTGCATCCATTGACGCTCAGTAGTCGCAACATCGCCATGGACCGGATGTGGACACGAGATCGGCCGGGTAACTGTCCACACGGGAGGGATGAATCTTGGCCCAGGAGCCCCGAAAGCTCACTCCTACCAAGTCCGCTCAGGATCTTCTCGGCGCGGAACTTCGGCACTGGCGCCAGGTTCGCGGACTGTCGCAGGACGAGGTTGGCGCGCGAGTCTTCACCAGCGGCGACACGTTAAGCAAGGTAGAGGGCGCAAAGCGCTTTCCATCACGGGAAGTAGTTGAGGGCTGCGACGAAGTCCTTGGCACTGGCGGAATCTTGACTCGGCTATGGGATCTTGCAGACGCCCAGCGTCTTGACGGGCGCACACGGTCAGCCAAGCAGTCAAACCATGTGGACACTTCCTCTCTCGATCTCCAGGGCGCCCTCTCCGCAGGCACGATGAAGCTGCGGATAGATGAGGAGGGCAACGTGTGGGCCGAGGTCAATCGACGATCGTTCCTCGTGGGCAGTGCTGCCGCATTACTCAGCCAAGGGACTGCCAGCGGGGCCGCCGGTCTAAACGGTCTCTCTCCCGGGGTGAGCGCAGCGGATGATCCCTTCGGGTTCGCCAGAATGGTGACCTCGAACTGGCCCGACCTACGACTCTCCCGCCCAGTGCCCGACTTCGGAGTCGACTGGACTGCCCTCATGCCGGGGGGACGCTCAGTGCTCGGTGCCAACATCCCGCTGCAACTGCACCCCGCTCGGATCGATGGCGGCCGGGCACTCGTCTCCATCCCCGACCCACGCCGCGCCGGCAGCTTCTTGGACCGCCCCGGACGTGGCCTGCTCATTGGAGCTGCGGGCAACGACGATTCGCCCCAGTTCTATCTGCTCGACGGCCGGAACGCCCGAGGGCGCCTGAGCCGCACCGCAGGCATTCAAGAGGTCACTGCACCCCTTGCCTACGAGCTGGACGATCTGACCTACGGCATCCTCTGGGCTGTCTCCAACTACGACGATGCATTGCAGGCAGACGATCAGGACTTGGCCGAGACGCGGACCGATCTCGAACGGTACGACCGTCTGTCCTCGTCAGCCGTAAGCCGGGAAGCCGCGCCGGGACTCAACTCCGTTGCCCACATGTGGCTCGGATCGGACTTCTGCGCGCGCCACATCCTCAAGGCGTTGCCCGACCTGCCGGAGCTACCGGCGTTCTGGACCCGAGAGCAGCGTGGCGAGGAAGCCAGTGCGTGGCTGATCTTCGACCACAAGTACCCGTACCTTCAAGCGACGACCCAGGCACTTGGAGGGCCGAGCACACGAGCGTTCTGCGTGCCCGAGGCCATCGTTCAAGCTTCACCCCGACATGAGCGGATCTTGCTCTTCCTGGCTGTGGCGCTCATGGAGTCTCTCGGCATCCATGCGCAGTTCACCACGGATGCGTCATACGAAGCCGTCGAAGGGTTCGTTGTCTCGCCCAACAAGGAGGCGATCATCGCCAACTGGGTTCGAGGCGACGGCATGTGGCATGTCGACGTGACCGGACGGACATCGATCGTCCGTGCATTCACCAATGCCGCAGGCGATGTTGCAGCAGATTCGATCATCGAGGCGCCAACGGCAGCGGAACGTCTGCGCGCACTGGCTCACTACCTCGATCTTCCTTGGACCTGGCTGGTCCATCGATGCGCCCAGCTCGGTAAGTACGGGACATCGGGCCTGATCCAGTCCCGAAGCCGACTCGTATCAGCAGCCGGCCTTGATGCGGCCTGTTCGTACGTCGGTGCATTGCCGATCGACAGCTAGCCTGCAAGCCGCAAACCAGAAAGGGGAAGGCTCAGATGACGGACACGCGTCGACGCGTTGCAGTGTTCTCACTCGGTGGCACCATCGCGATGACCTCGCAGGATGCGGGCGGTGCGACCCCGACGCTCTCAGCCGGTGATCTCGTGGCAGCCGTACCAGGTCTCGCCGAGACAGGTGTCGCGATCGAGGTCCACGACTTCCGACGACTGCCCGGTGCATCACTGGCCTTCCGCGACCTACTCGATCTCGTCGAGGAAATCGAAGCGCTCGATGTGGACGGCGTGGTGATCACGCAGGGCACGGACACCATCGAAGAGACCTCGTACCTGATCGACCTCGTGTACTCAGCCGAGATGCCGATCGTTGTCACAGGGGCGATGCGCAACGCGAGCATGGCGGGCGCCGACGGGCCGGCCAATGTGCTTGCTTCCGTCCGTGTCGCTGCCAGCATCGAGGCCCGGGGGACCGGGGCCGTGGTCGTGTTCGGCGAGGAGATCCACGCTGCTCGTTGGGTACGCAAGGCTCACGCCACCAGCCCTACGGCGTTCACGTCCTACCCAGGACCGATTGGCTACGTTGCCGAGGACCGAGTACGGATCTGGAGCCAGCCGACCGAAGAGCCGAAGATCCCGCGCGAGCGACTCAGCAACGATGCCCGGACTGCGGTGGCGCTGATCGGACTCGGAGATGATGGGGTCGTACTGCGTGCCATCGGAGCGCAGGTCGATGGCTTGGTTGTTGCCGCGTTCGGCGCCGGGCACGTTCCTATGGGGTGCGTCGATGCGCTGGCAGACCTTGCCAAGGAGATGCCGGTGATCCTGGCGACGCGCACCGGGGCCGGACCTGTCCTGACCGATACTTACGGATTCTCCGGATCGGAAGCCGATCTGCTGGCCCGTGGGCTCCTCGCGGCCAACACTCTCGGGCCGATCAAGGCGCGGATTCTTCTCCAGCTCCTGTTGATGCACGGTGCCGATCACAGCGAGATCGCAGAGCATCTCAGCCGCATCCACTGACCGAGGCCTACATCCCGAGAGGACTGTCTTGCGCAGCTACGAGTTGACCACCGGCCGAACCTTCGGGGTGGCCTTCGACCACGGCGACGACTTCTTTCCCACGCTCGCGGAGTTCTGCCGCAGCAACGGCGTTCGGCACGGATACATCCCCATGTTCATCGCGGGCTTCGCCGAGGCCGAGATCGTCGGCGCGTGCGAGAAGTTGGAAGACCCAGAGGCCCCAGTGTGGAGCAAGGTCCACTTGGCCGGGGTCGAGGCGATGGGATGCGGAACTCTCGCGTACGACGCCGAGACGGACACCGTGCTGCCGCACATCCATACGTCACTCGGAGAGAAGGCCCGCTCAGCCAACGGACACACGAGTCATCTGCTCAACGCCCAGGTGCAATTCCTTGTCGAGATGCTCGTGGTCGAGGTGATCTCACCGGTCATGACCCGTCCGCAGAATCCGGACCTCTACAACGTCCCGCTGCTGACCTTCGGTGCATGAGCTGCACACGCTGCCGCAGCAGCAGCGCGGACAGAGTTTCCCTACGTCATCAAGTGCTCGCTTCGCTCGCTGCCCGACCGGTGTTCGGCCAGCGAGCGGGATCATTGCCAGCCCAGCCGCCGTCACGCAGCACAGCCACAACGGGCCCGGCTCTGCCCCATGCCCGCCATGCGCCCGAGTGGCCCCAGAAGGCTGCAAAGACACCAGGGCACCCAGAGCACCGGAGAGCGGGCGGAAGCTCGGGAGAACACCACAGTTGACGCTTGGGGCGTCTGCTTTCCCGGCCTCCTGAACTGCGGTAGCAGTCTGATCAGAGATCAGAGAGTGCCGCACGGAGTGCGGCGGCGCCGGCCGGACGCCGCCGCGCTTGCCCCTCAATGTCTGCGCCACCGGGGCCGCACGTCGTCGCCCGCCCGCGCCCACAAGGGGGCGAAAAGACCAGGCCGGGGGTGGGGACGGTCGGCGGAACGGCTTTACCCACACTCCCCGATTCGGGTCCCGCGTCGAGCAAGACCAGGGGGCCACTCGGACACATTGCGGGCAGGGGTGAAACCTGCCCGAGTAGCTGGCAAGCGTACGGCCCCCTGATCATGCACGACCCCAAACCGGGCAGGACACCGGCCAAAGCCGTTCCACCGACCTCACGAAGTTGGACGCTCAGCCCGATTGGCCGTGCACCCCTGAGCGCGTATCGGCGGGCGAAAGGCACCCCATCTGGACAGGGAGATTACACCGATCTGCTGACAATCGGCGCGTTCCTGTCGAGCGAGACGATCGATCGGCTGCCCACGGGTCAAGCTCACCCCTGGTTCGGACAAACCGATTGAAACAGGGAGCAAATACATGAGTCCTGACATCAGGGCAAGGTCCCCGCTGGGACCTGTGCCCCGTCGAGACAAGTGGAAGGCCCGCGGCACGATCGTCTCGCTCGCGCTGGTCCTGGCCGCCGGGGTGGTCAGTCCAGTCGCGGCCGCGGCTCAGAGCATGGGCGAACGCGTGAGCGCGTCGAGCGGCCCGGGCGGCGGAGACGATAAGTGCGAGGGCGTGTCGATCCTCGGCGACAGGGACCGTTGCAAGGGAGGGACGGGCCCGACGGGTGCGACCGGGGCGACGGGTGCCACCGGTCCCGCTGGTCCGACCGGCGCGACGGGTGCAACCGGCGCGACGGGACCGACCGGGGCGACCGGGCCCACGGTCAATGTCGGCGCGAGTATCTTCGCCACAAGCAACCAGACCATCCCGACCGGCGTCGTCACCCAGATCGCTTTCGACGGCGCCGACTACGACACGGACACGATGTTCGATGACGCGTCCGACACTCTGGTGGTCAACACTCCCGGGCGCTACCTCCTCAAGGGAAGGCTTCTCTGGAACTACACTCCGACTGCGGAGAGTTTCCGTGAGCTAATCATTCTGGTCAACGGCAGTATCTTCGCCTTCGACGAGCAGGACACCGCAGACATCAGTGACAATTTTGGAAATTCGCAGGAGGTGTCCACGATTGTTCAGCTGAATGCCGGTGACGTGATCTCCCTCATCGCCGTCCAGAACACCGGAAGCGACGCCACCTCGGTCGCCTTTTTGGGAGGCAAAGTCGCTGCTCCGCAGCTCCAGGCGGAGTGGGTCGCGCCGTAGACAGCGGCCTCGGCCGGTGGACTCTGTGACGGCCTGCCGGTCTGTCGGCAGGCCGTCACACTGAGCCTCTCAACTCGGCACCTGATCGAGTGACCCAGCGGATCGAGCTGGTGTGGGGTGCAACGAACGAGGCCTCCCGGCTATTGAGCAGTCGCGGACCGTTGGCGATCAAGCGGCCATGGCCATAGACCGCTCATACACGCTTCGGCCGCACGGTTACGGGCGAGCCGTACAGCAGCGAAGTACAGCAACCACAGCAACCGTCGCCGACCCACACCGACCCCCAGCGGCCGAGTAAACAGCGGAGACGACCTCAGTAACCGTTCAGCCCATAGTTCGCATCGAGGGGGTCTGGGGTTCAAATCCCCACAGGTCCACAACAACGACTGTTCTTGAGTCAGCTCAGGGAGAGTTCACGAGATCCCGTCCGATCACTTAGATCGGGCGGGATCTCGGCGTTTCCGGGGTCTGTTCGAGGTGGTGTCCGAACGCGGGCGGGGCCGGGGGCGGTTGCCTGGCAGACATTGGCCTGGGGTTCGGGGTGGTTCGGGTGCGTGGGAGGTGCCGGGGCCATCGCTGGACGCGCGCGTATCCGGTTCAACGTGCTGGGGTGTCAGGTATTCGTGCGGGCTGGCGGCCGAGCGGGTGCGGGAAGCCCGGTCGCGACCAGTGGCGTTGGAGCGGCCAGGTTGCTGCTGCAGATCATCAGGGCGAGCAGGATGGTCTGCGCGACGCGGCCGTGAGCGAGTCGCTTCCTGGGGTCGGCGATGTCGATGCCGTGCCCCTTCAGCCTGCCGTTGAGACCTTCGATGTTTGCCCGGCCCGGCCGGTAGGCGTTCTGCCAGCTGGGGTGAAGGTAATGCCGGCTCTGCCGGAACTTGTCGAGTTTTCCGAGGTCGCCGGGACGGACGGTGATGGTGGGCCGCTGGCAGATTCGCGGCAGTTCGTTCTCGGGCAGGGGGGCAGGCGTTCAGCGTGGGCCATCGGGACGGTGGGTTTGGCCGTGGTGTGTGCGGCGGTGGCCCGCCGGTTGGTGAGGTCCACGACGGCCGGCCGCGGGGCGGGGACGTGGTGGACTTGGTTGAAGCGGGGGCAGGCCACGGCAGGCGGCTCGCGGGCGGTGATCCGTTCGCGGAGTCGGGTGTTGTCGTCGATCTCGCGTACGGCTTTGTCGTCGAGCCCAGTGGTGGCGTTGGCGAGGACGGTGGGCATGGCGGGGCAGGCCAGGGATCCGTCAACGAGCAGGGCGCCTGGTACGTGCCCTGGATGCCGCGCTGTTCCTTCTTGTAGTCCAGGACGAGTTGGTAGCCGAGGCGGCGTGCGGGCTGGGCGAAATGAGGCAGTACATCACGGTCCGCTTCGACAAGCAGCCCTCCACCCTTGAGGAGTCGTATCTCGACGGGGTGGACAAGGCGGTCCAGCCGCTGCGGGCCGCCGGAGTGGATGTGGAGTACGGCGGTCCGCTGGGTGAGCTGGCCCGGCCCCCGGCCGACGACCGGACCAGTGAGGTGATCGGCTTCGCCGTGGCGATCGTGGTCCTGCTGGTCGGCTTCGGCAGTGTGCTCGCCGCCGGTGTGCCGCTGCTGACGGCGCTGATCAGCGTGATCTGCGGGCTTGCGCTGCTCGGGATGATCGCCGCCGTGTTCACCTTCGCGACGGTCTCACCCACGCTGGCCACCATGATCGGCCTCGGCGTTGGTATCGACTACGCGCTGTTCCTGATCACTCGGCACCGGCAGAACCTCATGGACGGCGCGGACCCGGTGAACGCGGCCGGCCAGGCGGTGGCCACCAGCGGACGGGCGGTGCTCGTCTCCGGATGCACGGTCATCATCGCCCTGGCCGGACTGTCCGTCTCCGGGGTCAGCTTCATCTCCAAACTCGGGGTGGCCGCCGCCGTCACCGTGGTCACGGCGGTCATCGGCGCGCTCACGCTGGTGCCCGCCCTGCTGGGGCTGATCGGCCGGCGGATCGACAAGTACCGGGTGCGCAAGCCGATCGCGGAGACGGACGCCCAGCCGGGTGAGGAGGCGCACGGAACCTGGCACCGGTACGCGCGGCGCGTCCAGCGCCGGCCGTGGCAGTTCCTGGCCGGCGGGGTGGCCGCCATCGCGGTGCTCGCCATCCCGCTGTTCTCCATCCAGCTCGGCCATATCGGGGACGGCGCCGACCCGAAGTCCTTCACCGACCGGCGGGCGTTCGACCTGATGTCCGAGGCCTTCGGGCCGGGCTCCAACGGGCCGATGACCCTCGTCATCGACCAGACGCCGGTGGCGGCGGCCGACCGGGCGGCGCTCTCCTCGCAGGCCCAGCAGGCGCTCACCAATGTGCCGGGAGCCGCCACGATCACGCCGCTGAAGCCGACTCAGGACGGGGACGTACTGGTCGCGACCGCCTATTCGCAGCAGGCGCCGCAGGACGAGGACACCACAAAGCTGGTCAACCGGCTGGTCGACGACATCCTGCCGCAGGCCGTCTCCGGCACCTCCGCCCACGGCTATGTGACCGGCACGACCGCCGCCCAGGTCGACTTCCTGGACATCGTCTCCAGTCGGCTGCCCCTGATCATCGCCGTGGTGGTCGCTCTCGCCTTCGTCATCATCCTGATCGTCTTCCGCGGAGTGCTGGTCGCGGTCAAGGCGGCGGTGCTCAACGTCCTTTCCATCGCGGCCTCGTACGGAGTCGTGGTGGCCGTCTTCCAGTGGGGCTGGGGCGGCCCGGCGCTGGGGGTGTCGGGCAAGGTGCCCGTGGAGAGCTATGTGCCGATGATGATGTTCGCGATCGTCTTCGGTCTGAGCATGGACTACGAGATCTTCCTGCTCTCCCGCGTTCATGAGGCGTGGCTGCGCACCGGCGACCCGAAGGCGAGCGTCGCGCACGCGCTGGAGATCACCGCGCTGGTGATCACCTGTGCTGCGCTGATCATGGTCAGCGTCTTCGCCGCCTTCATCATCAGCGACAGCATCGTGGTGAAGATGCTCGGGCTCGGCCTTGCCGTGAGCGTGCTGATCGACGCGACCGTGGTGCGGCTGCTGCTGGTGCCGGCGGTGATGACGCTGCTCGGCCGGGCCGCCTGGTGGACGCCGCGGTGGCTGGACCGGATCCTGCCCCACGTGGACACCGAGGGCGTGCACGAGACTGCGGCCGCGCCCCGGGGCGGCGGGGGCTGAGCGGCCCCCGCCGGCCCGAGTGGCTCCAAGTGGCTCAGGAGACCTGGGCCTTGTCGTAGACGGCCTTGGCCTCATTGCCGAAGTACGGCCCGAACATCCGGTTCGGCAGGAAGGTGTAGCCGAAGCTGTTCACCGAGGCCTGCAGACCGGTGCCGGTGGCCTCGCTGAACGAGGTGAACCAGGGGCCGCCGCTGGAGCCGCCCGTCATGTTGCAGCCCAGGCTGTGGTCCTTCGAGAACAGGAAGTCCTTCGAGGAGTTCCCGCTGCAGTAGATGAGCTTCGTGCCGTCGTACGGAGCGGCCGCGGGGAAGCCGAAGGCGTACATCGCCTTGTTGTAGCCGCCGTTGAAGCTCAGGCCCTGCGCGCCGACCGTCTCGGCGAGCTTCTTGCCGCCCAGCGGGGCGACGACGGCCGCGCCGACGTCGTAGTTGATGTCCTCGCTCGCCACCCACTGGTCGGTGGAGAAGGTCTTGGTGGCGGACCACTGGCCGTACGGCGCCTGGCCGTTGTTGTACGCGGGCACGAAGACCCAGTTGGTGTGCCAGCTGCCCTGGTACTTCACGCAGTGGCCCGCCGTGATCACGGTGCTGCCGTTCTGGCTGGTGACGGAGTTGCCGGAGCAGGAGGCCGTACGCCCCTGGAAGCTGAAGAACACCCGCCCGGACGTCTTGACCACGGCGCCGCCACCCGTCCACGGGCCGCCGGCCTGCGGGAACGCGGTGGGCGAGACGGCGGTGGGGGGTATGACGGTTTCCTTGCCGCCGCGCTTGGGAGTTCCCAGCGCCTTGAGACCGTCGCGGGTCAGTGGCAGCAGATCGAGCGGGGTGGCGTTGCGCATCCGCTCAGCGGTCCAGAAGCCCTGCGTCTGCTGCTGCTTGAAGACGGTGGGGGCGGGGGAGGGAGCGGGGGCGGCGCCGGCGGTGGTGGCCGACAGTGCGCCGACGAGCAGGGTGGCGACGGTCAACAGGATCCCGGCGGGGGTGCGATGGCGTCTCACGCATGTCTCCTTCTGCCGTGCCCGCGCGTGGTGTCGCGCGGGCAGGGTGGGGGATGAGCCGGTGCGGATCGGCGTGCGTGAGGCAGAGTGCCACGGGAAGCGCGTTTATGTCAGGGGCGCGACAAGAGCTTCGCGAAGCAGCGGCTGCTCTCGTACTCCCGGTAGTGGCCGAATTTCGAGCACGGCAGATAGCCGGCCGAGGTGTAGAGCCCGATCGCCTCGGGCTGCATGATGCCGGTCTCCAGCACCATCCGGGTACGGCCGGCGGCGCGGGCGTCATCCTCCAGGGCGGCCAGGATGCGACGGGCGAGGCCGAGGCCGCGCGCCTCGGGGACCACGTACATGCGCTTGAGCTCGGCGTCTCCGTCGGAGTAGCCCTCGGGGTTCGTGTCCTGCGAGCGCCAGCCGCCGGTCGCCACGGGCCGGCCCTGATCGTCGTACGCGAGGAGGTAGAGGCCGCGGGGCGGCAGGAACATCGAGGGGTCGAGCGGTGTGACATCGCCCTCGTCCTGGTACCGCTCGGCGTATTCGAGCTGGACCTGGTCGTTGAGTTTGACGGCGTCGGGGTGGTCGAACGGCGTGGCGCGGAAATTCATGGGCAGATCGTACGGGTATGCGAATGCGGGCTGCCGGTGCGGTGCTCGGTAGGGTGCCGGGATGCTCACCGTGACAACCGTGAATGTGAATGGACTCCGCGCCGCCGCCAAGAAGGGCTTCGTCGACTGGCTGGCCGGCACCGACGCCGACGCGATCTGCCTCCAGGAGGTCCGGGCCGAGGCTCACCAGCTCCCGGACGAGGTGCGCGAGCCGGACGGCTGGCACACGGTGCACGCCCCGGCCGCGGCGAAGGGGCGCGCGGGTGTCTCCCTCTACACGCGACGTGAGCCGGACGCGGTGCGCATCGGCTTCGGGTCGGCCGAGTTCGACGGAAGCGGGCGGTACGTCGAGGCTGACCTGCCGGGTGTCACCGTGGCGAGCCTGTATCTGCCCTCTGGCCAGGTGGGGACGGACCGCCAGGACGAGAAGATCCGGTTCATGGACGAGTTCCTGCCCTATCTGCGTGAACTGAAGGCCCGCGCGGCGGCGGACGGGCGCGAGGTGGTGGTGTGCGGCGACTGGAACATCGCGCACCAGGAGGCGGACCTCAAGAACTGGAAGGGCAACATGAAGAACTCCGGCTTCCTGCCCGAGGAGCGGGAGTGGCTGTCCCGGGTCTTCGACGAGGCCGAGTACGTGGACGTGGTGCGGGCACTGCACCCCGACAGGGAGGGGCCGTACTCGTGGTGGTCGTACCGCGGGCGGGCCTTCGACAACGACACGGGCTGGCGGATCGACTACCAGGTGGCGACGGCGGGCCTGGCGGGGCGCGCGGTGAAGGCGTGGGTGGAGCGGGCGGTGACGCACGGGGAACGGTGGAGCGACCATGCGCCGGTGACGGCAGTTTACGAGCTGTAGCCGGATTCGCCTTCGCGGCCGACTGCCGTACACCCATTCAACTCAACTGAAGAGACAGCGGACTTGATCGGTCGGAATGCGTCCGGCCGCGCTGGATTTTTGATCCACTTCGGTCAATTTCAGCTATGAGTCAACTGGCGTATACCCGTGCCGCGGCGATGTCGTACTACTGGGGCAGCTGATCGACAGCAGCCTTCGGGAGGTACGCCAAATGGCTGGTCACGCCACACACCGCTGGATCGTGGTCCTGGACATCGAGAACTTCAGTGTGCGCACCGATCCGGTTCAGCGATCAGTGCGTGCCGCGATGTACGAGACGCTCAAGAGCGCGATGGAGCGGTCAGGGCTGCCGGTCGAGGACATTGTGTACGAGGACCGGGGCGACGGCGTTCTGATGATCGCGCCGGGAACGGTCTCGCCGCTCCTGCTCGCGGGGCCGTTCATCCGTGAGCTCGACGACGAACTCGCCCAGAAAAGCGCGATGTTCAGCAAGGCGCACGCCCTCCGGTTCCGGGTGTCGCTGCATCAGGGGCTCGCCGTGCAGGACGCGGAGGGCTGGTCGGGCGACGCGGTCAACACCGCCTGCCGGCTGGTGGATGCCCAGCCGCTGCGCGATGTTCTGGTCGCCGCGCCCTCCGCCCGCATGGTGTTCGTCGTCTCGGACGAGACCTACCGCGGGGTGATCAGGCACGGTCATCGCGGTATCGACCCGGCTGCATATCTGCCGATGCGGTTCGCCACCAAGCACGGCGAGGTCGTCCACAGCTGGATCACCGTGCCCGGGTATCCCGCGCCGCCCGGCCTCCCGCCGGTCGGCGAGGACGACGGAGGCAATGGAGGCGGCGGTGGCAAGGGGGGCGGCGGTGGCGAGGGCGGCGGTGGCGAAGAGGGCGGCCCGGCGGACCCCGCGGCCCCCGTCGGCCCCGGCGGGCAGCAGGCGCCCGGTGGCGCGTACCGCCCGGTGACCTTCCACACCGGAACGGTCCAGGGAGACCAGTTCGCAGGTGACAAGACGGTCAACGTGAACACCACGGGGCCGGTGCGGCCGTGACCGCACCCGCGTCAGGAGCCCCGGCCGCCGGCGGCGCAGGGGGAAGCCCGCAGGCGGCCGGAACGGGGGGGTCGGCGGCGGGCGGGGCACCGGACAGCGCTCCGCCCGCCCCGGTCCAGGGGGCCGAAGGATCCGCCGCACCGTCGGGCGAACAACTGGACGGTGCGGCGGCCCAGCAGGAGGCGCCGCAGTCGGGCCCCGGAGCCGAGTCCTTCGAGGCCACCGGGCAGATGGGACAGGGATCGCTGCGCCACGGCCATCTGCAGAACGCGGTGGCGAACGTCGAGGGCGACATCGTGGGCGGCGACAAGTACGTGCTGCTCCTGGGCGGCACAAAGAAGCGGCTGCGCACCCTGTCGCCGCTGATCGAGGAGCGGGTGCGCTTCGCGTACCACCAGCCGCCCTGCTTCACCGCCGCGAGCGAGGCCCTGCGCAAGCAGGGCCTCCTGATCCTGCGTGGCGCGCCCGGGTACGGAAAGTCGGCCCTGGCCGTGCGTCTGCTGATGGGAGCCTGCCAGGGCGGCCCCGTGTACCACCTGGACAGCAATGTGGACTTCGCCTCGCTCGCCGAGCAGTTGGAGAGCGGCAGCGGCGGCATCGAGCAGGGCGTGGGCTTCCTGCTCGACCAGCCGGCCGACATCGGAAACCTGGACCGGGAGGTCTTCGAGAAGGTCCAGGGGGCGCTGTCCCGGGCCGGTGCCTGGATGGTGCTGACCGTGCCCAGTACCGAGGTGTCCGACAGCGAACTGCTCAGCGGCGTACTGGATGTGAGTGAGGAACCGGACCAGCAGGCCGTCGTCCGCGCCCATGTCCGCTGGCGGCTGGGGGAACGCGCCGCCGGCCGACTGCTGGCCAGGCCCGATGTGTACGACCTCCTCGCGGAGCTGCTCGCGGGCGACCCCGCCTGTCGGCAGGCCGGTGAACTGGCCGCCGCGCTCTGCGAGGAGTACGAGTCGGGGGAGCTGAGCCCGGAGCGCCTCAGGGAGCGCCGGGCGCGCATGGAGGCCGAGGACTTCGAGATCTGGGCCGAGAACCTGCCCGACACGGCCGCCCGCAGCCTGGCGCTGGCGCTCGCGGTGCTGAACGGGCTGCCCCAGGAGTACGTCGCGCGGGCGGCACGCGCTCTGCGGGACCGGCTGGAGGACGACGCGCCGTACATCAGGGCCGCAGGGCCCGACGGTCGTCTGCCACAGCCCAGGGACCTGTTCGCGGTGCCGCGGCGCAGACAGCTGACCCTGCTGCGGGCCCGTGCGGTGCCCAAGTCCCAGGGTGAGCCCGGCGAGGTGCTGGAGTACAAGGATCCCGACTATCCGCGCCTGGTCATCCGGCACGCCTGGACCCAGTACGAGATCCAGGAGGAACTGCTCGACTGGCTGGGCGAGTTGGTCATGGACCCCTCGGAAGAGGTCCGTGTGTACGCGGCCGCCGGTCTGGGCGTGCTCGCCGCCGACTCCTTCGGCTATGTGTCCGGCCGGATCCTGCAGCGATGGGCGTACAGCGACAGCGCGTACCGCCGTGCTGCCGTGGCCTATGCCCTCTCCGTCGGCTGCCGTGACGCCTGGGTCCGGGACCAGGCCGCGGCCATGGTGGAGGCATGGCTCGCCGACCGCAGTCGGCCGCTGGGACAGGCGACGGCTGCCCGCGTCCATGGTCTCGGCGCGGTGACGGACCGTGCGGTGGAGGAGATCGGGCGGCTGGCCGTGGTCGGCAACGTGACCGTGGCGGTGGCGGCCGGATGCAGCCTGGCCGACCTGCTGGCGGACGACTTCGAGCTGGCGGCATCCGTACTGAACATGCTCCATGAGCAGGCGGCGGACTACCGGGCGCGCCCCACGGCTCTGCTGTCCTTCCTGATCCTCGCGGCCCAGCTCGTCATCGAGACCGAGGAGCGGGGCATGGGCGGACAGGTGCCCGGCAGGCCGGCGCTGCTGTACCTGGCCCACCGGAAGCCGGAGTTGCAGGAGCCGTTCATCAGGCTCTGGCGTGCGGCGCTGAACCAGGCCTTCTTCGACGACGAGGCGGAGCAGGTGATCCGGAACTGGGCGGCGCTGGCCGAGCGCGACCCGCAGCTGCGCGAGATGTTCCGCTTGATGATCGGCGCGATCGCCTACGGGGACGAGCGCTCGGGCCGGATCCTGCGGCGGTGCGCCGACGACTGGACGCACCCGGACAACCTGGCGCCGCTGCCGCTGGCCGCCGCCACCGTTCATGCCCAGCTCGACCTGGAGAAGGTGCCGTGACCGTCTCGCTGATTCTCAATGACCGCCCGATCCCGCGCAGCCAGGTTGGCGCGCTCCCGAACCTTCCCCCGAGCGTGGCGATCGTCTATCCGGTCGAAGGCGCTCCGTGGGAGGTCGAGACCGTCCGTACGCGCAGCCAGCGGTGGTTCGGCAAGAACCGGGCGTGCTACGCCGTCGACCTCAGTGACCACAGGCGCTCCGCCAAGCTCACTGAAACCCCGCTGACTTGCGAGGACGGCGGACATCGCTTCGAGGCGAAGATCGATGTCGGATTCCGGGTCCATGACCCGGTGCGGCTGGTGCGCGGCAACGTCCAGGACGCCCTTTCCGTGATCTACGGCTATCTGACGCATCAAATGCGCCTCTACGCGGCCGAGTTCCCCATCACCGAGGCGATGGCCGCCCAGACGCGCATGAACCGGGCCTTCGCCCAGGACATCCTGCTCGCCGAAGGCATCACCATCTACCACTGCACCATCCAGCTGGAACCGGACGCCGCCTCGCGCGAATTCATCCGCCGGCTCAGGCAGGCGGAACGGGAAGACGCACTGGGGCTGCACTCGAACAAGGCGGCCGTGGGACAGGCCTGGCACACCGAGTCGATCAAGGACATCGAGCATCAGGCGCGGATCGCCCGTGAGGAGCAGGAGCGCAAGGTGATGGCGGGCGTCCAGCTCGACTTCGCGGGTCTGGTCCGGGAACACCTGACCAAGCACCCCAATGACACCCACGAGGCCATGGGCCTGCTGATGCGGCTCGAGGAATCCCGGCTCGGCCAGGTGGAGATCCAGGAGCAGCGCCATGTGGAGATGGTCAAGTATCTGATCGACAAGGGCGTGGTCAGGGACGTCGACCTGCCGGGTGTACGCAACGGGGTGCTGGGAGCGGGCGGCCCGGAAGCGGGGGTGGCGGGTGTCCTGCCGCACTCGGGGCAGGCGCCCTCGTCCGGTCCCGCGCCTGCCATCGGCCCGGGCCATGCGGTTCCGGCGCACGGCCATCCGGCCGCGGCGCAGGGCGGCGGCGCGCCGTCGGCGATCCCGCAGTCCCGGTCCGCCCCCGTCCGTACGTGGGGCGACGCCGGCGCACAGCCCGCCGCCGGAGCGCCGGTCACAGGTCTGGTGCCGGTCTATGTGGTCCTCGACGCCTCGGCGGCCGCGGCCGGCTGCGCGACCGAACTGGCCAACGCCCTGCGGTCGGTGCAGACCCTGCTGGCCAACAGTCCGGACGTGGCGGCCGCGGTACGGCTCTCCGTGCTGTCGTACGCGGACACGGCCGAAGTGCTGCTGCCGCTCACCGAGGTGACCTGGCAGACGGGCATCCCCGACCTGCGCGGCGGGCCGGGCTGCCGGTATGCGCCGGCCTTCCGGAGACTGCTGGACCTGGTGCCGCTGGAGACGGAACGGCTCAAGCAGCAGGTGGCCCGGGTGCTCAGGCCCGTGGTTTTCCTCCTCGCCGTGGGAGAGGCCGAGGACACGCCCCAATGGGGCGATGTGCGGGCGGAGTTGATGCATCACAAGTACCACCCGCACCTGGTGGCCTGCGGTATCGGGGAGGTCGGGGAACGCACCGTCGAACGCCTTGCCAGCCGGCCCGAACTCGGCGTCGTGGCGGCTCCCGGGGCCGATCTCGCCCAGTCGGCTGTGCAGTTCTCCGTACTCCTGCAGAACACCGTGCTGCATCTCGGGCGGAGTGCCCTGGGGGGCGGAATGGAGCTCCGCCTGGACTGCCCGCAGGGCCTGACTCCCGTCAAGAACGTTCAGTAGAAAGGAAACACGCATGGCCGAGACACTCGGGCAGCTGCTGCCGGTGTACGTACTGGCGGACGAGTCCTATTCGATGGCTTCTCAAGTCAACGACCTCAACGCCGGGATGAAATCGCTGCACATGGCCCTGCTCGGTGAGCCGATGGCAGCGGCCAAGGTGCGGTTCTCCGTGCTGGGCTTCTCCAACACCGTCACGGAACACCTGATCCTGGCGGACCTCAGAGGTGAGAGCGAGCTGCCCCGGCTCTCGGCCGGCGGCGGGACCAGCTACGAGGCGGCCTTCAGCGCGCTGCTCCAGCGCGTGCCCAACGATGTGAGCAGCCTCAAGAGCCAGGGTTACCGGGTGCACCGTCCCGCGGTGTTCTTCCTCAGCGACGGACAGCCCAATCCGAATGAGAACTGGACGGAGGTGCACCGCAGACTCACCGACCGCAACGTCACCAGCGCGGCGCCCAACGTCATCGCCTTCGGCATCGGAGAAGCCGAGGCCGAGACCATCCTCAACGTCGCCACGCAGTCGGAGTTCGCCTTCATCTCCCTGCCCGGGTCGCAACTCGGTGATTCCATCGCCAAGTTCTTCACCGCGCTCACCAAGAGCGTCGTGGAGTCGGGCAACGCGATGGCCTCGGGCCAGGCGGAGCTGGTCGTGGAGAAGCCCGAGGGCTTCCGGCTCGCGATCGACGAGGTGTGACGGTGGAGCTCTTCGGGAGGAAGGGGCGGTCCAAGGACCCGGAGGAGCCCGCCGCGTCCGGTGAGCCTTCCGCGCCGGTGCCGCCCCCTGGCCCCCCTCCGCCAGTGCCACCTGCCCGGCACGCTGACGGGCAGCATCAGCAGCCCCCTCGTCAGGCGGGGGGTGGGTACGTGCAGCAGCAGTATCTGGAGCCGGGTTACGCGCGGCCTCCGCAACCGCAGCCGCCACCGCCGCAGCACCCGCATCAGCCTTCGCAGCAGCACCCGCAGGAGGCCCTGCCGCGGCCGCAGCCTCAGCAGCAACGACCGCAGCAGCAACACCCGCAGCACGCGCAACCACCGCAGCAGCAACGACCGCGGCACGCTCAACCACCGCAGCAGCCCCCGCCGCGGCCGCATCCTCCGACGTCGGGTTACGCCCAGGCTCCACCGCGGCAACCGCTGCCCGGCCGATGGGACCGGATCGTCCTCGGGCGGGCCGCCGCCGTGCCGGAGCCGAAGCCGCCGCCCGCGGATCCGTACCGCCCGGACACCGTCTTCGACGGGTGGTCCACGCGCTACATCACGGTCCGGCTCGCCTCCGTACGGGGTGACGAGCACCGGTGCAGCGGACGCCCGCGGCAGGACGACATCACGGTCGCCTGGCACGAGAGCACGGAGGCGGTCGTCTTCGCGGTGGCGGACGGAGTGTCCGCCGCCCCGCAGTCGCACATCGGCGCCGCTCTCGCCTGCCGTACCGCCGTCAACGACCTGCTCGGCCAGCTCGAAGAGGAACGGGCGGAGCTCGACTGGACGCGCGTGGTGCAGGCCGCCGCCTATCAGCTGCTGATGCGCGTGGCCCGGGTCGGAGAGCCCTCCGAGGAGCATCGCAAGGAGGCCATGGCCCAGCTGGCGACCACCCTGGTGGCAGGCAGGGTCCTCCCACTGCCCGACGGGACTCTCCGGGTCGACCTGGTCCACGTCGGGGACACGGCGGCCTGGCAGCTGGTCGAGGGGCTCTACTACCCCTTGCTTGGCGTGGAGAGCGACGACGAGATTTCGTCTTCCGCGGTGCTGGCGCTGCCGCGGCTGCCGCCGGCGCTCCGTCCGAGGTCGTACCAACTGCCCGCGGACGGGGTGCTCCTGGTGGGCACCGACGGATTCGGCGTGCCGCTCGGCGACGGCACGGGCATGGTCGGCGAACTGATGGCCACCGGGCTGTCGCATCCGCCGCGGGAGCCCCGCACGCTCGCCCATCTGCTGGACTTCTCCCGGGAGACGTTCGACGACGACCGCACCCTGCTGGCGGTCTGGCCGCGTCATCGCCTCGCGGAAGGGACGCCATGAGCGCCCCCGGCGCGGCACGGGTCCAGCTGGCGGCCCTCGTCAGGGGGGCGCAGCTGGGCAAGGGCGGCCAGGGCACCGTCTGGGCAGTTCAGAAGCGGCTGATCAACGGTGAATGGCCGGTCGTGTACAAGGAGTACGACGGCAAGAGCAGGAGCGAGCTGAGGGCAGACGTACTGGAGCGGATGGTCGCCTTTCTGCCGCGCCAGGCGGACGGGACGGCACGCTGGCTGGGTGAGCACACGGCGTGGCCGGCCGCGTTGGTGAACCAGGGGAACGACGTTCACGGTTTCCTGATGAGGCAGATCCCGGAGGAGTACTTCCGGGTGCTGACGACCTCGCCGGAGAAGAGGACTTCGGGCTTCGAGTTTCTGCTGAACAAAGACGCCTACTTGCGGAACGTCGTCGGGATCTCGTTCACGCCGCGGCAGCGCTTCCAGCTGCTGCTGGATCTGGCGGAGAAGCTGGACCGGCTGCACGGGCTCGGCGTGGTCGTGGGAGACCTGTCGCCGAAGAACCTGCTGTTCTCGTTGCAGGGCTCGCCCAGCTGCTTCCTGATCGACTGCGACGCGATGGTCCTGAGTGGCCAGTGGGCGCTCAAGCCGGTGCAGACCCCGGGTTGGAGCCTGCCCGGGGCCGAGGAGCCGACGACCCGGGCAGGCGATGTCTACAAGTTCGGTCTGCTCGCCGCCCGGCTGTTCATCGGAGATCAGGTCGGATCGGACGTGGACATCCTGCGGTCGGCCGACCGTGCGGTGGCGCAGCTGGCGGAGCGCAGTCTGGCCGATCAGCCCGCGCAGCGGCCCGCGCTCGCCGACTGGCTCGGTCCGCTGCGCAGCGCTGTCGTCACGGCGCCCGCCAGGTTGTCGCCGCCGGCCGCTCGGCCCACCGCGCCCACGCCCACGGTGGTGAACAGCCCGGCGCCCTCGCCCACGGTGGTGAACAGCCCGGCATGGACGCCTCCGCGCAGGCGGACCGTACCGACCCCGACCCCGAGCCGGACGCCGACCCCGGCCCGGACCGTACCGCCCCCGGCCCGGACGCTGACCAGGACTCCGGCCCCCGCGCCGCGCGGATTGAGCGGCGGCTGGATCTTCTTCCTCCTGCTGCTGATCGCCGCAGGGATCGGTGTCGGTGCCCTGCTGGCGAACGGAGCGCCCTGGGACGACGGCGCCGGCGGATCGTCGTCCGAGGCCCCGGACACGCGTGAGGGACAGGCGAAGAAACTGGAGAGCCTGCTGTGGGAGAACGACGGCACTCGGGGCAGCGTCTCGAAGTCCGTCGAGAGCGTGATGGGCTGTCCGGGTGACAGTGAACTACAGGAGGCGAAAGGGGTGTTCGACGAGGCGGCCGCGAACCGCGACCGGTTGGTCGACGCCGTGGAAGGAGTAGGTCTCGACCAACTGCCCGACGGGCTGACCGCGGATCTGCTGGCCGGCTGGACGAGTTCGGCAGACGCGGACAGGGCCTACTCCAGGCTGGCCACCGACATGGCCGACGGATGCACCACGAGCCGGGTGACGTCCTCCGACGCCTGGGCGGACGCGGACCGCGCCAACGTACAAGCGACGCGCGCGAAAAAGGACTTCGTCGAGGCGTGGAACCCGCTGGCCGAGGAATACGGCCTGCGGACCCTGTCCTGGGACGAGGTGTGACCGTGCCGGGCTCAGGGCGGCCCTTCGCCGCACTCCCGCTTCAGCGCGTCCGGGTTCTCGACGACCAGCCGGTTGCGCCCCGTCGTCACCCAGCCGTTCCCGCGCCACTGCTCGAGGATGCGGCTGACCGTACGGCGGGAGCCGAGCACAAGCCCGGCGAAGTCGTCCTGGGAGAGCGGCAGGGCGATCAGCAGAGCGCCGGAGTCGCTGCGTCTGCCGTATCTCTCGCCGAGATCCAGCAGGAGTGCGGCGAGGCGGGCCTGGATCGCCTCGCCCCCGGTCGAGGTGCGCTGGCTGTCGGCGTCCCGCAACCGCGCGGAGAGCACCTGCTGCATCGCCGCGGCAATGGCCGAGTGGTCACGCGCCGCGCCCCTGAAGGCGCTCGCCGGGATGATCAGCGCTTCCACAGTGGTCAGGGCGGTGAGGGTGGCGGAGCGCGGTCCGCCGTCCAACCCGGCCTGTTCGCCGAGCAGATCACCCGCGTTACGTATGGCGAGTACGGCTTGATAGCCGTCGGCGGAGAGCGCGGTGACCTTCACGCATCCCCGCCTGACGACGAGCAGATGGTCGGTGAGCTCGTTCTCCTGAAGGAGGTGGTCCTTGGCCGCGAACGTTTCGAGATGACCGATGCGGCGCAGGGCGAGCCGGGCGGCGTCGTCGAGCAAGCTCCAGAACGGAACCCGGTTCGACCGGTACCGGTCCGTGTGCCGCGCGGTCATGGACGCTCCTCGAGGTATCAGCCGAACGCGCCGACCACGGCGATCAGGACACCGCCCGCCATCGCGCAGCCGAGCGACTGCCGGACCCTGCGGTGCTTGGTCCACAGGATTTCGCTCATGGTCACCAGCTGACGGGTCAGGGCCGGGAGGGGGTCGTGCCGGCCGAGCTGTTCGGCGAGCTGCTCGGGAGTCCAGTGACGCAGATCTCCGTAGAAGATGAACTGACCCTGCGCGGGCGCCGACCGGCCCTGGTGGCCATGGCGCGGGAGCACGACGAGGACGGCGAGCGCGGCGGAGAGCCCCAGCAGGAGAACGCCGAGCCACAGTCCGATTTCCGCTGCGAGCCCGGACAGTGCGCTCAGCCTGCGGCCGGACCCCGACAGGGCGGCCACACCTGCCAGCGCGGCCGACTCCATGGCGAGGGCGAAGGACGCCTTGGCGTCGACGCCGCGGGTCCATTCGCCGAGCGTGGTGTGGATCTGCCACGCGGTCCTGACCGCTTCCTCCCGCGACACCGGTTCCCCCTGTGGCACGCGGTTTCCTCCGCATCCTTAACTGTGGTCGTGGTCCATCGCACCATAGCCATGGATACCCGCGCCGGTCATGAACTCCCGCTGCGGCACCGCACTTTGATCAGAAGTGATCAAAGTGATCAGCGGGGGCGTGCCTCGGTCGGGCCAGGCTCGGGCAGTTTGCGCAGGCGCCGGTCCAGCGCCATCGAAAGTTCCGCGTCCACCACGCTCTTCGCCAGCGGCCGCAGTCTGTCAACCTGGTCCTGAGAGGTGTGGGCGCGCAGCATCTCGACGAAGAGTTCCGCCAGTTCGTCCGCGTGGGCGCGGACCCGTTGGCCCGCTTCCAGGACCGTCGCCAGTGGGATGCCCGCGCGGACCAGGGCGGATGAGACGTCCAGCAGGCGGCGGCTGATGTGGACGATCTCGTCGCCGTCCGTCGCCAGGTAGCCGAGGTCCAGCGCGGCCGCCAGGTTCTCCGCGGTGACCTCGCCCTCGAAGTAGTCGGCGAGTTCCTGGGGGGTGAGGCGGACCGGCTCCTCCTCGGTGGGGGCGCCGAGGCCCAGGACGTCACCGACGTCGCGGCCGCTCTCGAAGGCGGTGGCGAGATCGGCGATGCCGTTGAGGGTGTGGCCGCGTTCCAGCAGGGCGGCGATCGTACGGAGCCGGGCCAGGTGGTGCTCGTCGTACCAGGCGATACGGCCCTCGCGGCGGGGCGGCGGGATCAGCCCGCGCTCGCGGTAGAAGCGCAAGGTGCGCACCGTGATGCCGGCCTCCTTGGCCAGCTCCTCCATGCGGTACTCGCGTCCGTCTGCCACAGGGGAAGCCTATGTTGTACCACCGGTAACTTGTCGGGTCCTGCCCCTACCGCTCGGTAAGACACTGCTCTACTCTCCCCATCATGCCAGTGATTGCTGGCATGGTCTGGCAGGGTTATGACGTTCCAGCGGGAGGCGGCGGCATGGGCCAGCAGCACGAGCACGTACGGGTGGCGGTGATCGGATCCGGATTCGGCGGCCTGGGGGCCGCGGTCCGGCTGCGCCGCGAGGGGATCACCGACTTCGTCGTCCTGGAACGGGCGGACTCGGTCGGCGGAACCTGGCGGGACAACAGCTATCCGGGGTGCGCATGCGACGTGCCCTCGCACCTCTACTCGTTCTCCTTCGCGCCCAACCCCGACTGGCCGCGCACCTTCTCCGGGCAGGAACACATCCGCGCGTATCTGGAGCATGTCGCGGACACTTTCCGGCTCCGTTCCCACATCCGCTTCAACCATGAAGTGCTGATGATGCGCTGGGACAGCGACGAGCTGCGCTGGGAGATCGAGACCTCGCGGGGCACGCTCACCGCCGATGTCGTCGTCTCGGCGACCGGTCCGCTGTCCGACCCGAAGATGCCGGAGATCGACGGTCTGGCCGGCTTCCCCGGGAAGGTCTTCCACTCCTCCCGCTGGGACCACGACTACGACCTGCGCGGCAAGCGCGTCGCGATGATCGGGACCGGCGCTTCGGCGATCCAGATCGTGCCCTCGATCCAGCCGGAGGTCGGGAAGCTGACGCTCTTCCAGCGGACCCCGCCGTGGGTGATGCCGCGGATGGACCGGGCGATCAGCGGGGCCGAGCGCTGGCTGCACCGGCAGCTGCCGTTCACCGGTTCGGCGCGGCGCGGACTGCTCTGGGGAATCAGGGAGTTGCAGGTCAGCGCGTTCACCAAGCGGCCGAAGGAACTGGGGCTCGTCGAGTCGCTCGCCAAGGCCAATATGGCCAAGGCCATCAAGGATCCGGCCCTGCGGGCCAAGTTGACGCCCTCGTACCGCATCGGCTGCAAGCGGATCCTGCTGTCGAGCGAGTACTACCCGGCGCTGGTGAAGCCCAATGTGGATGTGGTGGCTTCGGGGCTGGTGGAGGTGCGCGGGTCGACGGTCGTCGCTGCCGACGGTACGGAAGCCGAGGTCGACGCGATCATCTTCGGCACCGGCTTCCATGTGACCGACCTGCCCATCGCCGAGCGAGTGGTCGGAGCCGACGGGATCACGCTCGCGGAGGCGTGGAAGGACGGGATGGAGTCGCTGCGCGGCGCCACCGCGGCCGGCTTCCCCAACTGGATGTCGGTCATCGGCCCCAACACGGGCCTCGGGAACTCCTCGATGATCCTGATGATCGAGTCGCAGCTGAACTACATGGCCGACTACATGCGGCAGTTGAATGTGCTTGGCGGGCGTGCGGCGCTGGCCGTCCGGCCGTCCGCGGTGGGCGCGTGGAACCGGCGGGTGCAGGAGCGGATGGAGCGGACGGTGTGGAAGTCCGGCGGCTGCAACAGCTGGTACCTGGACGCGAATGGGCGCAACACCACGCTGTGGCCGGGGACGACGGGTGAGTTCCGGAAAGCGACGCGTGAGGTGGATCTCGCGGAGTACGAGGTCGTACGGATGCGTGCGAAGTCCGCACCCGCTGTCGAGGCGACCGCGGAGGCCGTGCGATGAGCCAGACGAATCAGACGAGCCAGCCCGGTCGGACGAGCCAGCCCGGTCGGACGAGCCAGCCCGGTCGGACGAGCCAGCCCGGTCGGACGAGCCAGCCCGGTCGGACGAGCCGGACTCTGACCGCCGTCTCCGCCGACGGGTCGACGATCCATGTCGAGGTGTACGGCCCGGACGGCGCGCCCGCCGTCGTCCTCGCCCACGGCTGGACCTGTTCCACGCTCTTCTGGGCCGCCCAGATACGGGAGTTGGCGGGCGACCACCGGGTCGTCGTCTACGACCAGCGCGGCCACGGCCGTACCCCGTTCGCCGCGGTCGGTACGGACCTCCTCGCCGACGACCTGGAAGCGGTGCTCGGTGCCGTACTGGCTCCCGGCGAGAAGGCCCTGCTCGCCGGGCACTCCATGGGCGGGATGACCCTGATGGCCGCGTCCGGGCGGGCTGCCTTCGCGGAGCACGCGGCCGCGGTGCTGCTGTGCAGTACGGGCAGTTCGCGACTGGTCGAGGAGTCGCTGGTGCTGCCGATGCGCGCCGGGCGGCTGCGGACCCGGATCACTCGGATGGTTCTCGGGGCGCGGGCTCCGCTCGGACCGGTGACGCCGGTCTCCAAGCGGATCCTCAAGTACGCGACGATGGGCCCCGGTTCGGCACCGGAACGGGTGACGGAGTGCGCCCGTATCGTGCACGCCTGCCCGCGGCCGTCCCGGGTGGCCTGGGCGCATGTGCTCGCGAAGCTCGATCTCGTCACGGGCGTACGGGAGTTGCGGGTGCCCTCGATCGTGGTGGCGGGCACGGCGGACCGGCTCACCCCGATGGTGCACGCGCGGCGGTTGGCCGCAGAGCTTCCCGACTGCCGTGAGCTGGTGGAGCTTGCCGGGATGGGCCATATGACGCCGGTGGAGGCTCCGGAGGTCGTCACCGCGAAGATCCGCGAGCTGGTGGCTACGTTTGTCAACGCGGATGCGACGGCGAACGCGAACGCGAAGGCGAGCGCGAACGCGAAGGCGAAGGAGGAGGCCGCATGAGCAGGACGAGCCTGGAGGGGCAGGTCGCGGTCGTCACCGGCGCGGCGCGGGGCGTGGGCGAGCTGCTCGCCCGCAAGCTCTCGGCGCGCGGCGCGAAGGTGGCGCTGGTGGGCCTCGAGCCGGACGAGCTGAAGCAGGTCTCGGGCAGGCTGCACACCGAGAGCGACTGGTGGCATGCGGATGTGACCGACCACGAGGCGATGGCGCAGGTCGCGCAGGAGGTCAAGGAGCGCTTCGGCAAGGTCGACATCGTCGTCGCGAACGCGGGCGTGGCGTCGGGCGGTCCCTTCGTGGACTCGGATCCGGCCGCGTGGCGGCGGGTGATCGAGGTGAATCTCATCGGGAGCGCGGTCACGGGCCGGGCGTTCCTGCCGGTGCTGACCGAGAGCCGGGGGTACTTCCTGCAGATCGCGTCACTGGCCGCGATCACGCCGGCACCGATGATGACGGCGTACTGCGCGTCCAAGTCGGGCGTGGAGGCCTTCGCCCACAGCCTGCGGGCGGAGGTCGGGTACAAGGGCGTGCGAGTGGGTGTCGGCTATCTGTCCTGGACGGATACGGACATGGTGCGCGGGGCCGACCAGGACGAGGTGATGCGGGAGCTGCGGCAGCGGCTGCCCTGGCCGTCGAACCGTACGTATCCGCTGGGCCCGGCGGTGGACCGGATCGTGGCCGGGATCGAGCGACGGTCCGCGCATGTGTACGCGCAGTGGTGGCTGCGCGGGATGCAGTCGGTGCGGGGCGGTCTGCCGGGGCTCATCGGGGTGGTCGGCCAGCGGGAGATGCGGCGTTTCGAGCCGCGGCTGCGGGGGGTCGGAAAGGGGCTCGTGGGGGCGGGCGGGGCGGCGGACGAGGCGGCGCGGAACGCGAGTACGCAGCGTCAGTGATCGAAATGCGAGGCATGTCCAAGAGTGTCACGCTGGTGTAGAGGCACAGGGGGCGTGCTGACTCCCGCCCTCCTCACACCCTTCTAGGAGTGAACGTTCATGGGCATCGCAGACCAGTTCAAGGACAAGGCCGACGCGCTCGAGGAGCGGGCGCAGAAGGCCGAGGGGGGCGCGAAGAAGAAAGCGGCGAAGCGGTCTCCTAAGCCGGAGGAAGGGCCCCGGGAGCGGACCACCGAACAGGCCATGCAGGACGCCGAGGACAAGTTCAAGCAGGACTACGACATCTGAATCCACGCAGCGAAGGGGCGCACCCGTGCCGACGGGCTGCGCCCCTCTTGCGTGCGGGGGTGCCCCGGGTGCGAGGTGCCCCGGGTGCGAGGGGCCCTCACGCCCTCCGCGGCGGCAGCTTCGGACGCCGGAGATCCGGCGCCTGGGAGTAGTCCGGGGGCTCCGCCGCCGGGTGGGTCTTCAGGAGGTCCAGGGCCAGTTGGATCGCGTCGTCCAGCTGGACGTGACGGCCCTCCGCCCAGTCCAGGGGGGTGCGCAGCGCGTCCAGGTCCGGGTCCACGCCGTGGTTTTCGATGGACCAGCCGTACGCGTCGAACCATGCCGCGTTCATCGGGACGGTGATCACCGTGCCGTCGCCCAGGCGGTGGCGGCCCGTCATGCCCACCACGCCGCCCCAGGTGCGGCTGCCCACCACCGGGCCCAGGTCCAGCAGTTTGAAGGCCGCGGTGATCATGTCGCCGTCCGACGACGTCGCCTCGTCGGCGAGGGCGACAATGGGGCCGCGCGGGGCGTTCGACGCGTACGAGACCGGCTGGGCGTTGCGCGTCAGGTCCCAGCCGAGGATCTTCCGCGTCAGCTTCTCCACGACCAGTTCGCTGATGTGGCCGCCCGCATTGCCGCGTACGTCCACGAGCAGTGCAGGCCTGGACACTTCGAGCCGCAGATCGCGGTTGAACTGCGCCCAGCCCGACCCACCCATGTCCGGGATGTGCAGATACCCGCACTTGTCGCCGCTCAACTCCCGTACCACCTCGCGGCGTTTGGCCACCCAGTCCTGGTACCGCAGCGGCCGCTCGTCCACCAGCGGGACGATCGCCACCCGCCGGGCGTGCCCCTCGCCCTCCGCAGGCTGGAAGGTCAGCTCGACCGTCGTGCCGCCCGCCGCCGAGAGCATCGGGTAGGGGCCCGCCACCGGGTCCACGGGGCGGCCGTCGACATGAGTGAGGATCGCGCCCTCGCGGATGCCCGTGCCGGCCAGCGGCGAACGTGCCTTGGAGTCGGACGATTCGCCCGGCAGGATCCGTTGGATCAGCCAATTCCCGTCCCGGCAGACCAGGTTCGCGCCCAGCAGGCCCATCGCCCGCTGGTAGTGCGGCGGTCCTTCGTTGCGCCGCGCGGGCGTGACGAACGCATGGGACGTGCCCAGCTCGCCCAGCACTTCACGCAGCAGATCCGCGAACTCGTCCGGCGACGCGACCCGTTCGACCAGCGGTCGGTACTGGTCGAGTACCGCGTCCCAGCCGATGCCGCACATCCCAGGCTCCCAGAAGTACGCGCGGATGATGCGGCCCGCCTCCCCGTACGCCTGTCGCCATTCGGACGGCGGGTCCACCTCGTGCTGGATCCGGCGCAGGTCCATATAGACCGTCGAGTCGCTGTCCCCGGACTCGGTGGCCGGGACCGCGCGCAGCTCCCCGTCGTCCACGACCACCAGCCGGCTGCCGTCGCCGCTGACCGCGAACCAGTCGAGATGGCCGACCAGTTCGGTCTTGCGGGCCTTCGTGATGTCGAAGTGCTCCAGCGTGGGGCGGCCCGAGGTGTCCGCCGGGTTGGCGAACGTCTCACCGAGAGCCCCGGAGATCGGCCAGCGCAGCCAGACCAGCCCGCCGCCGCTGACCGGATGGAGCGCCGAGTACTTGGAGGCGGTGACGGGGAAGGGGGTGACCCGGTCCGCCAGCCCCTCGACCTCGACCATGACCGTGCCGTCGCCCTCCTCGGATTCGTCCAGCGGGTCGAGCCCGCCCGCCGCGGGCCGCCCGTCCGGCAGTAGCGCGAAGGGCGAAGGCGTCGCGGACGACAGCGGTACGAGATAGGGGCGGCAGCCCAGCGGGAAGGACAGGTCCCCGGTGTGCACGTCGTACACCGGGTCGAAGCCCCGCCAGGACAGGAAGGCGAGATAGCGGCCGTCGCGCGTGAAGACCGGATTCTCGTCCTCGAAGCGGCCGTTGGTGACGTCGACGATCGTACGGTCCTTGATGCGGGCCATCTTGATCTGCCGCAGCGAGCGGCCGATGCCGGGCTGCGACCAGGTGAGCCAGGCGCCGTCCGGCGAGAAGGCCAGGTCGCGGACCGGCCCGTTGATGGAGCGGATCAGCTCCGTGACCTCCCCGCCCCCTGAACCTTCGGCCCGGGGGGTGCCCTCTGTCTCCTCCTCCTCGGTCACGTCGAGCAGCAGCAGCCGGCCGTCGTTCGACGCGATCGCGAGCCGCTCCCCGTCCGGGTCCGACACCATTTCGTGGACACGTCCCAGCTCCCCCGAGGCCAGTCGGCGCGGCTCCCGTTCGCCGCTCGCCCGTGGCAGATACGCGATCTCGACGGCGTCCTCGCCGTCCGCGCTCGTGACATAGGCGACCTGGACGCCGCTGCCGAGCATCTCCGGCAGCCGGACCCGTACGCCCGGGGTGTCAGCGATCGTGCGCGCCGGACCGTCGCGGTGTGTGAGCCAGTACAGGCTGCCGCGTACGTTCACGGCGCTGGCCCGCCCGGTCGTGTCGACCGAGATCGCGTCCACGTGGCTGGAGGCGGGCACCTGGTAGGCGCGGCGTCCGGCGCGCGGGCCCCCGAGCCGTACCTCCAGCTTGCGCGGCACCGCGTCCGGCGCCGTCAGATCGTCGACGATCCACACCTCACCCGCGCACTGGTACACAACCCTGCGACCGTCGCTCGAGGCGTGCCGGGCATAGAAGGCGTCATGGTCGGTGTGGCGCCGGAGATCGGTCCCGTCGGGCCGGCAGGAGTAGAGATTGCCGACGCCCTCGTGGTCGGAGAGGAACGCGATACGCCCCGAGACGAACATCGGGCAGTCCAGGTGGCCGTTCAGATCCGCGAGCAGCCGCTCCCCGTGCAGCCAGAGCCTGCCCGTCGCTCCGCCCCGGTACCGCTTCCACGCGGCCGGTTCGTGCGGCGGCTTGCCGGTGAGGAGCAGCGAGCGGTGCTCTCCCTCGATGTCCGCGACCTGGATGTCCGACGTCGGGCCCCAGGGGAGCCGTCGGCCGGGGGAACCGTCGGTGGCCACCTTGTAGGCCCAAGAGAAGTACGAGAAGGGCTGGCCGTGCGAGGAGACGGCAAGGATGTTGCCGTCCGGGTCCCAGCCGCAGACCCGGGTGTCGGTGGAGCCCCAGTAGGTCAGCCGCCTTGCCGGCCCGCCGGCCACCGGCGCCAGATGTATCTCCGGGTCGAGGCTGCGCCAGGTCGTGTAGGCGATGTGCGCGCCGTCGGGGGAGAAGCGCGGATGGCTGATTCTGGTCCGGTCGACGGTGACCCGCCAGGCGCGGCCCGGCCTGTGCCCGGCGGGCACCAGGGGCGCGATCCAGAGATCGTCCTCGGCGGCGAAGCACAGCAAGTCCTCGTGCAGGTGCGGGAAACGGAGATACGCGACGTCGTCACTCACCCCCCAATGCTTTCGGTGTCAGGGGGGTGCGGCAACTTGTGACGCAGAACACGACCGAAACGATTTCGTTTCGCAGAGGCTCCGGGCTATCTTCGTACTGTACGAAACCGTTTCGTTCAGGTTGGAGGTCGACCATGGCAGGCAGCAGAATCACGCCCGAGCGCGAGGCGGAACTGTACGAAGCCGTGCTCGACCTGCTCCGTGAGACGGGCTACGACGGCCTCACCATGGACGCCATCGCGACCCGTACCCGTTCCAGCAAGGCCACCCTCTACCGCCAGTGGCGGAGCAAGCCGGAGCTGGTTGCCCGCGCGCTGCGCCACAACAAGCCGGTGAGCATCGCGGAGATCGACACCGGCTCCCTGCGCGGTGACTTCCTCGCGATGGTCGACCGCATGGACGACTGCCAGATGGAGAAGGACTCCGCGCTGATGCGGGGTCTGGCCCATGCCATCCACGACAACCCCGACCTCCACAAGGCGCTGCGGGACCTGCTGATCGACCCGGAGATGACCGGGCTCGACGCACTGCTGCACCGCGCCGTGGACCGGGGCGAACTCCCCGCGGACGCGCCCGCGCTGAGCTACGTCCCGCACATGCTGGTCGGCGCTTTCATCGCTCGTCCGCTGATCGAGGACCGGTCGGTCGACCGGGCCTTCCTCGCCGCCTACATCGATGCCGTGGTTCTCCCCGCACTCGGCATCTGATCTCCCCGCAGCACCCCTCCCCGCACCACCCAGCACAGCACCTGACGCGCGCCGCTCTCGTCGTCGGGCCGGCTCCCCATGCCCTGTTCACCTCACACTCGGGAGTACGCCCTCGTGGCCACGTTCCTCTACAAACTCGGGCGGTCCGCCTTTCGGCGCCGCCGCCTCGTCGCCCTGCTGTGGGTGGCGCTGCTGGCGCTCGCCGGCGTCGGCGCGGCCAACGCGTCCACCGCCACCTCGTCGTCCTTCTCGGTCCCGGGCACGGAGGCGCAGAAGGCCTTCGACCTGCTGGAAGAGCGCTTCCCCGGGGGCAGCGCGGACGGCGCGACCGCCCGGGTCGTCTTCAAGACGCCCGACGGCAGGATGACCGACGCGGCCAACAAGGCCGAGGTGAACAAGGCCGTCGCCGCGCTG
Organism: Streptomyces sp. NPDC002868; assembly: GCF_055563295.1. Lineage (NCBI taxonomy): Bacteria > Bacillati > Actinomycetota > Actinomycetes > Kitasatosporales > Streptomycetaceae > Streptomyces > Streptomyces sp. NPDC002868. Next base: position 229,315 of record NZ_JBVHDR010000011.1, on the reverse strand, counting down.
AAGGCCGGCTCCGACCAGATCGCCTCCGTCGCCGACCCGTACACCGGCAAGGCCGTCTCCAAGGACGGCTCCACCGCGTACGTATCGGTCTCGTACAAGGTCAGCTCGATGGAGCTGACCGACGAGACACGTGAGGCGCTGGAGAAGACCGGTACCGAGGCGCGCGACGCCGGGCTGACCGTGGAGATCGGCGGCGACGCGCTGCAGACCGTCCCGGAGACCGGGGTCGGCGAGATCATCGGCGTGGGCATCGCCGCGGTCGTCCTGGTCATCACCTTCGGCTCATTGGTCGCCGCCGGGCTTCCGCTGCTCACCGCGATCATCGGCGTGGGCATCGGGATCTCCACGATCACCGCGCTCGCGAACGTACTCGACCTCGGCTCCACCACCTCCACGCTGGCGACGATGATCGGCCTCGCGGTCGGCATCGACTACGCGCTCTTCATCGTCTCCCGCTACCGCGCCGAACTTGCCGATGGCCGTGAACGCGAGGAGGCGGCGGGCCGGGCCGTCGGCACCGCGGGCTCCGCAGTCGTCTTCGCGGGCCTGACCGTGGTCATCGCGCTCGTCGGCCTCGCCGTGGTCAACATTCCGATGCTCACCAAGATGGGCTTCGCCGCGGCCGGCACGGTCGTGATCGCGGTACTCATCGCGCTCACCCTGATTCCCGCGCTGCTCGGCTTCGCGGGCAACCGGGTGCTCGGCCGCAAGGTCCGCAAGGGCAAGCCGGTCGGCGAGAAGCCGAACATGGGCACCCGCTGGGCACGCTTCATACTGCGCCGCCCGGTCACCGTGCTGCTCGCCGGTGTGGTGGGCCTCGGCGCCATCGCGATACCGGCCGCCTCGCTGGAGATGGGTCTGCCCGACGACGGCTCGCAGCCGGTCAGCACCACTCAGCGCAAGGCGTACGACCTGCTGTCCGACGGCTTCGGCCCCGGCTTCAACGGCCCGCTGCTGGTGGTCGTCGACGGCGACAAGGCCGCGGCCGACCGTACCGTCAAGGAGATCAAGGGCCTCGACGGTGTCGCGGCCGTCACCCCGCCGGCGCTCAACAAGGCCGGCGACACCGCGATGGTGACGGTCGTACCGAAGGACCGGCCGTCCTCGGTCGAGACCGAGGAACTCGTCCACTCCATCCGGGACGGCAGCGGCGGCGATGTGCTGGTCACCGGCGCGACGGCGATGAACATCGACTTCTCGCAGAAGATGAACGACGCGCTGCTGCCCTATCTCGCGCTCGTCGTCGGACTCGCCTTCCTGCTGCTGATGGTGGTCTTCCGCTCGGTGCTGGTACCGCTCAAGGCGGCCCTCGGCTTCCTGCTCTCCGTCGTCGCGGCACTCGGCGCGGTCGTCGCCGTCTTCCAGTGGGGCTGGCTCGGCTCGCTGTTCGGCGTGGAGCAGACCGGCCCGATCATGTCGATGATGCCGATCTTCATGGTGGGCGTCGTCTTCGGTCTCGCAATGGACTACGAGGTCTTCCTGGTCACGCGGATGCGTGAGGCGTACGTCCACGGGGAGCGGCCCGGCGAGGCGATCGTCACCGGCTTCAAGCACGGGGCACGCGTGGTCACCGCTGCCGCGGTGATCATGATGGCGGTCTTCTCCGGCTTCATCGGCTCCAGCGAGCAGATGGTCAAGATGATCGGCTTCGGCCTCGCGATCGCGGTCTTCTTCGACGCGTTCGTGGTCCGGATGGCGATCGTGCCGGCGGTGCTGGCGCTGCTGGGCCACAAGGCGTGGTGGCTGCCGCGCTGGCTGGACCGGGCGCTGCCCAATGTGGACGTGGAGGGCGAGAAGCTGCACAAGGAGCTCGCCGACCGTCCCGAGGGCGCCGACCCCGAAGACCCGGACGAGGAGCGGCAGTTGGTACGCGTCTGACGCACACGCGTCTGACGCACAAGGCCCCCGGGGGTGCGACCAAGGGGCGCGGCGTAGCCGCTCCAGTGGAGCCGGTGCTTGCACCGGGGGAGCGCGCGTCCCCGGTAGCGCGACGGCACCGTGGGGACGGGGGCCGTCGCGGAACACAGTGGCCGTGCTCGTCACCCATGGGTGACGGGTGCGGCCACCGCGTATGTGTGGCGCAGGAAGCGGATCAGCGACTTGGAGTCGAACTGCACCACCGCTACGCCATCCGGGGTATGGAACTCCACAACCGCCTGGACCCGGCCGCAGGGCCAGATCTCGACATCGCCCCGGCGGGCGGGCGCGCGCAGCCCCGTCTCCAGCAGTTCACGGGGGAAGGTCCACTCGCGGCCGCTGGGGAAAGCGAAGCGCACCGAATCCGGGCTGTCGCCGGGGTCGTAGCGGAGGGCGACGCGGACGGACCGGTGCTGCGGAGCGTCGGTGACGATCCGGGCCAATGCGTAATCTTCGACGACTGTGGACATCGCCCGCTCCTCACACTCGCCTACCTTGTCCTCTAATGTCCCACATTTCGGGGCGGAGGCTCGAACGTTATTCGTGACAGACACGCTCTTGCGAACTGTTTGCAATAAGGCACTATCATTGAACAGTTATTCATCTGTCCGAAGCGGAGCCCGACATGCATGTCCCCGACGGATTCATCAACGCCCCGGTATCGGTGGCCGCCGGAGTCGCAGCCGCCGGTGCCGTCGCCGTCAGCCTGCGCGGCGCCCGCCGTGAGCTGGGTGCATCCCCGGTCGCGCTCGCCGGCGCCGAGCGGACCGCGCCGCTGGCCGGGCTGGTCGCGGCGTTCATCTTCGCCGTACAGATGCTGAACTTTCCTGTGGCGGCCGGCACCAGCGGACATCTGCTGGGCGGCGCGCTCGCCGCGATCCTCGTCGGCCCTTACACCGGCGTGCTCTGCATAGCCGTCGTCCTCCTGATGCAGGGCATCCTGTTCGCGGACGGCGGCCTCACCGCGCTCGGCGTGAACATCACCGTCATGGGCGTGGTCACGGTCGTCGTCGCGTATGTGCTCTTCCGCGGCCTGGTCAAGGTGCTGCCGCGGACCCGCCGCTCGATCACCGTCGCGTCCTTCGTCGCCGCGCTCGCATCCGTACCGGCCGCGGCCGGCGCCTTCACCCTGATCTACGCCATCGGCGGGACGACGAACGTGCCCGTCGGCAAGGTCCTCACCGCGATGGTCGGCGTCCATGTCCTGATCGGCATCGGCGAGGCCGTGATCACCATGCTGACCGTCGGCGCCGTCATCGCTGTCCGGCCCGACCTGGTCTACGGCGCGCGGGGTCTGTCCACCCCGCTCAAGCTGCGCGTCGGCGGCGAACTGGTCGACGCCGAGCCCGCCGCCGTGCCCGCACCCGTGCCGGTCGCCGCCCGCTCGCCGAAGAAGGTCTGGGCCACCGGCCTGGTCACCGCCCTCGCGCTCGCGGGCTTCGTCTCCTTCTACGCCTCCGCCAGCCCCGACGGCCTGGAGAAGGTCGCCACCGACCAGGGCATCGACAAGAACGTCGAGGAGCATGCCGCCGCCGGCTCCCCGCTCGCCGACTACGGCGTCAAGGACGTTTCCAACGCCCGGATCTCCGGCGGTCTCGCGGGGGTCATCGGCGTCGGCGCAACGGTAGTGGTGGGCAGCGGGGTCTTCTACGCGGTGCGCCGCCGCCGTACGGACGAGCCCGCATCCGCCCCCGTACGCGAGACCGTCTGACATGGGGGCCGGCCACACCCACAAGCTCTTCCGGCACGGGCACTCGCCCGTCCACGCCCTGCCTCCGCACTGCAAGCTCGTGGCCGTCTTCTGCTTCGTGCTCGTCGTGGTCTCCACACCGCGCGAGGCCGTGTGGGCTTTCGGCCTGTACGCGGCGCTGCTCGCCGCGGTCGCGGCCGTCGCCCGCATCCCCGCCGGATTCCTGCTGCGCCGTCTGCTGATCGAGATCCCGTTCGTGGCCTTCGCGCTGCTGATGCCGTTCGTGGTGCCGGGCGAGCAGGTCTCCGTACTGGGCATCTCGCTGAGCGTCCCCGGCCTGTGGGGCGCGTGGAACATCCTCGCCAAGGGGACGCTCGGCGTCGCCGCGTCCGTGATCCTGGCCTCGACGACCGAGCTGCGTTCGCTGCTGCTCGGACTGCAGCGGCTCAAACTGCCGCCGATGCTGGTCCAGATCGCGTCCTTCATGATCCGTTACGGCGATGTCATCACCGACGAGATGCGCCGGATGTCGATCGCGCGCAGGTCGCGCGGCTTCGAGGCGCGCGGAGTGCGCCACTGGGGCGTCCTCGCCAAGTCCGCGGGCGCGCTCTTCATCCGCTCCTACGAGCGCGGCGAGCGCGTCCATCTGGCGATGGTGAGCAGGGGGTACGCGGGGACCATGCCGGTCATCGACCAGGTGACCGCCTCCCGGGCCCAGTGGTCGTACGCCGTGGCCCTCCCGCTGACCGCGCTCGCCGTCTGTCTGCTGGGATGGACCCTATGACTGCGTCTCCTGCGTCTCTTGAAGTGCGGGGCCTCGCCTACGCCTACCCCGACGGCCATCAGGCGCTCTTCGGCGTCGATCTGACGGTCGGGCGCGGGGAGCGGGTCGCCCTGCTCGGGCCCAACGGCGCGGGCAAGACCACGCTCGTCCTGCACCTCAACGGCATCCTGGCGGGCGGTGTCGGCTCGGTGTCGGTCGCGGGCCTGCCGGTCGCCAAGGCGAATCTCGCCGAGATCCGCCGCCGGGTCGGCATCGTCTTCCAGGACCCGGACGACCAGCTGTTCATGCCGACGGTCCGGGAGGACGTGGCCTTCGGCCCGGCGTCGTCGGGCCTGCGCGGCGCGGAGCTGGAGGCGCGGGTCGCATCGGCCCTGACCCAGGTGGGCATGGCGGAGTACGCGGACCGGCCGCCGCACCATCTCTCCTTCGGCCAGCGCCGCCGGGTCGCGGTCGCCACGGTTCTCGCAATGGAGCCGGAGATCCTCGTACTCGACGAGCCCTCGTCCAACCTCGATCCGGCGTCGCGGCGCGAACTGGCCGACATCCTGCGGTCGTTGGACGTCACCGTGCTGATGGTCACGCACGACCTGCCGTACGCGCTGGAGCTGTGCCCGAGGGCGGTGGTGCTCAGCGAGGGCGTGATCGCGGCGGACGGGCTTACGCGGGAGCTGCTGGGAGACGAGGACCTGATGCGGGCGCACCGCCTGGAGCTGCCGTTCGGCTTCAACCCCTGGGCAACGGTCTGACCGGGGCTCCGCCCCGAACCCCGCGCCTCAATCGCCGGCGGAAACCAAGCCCGTTGGGGGTCCCCCCCGGACGAAGTCTGGGGGAGATTGAGGACACTCCCCCTACGCCCGGAGGGCGTGGGGGGACCCCCAGAAGGGCGTACGGGGGTCCGGGGCGGAGCCCCGGTTTCGGGAAGGGGCGGGTAGGGGAACAACCCACCCCCCGCGGCCTCGCCGCGCGCCGCACCCGCACCATGGAGGCATGAGAACCGCAGTCCAGGGCACCGTGGCCGCCGGCTTCGAGCCGGTCCGGCACGCCTTCGTACGCAACTTCCAGCAGCGCGGCGAGCGCGGCGCTGCCGTCGCCGTCTACCAGGACGGGCGAAAGGTCGTCGACCTGTGGGCCGGCAGCCGGGACGTGGACGGGCACGAGCCGTGGGCCGTGGACACCGCGCAGGTCGTCCGTTCCGCGACCAAGGGCCTCGCCGCGGCCGTCGTGCTGCTGCTCCACCAGCGCGGCCAGATCGACCTGGACGCCCCGGTCGGCACGTACTGGCCGGAGTTCAAGGCGGCCGGCAAGGAGCGGGTCGTCGTACGCCAGCTGCTCTCGCACCGCGCCGGGCTGCCGGTCCTCGACCGCCCGCTCACCCCGGCCGAGGCGGCCGACGGCGTGACCGGCCCCGCGAGGATCGCCGCGCAGCGCCCCGTCTGGGAGCCCGGCACCGACCACGGATACCACGCGCAGACGTACAGCTGGCTGCTCGGCGAACTGGTCCGCCGCGTCACCGGCCGCACCATCGGCCGCTGGGTCGCCGAGGAGATCGCCCGCCCGCTCGGCCTCGACTTCTGGATCGGGCTGCCCGATGACGAGGCGGGCCGGGTGGGCCGCATCGGTCCGGTCGATGAGCCCGCCGCGGCCGACGGCGGCGGCCTCAAGCTGCGCCCCAAGCCCGCCGTCTCCGAGGCCTACCGCAACCCCGAGTCCCTCACCCGCCGCGCCTTCGGGGCGATCGACCCGGCCGCGGACGAGAACGACCCGGCGTTCCGCGCCGCCGAACTCCCCGCGTCCAACGGCATCTCCACAGCCCGTGCGCTGGCCCGCTTCTACGCGTCGACGATCGGCGAGGTCGACGGCGGCCCCCGGCTCTTCGCCCCGGCCACCCTCACGCTCGCCCGCACGGAGGAATCGGCGGGCCCCGACCGCGTCCTGGTCGTCCCCACCCGCTTCGGCCTCGGCTACATGCTGCACGGCCCCGCATCCCCGCTGCTCGGCCCCGGCTCCTTCGGCCACCCTGGCCGCGGCGGCTCGCTCGGCTTCGCCGACCCCGAGTCGGGCATCGCGCTCGGCTACGCAACCAACGGCATGCGCAAGGGAGTTACGGCGGATCCGCGGGCCCAGGCGCTGATCAGGGCGGTACGTTCAGCGATATGAGCGGCCAGATGAGCAGCCAGACGGGACGTTTCGAGGGGCACGGCGTACTGATCACGGGCGCGGCGCGCGGCATCGGCGAGGCGACCGCGCGCAGGCTCGCCTCCGAAGGAGCCCGGGTCCTCGTCACCGACGTGGACGCCGAGCGCGCCGCGAAGACGGCCGGGGACATCCCGGGGGCCGCGTCCTTCGGCTGCGACGTCGCCGACCGTACGGCGGTCGAAGCGGCCGTCGCGTACGCCGTCGAGCGCTTCGGCACCCTGGACGTGCTGGTCAACAACGCCTTCTCGTGCAGCCTCGACACCCCGATGTTCGAGGACCAGCCGGACGACACCTGGCGCCGGGACCTGGACATCAGCCTGACCGGTGCATTCCGGTGCGCCCGCGCCGCGCTGCCCTACCTCGCCGCGTCGGGCCGCGGCGCGATCGTCAACATCGGCTCCGTCAACGGCGAGCAGGACTTCGGCAACCACGCCTACAGCGCGGCCAAGGCCGGCCTGGCCTCCCTGACCCGCACCCTGGCGGGCGACGCGGCAGCCCGCGGCGTCCGCGTCAACCAGGTCAACCCGGGCACGGTCCGCACGCCCTCCTGGTCCGGGCGCGAGGCACAGCTCGACGCGGTGAGCCGCCTCTATCCGCTGGGCCGGGTCGGCGAGCCGGAGGACATCGCGGCTGCGGTGGCGTTCCTGGCCTCGCGCGACGCGGCCTGGATCACGGGCACGACGCTGCGCGTCGACGGCGGACTGCTCGCGGTGAACACGCCATTCGGCCAGGCTCTGGCAGGGGAGTGACCCGCAGTCACTGCGCCGGTCCGGCGGCCACGCAGAACTCATTGCCCTCCGGGTCGGCCATCACGATGTGATGGCCGTCGAACTCCTCCAGGACGCTCCCCCCGGCCTTCACCAGCCGCTCGGACTCGGCCCGTATCCTCGCCCACCGCTCCTCGGGGCTGCCGTGACCAGGCACCCGGATGTCCATATGGAGCCGGTTCTTCGCGGTCTTCGGCTCGGGCACCTTGAGAATGCACAGCCGGGGCCCGACGCCGTCGGGATCGCAGAGCCACGCACCGTCGTCCTCGTCCTCGTCGTCGTCCAGGTCGAACTGCGCGAGCCACTCCTCGCGGGTCTTGAACGGAGCGGGCGGCGGCTCGTCGATGTACCCCAGCGCCAGCTTCCAGAACTCCGCGAGCAGCTGCGCGTCCGTACTGTCGAGCGTCAAATCGATTCTGGCTGCCATGACTGGACCGTACTGCCCGCCTATGACAATCGAGGCTCTGCACGGCGCTGCCCGGCCGCCAGCACGAACGTGACGGAGATCAGCAGCGCCCACGCCCCGAACTTCGCCACGGACACCGGCTGCCAGCCGGTGAGCTGGTCCGGATAGCTCCAGGCGCCCGCATACGTGGCGATGTTCTCCGCGACCCAGAGGAAGAAGCCGATGAGGACGAACGACAGGGCGAGCGGCATCCGGTATTCCTGCGCCCCGACGCGGAAGCGCACCCAGGTCCCGGCGGTCGCGCACAGCAGCGCGGCGGCCAGCGCCCAGCGGAGGTCGGGCAGCCAGTGGTGGCTGAAGAAGTTCAGATAGACCGCACCGGCGAGCGCAGCCATGATCCGTGGCCGGTAGTCGTCCAGGCGCAGCTCGAACAGATGCCAGGCGCGGCAGACGTAACTGCCCACCGCCGCATACAGAAAACCGCCGTACAGCGGCACACCGGCGACCTTCGTCAGCGCCTCCTCCGGATAACTCCAGGACCCCATCCGCACCTTGACCAGCTCGAAGAGCAGCCCGATGAGATGGCATCCGACGATCACCGCGGTGTCGCGCGCGCTGTCCCAACCGAGCTTCCTGGCCAGCGCCGCGAGCAGGATTCCGTACAGCAGCACCAGGTCGTAGCGCGCGATCGGCAGCTCGGGCAGCAGGCCGGAGACCGCGATGCCGCCGACGAGCGCGAAGGCGAAGGCGCAGCAGCGGGCCTGAAGCCAGCCGAAGCGGAGCAGCTGACGTGTCCAGTGCGTGATCGTCCCCATGGCGGGAAGGACGCCCGGAGCACGTCCCGCGGTTCGATCGGCGGTTCGACCGGCGGTCCGGGTGGGTCAGCTCGCGCGCAGCATCAGGCCGATGCCCACGACCATCAGCCCCGCCGCCGCGATCCTGGGACCGCCGAACCGCAGCACGGGGCGGGACCGCACCTCTCGACGTGCCACCGCTACCGGGCCCGCCCGTCGTTGCGTACGCCGACCTCCACATCGAAGGGCTCACCGACGGCGACGTGCGTGGCGGCGCCGTCCGCGGTGAGCGCCGGGCGCTGACCGGTGTCCAGGGTGGTCGCCCGCAACTCGTCGGTATTGCTGCGGATATCTGGTCCGGTGGAGGGCCCGCCCGGCTTCGGCACCAGCCGCAGAGCGCCCGACGTACCCTGCGTGCCCCTCTCCAGGCCGGGAGGCATCATCTCGTGGACCCAGTAGCTGAAGGACGCTTCGCCCACCTGCTCGCCCACGCGGATCCTCAGTGGAGAGCTCAGCCCGTATGTCGTGCCGGGGACCACAGGCGTGGCGATCTCACAGGCAACGGTCTGGTAGCGGAAGCGCTCCTTCGGCTTGGAGTAGACGCAGTTGCTGTGGTCGCCGAGCATCTCAAGGCCGCCCTGGAGGTCCGCAAGAACGATGTGGATGACCTTCGGGGCGCGTCTGCCGACGTTGCGAATCTCCAGGGGCACCTCAAACGTGCCTCCGGCCGCGACGCGCGCGCGGTCCGGAGGCGCGGCGAACACCACCTCAGAGTCCGTGCCTCTCGGTTCCGGCCCGCCGGGCGTCTTCCGCCCTTCCGAACACCCGCCCAGCATCAGGGCCGCGGCGAGAGCCAGGGCGGCGGACCGGGGGGTGGCACTGGTGCGGCAGAGCATGCGGGATCCCCATGGTGTGCGACGGCGTCGTGCACGGTTGGACACGTGCGCTGGCCCAGGGGTTGTACCCGCCCAGCCGCGGAGCTGGGCCATGCGAGCACGTATTCGCAGTGGGACGTCAGCGAGCGTTCAGCACCTGGGCGACCACCGGTCCTGCCGCGTCGCCGCCATGCCCGCCGGACTGCACGACCGCGGCCGCGGCCAGGTCGTCGGCGTACCCGGTGAACCAGCTGTTGGACTTGCCCTGTCCGTCGACCTCCGCGGAGCCGGTCTTGGCGCCCTTGTCGCCGCCGACGCCGGCCATCGCGGACTGGCCTGTTCCGTACTGCGCGGTGGCGCGCATCATTTCGCGCAGCGCCTGTGCGATGGAGCCGGGCAGCGGCTCTGCCTTGGCCAGCTCACGGTTGTCGAGGGACTGCGGGACGATCACCGGCTGGCGGAAGCCGCCGCTCTTCGCGGTGGCGGTGATGGACGCCATGCTGAGGGCGTTCATCGTGATCTTGCCCTGCCCGATGTACGAGGCGGCGGTCTCCGCACCGGCCGACTCGGGCACAGTGCCGTCGACGGAGACGATGCCCGTCTGCCAGTCGAGGCCGATGCCGAAGTACTTACGGGCGGTGTCGCCCAGCGCCGTACCGGCGATGTTCTTCTCGGTGAGGGGCTTGATGGCCTTGATGAAGGCCGTGTTGCACGACCGCCGGAAGCTGTCCTTGAAAGTGCCGCCCTTGATCTCGAACTTCTTGAGATTCTCGAACGTCACCCCCTCCCACGAGACGGTGGGCGGACACTCCACCTTCGCCCCTGGGCCGCCCACGATCCCGTTGTCCATCATCATCGTCGCGGTCACGATCTTCATCGTGGAACCGGGCGCCTGCGCGCCCATCATGGCCGTGTTGTAGCCCTCGGCCGGGCTGTTGGCGACGGCCCTGATCTCGCCCGTGCTGGGCTTCATCGCGACAACCGAGGCGTGGCTGTACTTCTTCACCGCCGTCTCGGCGGCCGCCTGCACATCCGCGTCCAGGGTGGTCTTGAGCGTGCCCTCCTTGCCCTTGGTCAGGGTCAGCAGGGTCTGGTCGGGCGTGGATTCGTTCGTGGAGGTGATGGCCAGTTCGACGCCGGCCGTGCCGCCCGCGTCCTCGCCGTACTTCTTGCGCAGCGAGTCCAGAATCGGCCCGAGCGACGGGTACTTCTCCTTCGTCAGCTCCCGGTCCTTGCGGTCCACGGCCTTGATCGGCGGGGCCGAAGCCTTGTCCGTCCTGAGGGTGGTGCCCTTCGTCAGCTTCGGGTGGACGACGGTCGGCGCCCAGTTGACCAGTGGCCTGCCGGTGGTCAGCCCGCGAACCACGGTCAGCTCGGAGGAGTACGCCCAGGGCTTGCTCTGCCCGTCGTACGTCACCGTCGCCTTGACCGTGAACGGCACCTTGGCGCCGACCGCCTTCCCCGGCGTGATCACGGCCTCGGAGACATGAGCCTGCTCGCGGTACCCGGCGATCAGCGGCTCGGCCTCCGCCGCGTTGTTGGTCAGCTGCGCGGCGTCCGGCGCGTTGCCCCCCGCCCACGCGGCCAGAAAGTCCTTCGCGGTCTTGTCGATCTCATCGGCGTCCGGCGGCCCGGTCTTCTTGGGCGCGGATGCGGACTTGGTGTCCGCGCCGTCCCCGCCGGTCAGCCCGCTGTACAGGTTGTAGCCGCCGTAGCCCACGCCACCGGCGACCACCAGGAATACGCCGCCGACGACGGCGACCTTCGCTCCACTGCGCATCTGTGCAGTCCCCCTCCCCAGGAGCTCCTTGACTGCGCCTATTGAAAAGCGTGTTCAAGGACATGCAACCCGTGCACTCTACGGGACAGGGGTGACAGGAGCGTCGGCCTTTATCGGACCGCGATGCCCTGGCCCGGTTCCAGCAGGTGGGCCTCATCCGCCACCTTGGACTCAGAGGCATCTCCTCGGCGCGGCTGACCGAGGCGCAGACCATCGCCCCGGTCGTCCTTGTGCAGTCGTACAACCAATGGCTCCCCGATGTCAGACACAGGGACGAGCACACAGGCGGTCCGCGCCCCTAGCGTTCGCACCACCCGAGAGGTGAGGGAGCACGTAGCGATGCCCGAGAGCGCAGCGCCACAGCAGTACTTCGTGGTGATCGGCAGCGACATGGCGCGCAGGGTATGCGGTCTGCTGCAGTCGGCCGGACACCTCGTGCGCCACCTCGACCGTCCCACCGACGAGGATCTGCGCCGGGCGCTGCGGCGGGAGGTGGCCGGCGTCGCGGTGCTCCTCGAGGACGACGTCGAGTCCTTGCGCTACGCGCTCGCCGTCGAGCACATCCGCCCCAACGTCAAGCTGGTCGTGACGGTCTTCGACCGGACGGTCGGCGAGCAACTCCTGCGCGTACTCCCGAACTGCCAGGTCACCTCGCCGGCCGATGTCGCCGCACCCGTTCTCCTGGCCGCCTGCCTCCAGCCCGGTCTGCTGAGCCTCACCCGGACACCCGCGGGCCACACAGGCGCCCGCTGGCACGACGACGCTGTGCACCTGGAGCCGTGGCGGCCCCCACGCTCGCTGCGATGCCGGGCCCGGCTGGGCAGGATCCGAGGGCAGCTGCGACCGCACGACGGCAGCTCGCGGATCATGCTGACGGGTCTGGCCGGGCTGCTCACGGTGCTGCTGGCCGACTGGGCCTGGGCCGTGGCATTCCACCACCGCCCGCCCGTCGAGGCGCTGTTCGAAGCAGCGCGAACAGTATCCGCCGTCGGCCCGGCAGCCGCCCATGGCTCGGACACCTATCTGGCGTTCTCTGCCGTCGCGATGCTCGTCACCATTGTTTTCACTGCGGTCTTCACCGCGGGCATGGTCGATCGCCTGCTGGGGCCGCGCGCGGTAGGCATCGTGGGCTCTCGTGCCCTGCCGCGGGCCGGGCATGTGGTCGTCGTCGGGCTCGGACAGGTCGGCCTGCGCCTGTGCACCCAGCTGCAGGCTCTGGGCATCGGCGTGATCGCGGTCGAGCGGAATCCGGCCGCGCCGAACCTGCGCCTGGCCAGGGCGCTGGGCGTGCCCGTGGTCGTCGCCGACGCGACCGACCGGTTCGTGCTGAGCACGCTCGGTCTGCCGCAGGCCCAGGCGCTGGCCGCCGTGGCCTCCGACGACCTGGACAACATCGCCGTATCGGTGGCGGCACTGGCCGTCGCGCCCGAGTTGCGCGTGGTCATGCGCGCGGGCGAGCACGAGGCCATCGCGGAGACCCGCTCCCTGTTCCGGATCGGCGACGTCCACGACCTCAACAGCCTGACCGCCGCGTATACGACCGCGAGCCTGAGCGGGCTGCGGCCGCGGGGCGTCGTGACACACGGCAAGCGGCTGCTCGTGCAGCGCGGGGACGGGGCTTTCGTGCCGTGGCCACTGGCAGACCGCTGCGATCACCCGCAGGAAGGCGACGTCCGCGCCCAGATCGCCGCCGCGCATCTCCCCGGCTGACATCCGACCACCTGGCCGTCAATGTCCCAACAGCCACCGGCTGCCGGGACCTTTGCCGTATCGCCGTCGCCGCGCCGTCGCCGCGCCGTCGCCGCGCTGTCGCTGTGCTCGTAGGGCGAATTCCGCCGCAGATCCGCGACCACGTTTGAGCATGTGTCTGAACAGAGCTCTGGCGGGCGTGACATCTGTCCATGGTGGCCCGGCCGCGTTCGCTCCTACCTTCTGTGTACCCCGATTCCGCGCGCCGGGTCACCCCCCTGGCGTTCCCTACCGTCACGTGTCCTCGCCCCCGGCGGCTCCTTGTACGCGAGCCCGATCGGCCGGGCGGCCGTCCTCACCCGACACGTGGGCACCGGCAACGGCGAGCAGGCTGCGAACAGGCAGACCTGCTGCGCCGGGTCGGCCTTCCGGCCTTCCCCGTGGTCGTAACACACCGTCGTCCCACCCGTGCTCGGCACGTGCACGACCGACAGGCCGGTTTTGCCCCGATCCTTCTCTCTGTAAGGACTGAGCATGAGCGCGCAACCCACAAACACCGACGTGGCTCCGTCACCCCGTGAGAGCAGGCAGACGCCTTCCGCGGACGGCCTCCGTCCCGGGCTCAAGAACCGTCATCTGTCGATGATCGCGATCGGCGGTGTGATCGGCGCCGGCCTGTTCGTCGGTTCCGCCTCCGGGATCGCGGCCGCCGGCCCCGGCATCCTGCTGTCGTACGCCCTGGTCGGCACGATGGTCGTCTTCGTCATGCGGATGCTCGGCGAGATGGCCGCGGCCCACCCCACCTCCGGCTCCTTCTCCGCCTACGCCGACCGGGCACTGGGCCGCTGGGCCGGCTTCTCCATCGGCTGGCTGTACTGGTTCTTCTGGGTCGTCGTCCTGGCCGTCGAGGCCACTGCAGGCGCGAAGATCCTCCAGGGCTGGGTTCCGGCGGTCCCGCAGTGGGGCTGGGCCCTCATCGTCATGGTGGTCCTCACGGCGACCAACCTGGCCTCGGTCGGCTCCTACGGCGAGTTCGAGTTCTGGTTCGCCGGGATCAAGGTCGTCGCCATCGCCGGCTTCATCCTGATCGGCGCTCTGGCGGTGTTCGGCGTACTTCCCGGCTCCGGCCACGAAGCCACGGGCCTGGCCAATCTGACCGGCCACGGCGGGTTCCTGCCCAACGGGCCCGGGGCGATCCTCACCGGCATCCTGATGGTCGTCTTCTCCTTCATGGGAAGCGAGATCGTCACCCTCGCCGCCGGTGAGTCCGAAAACCCGCGACGCGCCGTCACCAAGGCCACCAACAGTGTGATCTGGCGGATCGGCGTCTTCTACCTCGGCTCGATCCTGGTCGTGGTCTCTCTGCTCGCATGGGACGACCCGGCGATCAAGGAGAAGGGCTCGTACGTTGCGGCGCTCGACGCGATCGGCATCCCGCACGCCGGCCAGATCATGAACGTCATCGTCCTCACCGCCGTGCTGTCCTGCCTCAACTCCGGCCTGTACACCGCCTCTCGTATGGCCTTCTCGCTCGGCGAGCGCGGCGACGCGCCCGCAGCATTCGCCCGCACGAACAGCCGCGGTGTGCCGCAGGCCGCCATTGTGGGATCGGTCGTGTTCGGCTTCGTCGCAGTCTTCTTCAACTACCAGTGGCCCGACACGGTGTTCCTGTTCCTGCTGAACTCCTCCGGTGCGGTCGCCCTGTTCGTCTGGCTGGTCATCTGCTTCACCCAGCTGAAGATGCGCGCAATCCTGCTGCGCGAGTCGCCGGACAAACTGGTCGTACGGATGTGGCTCTTCCCGTACTTGACGTGGGCGACCATCGCGATGATCTCGTTCGTCCTGGTCTACATGCTGACCGATGACGCCGCTCGCGAGCAGGTGATCCTTTCCGTACTGGTGGCAGCGCTGGTCGTGGCGACCTCGGTGGTCCGGGACCGACTGCGCACGGACACCAGGCAGGCGCTCACGAAACCGTAGTGCGCCCACCGAACCGCTCGGGCTCGCCCGGACCGGACCTGCCCGAGCGGTACGAAGGGTGACGGCAACGTTGAGAAGCCGTTGTCGTACCGAACAAGATCGTTTGAGTTTCCGCTGAGTGGGCGTGAACTCCGTCTCGGCGAGAGAGACATCGCGGTTGGTCATCGCGCGGGAGACCGTGACCGAGGTGCTGTCCCCGCCCGCCGATGCGCGCGTGCGCCCTCATCGTCGTAGTTGCCGCTACACCGACCGAGTAGCTGCCCTTGCGCCTAGCCGGTGGGCCGGGGCGGCCCAACCATACGAAGGGCTCGCCCGGTCCCGAAGAAGAACGTAGGGAAGGTTGAGTGGCGCGCTGGAGATCCAGTTGGCGGCGGTGGCGGCACACGCGTACGCCGGCCGCCCGGAGCCGGTGGCGGAGCTGACCGAGCGGCTGCGCACACTCCTCGCCGCCCCGCGATACACCCCCGTCGAGCTCCCGGTGTCCGGGACGGTGCTGCACGCCCTCGGCCTGGCCGGAATCGCGTCCGGGGCCACCTCCGCCGTACGGCTGATCGCGCTGGCCGAACGGATGCGGGTACAGCGTGAGTTCCAGCCGACGATGTCCTCGGCCCGCGCCCGGCCGAGGACGCGGACGGGGCGGCGCACGCCGACGCGGTGTCGGAGTACGCCGCCCTGGGGCGGGACGGGCTGCGGGAGGTGGCCCGCGCTCTCCTGCCGGCTACTTCGGGTCGCGGTTGAACTTCGAGGTCGACCAGAAGTAGCCGAGCACCGCGAGGCCCAGGCACCAGGCGACGGCGAGCCACCCGTTGTTGCCGATCTCGCTGCCGAGCAGCAGCCCGCGCAGGGTCTCGATGGCCGGGGTGAACGGCTGGTACTCGGCGATCGGCTGGAACCAGCCCGGCATCGCGTCGATCGGGACGAAGGCGCTGGAGAGGAGCGGCAGCATGATCAGCGGCAGCGCGTTGTTGCTGGCGGCCTCGGCGTTCGGGCTGATCAGGCCCATGCCGACCGCGATCCAGGTGAGCGCCAAGGCGACGAGTGCGACCAGCCCGAACGCCGCCAGCCACTCCAGGGCCGTGGCATCGGTGGAACGGAAGCCGATGGCCACGGCGACGGCGCCCACGAGCACCACGCTCGTGATCGACTGAAGCACGCTGCCGACGACGTGCCCGATGAGCACGGACCCGCGGTGGATCGCCATCGTGCGGAAGCGGGCGGTGATGCCCTCGGTCATGTCGTTGGAGACGGACACCGCGGTCCCGACGACGGTGCCGCCGATGGTCATCATCAGGATGCCCGGGACGATATACGCGATGTACTCGGAGCGGTCCGCGCCGCCGCCGCCGATGCCCGCGCTCATCACGTCGCCGAAGACGTAGACGAAGAGCAGCAGCAGGACGACCGGGGTGAGCAGCAGGTTCAGGGTGAGGGACGGGTAGCGCCGCGCGTGCAGGAGGTTGCGCCGCAGCATCGTGTTCGAGTCGCGCACGGCGAGGGAGAGGGAGCTCATCGGACGGTCTCCTTGGGCTGGTTGGGAAGGTGGCTGCTGCTGCCGCCGGTCAGGGCGAAGAACACGTCGTCGAGGTCGGGGGTGTGCACGGTCAGCTCGTCCGCCTCGATGCCGGCCGCGTCCAGCCAGTCGAGGATGGAGCGCAGCTCGCGCTGGCTGCCGTCGCTGGGGATCTGCAGCGACAGCGCCTCGTCGTCGCGGGTGACGTCGCGCAGGGCGAAGGCGGCGGACTGGTACGCGGACGGGGCGGAGAAGCGGAGCCGGACATGCCCGCCGGGGATCAGCCGCTTCAGCTCTTCTGCAGTGCCCTCGGCTGCGATCTTGCCGTCGTTGAGCACGGCGATACGGTCGGCGAGCTGGTCGGCCTCCTCCAGGTACTGGGTGGTGAGGAAGACGGTGACGCCGCCGGAGACCAGCTCGCGGATGATCTGCCACATGTTGTGGCGGCTGCGCGGGTCGAGGCCGGTGGTCGGCTCGTCGAGGAAGATGATCCGCGGGTTGCCGACCAGCGTCATGGCGAGGTCGAGGCGCCGCTTCATGCCGCCGGAGTAGGTGGAAGCGGGCTTCTTCGCGGCCTCGACCAGGTCGAAGCGCTCGAGCAGCTCGGCGGCGGTGCGGCGGCCCTCGCTGCGGGAGAGGCGGTGCAGGTCCGCCATGAGGAGCATGTTCTCCTCGCCGGTGATCAGGCCGTCGACGGCGGAGAACTGCCCGGTGACGCCGATCGCGGCGCGCACCGCCTGCGGGTCGGCGGCCAGGTCGTGGCCGCCGACGCGTATGTCGCCGGAGCCGGCGTCGGCGGAGATGAGAGTGGAGAGGATCTTGACGACGGTGGTCTTGCCGGCGCCGTTCGGGCCGAGCAGCGCGAAGACGGTGCCTGCCGGGATGCGCAGGTCGATCCCGTCGAGGACGAGCTTGTCGCCGTAGGACTTGCGCAGGCCGACGGTGGAGACGGCGGCGGGCGGCTCCTGGCCGTTGGCGCGCTTGGGCGTGGACATGACAGATGAACGCATGCGACTCTCCCGATCGAAGGCTGGAATGGAGTGAAGGGTGGACTCTCAGGCGCGGGCGCGGGCGCGGCGCACGTCGATGTTGCCCCAGCGGGTCCGGGCGCGGACCTCGACGGTGTCCTCGGTCTTCTCCGGGGGTCCGGAGGCGTCGAGCGTATTGCGCACCTGCCCGCGGCCGGAGCTGACGTCGAGCCAGGCGGCGGTGCCCTCGCGGATGCCGACCTCGATGGCGCCGTAGGAGGTCTCCAACTGGACGGTGCCGCGGGCGACTTCGGCGACGCGCAGGGTGCCGTGGGCGGTGGTGGCGGCGACCGAGCTCTCGGCGCGCTCGATGTCGATGTCGCCGTTGGCGCCGCTCACCCGCAGGTCGCCGGTCGCGGCGCCGACGGTCGTGGTGCCGTGCGAGTTCTTCAGGACGGCGGGACCGTCGACGGTGCCGACGCGCAGGCTGCCGGAGCTGGTGGTGATCTCGGCCATGCCCTCGATCCGGTCGACGGTGATCGAGCCGTGGGAGGCGGTCAGCTGGAGCGGCCCGGTCGTGTCGAGGCGGACGTCACCGGACGAGGTCTTCACTCGGACCTCGCCGAGCCGGCCCTCGCCGAGCACCTGGGTCCAGGCGCCGGTCATGTCGACGCGCGAGCCCGTGGGCAGTTCGACGGTCACGTCGACGGTGCCGGGGCGCCCGAGGGGATTGCGTGGCTTGGGCGTCCTGACGGTCAGGACGCCGCTCGCGTATGTGACCTCGGTCTGGTCGGCCGACCGCACGTCCTGGTCCCGCTTCGGGTCGCGGGGCTGCACCTCGACGACCGTGTCGAGGCGGTCGCCCGCGGTGAACTGGATGGAACCGGCGTGCACGTGGGCGTTGACCGAGATCGGCTGGGGAGTGTCGAAAGAAGGCATGGCTGTACCGTCCTTATGAGTCGTTGAGTCGTCCCCGCTGGTGGGACGTGGTGTGGGTGAAGTGGGGCAGGCGCGGGCGCGGGCTAGCTCACCCAGCCCGTGAAGTTCTGTCCGATGGTGCGGGTCTTCTCCGTCGGCCGCGGCCGCGTGCCGCCGTCGACCGCGGCCGACACGACGCGTACGAGCCATGCGTTGACCGACAGGCCCTCGCTGGCCGCCGCCTCCTCGGCGCGGGTCTTGAGGTGGGCGGGCAGGCGCAGATTGACGCGGGCGGTGCCGCCCTCGTCCGTGTCGGCGGGGACCGGGGCCGGTGCGGGCGCCGGTGCGTCGAGCGGTTCGGTCCGGTCCTCGTGCTGCGGCAGCACCACCACGAAGTCGGGGTCGAGGCCACGCAGTCGTACGTCGACCGAGCCGGGGGCGAGTTCACGGGTGATCTCGTCCGTGGCGGCGGACAGCACATTGAGCAGGGTCAGGCGGGTGGCCGACTCCAGCGGCGCGGTCAGCCGCTCGGCGAGCTCGCGGGCTTCGTCACCCCCGGCTTCGGCGGCCACCGCCAGTTCCCTGCGGAGTGTTTCGACGTACGGCGTGAGGTCCATGGCGCAATAGTGGCACCAATGTGGCGCCCCAGGCAAGTCTGGTGGCACCTTGCGCGAGGTGGACTTGAGGATGGTCGCTCTGACCTGCGGAAACGTGAAGAGGGCGACCTGAGTCATTGTGACGCCATGCGTGCTCATGTGCTTTTTGGAGCACGGAATGGCACCGAGTGGCACCGGACGGCGCCGAACGGTGCCACTCGGCGCCATGTGATGCCATGTGATGTCGCAAGGGGGTGGTCTGCCCCCGCCTCGCGGTCTGCCGCTGGGCCGAGCCCACCCGAGGCGGCACGATCGGGCCCGCCCCGCCTAGCGGGTGTCGAGGTTCGAATCCTCAGGGCAGAGGACAAGACAGCCTGCGCATCAGCTGCCGAGGCGGCAGGGGTGCCGGCTGGTCCGGGGTGATTATTCCGGCCTGTTCCATCCGGCGGAGCTGATACGCCACCGATGAGGTGTTCGACAGGCCGACGCGGCTACCGATCTCGCGAATCGTCGGGCCCTCCGCGTGATCAGCGATCCACTCCGTGATGCACCGAATGATGCTCACCTGCCGCTCGGTGAGGTGATCGGCCATGGGTCTCCCCTTCCTTCTGTGAGCGGACACGCTCGCGCAGCTCCACCCTGGCCGCCGGCGACCGGCCATGATCGGTGCCCCAGAACGGATGCACAGCGAGACGGCAGGACAGCCGCAGCAGACGGCGGCGCAGTGCTGTGTAAGGGACCTGGCGGTCAGCAAGCTCCGCGTAGGTGCGGTTCCAGGCGCGCTGGGCCTCCATCAGGTCGGACGGGAATGAGGTGTGGGCCATGCTCTAATTCAATCATGTGTTCGATTTAAGGCGCATCAGAGACACACGCCTCCATGAAGGTCGATCTGGCTGGCCGACCCGGGCGGAGACGGGACCCGCTTCCTTGCGCGTGCTGAAGCTTTTGAGGCGATTTAGGCTGAGATCCCGGCGGCGGAGGAGGCGGCTCATGCCCAGGCCCGTATGGAGCGGCGCTATCTCGTTTGGCCTGGTCACCATCCCTATCAAGGTGCTGCCGGCCACCGAGAACCGCTCGATCAGCTTCCATCAGTTCCATGTGGAGGACGGGGGGCGGATCCGTACGCGCAAGGTGTGCGAGATCGATGGCGAGCAGCTGCGGGGCGACGAGATCGGCAGGGGTTACGAGGTCTCGAAGGACACCATCGTCGAGGTCACTGATGAGGACCTGGACAGCATGCCGCTGCCGACGGCGAAGGCGATCGAGATCGTCGCGTTCGTGCCTGCTGACAGCATCGACCCGGTGCGGATCGGGGACTCGTACTACCTGGCCGCAGACGGGGCCGTTGCCGCCAAGCCCTACGTGCTGCTGCGCAAGGCGCTGGAGCGCAGCGCGAAGGTCGCCGTCGCGAAGTTCGCCTGGCACAACCGAGAGCGCCTCGGTCTCCTGCGGATCAAAGAGGACGCGATCGTCCTTCACGCGATGCGGTGGCCCGACGAGATCCGCGACCCGGCCGAGCTGACGCCGAAGCCGATCGAGCTGGACGACGAGGAAGTCGACGCCGCGATCCAGCTCATGGAAACCATGGCGACCGACGACATCTCCGGATACACCGACCACTATCGCGAAGCCCTCGAAGAGGTCATCGCAGCCAAGGCCGCAGGGAAGCAGCCGCCCAAGGTGGAGGGCGAGCCGGAACCTGCCGGACAAGTCGTCGACCTGATGTCCGCGCTCAACGCCTCCGTCCAGGCGGCGAAGAAGTCGCGTGGCGAGAGCGGCGAACATGCCACCGTGCATGAAATGCCGAAGAAGCGCACCGCGAAGAAGACAACGGCCACGGCCAAGAAGAGCACGGCGGCCGCCAAGAAGACCACGAGCAAGAAGACGGCTGCCAAGAAGGCCGCCGGCAGAAAGCCGAAGAGCGCCTAGCCTCGGACAGGCGCGCAAGGCGCTCGCTACTGGGCCGTCTGTGGGCCGTCCAGCGGCGGCCCACGACGACCAACGAGGGCCGACAACGACCACGGTGGGCACGACATCTGTGGGAGCCGTTCCCGCCTCGTTGCTGCTAGACCCAGGTGTCCAGCCACATTCTGTTCCGCCAGTCCTCCAACGGGATCGTCGTGCCCGTGTACAGCGGATAGAAGTAGATGAAGTTCCAGATGATCAGCAGCACCAGCACGCCCGCGCCGATCGCCCCGATCGCCCGCCGTCGTTCGTCCGAGCCCGGTGGGCCCAGCATCGCGCCGATCATCATCGCCACCGCCAGGCACAGGAACGGCACGAAAACGACCGCGTAGAACAGGAAGATCGTGCGCTCCTGGTAGAAGAACCAGGGCACCCAGCCCGCCGCGACCGCGCAGGCGATCGCGCCCGCGCGCCAGTCGCGGCGGAACAGCCAGCGCCACAGGATGTAGCAGATCGCGAAACAGGCCGCCCACCACAGCAGCGGCGTGCCCAGCGCCAGGACCTCGCGGGCGCACTTGTCCGCCGCGTCCGACGGGCAGCCGTCCACGCCCGCCTTCGGGTCCTCGTAGAAGTACGAGACCGGGCGCCCCAGGACGATCCAGCTCCACGGGTTCGACTGGTAGGTGTGGCCCGAGGTGAGGTTGACGTGGAACTCGTAGACCTCGTTCTCGTAGTGCCACAGGCTGCGCAGCCAGTCCGGCAGCCAGGTCCAGCTGCCGCCCTTGCCGTCCGTCTGCGCCCAGTTCCGGTAGTAGCCCTTGTCAGTGACGATCCAGCCGGTCCAGGAGGCGATGTACGTGACGATCGCGACCGGCACCGTCGACACGAAGGCCGGTACGACGTCCTTCTTCAGCACCGCCTTGTACGGCTGCACCGCGCCCGCCGTCCGGCGCGCGCCCACGTCCCACGCCACCGTCAGCAGGCCGAACGCGACCATCACATAGAGGCCGTTCCACTTGGTGCCGGCGGCCAGGCCCAGCATCACGCCCGCCGCCAGGCGCCACGGACGCCAGCCGAGCCGCAGGGTCTCTGCGACCGTGGCGTCCGGGCGCAGCAGGCCCTCTTCGTCCGTCGGCAGCGCCGCGGCGAGGCGTCTGCGCGCCCAGTCCCGGTCGATGAGCAGGCAGCCGAAAGCAGCCAGCACGAAGAACATCAGCACCAGGTCGAGCAGCGCGGTGCGGCTCATCACGAAGTGCAGCCCGTCCACCGCGAGCAGCGCGCCCGCCAGGCAGCCCAGGAATGTCGAGCGGAACAGCCGACGGCCGATCCGGCACAGCATCAGCACCGACAGCGTGCCGAGCACGAAGACCATGAAGCGCCAGCCGAACGGCGTGAAGCCGAAGAAGTGCTCGCCGAGGCCGATGACCCATTTGCCGACCGGTGGATGCACCACATAGCCGGGGTCGGTCGGGATGGTGACCTTGTCCGGGTTGGCCAGGATCGCCTTGTCGATGTCCTTCGGCCAGCTGGCCTCGTAGCCCTGATTGATCAGCGCCCACGCGTCCTTGGCGTAGTACGTCTCGTCGAATATCACCGCATCGGGCTTGCCCAGATTCCAGTACCGCAGCACGCCCGCGACGAGCGCGACCAGCAGCGGCCCGCCCCAAGCCGCCATGCGCAGGAGCGGGTTCACCACCGTCGGCGGGATGCCGAAGACCGGCCACACCCGCTCGGAGGGGCGCGTGTATGGCGGCTCCAGGCGTTCGCGCAGCCCGATCACGGGCCGGGGCGCGTAGCCGAATCTGCGCAGCCGCTGCTGCCAGCCGGGCGGCTGTGGATCGGCGTCCTTGCCCTGAAGGGTCTGTGGCGCGGTACTGGTCACCGCGCCATCGTAGGGAACGCGACTGTGCGAGTCGTACGTCCGGTCCTGCGAGGATGGCGTACGTGAACGGAATGCTGGTACTCGCAGGGACTCCCATCGGCGATGTCGCGGACGCGCCGCCCCGGCTCGCCGCCGAGCTGGAGAGCGCCGACATCGTGGCCGCGGAGGACACCCGGCGGCTGCGCCGCCTCACCCAGGCCCTCGGTGTGCACACGCAGGGGCGGGTCGTGTCGTACTTCGAGGGCAACGAGTCCGCCCGTACGCCTGAGCTGGTCGAGGCGCTGGCCGGCGGCGCCCGGGTGGTGCTGGTCACCGACGCCGGAATGCCGTCCGTATCCGACCCCGGCTACCGGCTGGTCGCCGCCGCCGTCGAGAAGAACATCAAGGTCACCGCGGTACCGGGACCGTCCGCCGTGCTGACCGCGCTCGCCCTGTCCGGGCTGCCTGTGGACCGCTTCTGCTTCGAGGGCTTCCTGCCGCGCAAGGCGGGCGAGCGCCTCGGGAGGCTGCGGGAGGTCGCGCAGGAGCGGCGGACCCTGGTGTATTTCGAGGCGCCGCACCGGCTCGACGACACGCTCGCCGCGATGGCCGAGGTGTTCGGCGCCGAGCGCCGCGCCGCCGTCTGCCGCGAGCTGACCAAGACATACGAGGAGGTCAAGCGTGGCGGCCTCGGCGAGCTGGCCGCCTGGGCCGCCGACGGCGTACGTGGCGAGATCACCGTCGTCGTCGAGGGCGCGCCGGAGGCCGGACCCGGCGAGCTCGACGCAGCCGAACTGGTGCGCAGGGTGCGGGTGCGCGAGGAGGCGGGGGAGCGGCGCAAGGAAGCCATCGCGGCGGTCGCCGCGGAGGCGGGGCTTCCCAAACGCGAGGTGTTCGATGCCGTCGTCGCGGCAAAGAATGCGGATCGACCGGCCCCCGCAGACGGTAAAGGTCTATCGTGAAAAGCAAAGCGCAGACCGCGTCCTGGGCCTTGCTGGCATGGGAACGCCAAAGACCACACCAATAATCGACAGGCGCTGATGCGCTCCCGCCGGAATGGGCGTCCACTGAATCAGTGGAGAGGAGCTGGCATGAGTGAGATCACAGGCCCCGCCAAGGTCCACGAGGCGTACGCCTTCGCCTGCATGCGCTGCGGGCACGGTTGGGAGCAGTCCTACGAGATTGAGCACCACATCGACGGCTCGGGCCAGGAATACGTTGTCTACAAGGCCGACGGCCGACGGGTGCCGTCCCCGCTTTCGAGCCCGACCTGCCCCACCTGTGGCGGACATGTCGTACGGATCATGAGGGCGGGACAGGTCTCCTCGGTCCGGGACTCGATCATGAACATGTTCAACCCGAGCCTTGAGAAGAAGACCGTGACGGAGGCCGGGTCGGCGCCCGCCGAGGCCGCCGACCGGCCCGGGCACGCCGCGCGTGCCGATCAGCCTGCGAAGTCCGCGGATCCCGAGCGGTCCGCGGAGCCCGAGCAGTCCACGCAGCCGGAGCCGGCCGCCGGACAGCCGGAGCCGGCCGAAGCGCCTCGCCACTGGCATCTCTCCGACCTTCTGCACCCCTTCAACCGCAAGTGAGGCCTTGGGCGCGGGCCTCGTAGGATCGCGCCCATGAGTTCGAAGTCCGCCCCGCCGCCGCTGCCCGAACCGCTCAGCGTGCCGGTCGCCGATTCGCACACCCACCTGGACATGCAGGAGGGCACGGTCGAGGAGGCGCTCGCCCGGGCCGCCGCGGTCGGGGTGACGGCCGTCGTACAGGTCGGCTGCGACATCAAGGGCTCTCACTGGGCCGCACAGACCGCTGCGGCCCACGACAGCGTGTACGCCGCGGTGGCCCTGCACCCCAATGAGGCCCCGCGCATCGTGCTGGGGGACCCTGACGGGTGGTCGCGGCAGGGGGCCCGCGAGGCCGGTGGCGACAGCGCCCTCGACGACGCGCTGGGCGAGATCGACCGGCTGGCCGCCCTCCCGCAGGTTCGCGCCGTCGGTGAGACGGGCCTGGACTACTTCCGTACGGGCCCCGAGGGCATCGCCGCCCAGGAGCGCTCCTTCCGTGCGCACATCGAGATCGCCAAGCGGCACGACAAGGCCCTGGTCATCCACGACCGCGATGCGCACGCCGACGTGCTGCGGATCCTCGCCGAGGAGGGCGCGCCCGAGCGGACCGTCTTCCACTGCTACTCCGGTGACGCGGAAATGGCCGAAGTGTGCGCGGCCGCAGGCTACTTCATGTCCTTCGCCGGCAATGTGACCTTCAAGAACGCCCAGCCGCTGCGCGATGCCCTCGCCGCCGCCCCGCGGGAACTCGTACTCGTCGAAACGGACGCGCCCTTCCTCACGCCGGCGCCGTACCGCGGACGGCCCAATGCGCCGTATCTCATTCCGGTCACGCTGCGCGCGATGGCGGTGGTGAAGGGGCTCGACGAGGACACGCTGGCCGCGGCGATCTCGGCCAATACGGCGGAGGCGTTTGGTTACTGAGAGGCAGCGGCGGACAGGGTAGCGTCGCGACGCTGCGTAGTCGAATTGCTTTGGAGAGTGACCGAGGTCCGCTAGTGTCCCGGCCCGCAGCGCCATCAGGCGGACCGGACCTTACGGAGCGTCGTGAGCAATTCGCAGGGCAGTCACCATGCCGTACGCGGCGGTCTGAGTGCCGCCACCGGGACAGCAGAGCCGTACGAAGCGCCCGAGACGTCGTACGCGTACGAAGCGCCCGAGACGTCGTACGAGGCCTACCCGCCGCCCCTCGTGCCCACAGCGCCGACGCTGCCGCGCCAGGGCTCGGCTGCGGCCCCGGCCCCGGCCTCGGCAGTCTCCGGGACCGGCGGCCGCGCCGAAGCCCGCCGGGCCGCCCGCCGCCGCAAGGCAGGCGAGACGCCCGACACCCTGCGCCGGCTCGTCCCGCATGCCCTCGTCGTCGCCTTCCTGGCCGGCGGCACCTCGGCGTTCGTCGCCAGTGACAAGGCGGTGCGGCTCACCGTCGACGGCGTACCGCGCACCATGCACACCTTCGCCGACGATGTGCAGGAGCTCCTCGACGACGAGGGGCTCGACGTCAGCGCGCACGACATCGTGGCCCCTGCCCCCGCCGCGGCCCTCGCCAGCGGTGACGAGATCGTCGTCCGCTACGGCCGGCCCGTCACCCTCACCCTGGACGGGCAGCGCCAACGCGTGTGGACCACCGCCCGCACGGTCGACGGCGCACTGCGCCAGCTCGGGGTGCGCGCTCAGGGCGCGTATCTGTCCGTCTCGCGCTCCATGCCGATCTCCCGCGACGGCCTTGCCCTCGATGTGCGGACCGAGCGGACGGTGACCTTCATGGCCGACGGGCGCGAGCACACCATCCGTACGAACGCGGCGAGCGTGCGTGAGGCCCTGGACGAGGCCGGGATCGCGCTGCGCGGCGAGGACACCACGTCCGTGCCGCCCGACAGCTTTCCGCGCGACGGGCAGACCGTCACCGTCATGCGGATCACCGGCACCAGGGAGGTGCGCGAGGAGCACATCGACTTCGACGTCGAGAAGGCAGAGGACCCCTCGCTGTTCTCCGGCACGGAGGTCGTCGTACAGCAGGGCAGACCGGGCGCGCGGCGGGTCACGTACACCCTGCGCACCGTCAACGGCGTCAAACAGAAACCGCAGAAGGTCGCCGAGGAGGTGGTGCGGGAGCCGGTCGTCCAGCGGGTGAAGGTGGGCACCGAGCCGCTGCCGAACTCGGTGGCGGGCGCGGACCGGCTGAACTGGGGCGCTCTCGCGCACTGCGAGTCCGGCGGGCGGGCGGGTGCGGTCGACCCGTCGGGGACGTACGGCGGGCTGTACCAGTTCGACACCGGGACCTGGCGGTCGCTGGGCGGCAGCGGGCGGCCGCAGGACGCGCCCCCGGAGGAACAGACGTACCGGGCGAAGAAGCTCTACGTGCAACGGGGGGCGAGTCCGTGGCCGCACTGCGGCCGTAGGCTGTATCAGTGAGCACCACTGAGCCCGACGCACTCCTCGGCCCCGCCGACATCCGTGAACTGGCCGCAGCGCTGGGCGTACGCCCCACCAAGCAGCGCGGCCAGAACTTCGTCATCGACGCCAACACGGTCCGCAGGATCGTCCGTACGGCCGGGGTGCGCGAGGACGACGTGGTCGTCGAGATCGGCCCCGGGCTCGGGTCGCTGACGCTCGCCCTGCTGGAGGCGGCTGACCGGGTCGTCGCCGTCGAGATCGACGATGTGCTTGCGGGCGCGCTGCCGTCGACGATCCTGGCCCGTATGCCGCAGCGAGCCGCGCGCTTCTCGCTGGTGCACTCCGACGCGATGCTCGTCGAGGAGCTGCCGGGACCGCCGCCGACCGCGCTGGTCGCCAACCTTCCGTACAACGTCGCCGTGCCGGTCCTTCTCACCATGCTGGACCGCTTCCCGACGATCGAGCGCACGCTGGTGATGGTGCAGGCGGAGGTCGCGGACCGGCTCGCGGCGCGGCCCGGGAACAAGGTCTACGGGGTCCCGTCGGTCAAGGCCAACTGGTACGCGGACGTGAAGCGGGCGGGCTCGATCGGGCGCAATGTCTTCTGGCCCGCGCCCAATGTCGACTCGGGACTGGTCTCGCTGGTGCGCCGCGATCCGCCGAAGACATCGGCCACGAAGGCGGAGGTCTTCGCGGTGGTCGACGCCGCGTTCGCGCAGCGGCGGAAGACGCTGCGGGCGGCGCTTGCGGGCTGGGCGGGGTCGCCCGCCGCCGCGGAGACCGCACTGGTCGCGGCGAGGATCTCACCACAGGCGCGCGGCGAGTCCCTGACGGTGGAGGAGTTCGCACGGATCGCGGAGGCCAAGGCGTGAGCGTGACGGTACGAGTGCCGGCGAAGGTCAATGTCCAGCTGGCGGTCGGCGCGGCGCGCCCCGACGGCTTCCACGACCTCGCCAATGTCTTTCTGGCCGTCGGCCTGTACGACGAGGTCACGGTGACACCGGCCGAGTCGCTGACGATCACGTGCTCCGGCCCGGACGCGTCGCAGGTCCCGCTGGACCGTACGAACCTGGCGGCCCGCGCGGCGGAACTCCTCGCCGGCCGCCACGGCATCGATCCCTCCGTCCACATCCACATCGCGAAGGACATCCCGGTCGCGGGTGGCATGGCGGGCGGCAGCGCGGACGGCGCGGGCGCGCTGCTCGCGTGCGACGCGCTGTGGGGTCTTGACTCGCCGCGCTCCGAACTCCTCGCCATCTGCGCCGAGTTGGGCAGCGACGTGCCGTTCAGTCTGGTGGGCGGCGCGGCGCTGGGCACGGGCCGCGGCGAGCAGCTGACCGAGCTCGAGGTCGGCGGAGAGTTCCACTGGGTGTTCGCGGTGGCGGACGGCGGCCTGTCGACGCCGGCGGTGTACGCCGAGTTCGACCGCCTCAACGAGGGCGTCGCGGTCCCCGCCCCGGCCGCGTCCGGGCCCCTGCTCGAAGCCCTCCGCACCGGTGACGCGACGGCCCTGGCGGCGGCCCTGACGAACGATCTACAGCCCGCGGCCCTCTCGCTGCGCCCGTCCCTGGCCGACACCCTGACGGCGGGCACGTCGGCGGGCGCGCTGGCGGCCCTGGTCTCGGGCTCGGGCCCGACGACGGCGTTCCTGACGAAGGACGAGGAGTCGGCGGTGGCGGTGGCGGAGGCGTTGCTGCGCTCGGGCACGTGCAGGGCGGCGAGGGTGGCGGTGTCGCCGGCGCGTGGGGCGACGGTCGTCCGGTACGGGGTTTCTCCCCGACTCCGCCCCTTGCCGTAACTGGGGGCTGCCCCCGGAGCCCCGGTCCTCAGGCGCTGGACGGGCTGAATCCGTGGGCCCCGGGGCCTGCGGGGCGTCCGGGGCGCTGATGCCCGGTCGCAGCCCGGCCCGAGGCCGTGCTGCGACCGGACTCCGGATCAGGCGCCCCGGATCAAGGGGTGTTGATCAGATCGTGCGGGGCACCGTCACCGTGCGGGCGCCGGGCTTACAGCCCAGCACGACCTTGCGGAGCGCGATGTTGTTCTTCAGGTTCTCCTGGAGGCGGTGTTGGGGGTTGGCGATCACCTGGATGTAGTAGGTGCCGTTCGGCAGGCTGGTGACGTCGAACGACTGGCCGCCTATAACCGTCCACGTGTGCGATCGGTTACGGGCGGCTTCGAACGATCTTCCTTGCGGCGGATCCGCCTTCGCCTCCGCGGCCGTGGACTTGGCCTGACGACGGCGGTGGCACCCGTGGCGACTAGGCTGGAGGATCGATCGATCCCCTCATCTGGAGTGTTGATGGCCGTTAACTTGGTCAATGTCGAGGCAGTCAGCAAGGTGTACGGAACACGTGCCCTGCTCGACGGGGTCTCCCTCGGCGTGTCCGAGGGCGACCGCATCGGCGTCGTCGGCCGCAACGGCGACGGCAAGACCACCCTCATCCGGTTGCTCGCCAAGCTGGAGGGGCCCGACACCGGACGGGTCACCCAGAGCGGCGGGCTGCGGCTCGGGGTGCTCACGCAGCACGACTCCCTCGACCCGGCGGCCACCGTTCGGCACGAAGTCATCGGCGACATGGCCGACCACGAGTGGGCCGGCAACGCTCGGATCCGCGACATCCTCACCGGGCTCTTCGGCGATCTGCACCTGCCGGGCTTCGAGCAGGGGCTCGACACGGTCATCGGCCCGCTCTCCGGCGGAGAGCGCCGCCGTATCGCGCTCGCCAAGCTCCTCATCGCCGAGCAGGACCTGATCGTCCTCGACGAGCCCACCAACCACCTCGACGTGGAGGGCATCGCCTGGCTGGCGAAGCATCTGCGGACGCGCCGCTCGGCGCTCGTCTGCGTCACCCACGACCGCTGGTTCCTCGACCAGGTCTGCACACGGATGTGGGACGTCCAGCGCGGCTCGGTCTTCGAGTACGAGGGCGGCTACAGCGACTACGTCTTCGCGCGCGCCGAGCGCGAGCGCATCGCCGCCACCGAAGAGGCCAAGCGGCAGAACCTGATGCGCAAGGAGCTGGCCTGGCTGCGGCGCGGCGCCCCTGCCCGTACGTCCAAGCCGCGCTACCGCATCGAGGCCGCCAACGAGCTGATCGCCGATGTGCCGCCGCCCCGCGACACCAGCGAACTGATGAAGTTCGCCAACGCCCGCCTCGGCAAGACCGTCTTCGACCTGGAGGACGTGACCGTCCAGGCCGGGCCGAAGCTGCTGCTGAAGCATCTGACCTGGCAGCTCGGCCCGGGCGACCGCATCGGTCTGGTCGGCGTCAACGGCGCCGGCAAGACCTCGCTGCTGCGCGCGCTCACCGAGGCCGCCCGCAGCGGCGGCGATGTGCAGCCCGCGGCCGGGCGGATCGCCGTCGGCAAGACGGTGAAGCTGGCTTACCTCTCGCAGGAGGTCGGCGAACTCAACCCCGCCCTGCGGGTGTTGGAGGCCGTACAGCAGGTACGGGACCGCGTCGACCTCGGCAAGGGCCGGGAGATGACCGCGGGCCAGCTGTGCGAGCAGTTCGGCTTCACCAAGGAGAAGCAGTGGACGCCCGTCGGCGACCTGTCCGGCGGTGAGCGCCGCCGGCTCCAGATCCTGCGGCTGCTGATGGACGAGCCGAACGTCCTCTTCCTCGACGAGCCCACCAACGACCTCGACATCGAGACCCTCACCCAGCTCGAGGACCTGCTCGACGGCTGGCCGGGTTCAATGGTCGTCATTTCCCACGACCGGTTCTTCATCGAGCGGACGACGGACAAGACCTTCGCGCTGCTGGGCGACGCCACTTTGCGGATGCTGCCGCGCGGCATCGACGAGTACCTGGAGCGCAGACAGAAGATGATCGAGGCCGCCGCCCCGGCGCCGGCCGCCGCGCCCGCCGCCCCGACGACCGAGAAGTCGGCGGCGGACGTGCGCGCCACGAAGAAGGAACTGCAGCGGATCGAGCGGCAGTTGAACAAGTTCTCCGACCGGGAGACCAGCCTGCACGCCCAAATCGCGGACAACGCCACCGACTTCGAGAAGGTGGCGAAACTGGACGCGGAACTGCGTGAACTGATCGGCGAGCGCGACGAGTTGGAGATGCGCTGGCTGGAGCTGGCCGAGGATGCGTAGAGGCGGCGTGCAGGTCTCGTAACGAGGGCATCACGGGCCGGTCCTCCCTTGGGAACAGGGGTGGACCGGCCCCTCGTTGCAGGGCCCCCGAGTGATAGAAATAAGCCCCGCTCGACTGACTTGATACAGCGGATCCATGTCCGAAACGCTCCTTTCCGGGTCAAGTGCCTGCCGGAATAGCGGGGGAGACCGGCCGGGCAACGGACCGTACGAAGGGGGAAGCGCTGATGACTCAGCCGCCCAGCCAGCAACCGCCGCAGGGAGGCTACGGGGGAGCTCCTCAGGGCCCTCCTCCCGGCGTGCCCCAACCGCCCGCGCAGCCGCCGCAGATGCCGCCCGCTCCCCAGGGCCCGCCGCAGATGCCGCCCACGCCGCCGGCCGACGCGTCGGCTCCGGCACCGGCTCCGGCTCCCGGTTACGGATATCCGCAGACGCCGCCCGGACAGCCCGGCTACGGCTACCCGCAGCAGGCCCCCGGCCAGCCCGGTCCGTACAACCAGCCGCCCGGCCCGTACAACCAGCAGCCGGGTCCCTACTCCGGCTACCCGGCGCAGCCGCAGTACCCGGGCGCGCCCGTCCCGCCCGGCGGCAGCGGCGGCGGCAACTTCTTCACGAGCAAGCCCGGCATCATCATCGCCGCGGCTGTGGCCGGACTGCTGGTGATCGGCGGCGGCACCTGGTTCGCGCTCAGCGGCGGTGACGACAAGAAGGACGACAAGAACGTCAGCAAGAGCGATGACCCCAAGCCCTCCGGCTCGGAGTCCGTCGACCAGGGTGACGGCAGCGGCGACGGCCGCGAGGCCAACGACGACCTGAACGCCGGGCGCAAGCCTGGCGAGGCGAAGGTCATGTTCCTCACGAAGAACGACGTCGACCTGCCGCGCAACGGCGCCGAGGTGTTCGGCCCGTGGGTGGTCGGTGACACCGTCGTCAAGGGCATGTACAAGGAGGTCGTCGGCTACTCGGCGACCGACGGCAAGAAGAAGTGGACCCTGCCGCTCGGCACCGAGATCTGCTCCGCGCCGAGCCAGACCACGGTCGACGGCAAGATTGTCGTGGGCATCAAGGACGGCCTCACCGAGAAGTCCAAGTGCCTCGATCTGCAGATGATCGACCTCAAGACCGGCAAGGCGGGCTGGAAGAAGCCGATACCGAAGGCCAGCGGCGCCTTCAGCTCGCTCTCCGACTTCACCCTGTCGATCAGTGGTAACACCCTTGCTGCGGGTGGCACCGGCAACTCCTACGGCTTCTCGATCGCCGACGGCCGGCAGCTCTTCAAGGGACCCACCGAGGGCTGCAAGCCGTTCGCCTTCGCCGGCGGCCCCAAGCTGCTCGCCGCCGCCAGCTGCCCGACGTCGGACTACAACAAGCCCAAGCACCAGCTGTCGGAGGTCGATCCCACCACCGGCAAGGCCAAGTGGACGTACAACGCCCCCGCCGGCTGGGAGATCGACAAGGTCTACTCCGCCAGCCCGCTCGTCGTCTCCCTGACGCAGCGTGAGCCGAAGAAGTGGTCGATCGTCGCGCTCAAGGACAACGGCACGCTGCGCTCGCAGATCGACGGCGGCAAGGACAAGTTCCAGCCGCGCTGCGGCGGCGCGTTCGTGATCTTCGGCCAGAACCTCGAGGGCTGCACCGGTGTTGCCGCCGACGCCACGAGCTTCTACATGGCCACCGAGACCGCCTACGGCACCGCCAACGAGGTCGTCGCGTTCAGCCTCGACACCGGCAAGGCCAAGTGGCGTTCGTCCGCCGACGGCAAACGCCAGATGACGCCGCTGCGCACGGAGGACGGGAACGTTCTCGTCTACATGAACGCGTCGTACGACGCGGGCGGTGCGGTCGCCACGATCGCGCCGACGGGTGGCGCGCCGAAGGTGCTGCTGCAGCACCCGGCCTCGACCGCCCAGATCGAGAGCTCCTTCTACTCCCCGAAGTTGGTGTACTCGGACGGCCGGTTGTTCATCGCCAGCGGCCGGGTCAGCGCCGGCAACGACGCGGAGGAGAAGGAGACGAAGACCATGATGGCCTTCGGCAAGTGACGCGTCCTGAGCCTTCCGACCCACTTCCTTTCTCCACGCATCCTTTCGAGGTAAGCACGCCATGACGCAGCCGCCACCGCCGCCGAACCAGCCCCCGCAGGGAGGGTTCGGGGCGCCCCAGGACCCTCCGCCGGGAGGCTTCGGAGCCCCCACGCCCCCGCCCCCGCAGAACCCTTCGTACGGCTATCCGCAGACGCCGCCGCCCGCTCAGCCTCCGCAGGGCCCGCCGCCGGGACAGCCCGCTTACGGCTACCCGCAGGCACCGGGTCAGGCACCGGGTCAGGCACCGGGTCAGGCGCCCGGTCAGCCCCCCAACTACGGCTACCCGCAGGGTCCGCCGCCTGCCCAGCCGGGCTACGGCTACCCGACCCAGCCCATGCAGCCGCAGCCTCAGTACATGCCGCCCCAGCCCGGCGGCCCCGGCAGCGGCGGCGGTAAGAAGCTCAGCACGCAGATGCAGATCATCATCGCGGCGTCCCTCGCCGTGGTGCTGATCGTCGCCGGCGGCATCTGGTACGCCTCCTCCAACGACGGTGGCGGCGGCAAGAAGGACGAGAGCAAGAACAGCTCGGACGCCGGGCCCGCGGGCTCCACCGGCGGCGACAGCGGCGGCAAGGCCGCCGATGGCCCCGGCAAGGAGAAGGCGCCCGCGAACGTCAACTCCAAGGTGGCCTTCCAGCTGCCGGAGCCCGCGCGCACCGACATCACCAGCGTCAAGGGCTCCTGGGTCACCGACAAGGCCTACGTCAAGCCCGGCGTGAACTCCCTCGTCGGCTACGACGCGGCCAAGGGCACCCCGCTGTGGACCCTTTCGCTGCCGGGCCAGATCTGCGCAGCGTCCCGCCATGTGTCCGAGGACAACAAGGCCGCGATCGTCTACGAGGCCACCAAGCGGGTCCCGCCGAAGAACTACCAGCCGTGCACCGAGGTCGGCGTCGTCGACCTCAGCGCCGGCAAGCTGCTGTGGAGCAAGTCCGTCAAGGGCACGTCCCGGGGCGACGAGAAGATCAGGTTCAGCGAGGTCACCCAGAGCGGCACCACGGTCGCCGCGGGCGGCACCGACGGCGGCGCGGCCTTCGACCTCACCAGCGGCGGCGTCCGCTGGAAGCCCACGGCCAACGCCGAGGGCTGCTACGACATGGGGTACGGCGGCGGCCCGGCGCTCGTCGCGGTCCGCAAGTGCGGTTCGTACGACAGCCCGCAGGTCATCATCCAGGGCCTGAACCCGGACAACGGCACCCC
This sequence comes from Streptomyces sp. NPDC002868, assembly GCF_055563295.1. NCBI lineage: Bacteria > Bacillati > Actinomycetota > Actinomycetes > Kitasatosporales > Streptomycetaceae > Streptomyces > Streptomyces sp. NPDC002868. The sequence continues at coordinate 195,325 of NZ_JBVHDR010000011.1, read as the reverse complement.
GGCGTTCTCGTACAAGATGCCGGCCGGCGTGGAGTACGCGAGCATCCTCTCCAGCAAGCCGCTGGTCGTCGCCGCAGACGTCGGCGACACGGGCTCGGGCGGTATCTCGGACTTCTTCTCGCTCGACGACAAGAGCGGGACGCTGCGCGCCAAGATCCCGGCCACGGGCGACAAGTACCAGGCGCGGTGCGGCTCCACCGAGGTCGAGACCTGCCAGAAGGCCGTCGTCGGCAACGGCCGGCTGTATCTGCCGACCGCTGACCACGAGGGCACCGGGGAGTACGGCGACACCAACGAGATCGTCTCCTTCGACCTCGCCACCGGAAAGCCGACCAGCGGCCGGGCGGACGCGGGCGACCGGTACACGATGTTCCCGGTGCGCATGGACGGCGGCAACCTCATCGCCTACAAGTGGCCCCCCTACGACAAGGGCGGCCAGGTCGTCAGCATCGACGGCAGCACCTTCAAGCAGACGGTCCTGATGGAGAATCCGGCCGACAAGGCGGTGCGGGAGGCGGAGACCAGCTTCTCCTCGGACCACGCCGAGTACCGCTATGCCAATGGGCGGCTGTATGTCGGGGCGGTTCTGATGAGCAAGCCGTCGTCTTCCTCGTCGTCCTTCGGGAAGAAGTACCTGGCTGTCGCCTTCAGCACGGCCGACTGATTTCCGGACAACTGGGCAGGTGGCCCGGCACATCGGTTTTCCGATGTGCCGGGCCACGGCCATAAGTAGCCCTGTTTGGAGAAGAATTCGGCACTCTGGGGGGCTTTTGCCGAGTTAGGGGAGCGCGATGTCGAACAAGCGTGTAGCTTGCCGGGGCAGGAGGGCCGGGGGGCCAGCTCCAAGGGGGAGGGTTGCTCGATGGGCGTGCGGCTCATGGTGCTCGATGATCACCGACTGCTCGCCGAGGCACTCGCCTCGGCCTTGAAGCTGCGTGGGCACCGGGTGCTCGCGGCGGCGGCCCCCGCGGCCGGCGCCGCCGACCTGGTGGTCAGCAGGGCGCCCGAGGTGTGCCTGCTGGGCACCGCGACGCCCGCGGAGCCGGGCGCGTTCGACCCCATCGTCAAGATCAAGCGGGAGCGTCCGCAGGTGGCCGTGGTGGTGCTCGGTCCGGTGCCGAGTCCGCGCGGGATCGCCGCGGCCTTCGCGGCCGGCGCCTCCGGTTACGTACGCCACGACGAGCGCATCGAGGGCGTCGAGCGCGCCATGGTCAAGGCCCGGGCGGGCGAGGCGGTGGTGGCGCCGCAGCTGCTGCAGGGTGCGTTCGCGGAGCTGCTCAACCCGGTCGCGCAGCCGGACGACGAGGGGCAGCGGCTGCTGCAGCTGCTCACCCCGCGCGAGGTCGAGGTGCTGGTTCGGGTCGCGGAGGGCGAGGACACCCGGCTGATCGCGGCCGGCATGGGGATCGCGCCGAGCACGGCCCGTACGCATGTGCAGCGGGTACTGATGAAGCTGGGGGTCGGCTCCCGCCTTGAGGCGGCGGCGCTGGCCGCGCGCACCGGGCTGCTCGACCGGGCGGCGATCGTCTCGTCGGCGCCCGGTCAAACGGCGGATTAGGACCGACCGCATCCAGGAGTACGTGCGCTCGATCACCCAGCGCTTGCCGGCCTGGATCGGGCCGGAATGTCCCGCCGGGCTGTCAGGTCCTGCGCGTCGGTCGAGCGAACTGCGGCACCAGCCGTTCGAGTTCCCGCGTCGGCAAGGCCAGCTCCGCCCAGATCACCTTGCCCTCTGCGGTGTACCGCGTCCCCCAGCGTTCGGCTGTCTGGGCGACGAGGAAGAGCCCGCGGCCGCCCTCGTCCGTGACGGCGGCGTAGCCCAGATGCGGTGACGTGCTGCTGGTGTCGGAGACCTCGCAGATCAGCGTCCGGTCGCGCAGCATCCGCACCCGGATGGGGCCCGTGGCGTGCCTGATGGCGTTGGTGATCAGCTCGCTGAGGATCAGCTCGGCCGTGAATTCCACCTCCTCCAGGCCCCATTCCGCCAGCTGCCGGGCGGCCTCGGCGCGCATGCCCGCCACCGCCGCGGGATCCGACGGCACGTCCCAGTCGGCCACCTGATCAGGGCTCAGCCCGCGCGTACGGGCGACGAGCAGCGCGATGTCGTCGGTGGCACGCGGGGGCAGCAGGGCGTCGAGCACCACCCGGCAGGTCTCCTCCGGCGGCCGCTCCGCACTGGCGAGGGCACTGCGCAGCAGCTCCAGTCCGACGTCGAGGTCCCGGTTGCGGCTCTCGATGAGCCCGTTGGTGTAGAGGACCAACTGGCTGCCCTCGGGCAGCTCCAGCTCCGCCGCCTCGAAGGGCAGGCCTCCCAGGCCGAGAGGCGGGCCGACGGGCAGCTCGGCGAATTCCACGGTGCCGTCCGGGTGGACGAGCGCGGGCAGCGGATGTCCGGCACTGGCCACGGTGCAGCGGCGGGAGACCGGGTCGTAGATCGCGTATAGGCAGGTGGCGCCCAGGACGCCGCCGACGGCGGCGCCTTGCTTGCCACCGTGGTCGGCGCCGCCGATGTCGGCCGCCGCCTCGTCCTGGTCTATCCGGGCGACCAGTTCGTCGAGGTGTGAGAGGAGTTCGTCAGGCGGCAGGTCCAGCGAGGAGAAGTTGTGCACCGCCGTACGCAGCCGCCCCATCGTGGCGGCCGCGTGCAGCCCGTGCCCGACGACATCGCCCACGATCAGCGCAACGCGCGTGCCCGGCAGCGGAATGACGTCGAACCAGTCGCCGCGCACCCCCGCCTGCGCGGGCAGATAGCGGTAGGCGGCGTCGACGGCGTTCTGCTCGGGCAGGCCGCGGGGCAGCAGACTGCGCTGCAGTGTCTCGGCCATCGTGTGCTCGCGGGTGTAGCGGCGGGCGTTGTCGATGGACACCGCCGCGCGGGCGACCAGCTCCCTGGCGAACGACATGTCGTCGGGCACAAACGATTCCCTCCCCGTCAGGCGGTAGAAGTTGGTTGTGCCCAGCACGACGTTCCGGGCGCGCAGCGGAACGGAGATCGTCGAGTGGAGGCCGTAGTCGATCATCCTCGCGGCGCGCTCGGGATGCGGTTTTCGCCACAGTGCCCAGGCCGGGCCGCTCAGGTCCGGGATGACGACCGGCTCCCCGGACAGGAGATCCCAGGGCATCCCGGGCGGCCCGTATGGGACGAGGTCGCCCACCTTGAGGAGGGGATGGTCCTCGGCGACTCCGCTGAGTGCGGTGCGGAGCATCTCGCCCACCCCGGTCGGCGGATCCTCACCCCGCAGCACGTTCTCGAACAGGTCGACGGTGACGAAGTCCGCGAACCCTGGGGCGACGTACTCCGCCAGCTCCTCCGCCGTACGCCGCACGTCGAGCGTCGTGCCGATCACCGCCCCGGCGTCGTACAGCAGCTTCAGGCGTCTGCGCGCCAGTTCGGCCTTGCCCGAGAGGGCACGCAGCTCGGTGGCGTCGCGCAATGTCGCGACGCCGCCGGGTGGGCCGCCGGCCCGGTCGGTCGGCCGGTGGTTGACGGCCAGCAGTCGGTCATGGCCCGAGTGCACCTCGTCGATGGCCTCGCGCTCCGAGGCGAGCAGAGCAGCCAGCGTCGGGGCGAGGCCGAGATCGCTGACGTGACGGCCCTCCGCGTCGGGCGGCAGCTGGAGCAGTCGGCGGGCCTCTTCATTGGCGAGTATCAGCCGCCGGTCCCCGTCGGTGACCAGCACACCTTCGCGGACGGATTGGAGCACCGCGTGCTCGTACGTTCGGGCCGTCTCGGCCGGATCTGGACCGTGTGTCTGGCGCCGCAGCCGTTTGCGCACCAGCGCCGTCACGGCGGTGGCAAGGGCGAGCGCGGCGGCCGCCGCTCCGAGTCCGACCGGAAGCCGGCGGTCGGCCAGGCCGCTCACGCTCACGGGCTCGAGTCCGAGGGAGAATATACCGAGGCGGACGGGCGGAGCCCCGGATCGGTCGAAAGCGTTGACCATATCCTCATTATCGGATATTGGCTGCTATTTGGGCCGAGGCGATGGCCATCAGGCCGATCACGCCCGCCTCACGTTGGGGGGCCTGCCGCCCCATCCGCGCCGGCCAGACCTACGTTCAGGGGTTCATTCGGCGAGGGGCCTCTTCGTGCGTGGCCAGGCGGGATGTGGAGTGCCGGCCGCGGCAGTAGGGGCCCCTGGATATGGCTAACGGCGACGTGTCCTCGGACGTGGCCCTTGGTCCTGGAACCCAGTTCACTCGTGAGAGTTCTAATCCGACCTCTTGTTCGTATCTGCGTGCAAGCGCTCTCTGTGTTCCGCCCACCCATTGACGTCACTGTTGGCTCGTGGTTTGTTATGTGCGGTTCTGTTTGGTGGGAGTGAGGGGCTCCACGGTGAAGAAGACGTCGACCCGGCTTGCCGACGGTCGTGAGCTGCTCTACTACGACTCCCGCGACGACGCCGTACGGGACGCCGTTGACCGGCGGCCGCTCGATCCCATCTCCACCACCTCCGAGGTCCGCCGCGACCCGTTGCTCGGCGACTCGGTCGCCATCGCCTCACACCGCCAGGGCCGCACCTACCACCCGCCGGCCGACGAATGCCCGCTCTGCCCGTCCCGGGACGGCCGCCTCAGCGAGATCCCGGCCGCCGACTACGACGTCGCCGTCTTCGAGAACCGCTTTCCCTCCCTGGCCGGCGACTCCGGCCGCTGCGAGGTCGTCTGCTTCACCTCCGACCACGACGCCTCCTTCGCCGACCTCAGCCAGGAGCAGACCGCGCTGGTGCTGGAGGCCTGGACCGACCGCACCGCCGAGCTCGCCGAACTCCCGCAGGTGGAGCAGGTCTTCTGCTTCGAGAACCGGGGTGCGGAGATCGGCGTGACACTCGGGCACCCGCACGGCCAGATCTACGCGTACCCCTTCGTCACGCCGCGCACCGCGCTGATGCTGCGCTCGGCCGCCGAGCACCGGGCGAGGACCGGCCGCAACCTCTTCGACGACATCGTCGAGCGGGAGCGCGCCGAGCGCGCACGGGTGGTACTGGAGAGTGAACACTGGGTGGCCTTCGTGCCGTACGCCGCGCACTGGCCGTACGAGGTGCACCTCTACCCTCGGCGGCGCGTGCCGGACCTCCGGGCGCTGGAAAACGCGGCGCGCACAGAGTTCCCACAGATCTATCTGGAACTGTTGAGGCGCTTCGACCGGATCTTCGGGGAGGCCGAGCCGCCGACGCCGTACATCGCCGCCTGGCACCAGGCGCCCTTCGGTCAGGTCGACCGGAGTGATTTCGGGCTGCATCTCGAGCTTTTCACCATCCGACGGACTTCCGGCAAGCTGAAGTTCCTCGCGGGTTCCGAGTCCGGTATGAGCGTGTTCATCAACGATGTGCCGCCGGAAACCGCGGCCGAGCGACTGCGAGAGGTAGCGAGCGAGTGAGCAAGTACTTGGTGACGGGCGGGGCCGGATACGTCGGCAGTGTGGTGGCGCAGCACCTGCTGGAGGCGGGGCACGAGGTGATCGTCCTCGACAACCTCTCCACCGGCTTCAGGGAGGGCGTGCCCGCGGGCGCGGCCTTCGTCGAGGGCGACATCCGCGACGCCACCAAGTGGCTCGACGCCTCGTACGACGCGGTACTGCACTTCGCGGCCTTCTCGCAGGTCGGCGAGTCTGTGATGCACCCCGAGAAGTACTGGGCGAACAACGTCGGCGGAACGATGGAGCTGCTCGCGGCGATGCGCTCCGCGGGGGTGCGCAAACTGGTCTTCTCCTCCACCGCGGCCACGTACGGAGAGCCGGTCTCGACCCCGATCACCGAGACCGACCCGACCGCGCCGACCAGCCCGTACGGTGCGTCGAAGCTGGCCGTCGACCACATGATCACGGGTGAGGCGGCGGCGCACGGTCTGGCGGCCGTGTCCCTGCGGTACTTCAACGTGGCGGGTGCGTACGGCAGTTGCGGCGAGCGCCACGACCCCGAGTCGCATCTCATCCCGCTGGTGCTGCAGGTGGCGCTCGGCCGACGCGAGTCGATCTCGGTGTTCGGGGACGACTATCCGACGCCGGACGGCACCTGCGTACGCGACTACATCCATGTCGCGGACCTCGCCGAGGCGCATCTGCTGGCGCTGGGCGCGGCGACGGCGGGGGAGCATCTGATCTGCAACCTCGGCAACGGAAACGGGTTCTCGGTGCGCGAGGTCATCGAGACCGTACGCAAGGTCACCGGGCACCCGGTCCCGGAGGTCGTGGCCCCGCGTCGCGGAGGCGACCCGGCGGTACTGGTCGCCTCCGCGGCCATCGCGCGGGAACGGCTGGGCTGGCGGCCGAGCCGCGCGGACCTGGCGGGCATCGTGTCGGACGCCTGGGACTTTGCCCGGGGGAGGGAGAGCGTGTCATGAGCGAAGGTGTGTGGGCGGCACCCGGCAGGGTGAATCTGATCGGTGAACACACCGATTACAACGACGGTTTCGTGATGCCCTTCGCGCTGCCGCACACCACCGTCGCGACGGCGGCCCGCCGGGACGACGGCGTACTGCGGCTGCACTCGGCGGACGTCCCCGGCGGCATGGTCGAACTGCGCGTCGACGACCTCGCGCCGGGGCGGGGGCCGGGCGGCTGGACCGACTATCCGGCGGGTGTGGTGTGGGCGCTGCGGGACGCCGGCCATGCGGTGGGCGGCGCGGACTTCCACTACGAGTCGACGGTCCCGGCGGGCGCCGGGCTCTCGTCCTCCGCCGCACTCGAAGTCGTCACGGCCCTGGCCTTGAGCGACCTGTACGAACTGGGCCTGGAGCGGGGGCGGATGGCCCGGCTGTGCCAGCGCGCCGAGAACGTCTACGTCGGCGCGCCCACCGGGATCATGGACCAGACGGCCTCGGCGTGCTGCACCGCGGGCCACGCGCTGCACCTGGACACCCGGGACCTGTCGCAGCGCCAGATCCCGTTCGACCTGGCGGCGCTCGGCCTGGAACTCCTGGTGGTCGACACCCGGGTCAAACACGCCCACAGCGAGGGCGAGTACGGCAAACGCCGCGCGGGCTGCGAGGCGGGCGCGGCGGCGCTGGGGGTCCTCGCACTACGGGACGTCTCGTACGCGGACCTTGCGGCGGCCCTGTCCCTGCTGGACGACCCGGAAGTACGCGCCCTGGTCCGCCACATCGTGACCGAGAACCACCGGGTGGAACGGGTGATCGCCCTGCTGGAGGCGGGCGAGGTCGAAGCGATAGGCCCGGTCCTCACCGAGGGCCACGCGTCACTGCGGGACGACTTCCGCGTCTCCTGCCCGGAGCTGGACCTGGTGGTCGAGGCGTCGCTGTCGGCGGGCGCGCTGGGCGCGAGGATGACGGGCGGCGGCTTCGGCGGCTCGGCGATCGTCCTGACGCAGACGTCGACGTCGACGACGCTGAAGAAGTCGCTCCTGGAGGCGTTCGCGTCGACGGGTTACGAAGAGCCACGGATCTTCCCGGCAGCCCCGTCCCCGGGAGCGCGCCGCGTGTCCTGAGGGGAAGTTGCCCACCCACCCGCCCTTGAATCGGGGCCACGGCCCCCACGCCCCCCGCGGGCAGCCACGGCAGCTTCGCGCCAGGCGGATGCGCTTGCCGGGTTGCGGCGGCGTCGTGCCGCGAGGGGGCGCGTCTGTTGCGGTGGCTCCGCGCCGGGCTGGGGCGCGGGCAGCCACGGCAGCTTCGCGCCGCGAGGGGCCGTCTGCTTGCGGCGGCTCCGCACCGGGCGGTTGCGCTCGCCGGGTTGCGGCGGCTTCGTGCCGGGCGGTTGCGCTCGCCGGGTTGCGGCGGCTTCGTGCCGGGCGGTTGCGCTCGCCGGGTTGCGGCGGCTTCGTGCCTGGGGAAGCCCACGCGCAGGGTTGAGGCGGCGTCGCGGGGAGGGGCGCGTCTGTTGGGCGGCTCCGCGTCGGGCTGGGGCACCCCCCACTGCGCCCCCGCGGGGGGTTGCGGCAACTTCGCGCTGCGAGGGGCCGTCTGCTTGCGACGCATGCGCCCGCCGACTGCGGCGACGCACCTGGGGAAGCCCACGTGCCGAGTTGCGGCTTCGTGCCGCGGGGAGGGACGCGTCAGGTTGCGGCGGCTTCGCGTCGCCAGGCGGCCCGCCTGCCGGGGCGCACGTTCGCGCCGCGAAGCCGGCGTCTCGGGGGCGTGGGGGCGTCAGCCCCCGCCGTCCCCGTACCCCCTTGGGGGTCTGGGGGCTTGCCCCCAGTTCGGGAAGGGGCGGGGAGGGGAGAACGCCGCCCCCTCAACCACCGTCCCCCAGCCGCTTCACCAGCAAGAACTCCGTCGCCCCCGGCGGATACTCCTCCACCCGCCCCACCACCTCATACCCCCGCCCCCGGTAAAACCCCGGCGCCTGAAAGTCCCACGTCTCCAGCCGCGCATACCCGCACCCCCGTTCCTCCCGCGCCAGCCGTTCCGCCTCCCCCAGCAGACGCTTGCCCAGCCCCGCGCCCCGGTGCGTCTCCGCCACCCACAGCAGGTCCATGTGGAGCCAGCGCGCCCACGTCAGGGCCGTCAGGCCGCCGGCCAGTTCGCCCGTCCCGTCCTCCACCGCCCAGACCTCCAGCGGCACTTCCTCCTCGTGCGGCGTACCCCGCAACCTGCGTATCGCCGGGGACCGTTCCGCGTTGTCGGACTCCAGCCGTTCACCGAGCAGCCTGCGTCGATCTTTGTCGACTTCCGCCTCAATACGAAACATGTGGCACACCCTAAACACCCTGGCCAATCAGTTCTGCAAATAGCCTTCCGCTCCAGCCACCCAGCCGTAGTCTGATGCTCAGCACCGGTGGGGGCCGGTGTCGATCAGGGGGCGAGACAGTCGGGTACGACGCCCGGGGCGGGGTATCAGTCACAGCACGGCGGCGGCCGAGCGACCGCTGTACTACCCCATTTCTCCGGGCGCCGTACCCGCGCCGGTCTCTCCTCCGACACTGGGGGTGTCTGTGGTTCGTATCCGGGTCCTGGTGGTGGACGACCACCGAATCTTCGCCGAGTCGCTCGCTGCCGCCCTCGCGGCCGAGCCCGATGTCGACGTCGCCGCGGCCGGCAGCGGCCCCGCCGCGCTGCGGTGTCTGGAGCGGGCGGCCGCCGAAGGGCGCAGGTTCGACGTCATGCTCGTCGACGCCGACCTCGGCGCCCAGGTCGTGCCCGGCGCCCGTGCCGTCGTCGCCCGCGCCGTGCCGGACAACGGCGAGGACGGCCTCGTCGACGGCATATCCCTGGTCGCGGGCGTCCGTTCCGGCCAGCTCGCGGTCCGTACCGTCGTGCTCGCCGAGAAGGACGACCCGCGTCGTGCCGCCCTCGCGCTCCAGGCCGGCGCCTCCGGCTGGGTCGCCAAGGACTGCTCCCTGCAGCGGCTGCTCGCGGTGATACGAGGCGTCCTGCGGGACGAGACGCATCTGCCGCCCGCCCTGCTCACCGGCGTACTGCGGGAGTTGACCGCGGCGCGCAAGCACCGCACCGAGAGTGAGCGGCTCGTGGAGTCGCTCACGCCACGCGAGCGCGAGGTGCTGCGCTGCATGGTCGCCGGTCTGGGGCGCAAAGCCGTGGCCGAGCGCCTCTTCCTGTCCCCGCACACCGTCCGGACGCATATGCAGAACGTTCTGGGGAAGCTGGGCGTGCACTCCACGCTCGCCGCGGTCGCCCTCGCCCGCCGCGCCGGCGTCGGCCCGGTCGACCTAGCCGGGGATGTTGTCGAACGGGGCGGTCAACTGGCGTAGCAGCGCCGCCAGTTCCGCCCGCTGCGCCCGCGACAGCTCCGCCAGGATCGCGCGTTCCTGCGCGAGCAGCCCGGCCAGCGCCTGGTCCGCGCGGTCCCGCCCCTCGGGCGTGAGCCGCACCAGCACCCCGCGCCGGTCGGAGGGGTCCGGCAGTCGCTCCACCAGGTCCTTCTTGGCGAGCCGGTCGATGCGGTTGGTCATGGTGCCCGAGGTGACCAGCGTCTGGGTCAGCAACTGGCCGGGTGAGAGCTGGTACGGAGCCCCCGCGCGCCGCAGCGAGGTCAGTACGTCGAACTCCCACGGCTCGAGATTGTGCTCGGCGAAGGCGAGCCGGCGGGCCCGGTCCAGATGGCGGGCGAGCCTGGAGACGCGGCTGAGCACCTCAAGCGGTTCCACGTCGAGGTCGGGGCGCTCACGGCGCCATGCTGCGACCAGTCGATCGACCTCGTCCTCCATGTCGATCAGTGTAGAGGGTCTGTCGATGTGAAGTCTCTTGACATCAAGATATATTCGGGTTCAGGCTTGGGCATGGTCGGGCCGGGACATCGTTCCGTTTCGGCGCACCGTTCCTGCAAGGGGGCTCGAACATGCATTCCGTACCAACCTGGGATCCACATCAATACCTGCGTCACGCCGGGCATCGCACCCGCCCGTTCATCGATCTGCTCGCCCGGATACCGCAGCTACCGAATCGCGATATGCCCGCCCGTATCGCGGACATCGGCTGCGGCCCCGGAAACGTCACCGCACTCCTCGCCGACCGCTGGCCCACCGCCCACATCACCGGCTTCGACCTCTCGCCCGAGATGCTCGCCATTGCCGACAAAGAGCACGCCGGCACCACATTCGGCGGCGGCTGGCTCGACTTCAGGCCCGCCGACGCCGCGCACTGGACACCCGACGAGCCTTACGACCTGATCGTCTCCAACGCGGCCCTGCAATGGGTGCCCAACCACCCCGAATCGTTTCCTCTCTGGATCGAGAACCTGGCCCCGGGCGGCACCCTCGCCTTCCAGGTCCCCGGCAACTTCACCTCACCCAGCCACGCACTCCTCGGCGAGCTCTGCGGAACCCCGCAGTGGCGCGCCCGCCTCGGCGACCACGGTCGCCGCTTCGTACACATACTGGAGCCCGCCGACTATCTCGCCCGCCTGGTGGACCTCGGCTGCCGGACGGACACCTGGGAGACCACGTACTACCAACTCCTCACCGGGGACGACCCGGTGCTGGACTGGGTCAAGGGCACCGCCCTGCGCCCGGTCCTCACCGAGCTCGCGGACGAGCCCGACGCCGCGGACGAATTCCTCGCCCAGTACCGCGATCTGCTCCGCAAGGCATACCCGCCGGGCCCGCACGGCACGGTGTTCCCGTTCCGCCGGATCTTCGCCGTCGCACGAAGGGGGTCGTGATGCTCGCCGCCGTCGACCATGTCCAGCTGGCCGCACCTCCCGGGTCGGAAGACGATCTGCGGACGTACTACACCCATGTGCTCGGTATGACGGAGATCCCCAAGCCTCCCCTGCTCGCGGCCCGCGGCGGCGTCTGGTTCCTGGGGCACCTCCCACGCCGGAGGCTGTGGGGGACCGGGCTCGTCCGGCTCCATCTGGGCATAGAGGCGGATTTCAGGGCCGCGAAGAAGGCCCACCCGGGGCTGCGGGTCGCGGACATAGAGGCGTATGCGGCACGACTGGAGGAGCGCGGCGCCAAAGTGGTCTGGGACGACAACCTCCCCGGCCACCGCCGCTTCTACTCCGAGGACCCGGTCGGCAACCGGCTTGAGTTCCTGGAAGCGGTCACCTGAGCGCGGCAAGCCGGCTGATGCAGGACGGGCCGGAGTCAGCCGTACCAGGTGGCGTTGCAGATGTAGACGCATGCATGGTGGGGCACCGAGAGGAAGCTCATGACGCCGCGGCCGCCGAGAAGGTCGAATTCCCGAAGCCCGCCCTCCCGGTCGACGGGCCTGCCGACCTTCCCGGCGTCGCGCCCGAGCGCCGCGAGTTCCGTGGCGAGCCGCTCGACTTCCGCCACGACGCCGGGCGACAGCCCGTCGGTGATGTACTCCGCGCTGGGGTTGTAGTCCCAAGACCAGTCCGTCACAGGCCTGCCTCTGCCTCTGCGGTCTCTCGGATCCGTCGGATCTCGATGATGGCCTCCGCCGGGTCCTGCTCCCCGGCGTCCACGATCCATTCAAGCTCGTGCAACCGCGCGGCTCGCTCCGGATGCCGCTCGGTCGCGACGAATACCGCCCAGGAGTGCACAAAGGCCCGCAGAGGGGCGAGGCTCTGCGTCTGCTGCGCGTTCGTAGTCGCCTCGAACAGGTGCTGCGTGAGCGCCGGAATCCGACTGGGTGCGATCCGTGCGACCGCGGCCCGCAGTGCGTCGGGCGTGAGCTCGGGCATGGGAATGAGGGGCTCGTACGGGCCGTCGGGCTGCTCGCTCACGCTTGACCTCCGTTGCGGGCGGTTCGGTCCTCGTACCGTACCTGCCGGGCTCTGCGCGGGGTGTGCGTACGGCCCCGGCCGGAGCCGGTCACTGGGCGGCGCCGGTGTCCGGCCGTGCTCCCCGGCTCTCGGCGATACGGAGCGCGTTGCTCAGGCTTAGATCAGCTGGCCCGCCAAGACGCGTAGGTCTACTCAACTGTGTCCGCCCGGTCAGACTTTGATGGCAAACAGTCAAGGTGCAGGACGCCGGACAAGGGTGGGGCGAAAGGGCGAGCACACGGAAGTGAAGCGCCCCGCCCCCACCGGACATTCGGTGAGACGGGGCGTTCCGTGCCGACGCTCAGATTCAGCACAGCGTGCAGTACGTGTGCGACTGCGTCGAGGTGCCCATCGGGGACGGCACGACCGGGATCCGTGACTCGAAGGCCACACCGGGGCCCGTACTCGCCTTCACCACCGACGCGTTCGCCGCGTTTCTCAGCGAGGTCAAGGGCAGCGGGACCTGAACCCCTGCCGTCTGACACGACCACCTCCGGAACAAGGCGATGAGGACTGCCCCAGTAGGGACACCGTTGGGAAATAGGGTTCGGCCACGGACGCATCCGGCCAGACGTGAAACCGGCGCGGTCACGCCGACGCTGCCATCACCGTCGCCCCGTGCTGCCGGGGGGCTGGTCCCGTCCGTGCTGCTGATCGTGATCCGCGACATCGTCACGACCGTGGCCAGAACCAGCATCAGTGGCCTGATCCTGAAGGTGGGTCAGGGCGACTGCACGCCCCGCCATTCCCAAACCGCAGCGTCCGCACTGCTCACCGCTCTGATTACCCATGACGACGGGACCATGCACCGTTCTACTGCCGCTTGGCCGACCAGGCCGGTCAGTACCTGCCGCAGCATGCCGAATACTGTCAACATCCCGTACTACCGCTACCGCACGATAGCGCTCGCCGGATAGCGAGGGCGGCTCCCAGCATCAGCACCCACCCGCACGGTTGGCAAGAACGAGGGCGTCGCGGTAGCGAATGGCGGGGCCGTCGATGGTGAGACCGGGTGAGACCGGTCTGAACTGGACAATAAAGGTCCTCTTTAAGCCGAGGAACTTGCAGCTCTGCTCATGTCGATACAGTTCAGGAGACAACGAAGGTATCGGGGAAATGCCTACGGTGCCTGATAATTGGGGGGACCATGAATTACAGACTCACTGTCAGCACGAGCAGACATCCGGTGCGCGCTCCGCGGCGTAGTTTGACGCTGTTAGCCACTGTCCTTGTGGCTGGCCTGCTTTCCGGAGTATCCCCAGCTTACGGTACCTCGGAGGAAGCCTCATCTGTACCCCTCAGTGAAGTCGATTCTGCTGCCCTCGCGGAGGCAAGCAGAATTCATCTGCAGCGCCGGGCGGATCTCGTGACCGACACCGGAGAGCAAGCACAGCAATCCATTTCTTCCTCCGCTTTGGGGTCGGCTGCCAAGCAAGAGCTCCAGCAGGCCGCCGTTGCCCTGAGGCAGCGCGGACAACAGCTCAAGGAGATCAATGGGGGCTACACCAAGGCCGAGGTCGCGGTCACCGTGGACAGCGCTGAGGAGTCCGCCGGTACTGCCACGGTGAAGGTCACGGAGGACACGAAGCTCTACTTTCCAGACGTTCAGCCCGGAGAGCCCGAGTTTGAAGAGTTCGAACTCCCACACGTGCTGACCTTCAACCGCACGGAAAACGGCTGGCTTCTCCATGCTGACCAAGCAGAAGTAGATGTCAACGGTCCAGCGGCCACCACGCAGCTGAACACTCCTGCCCCCATCATCCACCCCGAACCGCCGTACTACCCGCGTCCCACCGACCCTCCTACAGAACCGGAGACCGTTGAGGGGCAAAGGGAGGAAGGGGCGGCGTCGACCGAGCGACCTGCCGTCGTGGAGTCCGGCAACAAGATTACTGCGGCAGGTCTTTCCTACAGCAAAATGGCTCAGTACGCCGACAGGTACTGGAAGCGCCCGAACAGCGACTATCGCGTGTACGGCAACGACTGCACCAATTTCATATCCCAGGCCATGCGCGCCGGTGGATGGGGCACGACGTCGGGGAGTGCGGCGAGCCGGAAGAACAACAAGAAGTGGTTCTACGGCAGCTTCACCTGGACAACGAGTTACACCTGGGCGGGGGCAGAGAACTGGTACTGGTTCGCGTCACGACACTCGAAGCGGACCAAGCTGCAGAACAACGTGTGGAAACTGGCATACGCAGATGTGCTCCAAGCTGACTGGAACAGAGACAATACGATCGACCACACAATGATTGTCACGGCAACCGGCCACAACGAGCGCTACCTCACCTACCACACCAGTAACACGCATAATCGAAAGCTCAGTTCGCTACTGGCCGCCCGCCCCAATGCCTGGTGGTACGTGCACCGCACGTGACCAGCGATTTGTCAGGAGGAGAAGGTGAAGAAACGGTCGGTCATGGCTCTGGCCTCGTCCTTTGCTGTTTCGATCGGCCTGCTCGCCGGCTGCTCTGGTGCAGCAAGTGGTGACGCAGGTGCGGAGACCGAACGTGGTGCTGTCGACGCTTACGTAGACGCCCTCAACTCCGGGGATGAGGAGGCGCTTGCCGGACTGGCGCCTCCTGGGAATGAAGCGGAGGAGGAGGCGGCGACACTCATCCGCGAGAACGGCGGGCGCTCCCTGAAGGTGGAGCAGGTCGACATCGCGCACGAGTTCGGCCCCGATTTCGCGTCGGCAACCCTGGTGGCACGGGACAAGAGCGGCGACGAGCTCCGAGCCACCCTCAGCCTGAGCAAGGCGGACGACAACTGGTACGTCGACATCGGCGAGAACCCGCAAGGGCGACAGAAATCACCGGCCGCGACATCGACTCCGTAACCACGCTCGGGAGAGCTCTGAGTGGTGCCTGCGGGGCTCGCCCCGCAGGCACCAGAACGCGGCCTCTGTAGTCAGCGGTGCTGACAGCGAACGAGCCCCGCCAACGGGAACGCCGCGTCCCACCGGACATCCGGTGGGACGCGGCGCAGGGTGCGTCTGCGGATGAGCGCGTGGCTCAGTACAGCGTGGTGTACGTGTTCCAGCCGTTGCCGATCTTGGCCTTGGCGTTGAACCCGCCCGTGGCCCTGGCGGTGTAGCGGTACAGCTCTCCCGCGGCGTTGGCGCCGACCAGGTCCGCCCGGCCGTCCCCGTCGAGGTCGCCGGGGGCCGACAGCTTGGTGTACGTGTTCCAGCCCGAGCCGATCAGCGTCCTCGCCTTGAACGGCGCCGAGGCGACGCCCGTACCGGCGTACAGATACAGCCTGCCGTCGGTGCCGCGGGCGATCAGGTCGCTGCGGCCGTCGCCGTTGATGTCGCCGGCTCCGACCAGCTTGTTGAACCCGTTCCAGCCGCTGCCGACCTTGAGCCGGGCGGCGAACTTCGAACCAGTGCCGTCCCCGCGGTAGAGATACAGCGCACCGGAACCGTCACGCGCCAGCAGGTCGCCCTTGCCGTCGCCGTTCAGGTCGCCGGGGCCGGTGAGGAGGTTGTAGACGCCCCAGCCGGAGCCGATGACAGCGGCCCGGTCAGAGGGGTAGCTGTGGTTGTACAGCGTGCCGTTGTACAACTCCAGAATGTCCCCCCAGCCGTTGCTGTCGAGGGACGACGCGAAGGTGAGCTTCGCGCCCTTCCAGCCGCCGACGACGCCCACCTGGTAACGGGCGCTCAGCAGACCGTTGTTCAGCGCGTAGTAGGTGAACAGCGTGCCGTTGGTGTCCAGCCCGAGGACCTCGTCCTTGCCGAGGTGCGGGTTGTTGCCCGCGCCGGCGAACTGCGCCACCGCGTTCCAGCCCGACCCGCCCGACACACGGGGGAGGAACTTGCCCGTCCCCGTGGACTCGTAGGTGTAGAGCAGGCCCGATGGCGTACGGGCGACGAGGTCGCCGAGACCGTCGCCGCTCTGGTCGTCGAGGCTGAGGATCTGGTTGTAGCCGTTCCAGCCGGGGCCGACGCTGACGCGGCCCTTGAAGGGCGAGTCGGGGTTGGGGTTGCCGGAGTAGAAGAACAGCTCGCCGCCCGGCGTACGGGCGAAGAGGTCGGCGATGCCGTCGCTGTTGACGTCGTTCACGCCGATGAGCTGGTCGTACCCGCCCCAGCCGGAGCCGACCTTGACCCGGGCGGCCATGGGGGCGGCTGCCCCCGGGGTCGTCCGGTACAGATACAGGTCGCCCGACGGCGTACGCGCGAGGATGTCGCCGCTGCCGTCGCCGGTCAGGTCGCCGGGCGAGAAGACCTTGTTGTACGCCTGCCAGCCCACTCCGGACCAGATGATCGTGCCGTGGTCGGGGGAGCTCCGGTAGGCCGAGAGCCGGCCGCTCGACAGCAGGGTGAAGTGGACCGGTCCTGCCGCCTCGAGACCGGCGACCGAGAAGACGTCCTTGAACGTCTCGTTCGCGGTCTCACTGGTGTCGAAGAGGTACTCGTAGGAAGTGGTGCCGCTGGTCGGCGCCACATAGATCCTGCCGTTGCCGGCACGGTAGAGAAGATCGGTGAAGCCGTCGCCGTCGATGTCGCTGCGCGGCTTGGCGACCGGGACGTCGGCCGCGTCCGCCGCGGAGTGCTGCTTGGCGCCGTGCTTGGGAAGCGTCAGCTTCGGCTGCTCAATGCTCGGCCTGGTCTGCTCGACCGGCGCCGGCGGCGGCACGCTGTCGTCCGCCGCCGCAGGGACGGTGAGCAGCATGCCTGCCGAGACGGCGAGTGCCGTGCAGGCCGCGATCCTGCGGGCGCGTCTGAAGCGCACGCCGACGGGACGGCCGGGTTCCACTGAAGACAAGGTCCCCCCCTGGGGAAAATGGTGGAACCGGGTTGAAGACGTTCGCAGTTGCTCTTTTTGAGTGGCGAACCGTTCCCCGGATAGCCGCAAATTCTACAACTGTGGAATCCGGGCCGGTAGATGGGCAGGGGACCGAAGAGACGTCAGTTCTTGCGGTGCCCTATCAGTCGCGGCTTCTGCTCAAGACCGTCCAGGCCGTGCCACGCCAGATTCACCAGATGTGCCGCGACCTCCGCCTTCTTCGGCCGGCGGGCGTCCACCCACCACTGGCCGGTCAGCGCGACCATGCCGACCAGTGCCTGCGCGTACAGCGGGGCGAGCTTCGGGTCGAAGCCCCGGGCCTTGAACTCGAGGCCGAGGATGTCCTCGACCTGGGTGGCGATATCGCTGATCAGCGAGGCGAAGGTGCCGGTCGACTGGGCGACCGGAGAGTCCCGGACGAGGATGCGGAACCCGTCCGTATACCTCTCGATGTAGTCGAGGAGCGCGAACGCCGCCTGCTCCAGCAGCTCCCGCGGATGCCCCGCGGTCAGCGCGCTCGTCACCATGTCGAGCAGCTGGCGCATCTCGCGGTCCACCACGACGGCGTACAGCCCCTCCTTGCCGCCGAAGTGCTCGTACACCACCGGTTTGGAGACGCCCGCCTTCGCGGCGATCTCCTCGACCGACGTGCCCTCGAAACCCTTCTCGGCGAACAGGGTGCGGCCGATGTCCAGCAGCTGCTCCCGGCGCTCCGCCCCGGTCATCCGGACCCGGCGCGCGCGCCGGCTCCCGGAGGGCCGGCTCTTGTCCGGTTTGCTGGTACTGCCGTCGATCGCCACGTCGTCAATCATGCCGCGTCGGCGGTGTGGCTCTTGCGGCGGGCGTCGATACGGGACGCATCGGGCCAGCGCACGTCGTACGCCCAGCCCAGCTGCTCGAACCAGCGGATGAGCCGGGCGCTGGAGTCGATCTGGCCGCGCAGCACGCCGTGGCGTGCGCTCGTCGGATCGGCGTGGTGCAGGTTGTGCCAGGACTCGCCGCAGGACAGCACCGCGAGCCACCACACATTGCCCGAGCGGTCACGGGATTTGAAGGGGCGCTTGCCGACCGCGTGGCAGATGGAGTTGATCGACCACGTGACGTGGTGCAGCAGGCAGACGCGGACCAGCGAACCCCAGAAGAAGGCGGTGAACGCCCCCCACCACGACATGGTGACCAGACCGCCGACCAGCGGCGGGATGGCCAGCGAGAGGATCGTCAAGTAGATGAAGTCGCGGGAGATCCGGCGGATCGCCCCGTCCTTGATCAGATCCGGCGCGTACTTGTGCTGGGGCGTCCGCTCCTCGTCGAACATCCAGCCGATGTGTGCCCACCACAGGCCCTTCATCAGCGCGGGGACGGTCTCGCCGAAGCGCCACGGCGAGTGCGGGTCGCCCTCAGCGTCCGAGAACTTGTGGTGCCTCCGGTGGTCGGCCACCCAGCGCACCAGCGGGCCCTCGACGGCCAGCGAGCCCATGATCGCGAGCGCGATGCGCAGCGGGCGCTTCGCCTTGAAGGCGCCGTGCGTGAAATAGCGGTGGAAGCCGATCGTGATGCCGTGGCAGCCGATGTAGTACATCGCCACCAGCAGCCCCAGATCGAGCCAGCTCACGCCCCAGCCCCAGGCCAGCGGCACCGCCGCGAGCAGGGCGACAAAGGGCACCGTGATGAACAGCAGCAGGGCGATCTGCTCGATCGACCGCTTGCTGTCCCCGCCCAGGGTGGCGGAAGGGAGGTCGGGCGACGGCGTCTGAGGGACGTCGTCCAGCAGATCAGGGCTTGTCGTCATGGGGTTCCCCTGTGGGGTGAGAGTTACAACAGAAACCGCATTACGGACGCGTAACCTACGGCATCGTAAGTATGGCAGCGCGCAGCCTCGCGGCAAGAGACCTGTGGATAACGTCAGGGAAATGGACACCTATCCTGGGTGTCGTCGGACAGCGCGGTCCGCAGCCTCCAGAACCCTCCAGACGTGCTCAAACACTGCAAGGAGCCGCACCTGTGAGCAGTGCCGACCAGACCTCCACCGCCAGCGCCGAAATGCGCGCCGACATCCGCCGCCTGGGCGATCTACTGGGCGAGACCCTCGTCCGGCAGGAGGGCCCCGAGCTCCTGGAGCTCGTCGAGCGGGTCCGGGCCCTGACGCGCAGCGACGGTGAGGCCGCAGCCGAGCTGCTCGGCGACACCGACCTGGAGACCGCGGCCAAGCTGGTGCGCGCCTTCTCCACCTACTTCCATCTGGCGAACGTCACCGAGCAGGTGCACCGCGGCCATGAGATGCGTGAGCGGCGGGCCGCCGAGGGCGGGCTGCTGGCCCGTACCGCGGACTGGCTCAAGGACGCCGACCCCGAGCATCTGCGCCAGACCGTCAAGAATCTGAACGTACGGCCGGTGTTCACCGCCCACCCGACCGAGGCGGCGCGGCGTTCCGTACTGAACAAGCTGCGCCGTATCGCCGAACTCCTCGAGGCCCCGGTCAGCCCGGCCGACCGGCGCCGGCACGATCTGCGGCTCGCCGAGAACATCGACCTGATCTGGCAGACCGACGAGCTGCGTGTGGTGCGGCCAGAGCCGGCCGACGAGGCGCGCAACGCGATCTACTACCTCGACGAGCTGCACGCGGGCGCCGTCGGAGACGTGCTGGAGGACCTGTCCGCGGAACTGGAGCGGGTGGGCGTCGAACTGCCCCCGGAGACACGGCCGTTGACCTTCGGCACCTGGATCGGCGGCGACCGTGACGGCAACCCCAATGTCACCCCCGCGGTGACGTGGGAGGTGCTGATCCTGCAGCACGAGCACGGCATCGGCGACGCCATCGAGGTCATCGACTATCTGCGCGGACTGCTCTCCAACTCCATCCGCTACGCGGGCGCCACGGAGGAGCTGCTCACGTCGTTGCAGAGCGATCTGGAGCGGCTGCCGGAGATCAGCCCCCGCTACAAGCGGCTGAATGCCGAGGAGCCGTACCGCCTCAAGGCCACCTGCATCCGGCAGAAGCTGGTCAACACCCGGGAGCGGCTCGCCAAGGGCACGCCGCACGAGGAGGGCCGCGACTACCTCGGCACCGCCGAGCTGCTGCACGACCTCACCCTCATCCAGACGTCGCTGCGCGCGCACCGCGGCGGCCTCTTCGCCGACGGCCACATGGACCGTACGATCCGCACGATCGCGGCGTTCGGGCTGCAGCTCGCGACGATGGACGTACGCGAGCACGCGGACGCGCATCACCATGCGCTCGGGCAGCTCTTCGACCGGCTCGGCGAGGAGTCCTGGCGGTACGCGGACATGCCGCGGGACTACCGGCAGAAGCTGCTCGCCAAGGAGCTGCGCTCGCGGCGGCCGCTGGCGCCGACACCCGCGCCGCTGGACGCCGCGGGGCAGAAGACCCTCGGCGTCTTCCACACCGTCAAGGAAGCCTTTGAGCGCTTCGGGCCCGAGGTCATCGAGTCGTACATCATCTCGATGTGCCAGGGCGCGGACGACGTCTTCGCCGCGGCGGTGCTGGCGCGTGAGGCCGGGCTGATCGATCTGCACGCGGGCTGGGCGAAGATCGGCATCGTGCCGCTGCTCGAGACCACGGACGAGCTGAAGGCCGCGGACGTCATCCTGGACGGGATGCTCGCCGATCCCTCGTACCGGCGGCTCGTCTCGCTGCGGGGCGACGTCCAGGAGGTCATGCTCGGGTACTCCGACTCGTCGAAGTTCGGGGGCATCACCACCTCGCAGTGGGAGATCCACCGGGCGCAGCGCAGGCTGCGTGATGTGGCGCACCGGTACGGCGTACGGCTGCGGCTCTTCCACGGCCGCGGCGGCACGGTCGGCCGCGGCGGCGGCCCCTCGCACGACGCGATCCTGGCGCAGCCGTGGGGCACGCTGGAGGGCGAGATCAAGGTGACCGAGCAGGGCGAGGTCATCTCCGACAAGTATCTGATCCCGTCGCTGGCCAGGGAGAACCTGGAGCTGACGGTCGCGGCGACGCTGCAGGCGTCCGCGCTGCACACGGCCCCGCGCCAGTCGGACGAGGCGCTGGCGCGCTGGGACGCGGCGATGGACACGGTCTCGGACGCGGCGCACTCGGCGTACCGGCGCCTGGTCGAGGACCCGGACCTGCCCGCGTACTTCTTCGCCTCCACGCCGGTGGACCAGCTGGCGGATCTGCACCTGGGCTCGCGGCCGTCCCGCCGGCCGGACTCGGGGGCGGGCCTCGACGGTCTGCGGGCCATCCCGTGGGTCTTCGGCTGGACGCAGTCGCGGCAGATCGTGCCGGGCTGGTTCGGCGTCGGCTCGGGCCTGAAGGCGCTGCGTGAGGCGGGTCTGGACACGGTCCTGGACGAGATGCACGAGCAGTGGCACTTCTTCCAGAACTTCATCGCGAACGTCGAGATGACGCTGGCCAAGACGGACCTGCGGATCGCCCGGCACTACGTGGACACGCTCGTCCCCGATGACCTGAAGCATGTCTTCGCCACGATCGAGGCGGAGCACGCGCTGACGGTCAGCGAAGTCCTGAAGGTCACGGGCGGCGAGCGGCTGCTGGGCTCGAACCCTGTGCTGCAGCAGACATTCGGCATCCGCGACGCATATCTGGACCCGATCTCCTACCTGCAGGTCTCGCTGCTTGCGCGCCAGCGCGAGGCGGCGGCCCGGGGCGAGGAGCCGGACCCGCTGCTGTCGCGGGCGCTGCTGCTGACGGTCAACGGTGTGGCGGCGGGGCTGCGCAACACCGGCTGACGACACGCGAAACGGCCCCCTCCCCGCGCGGGGAGGGGGCCGTTCCTGGTGTGCGTCAGTGCCTTGGCACTCGTCAGTGCTGCTGGGCCTTGCGGCGGCGCGCGATCAGGTAGCCGCCCGCGCCGACCAGGGCCGCGGCGACCGCCGAGATCGCGCCGATCGGGGCGCTCGAGCCCGTCTCGGCGAGGTCACCGCCGCCGGCCGGGGACGGGGACGGGGCGGCCGTCGGAGCCGTGGAAGCGGAGGAGGTGGGCTTCGCCGTCGGCTCCTCCGAGGGCTTCTCGGAGGGCTTCTCCGAAGGCTTGCCGGTCGGCTCCCCGCTCGGCTCGCCGTCGTCCTCGCAGTCGGTCCAGAAGACCTTGTGCTTGGCCTTGCCGTGCTCACCGTCGAAGTTCCAGACGAGCTTGTAGTGCCCGTCGGGCAGGGTCTTGTCGTCCGTGCGGCCGTGACCCTCGCCGTCCAGGGTCAGTGAGCCGCTGTCAGCGACCGTGCCCTTGGTGCCGGTGGGCGGCATCTCGACGATCTTCCAGTCGACTTCCTGGCCGCCGTCGAAACCGAAGGCGTCGAGGTAGAAGGAGCAGACGTGCGGCTCGTTCTTGCGGAGCTCTTCGCCGGTCTTGGCATCGTGGATTTTCACGGTGCCGTTGTCGCCGGGCGGGGTGGCGAACGCGGATGGAGCGGCCGACAGCGAGAGCGCCGCTGCTGCCACCAGGGCGCCTGTGGACGTAAGGGTGCGCATGGGCAATCCAACGTGAGAGAGGGTGGGTGCCGTGGGGGGCGGCTCAGCGTCCTGTGAACTCGCGCGCCCGTCAAGCCAACTAGTGACGCATCTGCACCAAGAGTCAGCACTTGTCCCTATAGTCCTGGATAACGATCAGGTGAATGCGGGGTTCAGGCAAGGGGGTTGGGGGCTCCGGGAGTCCGGGCTCAGAGCGCGAAGAACGCTCCCATCAGCAGCGCGCCGCCCGCCGCCGCCGTCGCCCAGGCGAGCCGGGTCAGTCTGAGGCCGCCGCCGATGACAAGGGCAGCGAGGAGTAGTGCGCCGCCGAACGGGAGCCAGGCGTGAAGGGCGCCCGCTGTGCCTGTGCGGACCACTTCCTCCGTGCCCGGCTTCACCACCACCGGGAGCTTCGCGCCCTTCTTCACGGCGATCGACTTCTCGATCGTCATGCCTGTGCGGGGCGCGGCCGAGCCCTCCGGGTCGTACGGTCCTGTGCAGGTGTCCGCGCCGCAGCCGGCGACCGTGAGCGTGCCGTGTTCCCGGCCCTTCGCGAGCAGGACGTGCTGGGCCGTGCCCCACGACGACCAGAAACCGGCCACCAGTAGCAGCGCGGCGACACAGGCCATAGCCGCCCGGCGACCGTAGAGGAGCAAGTGAGTCCGGTTCACAACGCGCGATCCTTGGCCATGCGACCGCGCTCGGTCAACCTAGGGCCCGGCCTTATCAGGAGTTGTACGTACTTTGCGCCCGCTCCAGGCCCTCCGCCATGAGGCACTCCACCGCGTCCGCCGCCCGGTCCACCAGGTAGCCGAGTTCCTTGCGCTCCGTGGACGAGAAGTCCTTCAGTACGAAGTCCGCGACCTGCATCCGGCCCGGCGGGCGGCCGATCCCGAACCGCACCCGGTGATAGTCCGCGCCCATCGCCTTGGTCATGGACTTCAGGCCGTTGTGCCCGTTGTCGCCGCCGCCCAGCTTCAGCCGCAGCATGCCGTAGTCGATGTCCAGCTCGTCGTGGATCGCGACGATGTTGGAGACCGGCACCTTGTAGAAGTCGCGCAGCGAGCTGACCGGGCCGCCGGACAGATTCATGTACGACATCGGCTTGGCGAGGATCACCCGCCGGTTCTCAGGCCCGGGCGCGCCGATCCGTCCCTCCACGACCTGCGCCTGCGCCTTCTGTGCACGTTTGAACTTGCCGCCGATGCGCTCCGCGAGCAGGTCGGCGACCATGAACCCGACGTTGTGCCGGTTCGCGGCGTAGTCGGGCCCGGGATTGCCGAGGCCCACGATGAGCCAGGGGCTGTTCACCTCGGACATCTGCGCTGCGTCTCCTCGCGTAAGGCGTAAGGGCGTTCGTACCCACAGGGAAACGGGGTGGCGGGCCGCAGCCCGCCACCCCGTCAAGCCAAGCTCAGGCAGAGCTTACGGCTCAGGCCTCGGCGGCCTCTTCACCCTCGGCCTCGGCCTCGGCGGTCGGCTCCTCGGCCTGCGCGGCCAGGACCTGCAGGACGACGGTGTCGTCCTCGACGGCCAGGGTCGTGCCGGACGGCAGCGGCACGTCCTTGGCGAGGATGGAGTCACCGGCCGCGAGGCCCGCGATGGAGACCGTGACGGACTCGGGGATGTGCGTGGCCTCGGCCTCGACCGGCAGGGCGTTCAGCACGTGCTCGACCAGGTATGCACCCGGGGCCAGCTCGCCCTCGGTGTGCACGGGGATCTCGACGTTGACCTTCTCGCCGCGCTTCACGATGAGCAGGTCGACGTGCTCCAGGAAGCCCTTGATCGCGTCACGCTGCACGGCCTTCGGGATGGCCAGCTCGGTCTTGCCCTCGATGTCCAGGGAGAGCAGAACGTTGGACGTACGCAGGGCGAGCAGCAGCTCGTGGCCCGGCAGCGTGATGTGGATCGGGTCGGAGCCGTGACCGTACAGAACACCGGGAACCTTGTTCTCGCGGCGGACGCGACGGGCCGCACCCTTGCCGAACTCGGAACGGATCTCGGCGGCGAGCTTCACCTCGGACATGTGCACTCCTCGTATTGCAGAAAAAACTCTGGTGGCGGTCACCCGGCCACGACAGGCCTGCTACGAAGAGCGCGTCGATAACGGACCGCCGCACCGAAAAGTGCGGCCTCCCTCGCCGAGCAACTTCGACAGTCTACTCGGAGTGCCCCGAGCCACCCAATTCGATCAAGAGGTCCCGAGCTCAGCCACCGGCAGGGCATGAGAAAGGGCCGCTCCCGGCGGGAACGGCCCTTTCTCGTACGTCCTTCAGCCCTGCTCCTCGAAGAGGCTCGTCACCGAACCGTCCTCGAACACCTCACGCACCGCACGCGCGATCGTCGGCGCGATCGACAGCACCGTGATCTTGTCGAGCTCCAGGTCGCCCGGGTCGGGCAGCGTGTTCGTGAACACGAACTCGCTCACCTTGGAGTTCTTCAGACGGTCCGCGGCCGGGCCGGACAGGATGCCGTGCGTCGCCGTCACGATCACGTCCTCCGCGCCGTGCGCGAAGAGTGCGTCCGCGGCGGCGCAGATGGTGCCACCGGTGTCGATCATGTCGTCGACGAGGATGCAGACGCGGCCCTCGACCTCACCCACGACCTCGTGGACGGTCACCTGGTTGGCGACGTCCTTGTCGCGGCGCTTGTGGACGATCGCCAGCGGGGCGTCGAGGCGGTCGCACCAGCGGTCGGCGACGCGCACCCGGCCGGCGTCGGGGGAGACGACGGTGAGCTTGTTGCGGTCCACCTTCGCGCCCACGTAGTCGGCAAGCACCGGCAGCGCGGAGAGGTGGTCCACCGGGCCGTCGAAGAAGCCCTGGATCTGGTCGGTGTGCAGATCGACCGTGAGGATGCGGTCGGCGCCCGCGGTCTTCAGCAGGTCGGCGATCAGCCGGGCCGAGATCGGCTCGCGGCCACGGTGCTTCTTGTCCTGACGGGCGTAGCCGTACGACGGGATGATCACGGTAATGCTCCGGGCGGAGGCCCGCTTCAGAGCGTCGATCATGATCAGCTGCTCCATGATCCACTTATTGATGGGAGCCGTGTGGCTCTGCATCAGGAAGCAGTCCGCACCGCGGGCCGACTCCTGGAAGCGGACGTAGATCTCGCCGTTCGCGAAGTCGAAGGCCTTCGTCGGCACCAGGCCGACACCCAGCTGGTGTGCGACCTCCTCGGCCAGCTCGGGGTGGGCGCGGCCGGAGAAGAGCATCAGCTTCTTCTCGCCGGTCGTCTTGATCCCGGTCACAGCACTGTCTCCTCAGACGTGTTCTCTGGCCACGGGCGTACTGAGCGTGAGCCAGCCGAATTTGTGTGCACGTATCACGGTACGCCGAGATCGACGCACCCGTTTCCGGTCAGTTCTCGTCGGCGACCGGTTCCGTTGCCACCTGCGCTGCTTGTGCGGCGGCGCTTCCGGGGCGCTTCCGAGCCACCCAGCCCTCGATATTCCGCTGCTGGCCGCGGGCGACGGCCAGCGAACCGGCCGGTACATCCTTGGTGATGACCGAGCCCGCCGCGGTGTACGCGCCGTCCCCGATCGTGACGGGAGCCACAAACATGTTGTCCGAGCCGGTCTTGCAGTGCGAGCCGATCGTGGTGTGGTGCTTGGCCTCGCCGTCGTAGTTCACGAACACGCTCGCGGCGCCGATGTTCGTGTACTCGCCGATCGTCGCGTCGCCGACGTAGGAGAGATGCGGCACCTTTGTGCCCTCCCCGATCGTGGCGTTCTTCATCTCCACGTACGTACCGGCCTTGGCCTTCAGGCCGAGCCGGGTGCCGGGACGCAGATACGCGTACGGGCCGACCGACGCCGACTCCCCGATCTCCGCGTTGTCCGCCACCGTGTTGTCCACCCGCGCGCCCGCGCCGACCGTGGTGTCCTTCAGCCGCGAGTTGGGGCCGACCTCGGCGCCCTCGGCGAGATGGGTCGCGCCCAGCAGCTGCGTCCCGGGGTGCACGATCGCGTCCGGCTCGAACGTCACCGTCACATCCACGAGCACCGACGCCGGGTCGACGACCGTGACACCGGCCATCATCGCCCGCTCCAGGAGACGCTCGTTGAGCAGTTTGCGCGCTTCGGCCAGCTGTACGCGGTTGTTGATGCCCAGGATCTCCCGGTGGTCGCCGGCGACGGACGCACCGACCCGGTGACCGGCCTCGCGCAGGATGCCGAGGACGTCGGTGAGGTACTCCTCGCCCTGGCTGTTGTCCGTACGCACCTTGCCGAGCGCGTCCGCGAGCAGCTGCCCGTCGAAGGCGAAGACCCCGGAGTTGATCTCCCGGATCGCGCGCTGCTCCTCGGTGGCGTCCTTGTGCTCGACGATTGCGGTGACGGCGCCGGTGACGCCGTCCCGCACGATCCGGCCGTAGCCGGTGGAGTCCGGAACCTCGGCGGTCAGCACGGTGACGGCGTTGCCGTCGGCGGCGTGCGTCGCGGCGAGCGCGGTGAGCGTCTCGCCGGAGAGCAGGGGAGTGTCGCCGCACACGACGACGACGGTTCCCTCGGGGGTCTGGCCGAGCTCTTCGAGGGCCATCCGGACGGCGTGCCCGGTGCCGTTCTGCTCGGCCTGGTAGGCGGTGCGGGTGCCGGCGTACTGCTCGGCGAGATGTCCCTTGACCTGCTCACTGGCGTGGCCGACGACGACGACGAGGTGCTCGGGGTCCAGCTCGCGCGCGGCGGAGACGACGTGTCCGACGAGCGAGCGCCCGCAGATTTCGTGCAGGACCTTGGGGGTCTTCGACTTCATGCGGGTGCCCTCACCCGCTGCGAGGACGACGACGGCTGCCGGGCGGTTGGCGCTCACGGGAATGCCCTTCGGCTTCGGGTGGTGGACATCCGAAGGATACCGGGGGGTTTCAGGAGTGAAATAAGGGCGGGTCCTGACAGTGAGAGTCAGAACCCGATGAAAGAGGCTCCCCCGCCAGGACTCGAACCCGGACTAATGGCACCAAAAGCCACTGTGCTGCCAATTACACCACAGGGGATAGCTGAGTCGATCATTCCGGACATTACCCCCGGGCTGCCGACTGGGCACCCCACACTATGCCGTACCACCCGCCCTCGGTGCGACGGTACTTGTCCTCAGGCTGCCCCGCACTCCCCACAAAAGCCGCCCCGCACTCCCCGGAAAATGAGTCGCACCCGCCCGTAGGCTGGAAGGCATGACCACAACGGGGGAACACCAGGACGGCACGGGCACGACCGCCCGTGGCTGGCTGTGGTGGAGACGGTGGCGCAGTGTCGCGTTGGACGTGGGGCTCGGGATCGTCTCCGCTTTCGAGTGCGCTCTGGAGGGTGTGGGGTTCGCGGACAAGGCCGCGATTCCCGTGCCCGTCGGGGTGCTGTTCGGGCTGGTCGTCGGGTCCGTGCTGGTGCTGCGGCGGCGGTGGCCGATCGCCGTGGTGCTGGTGTCGATCGCGACCACGCCCGCCGAGATGGGCTTTTTGATGAGCATCGTCGGGCTCTACACGCTCGCCGCGTCCGATGTGCCGCGCCGGATCACCGCGACGCTCGCCGGGATGTCGCTGACCGCGACGCTGATCGTGTCGTTCGTGCGGGTACGCCAGGAGGTGCAGTCCGCGGACTTCGATCCGGAGCCCGGCGCCTGGTACGTACCGACGATGGCGGGCTTCATGTCGCTCGGCCTGACCGCGCCGCCGGTGCTGCTCGGTCTCTACATAGGGGCCCGACGCCGGCTGATGGAGAGTCTGCGGGAGCGCGCGGACAGCCTGGAGCAGGAGCTGTCGCTGCTGGCCGACCGGGCCGAGCAGCGGGCCCAGTGGGCGCGTACGGAGGAGCGGACCCGGATCGCGCGGGAGATGCACGACGTCGTGGCGCACCGGGTGAGCCTGATGGTCGTGCACTCGGCCGCGCTGCAGGCGGTGGCGCTCAAGGACCCGCAGAAGGCCGTGAAGAACGCCGCGCTGGTGGGGGACATGGGCCGGCAGGCGCTGACCGAGCTGCGCGAGATGCTCGGCGTGCTGCGGGCGGGCGACGACGAGCAGCGGTCCGCGAAGCCGGTGCCGCTGGCCGCGGTGGGCGTCGCGGCGGCCGCAGCCGCGGCCGCCGCCGCCGAGGACGGGCCGTGTCTCGCCGACCTGGAGGGTCTGGTCGGCCAGTCGCGGCAGGCGGGGATGGTGGTCGAGCTCGTGGTCCAGGGCGAGGGGCGGGAGTATGCGCCGGAGGTCGAGCAGACTGCATACCGCGTCGTCCAGGAGGCTCTGACGAACGTCCACAAGCACGCGGCCGGCGCGAAGGTGATGGTGCGGCTCGCGCACCGCGGGGCCGAGGTCGCCATGCAGGTGGAGAACGGCGCCCCGGACGCCGACGGTGCGGCAGCGGCCGCGAGGCTGCCGAGCGGCGGCAACGGCCTGGTGGGGATGCGGGAGCGGGTGCTTGCGCTGGGCGGGGTGTTCGTGTCGGGGCCGACCGACGTGGGCGGCTTCCGGGTGTCGGCGGTGCTGCCGGACCGGGACGGGTACGGCGAGCAGCAGCTCTGACCTGTACTGGCCTGTACTGGCCTGTACCGGCCTGTGCTGACCTGTACTGATCGGCCTCGGTCGGCCCCTGGCGGCTCCGGTCGGCCCTGGGCTCAGCCGAGCATGAGCCGGGCCGGCTGGGCGCCCGTGACCAGCGTGGCGAGCGCCTGGTCGATGTCCGGGCCGAGGTACCAGTCGCCGGTGTGGTCGAGGCTGTAGACCCGGCCCTCGACGTCGATGGCCAGTACCGCCTGGTTGTCGCCCTCCTCCCCGAGCGGGGAGATCTCGGTGTCCAGCGCGCGCCCCAGATCGGCGAGGGTACGGGCGAGGTGGAGCCCGGCCAGCGGGTCGAAGCGCACGGGCGTGGGGGCCGTCTGCCGGCCGGGGCCGGGCGCCGTGACGCGCAGCCCGCCGAATTCCGCCCAGGCCTCGACGGCCGCGGGGAACACCGCGTGCCGGTGGCCGGCCGGCGAGGCGTGCGCGCGCAGCGTGTCCGCCCAGTGCTCGGCCAGCTTGATGTCCCAGCGGCCGGGCTGCCACCCCGCCTCGCGCAGGGCGGCGTCGACCGCGACCGGGAACCGGGTGGTGCTGAGGTGGTCGGGCATCGGTGCGGGTTCAGCCGTTCTTGGGTGCGGTCGGGGCGACGGGGCGTACCCCGAAGTGGTCGAGCATCGCTGTACAGGAACGGCAGGGCGGTGCGTAGCTGCCGTGCAGCGGGTCGCCGTCCTCCCGGATGCGGCGTGCGGTCAGTTTCGACTGTTTGAGTGTGCGCCGCGCCTCGCTGTGGGTCAGCGGCTTGCGCTGGGCCCGCTTCGAGCGCTGCGACTCGGCGGCGGTGAGATGGCGCGAGAGCAGGATCGCCTCGGGGCAGCGGCCGGTGAAGCGTTCGCGCTGGCCGCTGGTGAGGGTATCGAGGAAATCCTGTACGAGCGCGTGAAGCACGGGCGGCTGGTCGCCCTTTCCCGCGGTGCAGGTGAGGGTCTCACCGCGGACGGAGAGGGCGGCGGCGACGGCGGGCAGGATGCCGTCGCGGCGGTGGTTCAGGGCGGGCGGGCGGTGGGCCTCGGTGCTGCTCCAACTGAGGCGTGGATCACCTGAGGTGCCAGACGTACTTGGTTGCGCTGTGTGCATGGTGCTGTCGTCCCCTCCCCTGCAATCCCCCGAGTTGCGGGGACAGCCTGCCAAATGGGGCGGGGGGTGCGGAAGCTGGGGCACTGAAACGTGTCGACCCGTCGGCAAACGGTCACTCGATTGTGACTGTTCGTGACGGAACCGGAGCGTCGGTTCTCCCTATTGCCGCACCGCATAGGCTGTCCTGAACCAGCCGGAACGCAGCAGGGGGCATACCGCCATGACGACAGGTCGGCAAGGGCTGGGGGCACCTCCCGGCCCCCGGGCCGGGGGACAAACCGCGCCACCTAACGCGGCCTACGCCGGGCAGGTCGTGAACTTCCCGGATCCGGTCCGGGCCTCTCGCCACCCTAGAGGTGTGCGCGTGGACGAGAACGGCTATCCGGACTTTTCGCTGTACGCGCGTGCCGCCGCGCAGATTGCCGAGCCCCCGGAGGGCTTCGGCGTCGATGAACTGCGGCTCACCGACTATGTATCGGCGAATGCGGCGTTGCACGCCGACGGCCATGCGCTGTGGGACACGATTCCCGCGGTCGCCACGCCGCACGGCTGGACCTGGCACCACGTGCCGGGCACCCGCCGTCTCGAGCTGGTCCCGGTAGAAGTGAAGGCGCTGCTGCGGCATCACGGCGGCCTGGCGACGACGCCGGTGGACCAGAGCAAGCGGGGCACCCGGCCGCTGCAGGAGACCCGCCCCGCGCACTTCGGCCTGCCCAAGGGCGTGGTGTCGGTGACGGAGCATCAACTGCTCGGTGTCGAGGAGGACTTGGGATACCGCCTGCCGGGCGCCTACCGCTCCTTCCTCAAGGCGGCGGGCGGCTGCGCCCCGGTCGGGGCGGCGCTCGACGCCGAGTTGGGGCTGCTGGTCGACCAGCCGTTCTTCACGGTGCGGGACGAGGCCGGGGCCAATGACCTGGTGTACGTCAACAAGTGCCTGCGGGACCACCTGACCAAGGACTACCTGGGCGTCGCGTTCGTCCAGGGCGGGATCCTGGCGGTCAAGGTCAAGGGCTCGGCGGTCGGCTCGGTGTGGTTCTGCGCGTACGACGACGCACGGGACCAGGACGGCTGGAGCGTGCAGGAGCGCGTGGAGCGGCTGCTGCTGCCGTGCGGCGACGACTTCGACGGTTTTCTGCAGCGCCTGGCGGGCAATCCGCCGGAACTGGAGACCGTGGCGAACCTGATGGTGGACGGCGGCTTTGCGCACGCCGTCCCGATCTCGGACGAGGGGTGACGGTCCGATGGTGACCTTCGCGCAGGCGCAGGAGCGCGCGGAAGAGTGGGTCAACGGCGATGTGCCCGCGTATCAGCACCGTGAGGTGCGGGTGCGGGAGTTCGAGCTGGGCTTTGTGGTCTGGGCGGAGGACCGCGAGGGCGGGGCCCGTTCCGACGGCGGGCAGCAGCGGCTGGTGATCGCCCGCGACAGCGGTGAGGCGACGCTGTGGCCGGGGCTGCCGGTGGGTGAGGTGATCCGCCGGTACGAGGAGGAGTACGGGATCCAGGAGGAGGCCGCTGCCGCGCCGGAGCCGCCGCAGCGCATCGACCTGAATCAGACGTCGTTCCTGTTGAGCCCGCCGGAGTGGCTCCAGGAGGCGGCGGACAAGCTGGGGATCCCGGACCGGCGGTCGCCGGAGTCGGGCGCGGCGGCTTCGGGTTCGGCTTCGGGTTCGCCGGAACCGGCGGGTGCGGGTGCGGGTGCGGGTGCGCCGTCGTCCGGGGCCGACTGGTCGGCCCCCGCTGCCGCTTCGGATGCGACCGGCCCCAACGCATCGCAGGCGGGCGGGAGTTCGTCCGCCCCCGGGGCGGCGTGGCCCGCGGCCGGGTCCTCGGGCGGCGACGCCTCTCAGGGCGGGTCGCTGTGGCCCAGTGCCGGTGGCGGCGGCGACTACGAGCCGACGGCATCCGACGGTGTGCCCGCCACGCCGTCCGGGGCCGCTGCGTGGACGGACACCAACGCCGCGGGGTCGGACGACGCGTCCGTGCCGCTGCCGGCCACGGTGTTCGCGCCGCCGATCTCCGGCACCGACGACGATGACACCCCGCCGCCCGTGGTGGGCGCGGATGCGCCGACGGCGCTGATGTCGGGCGGCAGCCAGTTGCCGCGGACCGCGGTCGCCCCGGCGCTGAACCAGCAGCCTGGGGGGCCTGCCGGTCCGGGCGCGGCCGACATCGCCGACGCGGCGACGAGCAAGGCGGTCCTGCCGCCGCGTGGCTCGCGCGGAAGCGGTCCGACGACTCCGCCGCCGCCCGGTGCTCCCGGCACTCCGGGCGCGCGGCCGGGGGCGACGCCGCCGCCGTCGGGGCCGGGTGCTCCCGGTGCTCCGGCGGCCGGCTATCTGCCGACGCAGCTCGTCTCGCAACTGGGTCCGGAGGGGCCGCAGCCGCCCGGCCCGCCCGGTGCGCCCGGTGCTGCTCCGACGCCTCCGGGTCCGCCCGGTGCGCCGACGCCCCCCGGTGGGCCCGGTGGTGGCGTGCACCATGCCGCGACGATGCTTGCCGGACCCGCCCAGACGGGCTCCGGTGCGCCACAGCCGCCTGGTCCGCCCGGCCCTCCTGGTGGTACGCCGCCGCCCGGTGGTGGCGTGCACCATGCCGCGACGATGCTTGCCGGACCCGCCCAGACGGGCCCCGGTGCGCCACAGCCCCCTGGTCCGCCCGGTGCTCCGACGCCCCCGGGGCCGCCCGGTGGTGGCGTGCACCATGCCGCGACGATGCTCGCCGGACCCGCCCAGACGGGCTCCGGTGCGCCACAGCCGCCCGGTCCGCCCGGCGCGCCCCCCGGCCCGCCGCCCGGTGGTCCCGTACAGCATGCGCCGCAGCCACCCGCGTACGGCTATCCGCAGCAGCAGCAGCCGCCGTCCGGCATGCCGACCGTCGGCCCCGGCTACCAGGCCGTGCTGCGCTACCGCGCGCCCGACGGCTCAGAGGCCCAGCTGATCCGCCGCTCGGCGCCCGGCACTCCGCACCCGGAGTGGCAGATCCTGCATGAGCTGCGCGCCATGAACGTGCCGCCGCAGCAGGTGCTGGAGCTGCACACCGAGCTGGAGTCGTGCGAGCTGCCCGGCGCCTACTGCGCGCGGATGATCCGGGAGACCTGGCCGCAGGTGCGGATCACCTCTGTCGCTCCGTACGGCAGGGATCACGCCAGCCGGCAGCAGGGCATGCAGCATCTGCTCACCCACCAGGGCGAGTTGCACCAGGTCGCGGACGGCCCGGCGCGGCCCGCGCCGGTGCGGGCGCCGCTGCCGCAGGTGGCGCCCGCCCCGCCGATCCCCCCGGAGGGGATCGCGCAGGAACTGGTGGGCGCGTTCGGACCGCAGGGCATCTGCCGGTTCGACCAGCGGGCCGTCTCGCGTCAGGGAGTGCCGGAGATTGTCGCGGCCACGCTGGTGTGGGCGGGGCTGCCGGGCGACTTCAACCCGTTCTTCTGGGCACAGCCGGCCCAGCCGGTCGTCCCGACGCTCGCGGAGCTGGCGGCACAGCGGCAGATCCAGCCCGCCTCCGACGCGGGTTCGTACCTCGTGGTGGGCAGCGACTTCGGCCGCGCGATCTGCGTTCAGTACGGCACGGCGCATATCGTGGCGGTGCCGGTGGAGGCGGGCCCGGGCGGTCAGCCGGTGGCGCCGCAGTTCGTGAACAGCGGGCTGCCGGAATTCACCCGCTGCCTGGCGCTGCTCGGCCGGATGTGGCGGCTGCGCTTCGGGCTCAACCCTGAGCAGGCCGGCCGCTGGACGGTCGACTTCCAGGCGCAGCTCGCCGCGCTGGACCCGGCGGCGCTGGCGTCGCCGGAGAGCTGGTGGTCGGTGCTGCTCGAGCAGATGTGGGACGGACTGCTGTAACGCCGTACGTGACGAGTCACCGGGGCGCCCGGCCTGCACATCAGGCCGGGCGCCCCGCCGTTTCTCCCGATTCCGACTTCTTTCGCAAAGTGGCGCACCCTTGACCGGTGTGCATGGGAGGAGTGTTGCGTTTTGAGCACTTCACTTGGATCCAGGAGGATATGAGTCAATCGCGTTGTGTGTCGGAGAGAGGCTTGAAGGATGAGTGCTGCATCGGTGTCACCTCACGGCTTCGTCGCCGTACGGGGCCGTGGCTACCCGCTGAAGGAGACCGACGCCTACGTCACCTCCCTGTCCCAGGACCGCGACGACGCCTGGGAACGCGCCGCGCGCCTCACCGTCCTCGCCAGAGAGATGGAGGCGGAGGCGGCCGGTCTGCGCGAGAGGGTCGCGGCGCTCGCCCCGCCGACGTACGAGACACTCGGCCGACGCGCCGAGTGCCTGCTGGCGCTGGCCGTTGAGGCGTCCGAGGAACTGCGGGCCACGTCCCAGGACGAGGCGCAGGCGGTGATCGAGGCGTCCGACGCGGCCGCCCGCCGGACGCGCGACGCGGCCCGCGAGCACGCCGATTCGGTACGGGCGGACGCCGAGGCGCGGGCCCAGCAGATCCTGCTGGCCGCGCAGGCCACGGCGGACGAGACCCGCATCGAGGCCCGCCGCGAGGTCAAGGAGCGGCGCGGCGAGGCGGTTGCTGCGTGGAAGGAGATGCGCCTGCGCACCGAGAGCGCCCTGGCCGACCTGGAGACGGAGCAGGCCGGCCGCTGGGAGGCGGTGGAGCGCGAACTTGCGGACTGCTCAGCCGAGTTGGACGCGCGCCACGCCGAACTCACCGCCGACGCGGAGGCGGGCCTCTCGGAGGCCAAGTGCATCTTCGCCGAGTCGGAGGAGTACACCCGCCACGGCCAGGAGGACGCGGAGGCCAGGGCCGCAGAGCTGCTCGCCGACGCCCAAGCGTGCGCGGAGCGGATCGCGCGCGAGACGGAGCGGCTGCTGCGGGAACACGAGGAGTCCCGCGAGGAGATGGAGGCGCACATGGCGCACATCAGCAACAGCCTGGCGGCCCTGACAGGCCGCGCGGCGGCGGAGGGCTGAGGGGGCCCTCCGCCGATTGCGCGGGGCTTGTTATTTCACCGAGGCGGGCGGCTCGACCGGGACGACGGGCTTGTTCTGGCAGCCGAAGGACTTGGCCACGACCCGGGCGGAGTGCAGCAGGTGAGTGAAGTGGGTGCGGGCGCTCGTGTCCCCCGTGAGGGTGTCCGACATCGATCCCTCGATCGGTACGCCGTTCTCCTGCTTCGCGGGCGTGCCGGGGATCTTGCACTTGACGAACACGAAGTATCGGACCTCGTCGTCGAAAGGCCGACGGATCAGTCTTACGTCGGAGTTCACGGGTATCACAGTCGGTTTGCCCTCCTTCCCGGAATCAGGGAAGGGGACATCAAAAGCGAGAATGGAGGGGCCGTACTCAATGGCGAGCTCCTTTCCCGGATCATTGACGTCCATACTCGCCCTGCATACGTCGGCTTCCGCGAACGAAGGGATCCCGGTGCTGTCCGGATCCCAATTGCCCGCCTGCTCGTAGAACAGCGAACGGGCTTTCTTCAGATCGACGTTGCTCTTCATACGGGCCTTCCCCGGGCCTCCCGTACGTTCTTCCAGCCAGTTCACACCGGCGCTGCCCAGGAGTTCTCTGCAGGTGGCCTGCTCGGCGGCTGCAGAGTCCTCGCTCTTGTCGGCGGTGCATGCAGCCATTCCCAGCAGCAAGAGCGCCAGGACGGGCAATCGGACGGTCTTCAACATCAGTATCCTCGGGCGTTGTCGGTGTCACTGCGAGCCCTGCCGGCCTGGTGTTCCTTCTCCGCTTCGACCGACAGATCCCATATCTCATCGCTGGACATGCCGTGCTGCTCCGCCCAATTCAGGAGCGGAGTCATCGCGTTGCGCTCGCCCTCGTCCCTCGCCTTGGCGATGCCCTCGAGCGACTCGTCGGTGTTGTCGAACTCGTTCTCCTTGAGCCAGTCGATCGTCTGGGTCGCAAACTGGGTTTCCGCAGCGCCCCCAACCACCTCGAAGGCAAGGGGGACGGCGATGGCCGCGGCGGCACCGGTGGGAACGACAACGGCCGCGCCCACGCCTGCGGCTGTCCCGATGACGGCCTCGGCCGCGAAATTGCGCCACTCGCCCTGCTTCTCGAGTTCCCTGTTCCGATCCTCCTTCACACCGTGGAATTCCTCGCCGATGCTCTCGGAGCGAACCTCGTCCAGCAGCCCGTGCATCTTGATGCTGTGCATGCCGACGCGCTTCGCGTCGCCCAAGTCGTCGCCCTGCGCGGCCATCGCGCTGGCGCCGTAGATCTGCTGGGCCGTGGACACCGTGTCGTACGAATCCTTGTCGGACGCCAGCGCCCTCAAGAAGCTCGTGCTGTCCATCGAGTCGAAGTCGCGGAGATGGTTCTTGCCGGCGCCGAAGAGGTCGTCCCGCCCGGCGCGCTCTCCGCTGCCGCCGAAGTTGGCAGTGGAGTAGTTCAGGCTGTCGATGTGCCCGGCCGCCATGTTCGCCAGGCTGTCGCGGACTCCATCCTGTTTGTCGATGGTGTCGGCCGTCTTGTAGTGGTCCACGACCCGCTCCATGAGCTCGGTCCGCTGATCACGCGCCGCGATCTGTTCCTTGGTGTCCATCGGCGGGATGGACGGATTCTTGTCGTCGTACGCGTACCCCAGCGTCGCCGACTCCAGCGCATGCCCGAGATTCGTGTACCCCGTGGTCTTGCCGTCGTCGTCGGTCGGCCACTTGCGTGCGTCCTGGCTGTCCTTGTCGACCAGGTAGTCCCAGTTGCTGAGGGTATCGAGGTCGTCCTTGGCGCCGCGGCCGGAGGAGCCGTTGAAGAAGTCCATTGAGGCCTCCGGGTTGCGGCCGAGGGCCTCCAGGAATCCGGCGACCGGGTCGCTGTCCGGCTTGGTGGAGCCGGGCGGGTAGTTGAGCTGGGCCGGGTGGGCGGGGTTGTCCCAGACCCAGTGCGGGCCGCCCAGCTTGCTGTTGCTGCGCTCGAAGTCGACCAGCTTCTCGCCGTACGTGTTGAGGAAGTCGGTGTCCCACTTGCCCTTGGTCATCAGGCTGCTCATGACCTGGTAGCCATACGGGGCGCTCATGATCCCGGAGTGCTTGATGCGGTCGTCGCCCGCCGCGATGATGCCGTCCTTCCACTCCCGCATGTCTCGGGAGTCAACATGCGATGCGGTGGCCAGGGTGATGCCCAGGTTGTCCTGCACCGTGGCGAGGATCTTCGCGCGGTCGCCGGTCGGGGTGTCCCCATGGCCCGGGTCGGCGAGGCTGCGCCAGAACTGGAGCGTGCCCTCGGGGCCCATCTTGGTCGCGAAGCGCTCGGCGAAGGCAGGGTTGTCGCGCTGGTACTTGGCGATCTCGTTGAAGTGCTTCAGCTCGGCGTCGGTCATCTTGTCGCGTTTGGCGGCGAGCCTCGCCAGTTCGTCGGCGTCCTCGATGCCCTGCTGCCGGTCGGCGTCCCTGAGGCCCTTGAAGCCCTTCTCGTCAAAGTCGTACTTGCTCTCGGCGTGCTCGCGCAGCGCCCGCGCGGCGATCCGGTCGGTCTCGTTCGCGCGGGCCAGGATCCTGCCGACCTCGGCGGCGGCCGTGTCGACCTCCTCCTGGGTCGGCGGTTCGAGCTTCGCGTTGCCCGAGACGGCGGACGGCGGGAGGGCGGAGCTCGCTCCGCCCTTTTCATTGATGTAGATGTGCCTCTTGGACCACTTGTCGATGGTGGTCCGCATGTCTTCCTTGTGCTTCTTGAGGTCGGAGTGGGCCTCCTGCAGGATCTTGTGAATGCTGCGGGCCTCGGTGACCATGTCGTCGAACTGGCGCGCCGTCGCCGTGGTGAACGCCTTTGTGACGGCGGCGTTGTCGCCCTTCCAGTCCGCGGCGTTGGCCTTGCGCTCCAGGTCGGCGGCGTTGATGCCGCCGTCGCCCCCGTCGGCGAGCGTGATCAGCTTGTTGAGCATCTGCTGCCACTGCGTGACCGCGGTGTTCAGTTTGCCGAGGTTCAGATCCTGCAGTTCCCAGCACGTCACCATGTCGAGCTCCCCGTTTCCCCGTTGCCCTCGTCTTTACTTGATCTGGTCGTAGATGCGCGACACGGTCATCGTCTTGCCGTCCAGGGCCTGCATCCCCAGGTTGATCTTTGTCTCCTGCTTTGCATGTGTGGATCGTGAATAGTCGAGGTGGTTGGAGATGTGCCCGCAGGCCTCTTTGAGGGTGGCCAGCTTGGTGCTCCAGGCGTCGTGCACCTCGAGGAGGCCCGCGCCCATGTCCAGGCCGCCGTTGAAGAGCTCGTTGGAGGCTTCGAACGTGGCCACGCGTGCGTGGTCGCCGTCGGTCGACAGCTGCTCGCGCAGGGAGCGTGCCATGTCGCCGAGTTTGCCCAGCTCGTCGTCGTGGACGGTCAGATCACTCTGCCCGCCGCCTCCGCCGCCGCCTTCAGCGGGCAGTTGATTGAGCCGTGTCTGCGCCGAACCGGACTTGGCCTGCTCCCACTCGTCCCACGCCATGGGCTGCCCCCGTCATAACTCTTGTGATGTGCATGACTTCACTCCGTTCCACCGTAGTCGGGCATCATGTGCGAATGGCAAGCGGGCAAGCCCGGAGCGGTGAGAACTTCACGAAGATCGCACAACAGATCCTCCCCGGGCCGTTTCCTGAAGCACGCACGCGGTGGCTACTTCTCGGGCTGGTCGGCGATGATCGGGAAGCGGCGCGGGGCGACGAACACCAGGACCAGCAGGGCGACTCCGGCCGCCGCTGCCGCGCCCACGTAGACGTAGTCGACCGCAGTCGCGACCGCACGCCGCAGATGGTCCGCCGACTCGTCCGTAGCCAGCGTGCGCGCCACCGAGTCGAGGTCGCCGCCGCCGAGGCGAGCCGCCAGCACTCCGTTCGCGATCGCACCGAAGAGGGCCGCGCCCACGCTCTGGCCGACCTGGCGGCAGAAGAGGACGGACGCCGTTGTCGTACCCCTCTCCGCCCAGGGGACCGTCGACTGGACGCCGACGATCAGCGGGAGTTGGAAGAGGCCGAGCGCCGCGCCGAGGAGCAGCATGATCAGGGCCGGCTGCCAGGGTTCGGCGGGGTGGGGGAGCAGCGGGAAGGCCAACAGGATCAGCATCGCGAGCGTGATCCCGACGACCGCGGTGAGCCGGAAGCCGATCCGCGTGTAGACCCGGTTCGACAGCGCCGCGGTGATCGGCCAGCTCAGTGTCATGACGGAGAGTACGAATCCCGCGGCGATCGGCCCGAGGCCAAGTACTGACTGGGCGTACGTCGGGAGGAAGACGGTCGGGGCCACCATGAGCAGGCCCAGCGCGCCGAGCGCCAGATTGACCGCGGCGATCGTGCGGCGGCGCCAGACCCAGCCGGGGATGATCGGCTCCGCGGCCCGCCGTTCGATGACGACGGTCACGGCGACGAGGACCGCGCTGCCGCCGAGCAGTGCGAGCGACGGGGTGGAGAGCCACGGCCAGGCGATACCGCCCTGCACGAGCGCGAAGAGCAGCAGGCTGCCGGTGAGGAAGACGGCCAGTGCGCCGGGCCAGTCGATACGGGGGCGGGGTCCCCGTTCCCGTACTGGCTCGGTGAGATGGCGGGCGACCAGCCACAGCGCCACTGCCCCGACCGGCAGATTGATCAGGAAGATCCAGCGCCAGTCTGCGTACCCGGCGAGCAGCCCGCCGATCGCCGGCCCCGCCACCGCCGAGACCGCCCACACCGTCGACAACTTCGCCTGGATCTTGGGGCGTTCCTTGAGCGGGTAGAGGTCGGCGGCGATGGTCTGCACCGTGCCCTGGAGCGCCCCGCCGCCCAGGCCTTGCACGACCCGGAAGGCGATCAGCGAGGCCATGTTCCAGGCGGCGGCGCACAGCAGCGAGCCGGCGAGGAAGAGGATGATGCCGGCGATCAGTACCGGCTTGCGGCCGAAGGTGTCGGAGAGTTTTCCGTAGACGGGGAGAGAGACGGTGACGGCGAGCAGATAGCCGGAGAAGAGCCAGGAGAAGACCGAGAATCCGCCGAGGTCGCCGACGATCTGCGGTACGGCGGTGGACACGATGGTGCCGTCCAGTGCGGCGAGCGCCATGCCGAGCATCAGGGCGGCGACGACCCGGCCGCGGCGGCCGCGCGGGGCGGCGGTTGCAGCAGATGCCTTCGACGTGGACGCCTCCGCTGCCGCCGCCCCGCTCGCCGCCCCGGATGTCTCGCCGTCGGCGCCCGTGCTGCCCGTACTGCCGCCCGTGGCGCTCACCCCTGAATCCTTTCCCCCTGCACGTATTTCCCGGGACAGCCTCTCACTTGAACCTCACGCAGGGGGAGGGTGCAGGCTCGACCCGTGCCGTTCCACCCGGAGGTGGAGTCCCCCTAGGGGCTCCTCCTTACTGATGGCCAGGGGTGGTTCGTCCCGGGGGACGACGAGGTGGCGGGGGTCAATTCCTTAGCTTGGTCTTACGGCCGCAGCTGAGGCCCGCACCACCGGGGGGTGGGGAAAACCCCCGGTTCAAGACTGCGCTGCGCACCAGCGCGCCGGACCGCTTCCGCCGACAGACTCGAACCCGTACTCGCATCCGTACTCGCATCCGTACTCGGACCGTACGCGGCGACACCAACTCATCACCGATTTAGGAGACATACCGTGACAACGGCTGTGACCATTCCCCGGCACGGGGACACCGGAGGGCGTACGGCCGTCGCCGCGCGAGGGCGGCAGGTCGTCAAGGCGTACGGCTCCGGGGAGACCCGCGTCGTCGCGCTCGACCATGTCGACGTCGACATCGCCCGCGGGCAGTTCACCGCGATCATGGGCCCGTCCGGGTCCGGCAAGTCGACGCTGATGCACTGCCTGGCCGGCCTCGACACCGTCACGTCGGGCGAGATCTACCTCGACGAGACCGAGATCACCAAGCTCAAGGACAAGAAGCTCACGCAGCTGCGCCGGGACCGGATCGGCTTCATCTTCCAGGCCTTCAACCTGCTGCCGACGCTCAACGCGCTGGAGAACATCACGCTTCCCATGGACATCGCCGGCCGCAAGCCGGACGCCGCCTGGCTGAACCGGGTCGTCGAGACGGTCGGCCTCATCGACCGCCTCAAGCACCGGCCCACCCAGCTCTCCGGCGGTCAGCAGCAGCGCGTGGCCGTGGCCAGGGCGCTGGCCGCCCGACCCGAGATCATCTTCGGCGACGAGCCGACCGGAAATCTCGACTCCCGCGCGGGCGCCGAGGTGCTGGGCTTCCTGCGCCGCTCGGTCGACGAACTGGGCCAGACCATCGTGATGGTCACGCACGACCCGGTGGCCGCCTCGTACGCGGACCGGGTCCTCTACCTCGCCGACGGCCGGATCGTCGACGAGATGTTCCGGCCGACCGCCGACGCCGTACTTGACCGTATGAAGGACTTCGACGCGCGGGGGCGGACGTCGTGACTGTATGGAAGACCTCGATGCGCAACTTCTTTGCGCACAAGGGGCGAATGGCGCTCTCGGCCGTGGCGGTGCTGCTGTCGGTGGCCTTTGTGTCGGGGACGCTTGTCTTCACCGACACGATGAACACGACGTTCGACAAGCTCTTCGCCGCGACCGCGTCCGATGTCACCGTCAGCCCCAAGGGCTCCGGCGACGGCGGCGACGACAACGACAACCCGCAGACCGGCAAGCCCGAGTCGCTTCCCGCCTCGCTCGTCGAGCGGGTGGCGAAGGCCGACGGCGTGAAGTCCGCCGAGGGCGCGGTCGTCAGCATGAGCGTGACCGTCGTCAACTCCAAGAACAAGGACATGGGTTCCAGCAGCGGCGCTCCGACGATCGCCGGCAACTGGACAGAGAATGACCTCAAGTCGATGGACATCACCTCCGGCCACGCACCGCGCGGACCCACCGAGGTGATGGTCGACGCCGACACCGCCGAGAAGCACAACCTGGGGCTCGGTGACGAGCTGCGCACCATCGCCGTCACCGGCGACTTCACCGCCAAGATCTCCGGCATCGCCTCCTTCAAGGTCACCAACCCGGGTGCGGCCGTCGTCTACTTCGACACCGCCACCGCGCAGCGTGAACTGCTCGGCAAGGAAGGCCTGTTCACCCATGTGTCCGTCACAGCGGCCGAGGGCGTGAGTGACGAGCAGCTCAAGCAGAACGTCGCCACGACCCTCGCCGGTCCCTTCAAGCTGCAGACGGCGAAGGAAGCCGCCGACTCGAGCCGCGAAGACGTCGGCTCCTTCCTCGACGTGATGAAGTACGCGATGCTCGGCTTCGCCGGGATCGCCCTCCTCGTCGGCATCTTCCTGATCGTCAACACCTTCTCGATGCTGGTCGCCCAGCGCACCCGCGAGATCGGCCTGATGCGGGCCATCGGCTCGAGCCGCAAGCAGGTCAACCGCTCCGTGCTCGTCGAGGCGCTGCTGCTCGGCATCGTCGGCTCGATCGCGGGGGTCGCCGCCGGCGTGGGGCTGGCCGTCGGGCTGATGAAGCTGATGGGCTCCATGGGCATGCACCTGTCCACCCAGGACCTGACCGTGAAGTGGACCACCCCGGTGGTCGGACTCGTCCTCGGCATCGTCGTCACCGTCGTCGCCGCGTATGTCCCGGCCCGGCGGGCCGGCAAGGTCTCCCCGATGGCCGCGCTGCGCGACGCCGGTACCCCGGCGGACGGCAAGGCCGGCTGGATCCGGGCCGGTATCGGCCTCCTGCTCACGGGTGCCGGTGCCGCCGCGCTCCTGGTCTCCACCCAGGCCGACAAGGCGAGCGAGGGCTCGATGTTCCTCGGCCTCGGCGTGGTCCTCTCGCTCATCGGGTTCGTGGTCATCGGCCCGCTGCTCGCGGGCGTCGTGGTCCGGGTGATCAGCGCGGTCGTCCTGCGGATGTTCGGCCCGGTCGGGCGGCTCGCGGAGCGCAACGCGCTGCGCAATCCCCGTCGTACGGGAGCGACCGGCGCCGCCCTGATGATCGGCCTCGCCCTGGTGGCGTGCCTGTCGGTGGTCGGCTCCTCGATGGTCGCATCGGCGACGGACGAGCTCGACAAGTCTGTCGGCGCGGACTTCATCGTCCAGTCGGGCAAGGGCCAGCCGATCATGCCGCAGGTCGAGAAGGCGCTGAAGTCGGCCCCGCACATCGAGCACGTCACCAACTACAAGGGCGTGCAGACGAAGCTGACCTCCCCCGACGGTAAGACGGAGGACGAGGAGATCGTCGCGGCCGACCCGACGTACGCACAGGATCTGCGCCGCGAGACCGTCGCGGGCGAGCTCTCGGCGGCGTACGGGAAGAACGCGATGTCGGTCGGCGACACCTACGCCAAGAGGCACGGCGTGAAGGTCGGCGACAAGATCAAGGTTGCCTTCAAGAACGGCCGGACGGCCGAGCTGAAGGTCGCGGCGATCACCTCCGACGACGGGAACGTCGACAAGGGCGCGATGTACACCAACATCACGACCGCCGCGCAGTACGTCCCCGCCGACAAGATGCCCAAGAACCTGATCATGTTCGCGAAGGCGGAGGACGGCAAGGAGAAGGAGGCCTACGCGGCGCTCAAGGCGTCGGTCGCCAAGTACCCGCAGTACAAGGTGCAGAACCAGACCGACTTCAAGCAGGACCTGAAGGACCAGATCGGCCAGCTGCTGAACATTGTCTACGGCCTGCTGGCGCTCGCGATCATCGTCGCGGTGCTGGGCGTGGTGAACACCCTCGCCCTGTCGGTGGTCGAGCGGACCCGGGAGATCGGCCTGATGCGCGCCATCGGCCTCTCGCGCCGCCAGCTGCGCCGCATGATCCGCCTGGAATCGGTGGTCATCGCCCTCTTCGGCGCGCTGCTCGGCCTCGGCCTGGGCATGGGCTGGGGCACGACGGCGCAGAAGCTGCTGGCGCTCGAGGGCTTGGGGGTCCTGGAGATCCCGTGGCCGACGATCCTCACGGTGTTCGTGGGGTCGGCGTTCGTGGGCCTGTTCGCGGCACTGGTGCCGGCGTTCAGGGCGGGCCGGATGAACGTGCTGAACGCGATCGCCACGGAGTAGGGGGGGCGGCGGCGCGTTACGGTAGGGGGTCCTGGCCCCGGGGTGTTCCTCCAAACACCCCGGGGCCGGGGTGTGCTCCCGTACGAATGCCTCCCGGACCACGTCCTGGGCCCCATGGAGAGCCCCGGTCATCAGGTGCACCTGCCCGACCTGCTGTTTCATGGGGTGCGGCGCAGAACTCCCCGGACTCCTCGCCGGTCGATGCGGCTCCCGGTGGACGCACGCGTGAGGGTTCCGGACGCGGCTGTCACCGCCGCGTCGTACGCTGGAGACCCCCGGCCCGTTCGACGTGTCGGGCGGTTCGCGTTGCCCACCCCCCGCCCCGGATGGAAGCCCTTCATGAGCCTGCACGGTCTGCTCGATGCCGTCGTACGTGACCCGGCGCTCGCCGACGCGGTGAAGGCTGCCGGTGACGGCCACCGTATGCA
Organism: Streptomyces sp. NPDC002868; assembly: GCF_055563295.1. Classification (NCBI taxonomy): domain Bacteria; kingdom Bacillati; phylum Actinomycetota; class Actinomycetes; order Kitasatosporales; family Streptomycetaceae; genus Streptomyces; species Streptomyces sp. NPDC002868. The sequence continues at coordinate 151,001 of NZ_JBVHDR010000011.1, read as the reverse complement.
TGTCGACCTGGTCGGCCCGCCCGCCGCCCGCGCCTTCGCGGTGGCCGCGCTCGCCCGCGAGTCCGGGCGGCCGGTGCTGGCCGTCACGGCGACCGGGCGTGAGGCCGAGGATCTCGCGGCGGCGCTGCGCTCGCTGCTGCCCGAGGAGGGCATCGCCGAGTACCCCTCGTGGGAGACGCTGCCGCACGAGCGGCTGTCGCCCCGTTCCGACACGGTGGGCCGCAGGCTCGCGGTGCTGCGCAGGCTGGCCCACCCGGCGGAGGACGACCCGGCCGCCGGACCGGTCTCGGTCGTCGTCGCGCCCGTCCGTTCCGTGCTGCAGCCGCAGGTCAAGGGGCTCGGCGACCTGGAGCCTGTGGCGCTGCGGACCGGGGAGAGCGCCGATCTCGGTGAGGTCACGGAGGCGCTCGCCGCCGCCGCGTACTCCCGGGTCGAACTGGTCGAGAAGCGCGGCGAGTTCGCCGTCCGCGGCGGCATCCTCGATGTCTTCCCGCCGACCGAGGAACACCCCCTTCGGGTGGAGTTCTGGGGCGACGACGTCGAGGAGATCCGGTACTTCAAGGTTGCCGACCAGCGCTCGCTCGAAGTCGCCGAGCACGGGCTGTGGGCGCCGCCCTGCCGCGAGCTGCTGCTGACCGACGACGTACGGCAGCGGGCCGCGGCCCTCGCCGAAGAGCACCCCGAGCTGGGCGAGCTGCTCGGCAAGATCGCCGAGGGGATCGCGGTCGAGGGCATGGAGTCCCTCGCGCCGGTCCTCGTCGACGACATGGAGCTGTTGATCGACGTCCTGCCGAAGGGCTCGATGGCTGTCGTTTGCGACCCGGAGCGGGTACGTACCCGGGCCGCGGATCTGGTGGCGACGAGCCAGGAGTTCCTGCAGGCGTCCTGGGCGGCGACCGCGGGCGGCGGGGACGCCCCGATCGACGTCGACGCGGCCTCGCTGTGGGGGATCGCGGACGTACGGGACCGGGCGCGCGAGCTCGGCATGATGTGGTGGTCCGTATCCCCGTTCGCCGCCGACGAGGAGCTGTCGGACGACACGATCAAGCTGGGGATGCACGCCCCGGAGATGTACCGCGGCGACACGGCCCGCGCGCTCGCCGACACCAAGGGCTGGCTCGCGGACGGCTGGCGCACGGTGTACGTCACCGAGGCGCACGGCCCCGCGGCCCGTACCGTCGAGGTGCTGGGCAGCGAAGGCATCGCCGCCCGCCTCGACGCCGACCTCGCCGAGCTCTCCCCGTCCGTCGTCCATGTCGCCTGCGGCTCGATCGACTACGGCTTCATCGACCCGGGCCTCAAGCTCGCGGTGCTGACCGAGACCGACCTCTCCGGCCAGAAGGCGGCCGGCAAGGACGGCCAGCGGATGCCGGCCAAGCGCCGCAAGACGGTCGACCCGCTCACCCTGGAGGCGGGCGACTACATCGTCCACGAGCAGCACGGCGTGGGCCGGTACATCGAGATGGTGCAGCGCACCGTGCAGGCCGCGACCCGCGAGTATCTGCTCGTCGAGTACGCGCCCGCCAAGCGCGGCCAGCCCGGCGACCGGCTCTACATCCCCACCGACCAGCTGGAGCAGGTCACCAAGTACGTCGGCGGCGAAGCTCCGACCCTGCACCGGCTCGGCGGCGCCGACTGGACGAAGACCAAGGCGCGCGCGAAGAAGGCGGTCAAGGAGATCGCCGCCGACCTGATCAAGCTGTACAGCGCCCGGATGGCCGCCCCTGGCCACGCCTTCGGCCCGGACACACCCTGGCAGCGGGAGCTGGAGGACGCCTTCCCGTACGTCGAGACGCCCGACCAACTCTCCACGATCGCCGAGGTCAAGGAGGACATGGAGAAGACGGTCCCGATGGACCGCCTGATCTGCGGCGACGTCGGCTACGGAAAGACGGAGATCGCGGTACGGGCCGCGTTCAAGGCCGTCCAGGACGGCAAGCAGGTCGCGGTCCTGGTGCCGACGACCCTGCTCGTACAGCAGCACTTCGGCACCTTCTCCGAGCGCTACTCCCAATTCCCGGTGAATGTACGGGCGTTGTCCCGCTTCCAGTCCGACGCGGAGGCGAAGGCGACCCTGGAGGGCCTGCGGGACGGCTCGGTCGACATCGTCATCGGCACGCACCGCCTGTTCTCCGCCGAGACGAGGTTCAAGGACCTGGGACTGGTCGTCGTCGACGAGGAGCAGCGCTTCGGCGTCGAGCACAAGGAGCAGCTGAAGAAGCTCCGCGCGAACGTCGACGTACTGACCATGTCGGCAACCCCCATCCCGCGCACCCTGGAGATGGCAGTGACCGGCATTCGCGAGATGTCGACGATCACAACGCCCCCGGAGGAGCGGCACCCCGTGCTCACCTTCGTCGGGCCGTACGAGGAGAGGCAGCTGGGCGCGGCCATCCGCCGTGAACTGCTGCGCGAGGGCCAGGTCTTCTACATCCACAACCGGGTCGAGTCGATCGACCGGGCCACGGCCCGGCTGCGCGACATCGTGCCCGAGGCCCGCATCGCGACCGCGCACGGCCAGATGCACGAGTCGGCGCTCGAGCAGGTCGTGGTGGACTTCTGGGAGAAGAAGTTCGACGTCCTCGTCTCGACCACGATCGTCGAGTCGGGCATCGACATCTCCAACGCGAACACATTGATCGTCGAGCGCGGCGACAACTTCGGTCTCTCGCAGCTGCATCAGCTGCGCGGCCGGGTGGGCCGGGGCCGCGAGCGCGGTTACGCGTACTTCCTCTACCCGCCGGAGAAGCCGCTCACCGAGACCGCCCACGAGCGCCTGGCGACCATCGCGCAGCACACCGAGATGGGCGCGGGCATGTACGTCGCGATGAAGGACCTGGAGATCCGCGGCGCGGGCAATCTGCTCGGCGGCGAGCAGTCCGGCCATATCGCGGGCGTCGGCTTCGACCTGTACATCCGCATGGTGGGCGAGGCGGTCGCCGACTACCGCGCCGCGGTCGAGGGCGGCGTGGAGGAAGAGCCCCCGCTCGAGGTCAAGATCGAGCTCCCGGTCGATGCGCATGTCCCGCACGATTACGCACCGGGGGAGCGGCTGCGCCTCCAGGCGTACCGCGCGATCGCCTCCGCCAACTCGGAGGAGGACATCAAGGCGGTCCGCGAAGAGCTCACGGACCGCTACGGCAAGCTCCCCGAGCCGGTCGAGAACCTGCTCCTGGTGGCGGGCCTGCGGATGCTGGCCAGGGCGTGCGGGGTCGGCGAGATCGTGCTGCAGGGCTCCAACATCCGCTTCGCGCCGGTGGAGTTGAGGGAGTCGCAGGAGCTGCGGCTCAAGCGTCTCTACCCGCGTACGGTCATCAAGCCGGCGGTCCACCAGATCCTGGTGCCCCGCCCGACGGCGGGCAAGATCGGCGGGAAGCCGGTGGTGGGGCGGGAACTGCTGGCGTGGACGGGCGAGTTCCTGACGACGATTCTGGGGTCTTAGCCGCCGTGCTTCCGCGCCGGCAGGAGGGCCGGCAAGGTCGAGGACTACGAGGTGGAGATTTTCGGCCAGCACATCCCGGTGGCACCGTCCCGGTGGAGCCACCGCCCCTGCAGGTCACGGGAGCCGTGGCCACCGGGACCGGGCTGGCACTCTCCGTGCGCACCTCACCCGACCACGCCGACCAGCCCGTTCGCGTCACCCCCTATGGTGCAGCTGTGCCTGCAAGAGAGTCACGCCGGGGAACGTCGCATCAGGCTTGGCGGCGTACGAGAAGAGCCTGGCAATGTGCACTGGGTCGCCGATTTCGGGGCCTTGCATCATAAGTACGGCTTGAGTGCATCTCCGGTGCCCCTCACCAGCCAGGTCAGCCGGGCCGGTTCGGCGGCTCCTCGTCCTCGCCCTCATCCCTGAGATCGGCCTCGCGCAACGCGCGTGCAGCGCGGCGCCAGGAATCCAAAACGCCAGGGAGTTGGTCCAGAATGCCCTTGACGACGAAGAGCGTCACAGTGATCACGCCTGAGATCGTCAAGATAGCGAGGGTAAGGCTGTCTCCCATGGTCCGGCCTCTCTGATGAGTGGCCGAACCTCTCCCGACGGGATCAGTTCGACCATTTCTAAACATGGTCGAACCGACTTCCCGCCGGCACAGAAATTCAGTTCGGGGGCAGGGAGCCCCCTGTGCAGGTACTGCGGGTCATACGTGGAGCAGGGGTGGCCTTGCGAGGGCCAACAGTGCACACAGGAAGTGGTGCCGGCCACTGATCCCGCATACATCTGTTCTTCCTGGCACCCCAGCTCTGAGGCCGGGCCGCCCAGGGAGCGGACAGGCCAGTCAGTGACGGACCTGAGATTGCTTGGACTCTAGCGGGGGCTCGCAGCGGCAGTGGAGAATCGCCGATTGCGGCGCAGGGCACAGTCCCTTGTGCGATCCTGGCCCGCTGTTCAAGTGCCGAGGCCGAGCTGACTCCGTCGTGCTGTGTTGTCTGGAACGGGGCTCTGACCTGGGCCTCCTCATGAAAGTCGTGGCCGTCCCTGTATGGGGGGAGGGCTCCGGGGCGGGTGACCAGGGGCGTTCCGGCGTCGTGCGGAACTCGCGTACTGCGCTTGGGAGGTGCCTATGAAGGCGGTGAACTCGCGGGTGACGCGCTACCGGTGCAAAGTCGGTGGGTAACCGGAGTGATGCGCGTGCCTGCGGGTTCACCCCCTTCCTGAAGCAGCTCGTCCCAGTCGGTGTGGGGGAGCCATGCCTTGCCCATGAGATCTGCCTGAAAACCATGACTTCATGAAAGAAGGGATCAAGCGAAGACAGCGTGACCGCGGCAGGCCCCGCTGGGCGCCCGTCCGACCTCAACCCTGATACGTGCGTGGCTAGTTCCCGAGGATCGTCTCCCGCGCTGCGCGGGCCAGGACGGCTTGCTGGCGCGCGTTGAGACCCATGCGATTCCAGTGAAAGATGACGTGGCGGGCCAGGACGTTGCGTGTACCGAGACCGAGCCGTCCTTCGCGACCGGCGAGGGCGAGGGCTGGGCGGCACCGAAGGCCGGCCGCCACCGCGCGACTGGAATCCACCGACCACACGCCCGCGTGCGTACGCCACAGAGGCAGTTCGGTCCACTGCCGCACCGCGTGCTCGATGAGCACCTCCGGCTTCACCCACACCGGATGCCCGTTCCCCTCGGTGACGGCGAGGCAGGCGAGCAGGAAGTCTCCGAAGCTCATCCCCTCGGGATGGGCCACGTTATAGGCGCCACCGGTTGCCGCAGACGCCTGATCCACGGCGAAAGACGCCACATCGCGCACGTCGACCGGCTGGATGAACCGGTCGACGGGAGCCGGCGCCAGTACCTGTCCGCCCAGGCGAGCCCGGTTCAACCACCACGGCAGCCGCCCCACGTACTCCCCTGGTCCAAGAATGACCCCCGGCCGCAGAAACACCGCCTCGTCGCCGAACGCCCGGTCCCCGCCGGCCTTCTGAAACTCGTACTTGGTGGGTGAACCATCCACGCCGGTATAACCGAAGGACTCGTCCGCGTCCGACGGGCACTCCAGCATCTCGGACGACTCGGTCAGGGGCTGGTGCGGCCACCCCGCGTACACCGACACGGTGGAGACATGCACCCACCGGGATGCCGCATCCCGCAGTGCCTGTGCAGCCAGACGCACGTCGCGCGGCGGCAGCTCGGAACTGGACGTATCGATGACGGCGTTCCAAGGGCCCTGGCTGGAGAGCCGGTTGAGGTCTGCCGTCTCCGTTCGGTCTCCGTGAATCGCCCGCACCCCTGGTGCGTCCTGTCCCGACCGGCCGCGGTTGAACGCCGTCACGTCCCAGCCGCGGCGCAGCGCCTCTTCGACGACGCTCTTGCCCAGGAACCACGTGCCGCCCAAGACCAGAATCCTCATGCCCAAGATCCTGCCTTTCCCGAGGTCCCGGACCGGCGGGTCAGCCGGCGGCGGGTCCGGTGCCGGGGCCGACCGCTGCGGCAAGCTCCCGGAGCCGGTCGAGAACCTGCTCCTGGTGCCCCGCCCGACGGGTCGCGAATTCGAGAGCGTTACGCAGAGAAACTGCGTGCCTGGAGCGGGTGTCCTGGGTGATAGAGCGCTCGGGCACGGGCAGAGTCGATTGGACCGTCCCCCTGGATATGCAGGAAATGGTCCAGCTGCCACGCCTGTGAACTGCGGGCTTGGCGATTGGTCGTCGTAACCCACGGCGGGTAGACGCGGAACGCCCGCTTCCCGCCGGAACCGTTTCTTGATACGACGTCCCGTTCGCAGAGCACGTCTCGCGGAAAGACGAACTGTCCGAAATGGTGGCTGTCACGGGTGCTGATGACGAAGAGGTCGACGGGGTCCTCAGCATCGAAGGGCTGGATCGGCCCGCCAGCGGACCTCTTCCATACGGTGACGAATTGGCCGGCCTTCGTCGGGGTTGTCTTGGCTACACGGAACCTGATGGAGAAGCCGTCCAGAGTGAATTCGTGGGCTCCGTACTCAGCACTCTCCGCCTCGGGTACCGGCCGTGAGCAGCTGAACCCGTTCGGGTCATAGACCAACGTCTTCGCCGAGAGGAAGTCGCTATGGATCGGTCCCGTTGTCATTCCTTCATCCTGTCATCGGCGATCGCCGATGACGTTGGCGGGGAGCGGGCCCTGGTGTGCCCTGAAGGTCAGGCCGGTCAGGGCGCGGAAGACGTCCTCCGCAGAGCGGCCCTCCAGTTGCCGGTCCAGGTTGTGGCTCAGCAGCAGCGTGGCGAAGCCGTGGGCGATCGACCAGGCGGCGATGCCCATCAGGTCGGCGTCCTCGGCCGGGGCCGCCTTTTTCTCGACTCCCGCGCGGAGCTGTTCCGCCGCGCGGGCCTTGGCCGCCAGTAGGTCCGGGTCGTCCGGGCGGAGCAGGTCCGGCTGGAACATGACCTGGAAGTGGGCCGGGTGATCCATCGCGAAACGTACATACTGCACGCCCCGTTCGCGCAGGTCCGGGGCGTCGGCGAGGGAGTGGGCCAGCAGGTCGTAGCCCTCCGTCGCGATCGCGGTGAGCAGGCCGCCGCGGTCCTTGAAGTGGTGCGCGGGGGCCGCGTGCGAGACGCCCGCGCGGCGGGCCAGGTCGCGCAGGCTCAGGGCTGAGGGGCCCTCGGTGGCGATGACGTCGAGGGCGGCCGTGAGGACGGCTCGCCGCAGATCGCCGTGGTGGTAGGTGCGCTGGCTGGTCATGGTCAGCAGGTTACGCCCAATCTAGGCGTTGACAAGTTTGGCGTCGAGGAGGAATCTAGCCGGTGACAAGATAGGGATGGGTGGAGGAGGAGACATGTCGGAGGAGCTGGGCAGGGTCCGTCAGATGTGGCATCTGCTGGAGCCCCTGCACGCCGTGCTCTACTACGCGCCGGAGGCCTTCGAGGAGGCCACCGCCCTCGGCTACAAGACCGACGAGCGCTGGCCCAGCTACTTCGCCTGGCGTGCCGCGCCGCTGGGGGCAGCCGGGGCGGGGCGGGTGACCTCGGCGTTCTACAGCTTCAGCCCGCGGATGGTCGGGGAGTACGTTCCCGCCGCGTGGGAGATCGCCTCGCCCGGCGACGTACTCGACGCGCGGCTGCGGGCCGTCGACCGCACCTACCGGAAGATCTTCGGGGAGCGGGTTGACGCGCCCGGGACCGCCGAAGCGGCCGTGCTCCTTCGGCGGGCCGCCGAGGCCGCGAATACCGCCGGGCGGCCCCTCGCCGCCGCCAACGCCGAACTCGCCTGGCCGGACGAACCGCACCTGGTGCTCTGGCAGGCCGCGACGATCCTGCGTGAGCACCGCGGGGACGGGCATCTCGCCGCACTGCTCATCGCCGGGCTCGACCCGGTGGAGGCGCTCGTCTCCTTCGCGGCCATCGGCGCGGCCTCGGTGGAGCGGTTCGCCAGCCGCGGCTGGAGCCCGGAAGAGTGGGCCGCGGGGCGTGAACGGCTGGTCGTGCGCGGGCTGTTGGATGTGGAAGGCGTGGTCACGGAAGCCGGGCGGGAGCTGCGGGCCGAGGCCGAGCGGCGTACGGACGAACTGGCCGCCGCGCCCTGGGCGGCCCTCGGTACGGAAGAACGGGACCGCCTGGCGGATCTGCTCGGCCCCCTCTGGGTCGAGGTGCTGGGCGCGGGCGTGCTGCCCGCCGAGAACACCCTCGGCATCGGCAAGGTGTGACGCGACCCTGCCCGGGCGCGGGAACGTGACACCGCCCGCGGGGGCCGGCTCGGCTCCGGGGGCGGTGCGTGTGCGTGTGTATGTGTGCGTATCGCTGTCGTAATGAGATGCCTTCCGCAGGGGGTAGGGACACTTTCGACGCTACGCGCACCCTCCCCCTCGCGCGCGCTGGAACCTGGCCCGGTTGAGCCATAGCGGTGCACACCAGGGCAAATATGCCGTGATACGGGCGAACTGCTTTGCTGCGTACGCCACTTGGGCTCAGTAGGGTACGAAGGTGAACAGACCCGGGGAACGAATATCGCACGTGCTCGCGGCCGTACTGACGACTGCGGTCGCCGCGGCGGTGCTCACCGGCTGTGACGGATCCGGGCTCTCGGGTGACTCCAAGCCCTCGGGCTCCGGACCGGGCTCCGGTTCTGCGCCGGCCCCCGCCGGCAGTGGCACCAGCCCGCTGGCCAACCCCGAAGGCACGAAGCCAGGCCTGGCCCCCCTCACTTCCGAGCAGGACAGGGCCGCCGCCCGCCGGTTGATCGAGAAGGTGACCATCAAGGGCCGCGGCCCCAAGACCGGCTACGCCCGCGAACGCTTCGGCTACGCCTGGATGGACACCGCCGACGGCGTCCCGCTGGCGGGCAACGGCTGTGACACCAGGATTATCTCTATGCTCCGATCCCTGACCGAGACGTTCTCGCAGCGTATGCAGGGGGTGGCCTGCTGTGGGTACTGAGAGGCACACGGGTCACAGGTCTGCCGTGTGTACCCGCTGGATGAGGCCGGTGCTCGGCGCGGCCGTTGCCGTGGCGCTCCTCGCGGGATGTGACGGCCTTGAGGCGGGCGGTACTTCCTCGGGTTCCGGATCCACCGCAACCGACGGGCGGGCAGTGAGCCCGTTGGAGAACCCCGACGGGACGAAACCGGGGCTCGCTCCTGTTACGTCAGCGGAGGAAAAGTCGCGGGCCCGCAAGCTCATCGAGGAACTACCCACTAAGGGCCGTGGCCCGAAGACGGGCTATGCCAGAGACGAATTCGGATACGCGTGGATGGACACGGCAGACGGGGTGCCGCTGGCGAGGAACGGCTGCGACACTCGAAATGATCTTATGAATCGCGACGGTGAGGGGCTGCGTTTCCGGGACGGTTCCGACTGCGTGGTCGCCTCGATGACGCTGCACGACCCCTACACAGGCCGCACCATCGAGTGGCGAAAGCAGGATGCCATGGAGGTGCAGATCGATCACGTAGTGCCGCTGTCGTACAGCTGGCAGATGGGTGCCGCCCGCTGGCCGGAGGGCAAGCGTCGGCAGTTGGCGAACGACGTGCTCAATCTGCTTCCGGTCGAAGGACGCGCCAACTCAGCCAAGCAGGACTCCGGACCCGCCTCCTGGCTCCCGCCGAACAAGCGGATCCGTTGCGCCTATGTCGTGCGGTTCGCGCAGGTGGCCGAGAAGTACGCGCTGCCGGTGACGGCCCCGGACAAGGACATGATGCTCGCCCAGTGCAGTGGCTGACGCTGCGGTCCTGGTTGACCAGGCGCCGAGATGGCTGGCATCAACCGCTGTGCCGGGGTGGTTCCCAGACTGAGCAGTCGTGCGCGAAGAGCACGCGGCGGGGGTCGAACTCGGTGAGCCGCTCCAGCCATGACTGATAAGTGGGAAGCGGCGGTTCGAGGCCCTGGAGGGCGGCCTGGCGGGCCAGGTGGTCCGAGGCGAAGTGGGATGCGAAGTCGTGTGCCTGGCCGGCGAGGACCACGGTGCCGTCGTTCTCCCGGATGACGAGCGACTGGTGCCCGGCGGTATGCCCGGGGGTCGGGACGATCCGGACTCCTGGCCAGACCTCGGCTTCTCCGGTGATCTCCTCGTAGGTGGCGCCGGGGAAGTCGACGAGTTCGTCGATGGTGTAGCCGCCTCGGCAGGCAGTGGCCAGCTCCACGGACTGCACGAGGACGGGCTTGCCGCCCAGCAAGGGATTCCCGCCGCAGTGGTCGAAGTGGAGATGGCAGTTCACCACCAGGGAGATGTCCGTGAGGGTGACTCCTGCGGCCGCGAGGGCTGCCTCGAGTGGCCTGCGGTGAGGGCGGTAGTGGGCTTCGGTTTCCGGGTCGGCAGCGCCGACGCCGGTGTCGAAGAGGAGCAGTCCCTCGTCACGCTGCACGAGATAGGCGAGGACGGGTTCGACTCGCGGCTGCGAGCCACCGGTTTCCGATGCCGGCCGGACGAAGTAGCCCAGGTCGAGTCGGCGTAAAGCCGTCTGCTTGCTCATCGGGTCATGCTGGCAGGCGGCAGCGTCCCTTGCCGGGGCTTTCCCCGACAGCGGACTCGGGTCGGCCCGCGGGCGGTCGTCGGCGCCCCTGGACGGGCCGACGCACCGGAGGCGTAGTGGTTGTCGGAGACGGGCCTCCGACGACCACTCGGCGTCAGTGGTTCGGAACTGCCTGCATCGCCCTGCGGAGACCTGTGCGGGCAGCGGCGAGTTCGTCCTCCGACGTGTGCAGGCGTTGCTCCAGCACGGTTTGGCGATCCCGGGCCTCTGCCAGTTCGCGGCTCAGCGCAGCATTCTGTCGCTCCAGCTCCTGAACTCTGTCGATCAGATGGCTGCGGTTCGTTTCCTCCAGCTCCGCCCCCAGCGAGAGCTGTACGCGTTCACGGAGCCGGCCCCGCTCCTTCTTGAGGTCCTTGATCTCGTCCCGTGCCAGGGCAAGTTCCGTCTGCAGTCCGGCAGGCGACAGCTGTTGCCCACCACGTGGGGCAGGGCAGGAGAGGCCCTGCTCGCGTTGGGTGGTCATGGCGCCCTGAACGGCGTCCCGTACCTGAGGCTGGTTGTAGATGAACCAGGTGGATACCGATGCGTCTCGGGCGACTTGAGCGATGTTGATGCGTTGGCCTGCGCTGAGCAGGTCACGTACGACGGCGAGTGTGCGCGCGGTCTTGGCCTCGCTGTCCTGGACACGGCTGGCGCGCAGCCGTTCCACTCGGGCGTCCCGGCTTTGTGTGTCGGAAGTCGGTGTCCGCTTCATTCGGGGCTCCGTGTCGTCAGCGCCTCTACGGGGAGGAAGCTTGCGGCCGAGCGGGCCTTGCGAAGCTCGCGTGAGGCCGATTCGACGGCGGCCCGTTCCTCGGTGGGCATGGCGTCGAGCTTGCGTCGCATCTCGACGGCCGACTTCGAGTAGGCGTGGATCTGGTCGTCGAGGTTGCGCACGACCCACTCAGCGGCGTCCATGGCCAGGGCGGCCTCCTTGTCGGCCCGTAGGTCCGCGATCTGTTGTTCCAGGGCGGGGAGATAGGAGGGGTCCGGCCGATAGAAGTCGCAGCCGGCGCACTGGAAGCGGATGCGGCAGTGCCCGCCACCGGCTTTGACGTTGCTCGGCTCGGTGCAGCCGCCGTACGGAACTCCGACGCTCTCCACCTCGTAGGCCAGGGGATCGCCGAAGGCACGCGAGTCGCCGTGCCGGTCGACGGCGAGCGCCGCGACCGTCCTGACCGCCTCCTGTTTCCGGCCGAGGGAGATTCTGTAGTAGCCCATGGTGACGTCCAGCGAACGGTGGTCCATGAGTTCGCGCAGCACATCGGGGCGGGTCCCGGCGTCCGCATGGCGCTGGGCGTACGCGTGGCGGAAGCCGTACGGGACGATCTGGGTGCGGTCGTACGCGAGCGGCTCGCCGTCGTCGTCCAGGCGCTCGTCCACGAGGTCCGGAATCAGCTCGTCCACCCAGTCGCGGAAGACCCTGCTGCAGAACTGCGAGGAGGTCAGATTGCCGCGACGAGGGCGGTTGCGCTGCCCCGGGGAGGGAAACAGCCACTGCGCGCAGGCCGGCACGGTGGGTAGCCGGTCGAGTTCCTTCTGCCATGTCTCGATCGTCTTGGCGGTCCTCTCCGAGATCGGCAGCCGACGTCCGTGCCGCCGCCGCTTGTGGTTGTCGTAGATCAGCGTCGGCTTGCCGTCGACCCACTCCAGGCAGTCGCGGCGCAGGCTCGTGACCTCACCGGGGCGGCGGCCGGTGTCCCGGAGGATCAAGTAGGCCACCTGATACATCCGCGCGAAGTCGGTGGCTGTCCAGCCACCGCTCTCGTACGCCGTCGAGGTGCCCAGCAAGTCGATGTTCGCGTCGAGTTGGGCAATAACGTGTTCAGGGAGAGCTCGGCCGATGTCGTCCTCGGACACCTCCACCGCGGCTATGGTGTGGAAGCGGGGGTTGAGCGCGAAGCCGCCGGGCAGGTGGTCCATCATCCCGGCCTGTCGCGCGTATTCCAGGAACGTGCGCCAGTGGCGGAGGAGCGCCCGGCGGTGGCTGGTGGAGTAGTCGTGGCCGTCCTCAGGGCGCTTCGTGATGCGGAACAGGTCCACCACGGCGTTCATATCCGCCATCGCCAGCCGCTGCGGTTCCTCGCCGTACGGGCGGCTCGCCAGGGCGCCGGAGGCGATCGTCGCTGCATACACGGTCTGCCTCAGATCCTGGACGTTCGGACGAGCTGTACGGCCGTACTCCTTGACCAGTTCCCGCAGCCAGCTCTGCCGCACGGGCCGGAAGTCGATGTCACCGCAGTCGATGCTCACGCAGTGCGGCGGCTAGCCTGCCCCGCATGCAGCTGATCATCACGACGCTCGCCGAGCGGCCCGAACTCCAGGGCCCCATGTGGCAGATGCTCGACACCTGGCCGAAGTTTGTGATCAACGACCCGGTGGGCTGGGCGAACATCGGGCGGATCGTCGCCGAACTGCCGGAGTACGTGCTGGTCGCGACCGACCCGGACGGCCGGGTGGTGGGCCGGGCGTTCAGCGTGCCGTTCCTGATGGCGGCGGAGGGGCGCGGCGGGCTCCCCGAAGGCGGCTGGGACCAGGTGATGCTGTGGGCCTTCTCCGATCTGCGGCACGGGCGTACGCCGGACACGGTGAGCGCGATCGAGATCACCGTCGCCGAGGACCGGCAGGGTCAGGGCATCTCCGGCCGGATGCTGGCCGCGCTGCGCGAGAACGTCCGCAGGCTCGGCTTCCAGGAGCTGGTCGCGCCGGTGCGGCCGAGCGCGAAGAGCGGTGAACCGTACGCCCTGATCGAGGAGTACGCGCACCGCACCCGGGCCGCCGACGGTCTGCCGTACGACCCCTGGCTGCGGGTTCATGTCCGGGCCGGCGGGGTCGTCGAGTCGGTGGCGCCGGCCTCCATGACGGTCTCCGGGTCGCTGAAGCAGTGGCGTGAGTGGACCGGGCTGCCCTTCGAGGAGTCCGGTCCGGTGGAGGTGCCGGGCGCGCTGGTGCCGGTGCACTGCGAGGCGGAGCGCGGGTACGCGGTGTATGTGGAGCCCAATGTGTGGGTGCGGCACCGGGTTTGACGCGAAGAGGCCGCCTCACGGGCGGCCTCCAGCGGTTGTACTTCACTGCTCGCGGCTGTACGTCACTGCTCGCCGAGCTTGTCCAGGTCGAGGATGTCCTTGGCCGCCGGCTTCTTCGCCGCGACCGGCTTGTTGTACGCGGAGAAGGTCATCGTGCCCGGCTCCTCGCCGCCCACCTGCTCGACCTTCAGCAGATACGGCTCGCCCTCGGTGGCGACGTACAGCGTGTAGGTCGCCTCGCCGTCCGACTCGGTGAGCTTCAGCGCCTTCTGGCCGTTGACCGTGGTCTCCCCGGCCCGGCGGGCAGCGTTGTCGTTCGCCTCGAGTTCGGACAGCACGCTGTCGAGGTCGCAGAGTTCGAGGCTGTCCTTGGCCTCGGGGTCGGAGACGTCCGTCAGCATCCAGCGGCCCTTGAGCGTCTTGATCACGGCGTCGGCCTCCGCGGCCGGTTCGCCCTTGCTCTGCTCCCGGAGGAAGGCCTCGTCGAACCGCATGTACGCGGTGTTCCCCGTCTTGATCAGCTCGACCGTGCCGTCGCTGCCGACGGACAGCGTGCCCTTGCAGTCGCCCTTGGTGCTGATGGCCATGAAGCCCTTGGTGGGTCCGTCGGCCGTCTTCATCGTGATGTCGAGGGTCAGGGAGGTGGCCGCCTTGGTGGCTCTGGCCGCTCTGTTGGCTATCTCGGGGCCGGACAGGCCCGCGAACGGCTCGGTGGCCTTCTTGTCCTTGGCGTTCTCCTTGGCGCCCTTCGAACTCGCGGAGCTCTTCGACCCCTTGGAGGCGGGCTCCGGGTCGAGCGGTCCGCAGGCCGCGCCGCCGAGGGCGACAACGGCGGCGAGTACGGCGAAGGCGGTGCGACGGCGGCGGGCGGGAGCGATGGCATGCATGGCGTGTTCTCCGGGTGGAAAGGGGGGTGGGTCAGGGACGGGTGTGGCGGATCAGAGCTTCAGCTCCCACTGCGAGGCGTCGTACGTCAGACCCGGGCTGACCTCGACCGTCAGCTCCTTGGCGGCGGCCGGGGCGTCGAAGGCGAACCGTACCGTGGACTTCTTGCCGGGCAGGATCGTGCCGCTGAAGCCGCTGCCGACCTTCTCGTCGAAGATCTGCTCGGCGTTGACGCCGTCCTTCCCGGCGCGGGCGTCCGTCGTCAGCAGCGTGGTGTCGAACTTCTTCTTGCCGCCGTTCTCGACGACCACGGTCACCTCGTACGCCTTGTTGCCCGCGGTGTGACCGGCGGCGAACTCGCTCGGGGTGTACGCCTTGGGCGCGGAGACCGTGATCTTGAGGTCGTCGTCGTAGACGGCGGTGTCACCGGCCGCGAGGCCCGCACCCTTCCCCTTGGCGTCGCCCTTCGCCGCACCGTCGCTCTTGCCGGCGGCCGGCTCCTTCGACGCGGTGGTGCCGGTGGCCGCCTTGTTGATCTCGTCGACCGCCTCGTCCACGGCCTTGAAGGTGAGTACCGCGCCGACGACCGAGAGGATCAGCGCGACCAGTCCGAGGACCGCGCCGGTGGTGGTCGCACCCTTGTTGGCGGCCTCGCCGCGCTTGACGCGGCCCCGTCCCGACAGGCCCAGGATCAGGGCGATCAGGCCGAGGATGCCGGCCAGCCAGAAGAAGAACGGGATCAGACCGGAGACGGTGCCGATGATGCCGAGCACCAGCGCGGCCGTGCCGAGGCCGTTGCGCATCGGGACCGGGGGCGGTGCCTGCTGCCCGAACTGCGGGGCGCCGTACTGCGGCTGCTGCATGGAATGGGACATGGATGTCCTCCGGGGACGTGGAGTGTGGTGCGGACTTGCCGAAAGTCCCGTGTAGCGACGGGTTAATGAGACCAGGGGCTGTGAACCGAGTCAACACGATTCACGAGATTCCGGTTCACTCACACTGTGAAGGGATGCATCATTCGTGCGCCGGTATGCTCGGCGACACAGCAGACGGGCAGGACCGGCTGGCGTGGGAGAGGGAGGCGGCCAGGTGCCGGAGAACGCAAGCGAGGTGACGGCCGCCGGGATCGCCCGGCTGGCAGGAGTCGGACGGGCCGCGGTCAGCAACTGGCGGCGACGGCACGCGGACTTCCCCAAACCCGTGGGCGGCACCGAGACCAGTCCGTCGTTCGCCCTTGCAGAGGTCGAGCAGTGGCTGCGTGACCAGGGGAAACTCGCCGAAGTCCCGCTGCGCGAACGGGTCTGGCAACTACTCGCCGACCACCCGGCGACAGCCGCCACCGCACTGGTCCAGGCAGGCTGCACCCTGCTGCTCGTACGGGACAGGCCGAGCCTGTGGCAGGAGCTGACGGCCGCCTCCGACAAGCGCATGGCGGAACTGCTGCCGACCGCGATGGAGCCGGTACTGGCGGCGCGCTTCGGCGAGGACCGAGGTGACCTCTTCCGTGAGCTCGGGGCCTCCGAACGCTCCTCGGGCGTGCCCTCGATCGCCGGAGGGGTTCACAGCGTGCCCCTGCTGCGCTCGGTCGCCGAACTCGCCGCCGAGCTGGGCCACCGGGAGACCTACGAGTTCCTGCTCGGGCGCTTCCTCGACACCAACCTCCGCCAGTACACCCTCACGCCTCCCGGCCCCGCCGCCCTCATGGCTGCCGTCGCCGGGCCCGCCGCCACCGTGCACGACCCGGCCGCCGGAGCAGGCACCCTGCTGCGCGCCGTCGAGAACCCCTCCGCCCTGTACGCCCAGGACGCCGACCCCGACCTCACCGCGCTCACCGCGCTGCGCCTCGCCCTGCACTCCGACGCCACGGTCCGCGCCCGCTGCGGCGACACCCTGCGCGCCGACGCCTTCCCCGAGGCCTCCGTCGACGCCGTGCTCTGCCACCCGCCGTTCAACGAGCGCAACTGGGGCCACGACGAACTCGCCTACGACCCGCGCTGGGAGTACGGCTTCCCGGCCCGCACCGAGTCCGAACTGGCCTGGGTGCAGCACGCGCTGGCCCGACTGCGCCCCGGCGGCACCGCCGTCCTGCTGATGCCGCCGGCCGCCGCGTCCCGCCGCTCGGGACGCCGTATCCGCGCGGGCCTGCTGCGCCGCGGCGCGCTTCGGGCCGTCGTCTCGCTGCCGGCCGGCGCCGCGCCCCCGTACGGCATCCCCCTCCACCTCTGGGTGCTGCGCAGGCCCGAGGCGGGCAAGCCGCCCGCGTCCGAACTGCTGCTCGTGGACACCGCCGAGCTGGCCGGAGCCGGCGGCGGCCGCGACAAGCTCGACTGGCAGGCCGTCCAGAGTGCCGTCCTCGACGCCTGGCAGCCCTTCGACCGGCACGGCACGGCCGAGGAGCGGCCGGGCGTCAGCCGCGCGGTCCCGGTCATCGAACTCCTCGACGACGACGTGGACCTGGCCCCCGCCCGGCACCTCCCGCCGCCGGCCGCGGGCGGCGGCGCGGCCGAGCTGCTGCGCGTACGGGACCGGCTCGCGGACACCCTCCGGCTGACCGGCGAACTCACCCCGGCGCCGTCCGCCCACGACCGGCCCGCGCCCTGGCCCGCCACCACGGTCGGCGAACTGGCCCGCGCGGGCGCGCTGGTGATCCGGGCCGGCGGCACGGGCGCGTCGTCCGGTGCTGCCGTACCCGTACTCAGCGAGCAGGACGTCCTCGCCGGCACCGGGCCTTCGGGCACGCTCCCCGAAGGACCCGACGAGGAGGCCGTACTCGTCGCGGAAGGCGATGTCGTCGTGCCGGTGCTCGGTGGCGGTTCGGTCGTACGCGTCGTCGACGCGGCGACGGCGGGCGCGGCGCTCGGCCGCAACCTCCAGCTGCTGCGCCCCGATCCGGCGGCGCTCGACCCATGGTTCCTCGCCGGGTTCCTGCGCGGTACCGCCAACACCCGGCAGGCCAGCAGCTATGCGTCCACCTCGACCCGGCTGGACGTACGCCGACTGCAGCTGCCCCGGCTGCCGTTGGCCGACCAGCGGCGGTACGGTGAACGCTTCCGCGCACTGGCCGCGTTCGAGGACGCGCTGCGACTGGCGGGGCGGCTGGGGGAGCAGCTGGTCCAGGGTCTGTACGACGGTCTGGCGGACGGCAGTCTCACGGCGTGACCGGTTCGACAACGGTTCCGTACAACCCGGCAGCCGTTGTCCGTGTCGGTGTATACGCTCGTCCTCGCAAACCGCCTCGTCCCCAGGCCTTCAGGAGCACCAATGCATGGCCCCGGCTATATGCCGCCGCAGCCTCCGCGCGACATACCGACGTCGGTGATCGTGCTGCGGGTGCTCTTCGCGATACTCCCCGTCTTCAGCTGCGGGATGCTGGCCTGGGGCACGATGCTGCGGCTCGCACTCGTCACCAAGCGCGCGCTCGACTGGGTGCTCTTCGCGGTGGTGCTGGTCTCCTTCATTGCCTGCTTCGGCACGTTGCTGTCGGACCCCACCGAAAACCTGACCATGACCCGGTCGGATGTGTCGATCGGCATCATGCTCGCCGTTGCCCTGGCCGTCGTGCCCTACTTCCTGTACGCGGACATCAAGCACTTCTCTTCCCGGGTCGCGCAGCCGTACTACGGGCCCACCGTGCCCTACGGCCTGCCGCCGCAGGCACAGCCGCTGGCGCCGAAGCCGCCCGTGGCCGGATACGGCTACCCGACGGTCCCGCACCAGTCCCAGCCCCAGCCGCAGTCCCAGCCCCAGCCCCAGCCCCAGCCCCAGCCCCAGCCTCAGCCGCAGTCCCAGCCCCAGCCGCACTCCCCGTCCGACAAGCCCCGCATCGACCAGGTACGCGCCGAGCTCGACGAGCTCAGCGACTACCTCCGCAAGGAGCAAGGCCGGGAGCAGGGCCCGGAGCAGGGCCGGTGAACGGACGCGTCATCGCGAGCCGTTACGAGCTCTCCACCGTCATCGGCCAGGGCGGCATGGGCCAGGTCTGGACGGCGTACGACAACCGCCTCGACCGCCGCGTCGCCGTCAAGCTGCTCCGCCCCGACCACATGGCCGCGGCCGCCGCCGCCGACGACATGCGTCGCCGCTTCGTTCGCGAGTGCCGGGTCACCGCCCAGGTCTCGCACCCCGGTCTGGTCACCGTCCATGACGCGGGCAGCGACGGCGAGGAGCTCTTCCTCGTCATGCAGTACGTCGAGGGCGCGGACCTCGCCGACCATCTCGCCGAGCAGGAGCCGTACCCCTGGCCGTGGGCCGTCTCGGTCGCCGCCCAGCTGTGCGCGGTGCTCGCCGCCGTGCACGCCGTGCCGATCGTCCACCGCGACCTCAAGCCGCGGAACGTCATGGTGAAGCCCGACGGTACGGTCACGGTCCTCGACCTCGGCGTCGCGTCCGTCATCGACGTGGACACCACCCGCCTCACACACACCGGATCGCCCATCGGCAGCCCCGCCTATATGGCCCCCGAGCAGGCGATGGGCGGCGCGGTCGGCCCGTACACCGATCTCTACGCCCTCGGCGTGCTGCTGCACGAACTCCTCAGCGGGAACGTCCCGTTCGCGGGCTCCACCGCGCTCGGTGTGCTGCACCGCCATCTCTACGAGCCGCCGCTCCCGGTCCGCCAGCTGCGCCCCGACATCCCCGAACCGCTCGAAGCACTGGTCCTGCGGCTGCTCGCCAAGGACCCGCAGCACCGCCCGACGGGCGCGCAGGAGGTGTACGAGGCTCTCGCGCCGCTGCTGCCCAGCCGCGGCGCCCCCGCAGGACCGCTCGACCCGACCCGGCCCTTCCTGCGCCCGCACGCCCCCTGGCCGGACCGCGTCACCGCCCCGCCGCCGCCCATGACACCCCCGACTCCGCCGGCGCCACGCCCCGATGTCGCGGCCGCCGTCGACGAGGTCAAGCGCCTCCTCGGCGAGGGCAGCATCACCCAGGCCGTGGACATCCTCGGCGGGATCCTCCCGGCGGCCGCCGCCGAACACGGCGAGCACTCGCCGGTCGTACGGATCCTGCGCAAGCAGTACGCGACGACGCTGATGGACGACGGGCAGTACCGCCGTGCGCTTCCCGAGCTGCGGCGGCTTGCCGACGACCGGGCCGCCGAGGCGGGCCCGGCCGACCCGCAGACGCTGCAGTACCGCTACGACGCGGCGCAGTGCCTGGAGCAGCTGGGCGAGGCGGCCGCCGCGCTCGCCGAGTACCGCGCCGTCCTGCCGTACTACGAGAACAAGCAGTCGGGCGGCGCGGACGCGGCCCGCGCCTTCGACGTCCGCCACCGGATCGGGAATCTGCTGCTCGCGGTGGGCGACCACACGGCGGCGAGGCACCAGCTGCAGGGCCTGCTGTACGACGCCGAGCGGGCGTTGGGGCCGTACCACCAGCTGCCGGTCGAGCTGCGACGCGCGCTCAACCGGCAGCAGCAGTTCCACAGCAAGTAGCCGCGGGAGCAAGCAACCACGGGAGCACGTACCCGCGGGACTCTCGCCGGACGATCAGTTCGCGCGCAGATACGCCGAGGTGGACACCCGCCCCAGCAGGCTCAGCCGCGAAGTCCCGCTCGCCAGGTGCTTGTCCAGGGCGTCCTGCACCCCGGGCCAGGCCTTGTCGCCGTAGTCGTCGAGGACCACGATCCCGCCCGGGGCCACGATCTGCTCGACCCATTCCAGATCGGCCCGCACCCCGTCCATGGAGTGATCGCCGTCCACCACGATCACTCCGTACTCCCGGTCGGAGACGGCGGCCCGCACCTCCGGATCACCCGAGAAGCCCTGCTGGATTCGCGCGTCGATCACCGAACCGACGCCGCCGAGTGCCAGGTTGGCCCGTACGACGTCCTCGCGCACCGGCGTGCCGGTGGGATCCGCGCCCTGCGGGGCGGCGCCGGGCTGAAGCTGCGCGCCCGCCAGCGGATCGACGATCGTCAGATGCGGTTCGAGCCCGGACCGGTGCAGCATCCGCAGCAGTCCCGCGGCGAACATCCCGTACAGGGTGCCGATTTCGAGGACATTGCCGTTCGGCGGGGAGAGCAGCGGCACCGTGGCGAGCTTTCCGCACACGTTGGAGGTGGACCCGGCCAGCCTGCCCACGCCGAGTGACTCCAGGGCGATCACCGTGCGATAGGCGACGGTCACATTGCGGAGAGCGTGTTCACTGCCGTCCGCCACGCCCTGGATCTGACGCGCGAGGGTGTCGATCTGGGCGGCGGTGGGCGTCCGGTGGCCGCTTCGACCCGTCCCGTCGACGAGCAGGCCGAGTCCGTACTGCGGGTTCTGCAGGGCGGCCACTTTTCGGTGGAGAGCGTCGAGATCGGTCTGCAAGGCCTGCGTGGCACGCTTCACATGCTGCTCGATGCGCCGTTCGATCATGGTGTCGGCTGGGCTCAAGACCCACTTCGCCAGCCGGTTCCGAAGGAGAGAGGGCATGCCGGGGAAGGTACGCCGGAGCGCCGCCGCGCGGGCCACGGCGGGATGCTGCGCAGATGAAGTCCTGATGGCTTTGCGGCGGCGGAATTGTGACGTCGTTACGACGGAATGCCGCGTCCCCCTTAGGGGGCTCCGCCCCCGTTGCCCGGTCCTGGGGCGCTGGACGGGCTGGATGTGCTGCCCGTCCAGCGCGCCCGCAGCAGGGGCAGCAGAGCGAGGCCCCCAAGTGCCAGCAGCCCCGCGGCCCCGATCGCCGCGCCCGCCTTCAGGCCCGGTGGGCGGAACGAGCAGTCGACCGTCGTCGCCTTGCCCTCCAGAGGTACGGCGACGAGCCCGAGGTAGGAGTCCGCGGGCCTGCCGTTGCAGCTCCAGCCCGCGATCCGGGGCGCGGCGAGGACAGCCGTCCTCTGGGTGCCGGGCGGGAGTTCGGCCCGTACGCCGCTGTCGGTGACGTTGAGAGACACCGGCCCTGTCGTCTTCAGCTGGTCCACCGCGGCGGTGAGCTTCGCCCGGTCCAGACAGCCCACGGTTGTACGAGGGTTGCCACGGCTGTAACTGATCGTCGCACCGGGGGAGTTCACTGTTCCGAGCGAGGTGAGCACGGCACGCCGCTTGGGCTGTCCGCCGCGCAGCGTCACCTGCTCGTTGTCGCCGAGGCGGGCCTTGCCGGTGTAGTTCGGCGCCCAGAGGAAGACCTCGCTGCCGACCGGGCAGGAGCCGTTCACCGGAGAGTCGTAGACCTGCGAGCCGAGCAGCAGCTCCTGGTTGCGGAACGGGTTCCAGTTGTAGCGCCCCGCGGGACCTGCGGGCCGCACCGTCAGCAGCGGCGGCGTCCGGGCGGCCCGAGTCATCTCCGGGTGCTGTCCCGGCTTGGTGCGTACCCGTGCGCCGACGGCGAAGATCGCGTCCGTGACCGGGTTGTCCAGGGACTGCACACTGCGGCCGTTGGACGTCCAGCCCGCGCCGAGCGCGGCCAGCGTGCGGGTGTACACATCGGGCGTGTGGCTGCTGTAGTACGCGCCGCCCTGGCCGCCCATCAGGATCGGATCGTTGCCGGTGATCTGGTCGCGGCCCGGGTCGGTGCGGTAGCGCGGCCAGCCGTCGGCCTTCGCCACGGCCGCCGCCCGCTCGCTCTGCGGCTCGCCCCAGGCCGGGTAGTCGTCCAGCCTGCCGAGCCGCTGCCGGTCGGCGTACGCGGTGGTCGCCGCTGCCTGCCCGATCAGAGCGCCGCTGAGCAGCAGCGCCGCGACCACGGCGTACTTGCCGCGCCTGGCGAGCAGCAGACCGCCCGCCACCGCCGCGATCCCGGCCGCGAACAGCGGGAAGGTCCAGGCGGTGACGAGGTCGCTGGTGGAGGCGGTGAGTGCGATCACGGCCACCACGGCGCCGCCGCCGACCAGGGCGCGCCGCCCCGGCCAGTCGTACGAGAGGCAGATCCAGGCGGCGATCACGAGAATCCCGGCGAAGACGAAGGTCTGCCGGTACGGGCTGCCGTTGGGCGTCGCGAAGACATGCCACACCAGATGCGTCGGCGCCCACTGGAGTGACACCAGGGTCGCCGCCGCGAGACCTGTCCACACCCACCGCTCGCTCCGTGGCACCGCGCTGTTGAACGCGAGCGTGCAGGCCAGCAGCAGCGCGCCGCTGCCGAGGAAGACCGCGGGCGTGAAGAAGCTGTACGTCGCCGGCAGCGTGCGGGCGAACACATCGGCCCAGCCGGCCGGCGCGAACTCCTTCGTCCACCCCGGATAGGCGTGCTTGGAGCCGAGGAAGACGGGGATCAGGACGGGCGCGGCCAGCGCGATGCCGAGCAGTACGGCCCGGGCGGCCCGCAGCAGTGCCCGCATCCGGTCCCGTACCGCCGTCTCCTCCAGCAGCAGCCGCACGAGAAGCACCAGCGCGGCCCCGATGGTCGCCATGTACGCGGTGTAGAAGTTGGCGATCCACACCACCGCGACGACCATCGGGCCGAGAACCGGCCGGCGTGCCGTGCGTGCCCACTCGCCGACCAGGCACAGCAGCGGGAAGGCGACGAGGCCGTCCATCCACATCGGGTTGTACGAGGCCTCGACGACCGACCAGCCGCACAGCGCGTACGAGCCGCCGAGCACCGCCGCCATCCACCAGCGCCCGCCCGTGTCCTTGCGCAGTGACAGCAGCAGCCAGGTCATGGCCGCGGCCGCGGTCGCCATCTTCAGCAGCGTGATCACATAGACGGCGAGGTCGATCCGGTCCCGTGGGAAGAGTCCGACCAGTAGCGAGTACGGGCTGGTCAGATAGGTCCCGAGGTCGGGCAGAAAGCTGGTGCCGTATCCGGACTGCCAGTTCAGCAGCAGTCCGCCGTCGGCCCGCCCGTGCAGCAGATCCCACAGGTGCGCATGAAATGGCACAAACTGATTGCCGAGGTCGTTCACGCTGCGGGTGTGCGGTCCGAAGGGGAAGCTGCGGGCGACGGCGTCACCGGCGCACACGGCTCCCACGGTGATCAGCGCGGCGAGGGCGGCGGCGCGGCCGCGCGCGGATTGCAGAGTCGACATGATTCCTCGAATATGCCAGCGTGGATGGTGAAAACATGTCGTGGGAAGCCCAGTTCACGAAATGGTCGCCTGAGCGTCATGCAGGGAATCCGCATGGGACATTCGGGTGGGTTGTTGTTCTTCCGTGCTGATCTCGATAGTTGTTCCGTGCTTCAACGAAGAGGAGATCATCGGCCGCTTCCATGAACATGTGACCGCAGAACTCTCCCTGCTCGGGCAGGAATTCGAGTTGGTCTATGTGGACGATGGAAGCCAGGACCGGACGCTCCCTCTCCTCGAGGAGATCGCCGAGGCCGACCCTCGTACCCGCTATGTCTCCTTCAGCCGCAACTTCGGCAAGGAGGCGGCGATGCTCGCCGGGCTCCAGCATGCCGAGGGCGACGCCGTGGTCATCATGGACGCCGACCTCCAGCACCCGCCGGAGCTGGTCAGGCGCATGCTGCAGCTTCATGAGGAGGGCTTCGACCAGGTCATCGCCCGCCGCACGCGCAAAGGCGACCGGGTCACCCGCACCCTCACCGCCCGCGCCTACTACTGGCTGATCAACCGGCTCGTCGACGTCGAACTCGTCGACGGCGTGGGCGACTTCCGGCTGCTGTCGCGCCGCACGGTGGACGCGATCCTCGAACTCACCGAATACAACCGCTTCTCCAAGGGCCTGTTCGCCTGGGTCGGTTTCCGCACCACGACCTTCGAGTACGAGAATGCGGTGCGTGAGCAGGGCCGCTCCAAGTGGAGCTTCGGCAAACTGCTCAACTATGGCCTCGACGGCCTGCTCTCCTTCAACAACAAGCCGCTGCGGGCCGCCGTCTATCTCGGGCTGCTGCTTGTCACGCTCGCCATAGCGTATTCCGCCTGGATTGTCGGTGTCGCCCTGGTGAACGGCGTGGACACCCCCGGGTATGTCACCCTTCTGGTGGCGGTCACGGCACTCGCCGGCGTGCAGATGCTGATGCTGGGGGTGGTCGGCGAGTACGTCGGCCGTATCTACTACGAGGTGAAGCGGCGACCGCACTTCCTGGTGAAGGCCACCAACGCCGGCCTTCCGCACCAGCAGGAAGGTGAGCGGCACAAACGCAACGGGGAGCTCGTAAGACGATGACGGTCCGGGTCCAGCTGGTCAGGTTCGCCCTGGTGGGGGTGGTGAACACCGGGACGTACTACGGCCTGTATCTGGCCCTGCTCACCTGGCTGCCCTATGTGGCGGCGCATGTCGTCGCCTTCGCGCTGAGCATGGTCGGGTCCTTCTTCCTGACCTCGTACTTCACATACAGGACCCGTCCCACCTGGCGGAAGTTCCTCCTCTTCCCGCTCACCAACGCGGCGAACTTCGTCGTCACCACGAGCGGCGTCTATCTCCTGGTGGACGTGTTGCACTTCGGCAGCCGCTACGCCCCGCTGATCGCGGCGGGTGCCGCCGTCCCGATCACCTTCGTCGTGTCCCGGACGATCATGCTGCGCCCGGAGCCGGCTCGCCCGGCGGCGCAGGTTGAACGCCATGTGAACGTGTGCGTCGCAACTTCCGGCGAATCGTCGGTCGAATCAGTGGCCCAGGCCAGGGAGACTGCCTAACATCGATCACCGCAGGGTCTTGTGCATCGTCGCACAATCACGCCGCACGCCGGGAGGCTCCTTTGCACCGCCGCCGTCGCACCGCGCTCACCGTCTCAGCCGCGCTGCTCGTCGCCGCGCCCCTCCTCGCCGCCTGCGGCAGTGAGGCTCACCCAGGGGCCGCCGCCGTCGTCGGTGGGGAGCGGATCGAGGTGTCCACCGTCCAGGCGAAGGTGAAGGACGTGCGCGCCGCCCAGCAGCGCTCCCCCCAGTCCGCCCAGCTCATCAAGGACAGCGGGCAGCTCAGCCGCGCCAAGCTCTACGACCTGATCGTCGAGCGGGTCGTCCAGCGCGCCGCCGACGACGCCGGGGTCGAGGTCAGCCGCAAGGAGATCCAGGACGGGCGGACCGCCCTCGTGCAGCAGTCCGGTGGCGAGGAGCAGCTCGCGGCCATGTATCTGCAGCAGCGCGGCGTCGCCCCCGACCAGCTGGGCGACGTCGTACGCCGCGACATCCTGGTAAGCAAGCTCGCCGAGGCCCTCGGCGCGACCAACACTCCCGAGGGTCAGCAGAAGCTGAACCAGGCATTCACCGCCGCCGCCAAGGCGCTGGACATCGACGTCAACCCCCGCTTCGGCACCTGGGACGACCGGAAACTCGAGCTCGGCAACTACAAGGCCCCGTGGATCACCCAGGTCAGCAAGGAGCCGGAGCCCGTCGAGGCGGGTGCGTAGCGGCGCGAGGTAGGTTCGAGGGGTGACCACAGAAGCACCAGTCGCCCCCGGCCGAATCGTTCTGCTCACCGCAAGCCACCGCGTCGCGCCCGGGCTGCTGTCCTGGCCCGCGTGGCAGACGCTGCACGCCGCCGACCGGGTGCTCTGTGCCGACGGGGCCCACCCCCAGCTGCCGTATCTCCGCGAGGCCGGTGTCGCCGTGGAGATAACGGCCGTCACCGCGCAGGAGCTGGTCGACGCCTGCGCCGGGGGTACCTCTCAGGCCGAAGGCTCTGGGGGAGGCCGCACCGTCGTGGTCGTCCCCTCCGGCGAGGGCGATACGGCCCTGACCGACGGGCTCGCCCGGCTCGCCGGGTCCGGGCGGGTGCAGATGCCGGACCTGGAGCTGCTCCCCGGCTCGTACGACCTGCCCGGCGCCCGTCTCCTCGACCTCGTCCAGGTCATGGACCGGATCCGCGCCGAGTGCCCCTGGTCGTCGACCCAGACCCACAAGGGCCTCGCCAAATACGGCATCGAGGAGGCGTACGAACTCGTCGAGGCGATCGAGGACGGCGACCGCGACGAGCTGCGCGAGGAGCTCGGGGACGTACTCCTGCAGGTCATCTTCCACGCGCGCATCGCGCAGGAGGACGAGGAAGAGCCGTTCTCCATCGACGACGTCGCCGGGACGATCGTCGAGAAGCTCATCCACCGCCACCCGCACGTCTTCGGCGACGAGCACGCCGAGACGCCGGAGGACGTGAAGGAGCACTGGCTCCGCACGAAGGCGATCGAGAAGCAGCGCGACTCCGTGACGGACGGCGTGCCGCTGGGCCAGCCCGGCCTCGCCCTCGCCGCGAAGCTCGCCGGCCGGGTCCGTACCGCCGGCCTCGACGTCCCGCTCCCCGCCGGCCCGGGCACCGGCTACGAACTGCTCGCCCTCGCCGTCCGGGCGGAGGAGTCCGGTACCGACCCCGAGGCCGCCCTGCGCGCCGCGGCCCGCGCCTACCGGGACGCGATCCGCGCCGCCGAGGGACAGGAGTGAGCGCTCAGCCCGAGCTGTTCACCTGGGAGTTCGCCACCGACCCCTACCCCGCCTATGCGTGGCTCCGGGAAAACTCGCCGGTCCACCGGACCACCCTCCCCAGCGGGGTCGAGGCATGGCTGGTGACGCGGTACGCCGATGCCAAGCAGGCCCTCGCCGACCAGCGGCTCAGCAAGAATCCCGCGCATCACGACGAGCCCGCCCATGCCAAGGGCAAGACGGGGATCCCCGGCGAGCGCAAGGCTGAGCTGATGACCCATCTGCTGAACATCGACCCGCCGGACCACACCCGGCTGCGGCGGCTGGTGTCGAAGGCGTTCACCCCGCGCCGGGTTGCCGAATTCGCCCCGCGTGTACAGGAGTTGACGGACCGGCTCATTGATGGGTTCGTGGAGAGGGGGGAGGCGGATCTGATTCATGAGTTCGCGTTCCCGCTCCCCATCTATGCCATCTGCGACTTGCTCGGCGTCCCGCGCGAGGACCAGGACGACTTCCGCGACTGGGCCGGGATGATGATCCGCCACGGCGGCGGGCCGCGCGGCGGCGTCGCCCGTTCTGTGAAGAAGATGCGGGGCTATCTCGCGGAGTTGATCCACCGAAAGCGGGAGGGGCCCGGGGAGGACCTGATCTCGGGGCTGATCCGGGCCAGCGACCACGGCGAGCACCTCACCGAGAACGAGGCCGCTGCCATGGCCTTCATCCTTCTCTTCGCGGGTTTTGAAACTACCGTGAACTTGATCGGCAATGGGGTATATGCCCTGCTTCGTAATCCGGAACAGCGGGAGCGGCTCCAGACGTCTCTCGCCGCCGGTGAGACCGAGCTACTGGCCACCGGTGTCGAAGAACTCCTGCGCTACGACGGGCCCGTGGAGCTCGCCACCTGGAGGTTCGCCACCGAGGCGCTCGTCATCGGCGGGCAGCGGATCGCGGCGGGCGATCCCGTACTCGTCGTACTCGCCGCCGCCGACCGGGACCCGGAGCGGTTCGCCGACCCGGACAGCCTCGATCTGTCCCGGCGGGACAACCAGCATCTCGGGTACGGGCACGGCATCCACTACTGCCTCGGCGCGCCGCTCGCGCGTCTCGAGGGGCAGACCGCGCTCGCCACGCTGCTCAGGAGAATGCCGGACTTGCGGCTTGCAGGCGATCCGGCCGATTTGCGGTGGCGTGGGGGTCTCATTATGCGCGGATTGCGCACTCTGCCGGTTGAGTTCACTGCTCGACAGATCTGACGCTTTGTCAAGACTGTGACTTTCACGTGATCTCCGCTGCATCGACTTGTGACTTCCGTTCGAATGCGGCTACGTTCACCGTCGTCTCAGTAGTCACGTGAAAGGCAACCGCATGCGTTCCGGGAACGGGCGACACCGCCGACCTCGTCAGGCTCCTGCCATTGTTGTCGCGGCAGGGGTGACGGGATCGGCCATCGCCATCCCCCTTCTCGGCGCCGGTTCGGCCTCCGCCGCCGACGCCTCCATGTGGGACCGCGTCGCGGAGTGCGAGAGCGGCGGCATGTGGAGTGCCGACCTCGGCAACGGGCACTACGGCGGGCTGCAGTTCTCGCAGGAGGCCTGGCAGGACTTCGGCGGTACGGACTACGCGCCCCGCGCCGACCTCGCCAGCCGCTCGCAGCAGATAGCGGTCGCCGAGAAGGTCCTCGACGCACAGGGCCCCGCGGCGTGGCCCGGCTGCGCGGCACTCGCCGGCCTGAAGAACGACGGCGCCGCCACCGGCGTCGACCCGGGCATCGTGCCGTCGTCCGAGCAGAGCACCCCGGTCGAGTCGCTCATACCCACGACCCCCTCCGCCGAGCCCACCACGGCGGCGTCTGCCGAGCCGACCGCGGACCCGGCCGAGTCGGCCGAGCCCGCCGAGTCGGCGGCCGCGGACGCGGCGCTGGGCGCCGACAGTGGCAGCGGCAAGCACCGTGGCGAGGCCGCCCCGGAGCAGACCGAGCCGGGCAATGCGGACAATGAGCGCGAAGTGGGTCGTCATGCCTCGCGAGGTGACGGTTCGGCACGCGACAATGCGGGCAACCCGGATGAGGAAGGCGAGACGGGCAATGCGGACGCCGCGCCCGGTGAGTACACCGTCCGGCCGGGCGACAGTCTGTGGGCCATCGCCGACAAGCAGAAGCTCTCCGGCGGCTGGACCGCGCTCTACGAGGCGAACCAGCAGACCGTCGGCGCCGACCCCGATCTCATCCTTCCTGGCCAGAGCCTTGATCTGGGCGTGAAGTAGGGGTAATTCGCCGCCAGTTCAGGGTCAGTTTCGCGGGCATATGTCCGAGTCTGCGCAAGTGAGACAAGGGTCTCTTTGTCCCAACTGCTGTGACTTGCCCGGCGGAACCACTCATTCCGCCCTTCACCTGCGGAAACGGGAGTGACTGGGGCGGCGAGATGGGCGATTTCTCCCCGATGTTCACCTTTGAACATCGGGGAGAGGTGTGTTTACGGTCTGATCGCTCGCCACCGCGGGCACCGCTGACCGTCACGCCGAATCCTGCCGACGGTCGGGGGGAGTAGTCGTCGCGCAGAGCGCCGAAGGCAGGAGCGGGGGACCCAAGGTAAGTGCCGGCCCCGGCCGTTGAGATCGACGGCTCCAACCGGCTTGGGGTGAAGCCGCGCGCAGGACGCGCGGCCGGGCAACTCGTCGGCCCGAACCCGACAGCTCACCTCGTAGGCGTCGGTGAGGAGATGTTCCATGCTGTTTTCCAGCAAGGGCAAGCACCGTCGCCCGACCGTTTTCAATCGGACTACGCGTTTCGCCGCCATCGCCGGCGTCACCGGTGCGGCCGTCGCCGCCCCGCTCCTCGGCGCCACCTCGGCGTCCGCCGCGACCACCTCCGAGTGGGACCAGGTCGCCCAGTGCGAGTCCGGCGGCAACTGGTCCATCAACACCGGCAACGGCTACTACGGCGGCCTGCAGTTCTCGGCCTCCACCTGGGCCGCGTACGGCGGCACGCAGTACGCCGCGAGCGCCGACCAGGCCTCCAAGTCCCAGCAGATAGCGGTCGCCGAGAAGGTCCTGGCCGGCCAGGGCAAGGGCGCGTGGCCGAACTGCGGCGTCAACCTGTCCAACGCCGCGAACGACGGCGGCTCCGCCGACGCCGGCACCACGCAGCCGGCGCAGCCGAAGCGTGCCGAGGTTCCCACCACCCGCTCCGAGCGCCCCGCCGCTCCGGCAAAGCCCGCGAAGCCCGCCGCGAAGGCCAAGGGCTTCAAGAAGGGCGACGGCGAGTACAAGGTCAAGGCCGGCGACACCCTCGGCAAGATCGCCGAGACCGAGAAGGTCAGGGGCGGCTGGCAGAAGCTGTTCGACCTGAACAAGGACATCATCGACGACGCGGACGTCATCTACCCGGGCCAGCAGCTCCACCTGAGCTGACCCGCTCCGCCCGAGCCGGCTGCCCCGGCTCCGCCCGAGCTGACCCCCCGGGCCCCAGAGCACCCCGGTCCGGCGCGCTATCCCCCGTACGCGCCGGGCCGGGGTTCTGCCTTGTCACTGCCTGTTCATGCCCTTTTCCGTCCCAGCGGGCGGGCACCGGCCGACCGATGCCCCGGAGCCGGTTAGGCTCTTGCCGCAAGGCCACGGAGACCCTGCACTGCCCTGCACTGCTTGTGTCCCACTGCTTGAGTCACATTTAGCGTCACATCCCAGAAGGAGATGCTCGTGCCGTCCATCGACGTCGTCGTAGCCCGGGAAATCCTGGACTCCCGAGGCAACCCCACGGTCGAGGTCGAGGTTGGCCTCGACGACGGCAGCACGGGTCGTGCTGCTGTTCCGTCCGGCGCCTCCACCGGTGCGTTCGAGGCTCTTGAGCTCCGCGACGGTGACCAGAACCGCTACCAGGGCAAGGGCGTCGAGAAGGCCGTCCTCGCCGTCATCGAGCAGATCGGCCCGGAGCTCGTCGGGTACGACGCCACCGAGCAGCGCCTGATCGACCAGGCGATGTTCGACCTGGACGCCACCCCGGACAAGTCCTCGCTCGGCGCCAACGCGATCCTCGGCGTCTCCCTCGCCGTGGCGCACGCCGCCTCCGAGGCCTCCGATCTGCCGCTCTTCCGCTACCTGGGCGGCCCGAACGCGCACCTGCTGCCCGTTCCGATGATGAACATCCTGAACGGCGGCTCGCATGCCGACTCCAACGTGGACATTCAGGAGTTCATGATCGCCCCGATCGGCGCGGAGTCCTTCTCCGAGGCCCTGCGCTGGGGCGCCGAGGTCTACCACACCCTCAAGAAGGTCCTGAAGCAGAAGGGTCTGTCCACCGGCCTGGGCGACGAGGGCGGCTTCGCGCCGAACCTCGACTCCAACCGCGCCGCGCTGGACCTGATCCTCGAGGCCATCAAGGAAGCCGGCTACGCCCCCGGCAAGGACATCGCGCTCGCGCTCGACGTCGCCGCGTCCGAGTTCTACAAGGACGGCTCGTACGAGTTCGAGGGCAAGTCCCGCTCGGCCGCCGAGATGACGGAGTACTACGCGGAGCTCGTCGCGGCGTACCCGCTCGTCTCCATCGAGGACCCGCTGTTCGAGGACGACTGGGCCGGCTGGAAGGTCCTCACCGACAAGCTGGGCAGCAAGGTCCAGATCGTCGGCGACGACCTCTTCGTCACCAACCCGGAGCGCCTCGCCCGCGGCATCGAGGACGGTGCCGCGAACGCCCTGCTCGTCAAGGTCAACCAGATCGGTTCACTGACCGAGACCCTGGACGCCGTCGAGCTCGCCCAGCGCAGCGGCTTCAAGTGCATGATGTCGCACCGCTCCGGCGAGACCGAGGACGTGACCATCGCCGACCTGGCGGTCGCCACCAACTGCGGCCAGATCAAGACCGGCGCCCCGGCCCGCTCCGAGCGCGTCGCCAAGTACAACCAGCTGCTGCGCATCGAGGAGATCCTCGACGACGCCGCGGTGTACGCGGGCCGCTCGGCGTTCCCGCGGTTTCGCTATGCGAACTAATAAGCACAGCAAGGGCTGACGCTCTCCCTTACGTACGTCCCCGGCCGCGGTCCCGTACCGTGTCCGGGGACGTACGTACGTATTGGGGAGGCGGGACATGGCCGGGCAGGACCGCGATCGGTTCTCCACCGCGACCAGGATTCGGCTGCTCGGCGAGCAGACCGCCGCTCGCGTCTACCGGTCGCAGAACCGCAGGCAGGCCCGCCGCTCCCGGCTCACCGGCCGCGCGGCCTTCCTGGCCCTGGTGGTCTGCTCGCTGGCCGTCGCGCTCGCGTATCCGATGCGGCAGTACGTCTCCCAGCGCGCCGACATCGCCGACCAGGAGCGCCGGATGGCGGACGCCAAGGAGCAGGTCGAGCGGCTGAGGGACGAGAAGGCGCGGCTCCAGGACGACATGTACATCCGGCGCCTCGCCCGCGAGCACCTGCATCTCGTGGTGCCGGGAGAGACCGGCTACATCATGATCAACCCCGAGGCCGCCGAGAAGCGCCGCACCGAAGAGGGGGCGACCGACCGCCCCTGGTACTCGAACGTCTGGGACGGCGTCGACAACGCCGACCGCACCAAGTAGCAGCCACACAGAAGCACCGCTAGAACCAAGGCAGGCATGGAAACGCCCCCTCCCACCACCGCCCCGACCGAGCCCACCGACGCGGACATCGCCGCGTTCAAGAAGCAGCTCGGCCGTCCGCCGCGCGGACTGCGCGCCATCGCGCACCGCTGCCCGTGCGGTCAGCCCGACGTCGTCGAGACCGCGCCGCGGCTCCCCGACGGCACCCCCTTCCCGACGCTGTACTACCTGACCTGCCCGCGGGCCGCCTCGGCGATCGGCACGCTGGAGGCCAACGGCGTGATGAAGGAGATGAACGAGCGCCTCGCGACCGACCCGGAGCTGGCTGCCGAGTACCGCGCCGCCCACGAGGACTACATCGAACGCCGCGACGCCATCGAGGTACTGGAGGGCTTCCCGAGCGCGGGCGGCATGCCGGACCGGGTGAAGTGCCTGCACGTCCTGGTCGGCCACTCGCTCGCGGCGGGACCCGGCGTCAATCCGCTGGGCGACGAGGCGATCGCGATGCTGCCCGAGTGGTGGCGCAAGGGCCCGTGCGTCACGCCGTTCGAAGGAGGGGACGAGAAGTGACCCGGGTCGCCGCCATCGACTGCGGTACGAACTCCATCAGGCTGCTTGTCGCCGACGCGGATCCGGCCACCGGTGAGCTGGTCGACCTCGACCGGCGGATGACGATTGTCCGGCTCGGCCAGGGCGTGGACCGGACCGGGCGGCTCGCCCCCGAGGCGCTGGAGCGGACCTTCGCGGCCTGCCGCGAGTACGCCGCCGTGATCAAGAAGCACGGCGCGGAGAAGATCCGCTTCGTGGCCACCTCCGCCTCGCGCGACGCGTCCAACCGGGACGACTTCGTCCGCGGAGTGCTCGACATCCTGGGCGTCGAACCCGAGGTGATCACCGGGGACGAGGAGGCGGAGTTCTCCTTCACCGGCGCCACGAGGGAGCTGCCGGGCCACGAGGAGCGCCTGGTGGTGGACATCGGCGGCGGCTCGACCGAGTTCGTCGTCGGCCATGAGGAGGTCGAGGCCGCGCGGTCCGTGGACATCGGCTGCGTACGGCTGACCGAGCGGCACATCCGGCACGATCCGCCGACGCCCGAAGAGGTCGCCGCGATCCGCGCCGACATCGAGGCCGCGCTCGACCTCGCCGAGGAGACCGTCCCGATCCGTGAGGCGCAGACGCTGGTCGGCCTGGCCGGGTCGGTGACGACGGTGGCGGCGATCGCGCTCGGTCTCGACGAGTACGACCCGACGAGGATCCACCACGCACGGGTCCCCTACGCCCGGGTCAAGGCGATCAGCGACGCGCTGCTGAAGGCCGACCACGAGCAGCGCGCCGCGCACCCGGCGATGCACCCGGGGCGGGCCGACGTCATCGGGGCCGGGGCGCTCGTACTGACCGCGATCATGGAGCGGATCGGGGTGCCCGAGGTGGTCGTGAGCGAGCACGACATCCTTGACGGGATCGCCTGGTCGATCGCTTAGAAGCGGCCTCTGAACCGGCCTCTGAATCAGCCTCTGAACGAACTTCGTGAAGTTCTTCACAAGGAAAAGGCCCCTGACGGGCCCTGTGGGGGGCCGAAAGGCCCCTCCGGCCCGTCCGCCCCGTCCCGTGGGGTGTATTCGGGGCGGTGCGGGGCGCGTTACGGGGGCGTGTACCGGGCCGCTGGTTCACCTACGGCAGGTCCCTTAGGGTCCAGCTCACGAGGGGTGAACAACGCTTCCCCTTATACCGTGGTTCCCCCGCCGCGCCATGACCTCGGTCACGTGGGCCGCGCAGTGTAGCAGAGGTGGGTCGACACCTTGTGAAGGGGCTCACGAGCACCCCCCCTGAGAGGGGTGGATACTCGATGGCATGAGCACCACGGAGCGTCCCAGGATCCTCGTTGTAGGCGGTGGGTACGTAGGCCTGTACGCAGCTCGTCGCATTCTGAAGAAGATGCGCTACGGCGAGGCGACCGTCACGGTCGTCGACCCGCGCTCGTACATGACGTACCAGCCCTTCCTCCCCGAAGCTGCCGCCGGCAGCATCTCGCCTCGGCATGTCGTCGTCCCGCTGCGACGCGTGCTGCCCAAGGCTGAGGTGCTCACCGGCCGGGTCACCACCATCGATCAGGACCGCAAGGTCGCCACGATCTCGCCGCTGGTCGGCGAGGCGTACGAGCTGCCCTTCGACTACCTGGTCGTCGCGCTCGGCGCGGTCTCCCGCACCTTCCCGATCCCCGGCCTCGCCGAGCAGGGCATCGGTATGAAGGGCATCGAAGAGGCCATCGGCCTGCGCAACCACGTACTCGAGCAGCTCGACAAGGCCGACTCGACGACCGATGAGGACGTCCGCCGCAAGGCGCTGACCTTCGTCTTCGTGGGCGGCGGCTTCGCCGGCGCGGAGACCATCGGCGAGGTGGAGGACCTGGCGCGCGACGCGGCCAAGTACTACACCAGCGTCAAGCGCGAGGACATGCGCTTCATCCTGGTCGACGCGGCCGACAAGATCCTTCCCGAGGTGGGTCCGAAGCTGGGCAAGTACGGCAAGGAGCACCTCGAGGGCCGCGGCATCGAGATCTACCTGTCGACCTCGATGGACTCCTGCGTGGACGGCCACGTGGTGCTGAAGAACGGCCTCGAGGTCGACTCCAACACCATCGTGTGGACGGCCGGCGTGAAGCCGAACCCGGCGCTGGCGCGCTACGGCCTGCCGCTCGGCCCGCGCGGCCATGTGGACTGCACCGACAAGCTCCAGGCCAAGGGCACCGACTACATCTGGGCCGCGGGCGACAACGCGCAGGTCCCGGACATGGCGGCCCGCAAGGCCGGCGTCGAGAACGCCTGGTGCCCGCCGAACGCCCAGCACGCGCTGCGTCAGGCGCGGGTGCTCGGCGACAACGTCATCTCCGGCATGCGGGGCTTCCCGCAGAAGGAGTACAGCCACGCCAACAAGGGTGCGGTGGCCGGTCTCGGCCTGCACAAGGGCGTCGCGATGATCGTCATGGGCAAGATGAAGATCAAGCTCAAGGGCCGTCTGGCGTGGTACATGCACCGTGGCTACCACGGCCTGGCGATGCCGACGTGGAACCGTAAGATCCGGGTCTTCGCGGACTGGACGCTGGCGATGTTCCTCAAGCGCGAGGTGGTCTCGCTGGGCGCGATCGAGACGCCGCGCGAGGAGTTCTACGAGGCGGCCAAGCCGGCTCCGGCGGCGGTAGTGCCGGCCCCGGAGAAGGCGAAGGCCTCCTAGCTCAGGCAAGCCCGCGAAGGGGCCGCCCGCCATCCGTGGTGCGGGCGGCCCCTTCGCTGTGTCCGGGCTCGTTCGCTGTGTCCGGGCTTGCCCGCGAGCCCGTCCTCATCCCCGAACGCGTGGCCGTTCCGCCAAATACATGTGGCGAGCATGTATTTTGCCTGGGCATTGCGCGCCGCCGGGAAGCACGCACAGTGGTCGGATTGTTCTCAGGAGTGCACCGCGCTGCCACCGCAGCCTGGTGCAGGAGCATTTCTGGGATCCATCGTCACGGAGGTGTGCGCCATGGGCGACGCCGCGCTGCGGCTGACCACTCTTGCCGAGGAGTTGCTGGGAACCCCGCTCCCGGTCCGTATCCGGGCCTGGGACGGTAGTGAATCCGGACCTCCAGACGCTCCCGTACTCGTCATCCGGCACCGCCGTGCCCTGCGCCGGCTGCTCTGGCGGCCTGGGGAGCTCGGGCTCGCGCGGGCCTGGGTGGCCGGCGAGATCGATGTCGACGGGGATCTGTACCACGCCCTCGATCTCCTCGCCGGGCTGATCTGGGTTCGCGGCGACGGGGGCGAGGACAGCAGCAACCGGATTCTCGACCCCAGGCTGCGCGCCGCAGCCCGCGGTCTGCTGAAGATCGGCGGGGCGCTGCCCCCGCCGCCACCGCCCCCCGAGGAAGTCCGGCGGCGCGCCGGGCCGTTGCACACCAAGCGCCGTGACAAGAAGGCCATCAGCCACCACTACGACGTCGGCAACAACTTCTACGCGCTCGTCCTCGGCCCTTCCATGGTCTACTCCTGCGCCTACTGGCAGGACGGCGGCACTCTCGAAGACGCCCAGCGCGACAAGCTCGACCTCATCTGCCGCAAGCTCGCCCTCAAACAGGGCGACCGGCTCCTCGACGTCGGCTGCGGCTGGGGCTCCATGGCGGTCCACGCCGCCCGCGAGTACGGCGTCCAGGTCACCGGCGTCACCCTCTCCCGCGAGCAGGCCGCCTACGCCCGCAAGCGCATCGCCGAAGAGGGCCTCACCGACCGGATCGAGATCCGCGTTCAGGACTACCGGGACGTCAGGGACGGCCCGTACGACGCCATCTCCTCCATCGGCATGGCCGAACACGTCGGCCAGGTCCGCTACCACGAGTACGCCGACCAGCTCTTCTCGCTCCTCAAGCCCGGCGGCCGGCTGCTCAACCACCAGATCGCCCGCCGCCCCGAAGGAGACGAATCCGCCTACCACGTCGATGAGTTCATCGACCGATATGTTTTCCCCGACGGCGAACTCGCTCCCCTCGGCCGTACCCTCGCCACCCTGGAGGAAGCCGGTTTCGAAGTCCGCGACGTCGAGTCGATCCGCGAGCACTACGCCCTCACCCTGCGCCGCTGGGTCGCCAACCTGGAGGCGAACTGGAGCCAGGCCGTGCGGCACAGCTCGCCGGGCCGGGCCCGCGTCTGGCGGCTCTACATGGCCGCGTCCGCGGTCTCCTTCGAGCGGAACAGGATCGGCGTCAACCAGATCCTGGCCGTGAAGACCCCCGAGAGTGGGGAGTCCGGGCTGCCGCTGCGGGCCCGCGACTGGCACTGAGCGCGTACGCAAGGGGCCCCGCGACCGACTCCCGGTCGCGGGGCCCCTCGCATCCCGTACTGCTACTCCGTCTTGATCGCCGTCAGCATGTTCAGCTTCGCTGCACTGCGGGCCGGCCACAGGGCGGCCAGCACCCCGACCACTCCGGCGAGCAGCAGGAAGATCCCGATCCGGTCCCACGGCACGACCAGCGCGTACCCGGGGATCTCCGACTTGATCGTCTCGCCGATCGCCCAGGCCAGGAAGGAGCCGAGCGCAACACCGATCACCGCGCCGAAGAGCGAGATCACCACCGCCTCCAGGCGGATCATGCGCTTGACCTTCCGGCGGTCCAGGCCGATCGCCCGCAGCATGCCTATCTCCTGCTGACGTTCGAAGACGGACATCGCGAGGGTGTTGATGACACCGAGCACCGCGATGATCAGGGCCATCGCCAGCAGTCCGTACATGATGTTCAGCATGGTGTTGATCATGCCGCCGAACATGTTCCGGATGTCCTGCCGGTCCATGATGCTCATCGCCGGGTTGTCACCCAGCGCGTCCACCAGCGCCTGCTCGTTCGCCTTGCTCGCGCCGCCGTCCATCTTCACCCAGACCTCGGGGATGTACGGCTTCGGCTCGTAGGGAGCGACCAGCGACGTCGACAGCAGGACCGGCGAGAGGAACTCGTTTTCCTTGTAGACCGCGCCGACCGTCAGGGTCTTCGTATCCGCCTTGCCGCCGTCACTGTCATTGCCGAACCTGACCGCGACCGTGTCGCCTGCCTTCCAGCCGTTCGACTTGGCGGTCTTCTCGGCGACCGCGATCTGGCCCTTGCCGAGCGTGGTCATGGAGCCGGAGACCGTCTGCAGATCGAAGACCTTCTCCACGTCCCCGGGGGTGACCGCGGAGGCGGAGTGGAACTCGTCCTTGATCTCCACCGAGGTGGCCTGCTGTGGGGAGACCGCGCTGACGCCCTTCGCCTTTTCCAGTGCGGTGAGCGCCGACTTGTCGAGGGCGCCGCCGCCCGCCATGGTGACCATGTAGTCGGCGCGGATGTTGTCCGTGGTCAACTTGTCGATGGCCTGGCCCAGCGTGACACCGATGACCGTGAGGCCGGTGACCAGCGTGAGGCCGATCGCCAGCGCCGAGGCGGTGGCTCCGGTACGGCGCGGATTGCGGACCGCGTTCTGCCCGGCCAGCTTGCCGGACACCCCGAACACCCGGTGCAGCAGCGGCCGTGCCAGCGCGATGACCGGGCGGGACAGCAGCGGGATCAGCACGATGATGCCGATCAGCGTCAGGAACGCGCCGACGCCGATCACCATCCGGCCCGCTTCCTTGCCCATCGCCGCACCGGCGAGGATCGCCCCCGCACCGGCCAGCGTGATGACACTGCCGAGGGTGTTGCGTACGACCAGGGACTTGGTGGTCGCGGGCAGATGGGCGCTGCCCATCGCCGCCACCGGCGGGATCTTCGCGGCCCGGCGGGCGGGCAGCCATGCGGCGAGCACGGTGACCAGTACACCGACGGCGAGTGCGGAGGCGATCGCGGTGGGCGAGACGACCAGTGGACCGGCGGGCACCTTCGCACCGAAGGAGCCCATCGCGGACCGCAGCCCGGTCGCCAGCCCGATACCGAGGACGAAGCCGATCACGGCGGCGAGCGCGCCGACCACCAGTGCCTCGAGCATCACCGAGCGCTTGACCTGCCGGCGGGAGGCGCCGACGGCGCGCATCAGCGCCAGTTCCCTGGTGCGCTGGGCGACCAGCATGGTGAAGGTGTTGGCGATCAGGAAGATGCCGACGAAGAGGGCGATGGCCGCGAAGGCGAGCAGCATCGTGTTGAGGTTGGACAGGCCCTGCTCGATCTCCCGGGCCTGGTCGTCGGCGAGCTGCTTGCCGGTCTGCGCCTCGGCGTCCTTGGGCAGCAGCGGCTTGACCTCGTCCAGGATCTTCTGGTCGGAGGCGCCGGCCGCGGCGGCGATGGTGACGTCCTTGAAGTAGCCGGGCTGCAGATAGAGCTTCTGGGCGACCGGAGTGTCGAAGAGGACGAGGCTGCCGCCCGCGTTGACGGCGCCGTCCTCGGTGGTGAAGACACCGGAGAGGGTGTAGTCCTTCGCCGGGCCGTTGGTCGCCACCCGCACGGTGTCCCCGACCCGGTACTTGCCCTTGGCCGCGGAGTCCTCGTCGAGGGCGATCTGACTGTTCTTCACCGGGCCCGAGCCGTCGGTGAAGGTGTACGCGGCGTCCTTGCCGTCCTTGCCGGGGGCGAAGTTGGCGCCGGTGTTGGACCAGCCGTTGCCGATCAGCTTGCCGTCCTGGTCGGCGACCCCGGCGAAACCGGAGACCCGTCCGGTGGCCTCGGCGACCCCGTCCAGACCGCGGATCTTCTCCAGGGTCTTGGTGTCGATGTTGGCGTTCTTCTGGCCGTCGGTCTGGTCGCCGAAGGTGGTGACGGCGACCGCGACGTTGTCGTAGCTCTTGGCCGACTGCTTGCGGTAGGCGTTGCCGAGGGTGTCGGTGAAGACCAGGGTGCCGGAGACGAAGGCCACGCCGAGCATCACGGCGAGCACGGTCATCAGCAGCCTGGCCTTGTGCGCGAGCACATTGCGCAGGGCGGTTCGGAACATGTCTGTGTCAGTCCTGGGGTGAGAGCCGGAGGGTGGGGAACAGCGGTCGTTCAGCTGGTCCGGCCCTTGGCGTCGAACTCCTTCATCCGGTCGAGGACGCCGTCGGCGGTGGGGTGCAGCATCTCGTCGACGATCCGGCCGTCCGCCAGGAAAATCACCCGGTCGGCGTAGGAGGCGGCCACCGGGTCGTGGGTGACCATGACGACGGTCTGACCGAGTTCACGCACGGAATTGCGCAGGAAGCCCAGTACCTCCGCGCCCGAGCGCGAGTCCAGGTTTCCGGTCGGCTCGTCACCGAAGATGATCTCCGGCTGCGAGGCGAGGGCGCGGGCGACGGCGACGCGCTGCTGCTGGCCGCCGGAGAGCTGAGTGGGGCGGTGGCTGAGCCGGTCCTGCAGGCCCACCATTTCGATGACCTGCTGCAGCCACTGCTTGTTGGGCTTACGTCCCGCGATGTCCATCGGGAGAGTGATGTTTTCCAGGCCGGTCAGCGTCGGCAGCAGGTTGAACGCCTGGAAGATGAAGCCGATCTTGTCCCGGCGCAGCTGGGTCAGCTGCTTGTCCTTGAGGGAGCCGAGCTCGGTCTCACCGATCCGTACGGACCCGGAGCTGAAGCTGTCCAGGCCGGCCACGCAGTGCATCAGCGTGGACTTGCCGGAGCCCGAGGGGCCCATGATCGCGGTGAACTCCGCCTGCCGGAAGTCGACGGTGACCCGGTCGAGCGCGACCACCTGGGTCTCGCCCTGTCCGTACACCTTGGACAGATCCGTGGCGCGGGCGGCCACTGCGGTGGCGCGGTGAGCGAGGGGGGTGGTGGTCACGAGTGGGCTCTCCTGTCGAGGTGATCTGCGGGGACGAGACCATCCTGTCCGCCGTTCGGCGGCGAGTCGTCAGCCCCGGTGCCCGTTCCGGGGGCCCTCTTCAGTCGGACCGCAGCGCCGGATCGTCCTCCTTTGGTATGACGGCGTCCCTGAGACCCGGCGAGGGAGGGGGCGTGGAGGAGGCGGCGGAGGAGGGGCGGCGACTTTCCGTCATTCCCGCGCGCGGACGGTGGCGGCCACGGGCCGGGCAGGGCGGGTACGAATGCCCCCTTACCTGCACTGACGCACCCTCAGAAGTCAATAAAATAAGACAACATCGGGCCACTGGTGCCGCGGACCGGGGGATCTACCCGGATAGGCTCAAGTGCCAACGCGAACCCGCGCGCCACGCCCGGATGGT
Source organism: Streptomyces sp. NPDC002868 (assembly GCF_055563295.1). Taxonomy (NCBI): domain Bacteria; kingdom Bacillati; phylum Actinomycetota; class Actinomycetes; order Kitasatosporales; family Streptomycetaceae; genus Streptomyces; species Streptomyces sp. NPDC002868. The sequence goes on along the minus strand of NZ_JBVHDR010000011.1, from coordinate 110,248 downwards.
GGAATGCAGACACGGCGAGCTTAAACCTCGCTGCCCCTCGGGGGCGTACCGGTTCAAGTCCGGTTCCGGGCACCACACCGCCCTCTGCGCCAGGCGGTGCCCGCCCCGGCGGACGCCGCTGCGGTCACGATCGCGGAAAGATCCTCCCCGAGCACTAGGGTGCTTCTTTTGCTCCCGCATTACTCTTGACTCCAAGGCCGCGCAGGGTGGCCATGGAGGAGTGAGATGAGGAGCAGTAACCCGGTCTTCTCGCGACGGGGGTTCAGCCGCGACAATGGCTACGCGGGGTTCAACGCGCAGCAGCCGCAGGCCGGGGGCCCCGCCGTAGGAAACAACCCCTACGCCCAGGGCACGGCCGCCCCGTACGCGACCAACCCGTACGCACCCGCGGACACGCAGTTCGGCGCGGGCCCGCAGGCCCCCGCCCGTCCCAATGTGATGACCATCGACGACGTCGTGGCGCGCACCGCCATGACGCTCGGCACGGTCGTCCTCACCGCCGTACTCTCCTGGGTCCTGCTGCCCGTCGACGAGGCCAACATCGGCAAGTCGTACGGCATCGCGATCGGCGCGGCCCTGGTGGCCATGGTCCTTTCGCTCATTCAGGCCTTCAAGCGCAAGCCGGTGCCGGCGCTGATCCTGGCCTATGCCGCCTTCGAGGGTGTCTTCCTCGGAGTGATCTCCAGCGCGGTCAGCACCTACATCAGCCCGGGCACAGTGATGCAGGCGGTGCTCGGCACCATGTGCGTCTTCGCCGGTGTGCTCATCGCGTACAAGACCCGGCTCATCCGGGTCAACCGCCGCTTCTACGGCTTTGTGATGGCCGCGGCCATGGGCTTCATCCTGCTCATGGTGGTCAACCTGCTGTTCGCCGTGATCGGCGGCGGTGACGGCCTCGGCTTCCGCAGCGGCGGCCTCGGCATCCTCTTCGGTGTCATCGGCGTCATCCTCGGTGCGTGCTTCCTGGCCCTCGACTTCAAGCAGGTCGAGGACGGGGTCGCGTACGGCGCTCCGCGTGAGGAGTCCTGGCTGGCGGCCTTCGGCCTCACCCTGACCCTGGTGTGGATCTACCTGGAGATGCTGCGACTGCTGTCGATCCTCAACGGCAACGACTGACCGTCCGGGACCGGCTCTGTCCGGGACCGGCCGTCCAGGCCGTGACGAAGGGCCCGCGGGGGTTGCCCGCGGGCCCTTCGGCGTCTCGGGACCTAGAGCAGTTTGCGCGCGGCGCGCCTCAGGTCGTACTCATGGATGATCGCTTTGGCATGTCCGTACGCGAGGTTGTGCTCGCTCCGGAGCCAGCTGACCTTCTCCTCGAAGCGGAAGAGGGAGGGGCCTTCATCGACGGTGCGGAGCCAGTCGGAAATTTCACGACCGGTGCAGTGGGGGATTCGGGAGAGCAGGTTGCGATGGGTCTCTTCGGAGAAGACTTGGGACATCGGCGCCTCCGGACGCTTTGCGCGTGTGGTCCTTAACGCCACCGTGCCTGAGGGTTCGCGTATTGGCAACAGTGCCGGGGTGGCGCGTAGGGTCGCGGAGTGCTTGATACCACCGAGCTGACGGCCGCCGTAGACCGCTTCGCCGACCGTCTGCGGGCCGCCCCGCAGAGCCGGCTGAGCCGGGGTGCGGCGGCCGAAGGGCTGGCGCTGGCCAGGGAGTTGGCGGTGCGGGCCCAGCGGATCGAGGCGCCCGGGGAGGCGCCGCGGATCATGCCGGAGGCGGGCCTGTTCGCAGTTGCGGATCAACTTAACGTCGCCGGGAACGATTTGGCCGAAGCGCTGCGAACGGCCCCGTCCCGGTCCCTGAGGGAGGTGGACGAGGCCGTGGGTCTCGTTGAAGCGGCCGCCCGGCGGGCGGGGCTGTAAGCCCGTGAGCGGGTCTACAGCGACGCGATGACGCGGTCCGCGAGGATATAGACGCTCTCCTGGCCGCACGCGAAAGTCAGGGCATAAGCGCCCGCGACGCCGGAGCCGCCCAGCAGCACCGGGGTGTCGCCGGCCCGCAGCGCCTCGGCGAGCTGCTCGGCGGTCTCGCGGTGGCCGGGGGTCAAACAGAGCGTCGTGCCATCTGCGAAGACGTACACATCGAGCGTGCCGAGCGGTCCCGGCCGTACGTCGGTGAGGGCCGTGCGCGTCTCGGCGAGCTCCTCGAGGCGGGCCACGGTGCGCTCGTGGTCGGTGACCACCGGGGTCTGGACCGGGACGAAGTCCGGGTGCGAGGGATGGCGGCGGCGGGCCGCGGCCAGCTCGGGGGAGTCCTCGGCGAACTCCGTCACCTCGGGCAGGTCCGCCAGCTCGTCGAGCGCCTCGGCCGCCTCGAAGTCCATCGCCTCAAGGCCGGCGAAGTCAGACTGGCGCGGGACGTAGAAGGGCAGCTCGTCGCCCGGGGCGGCCAGGCCGCCCAGCAGGGAGGGAGCGTCCGCCGCGTCGCGGGACTCCTGCGCGGCCCAGAAGGCGCGCGCCTCGGCCAGTTCGCGCTCCCGCTCCTCGGCGAGCGCCTCGGCGACGGCGGCGCGTATCTCGGCAGCCGGGGCGGTGCGGGCCTGCGGTACGGAGGCGATGCGGCTGGTGCCGTGCGCGGTGACCAGTTCGGTGCGCAGGGCCGTGACCTGCTTACGGAGCCCGTGGGCGGCGTGCAGGGCAGCGGCACCCACGGCCGTGGCTGCGGCCGTGGTCAGCAGCAGGGCAAGAGACATTGCGCTCACTGACTTACTCCCGGTTTCACTCGATCCCCCCGACTTCCTACATCAGCTTGCGGTCAGCGCGCGCCCCCTGTCAGTGCATTACGTCACGAATTGGACAGGACTTTGTGTCCCGTGTTTAGCGTGAATGTAGTGCTGACCTGGGAAAAGGGCTCTCCCCCAGGAGGTAGGTCACATCCTGGGGGAGATTCGGTCACGACTCGAGTTCCGCGCAGGCCCGAAAGCCCTAGCTGAGGCGCTCCAGGACCATGGCCATGCCCTGGCCACCGCCCACGCACATCGTCTCCAGGGCGAACTGCTTGTCGTGGAACTGGAGGCTGTTGATCAGCGTGCCCGCGATCCTGGCGCCCGTCATGCCGAAGGGGTGGCCGACGGCGATGGCGCCGCCGTTGACGTTCAGCTTGTCCAGGTCGACGCCCAGGTCGCGGTAGGACGGGATGACCTGCGCGGCGAAGGCCTCGTTGATCTCGACCAGGTCGATGTCGCCGATGGTCAGCCCGGCGCGGGACAGCGCCTGCTTGGACGCCTCGACGGGTCCGTAGCCCATGATCTCGGGAGAGAGGCCGGAGACGCCGGTGGAGACGATGCGGGCCAGCGGGGTCAGGCCCAGCTCGCGCGCCTTGGTGTCGGACATGATCACGAGAGCCGCGGCGCCGTCGTTCAGCGGGCAGCAGTTGCCGGCGGTGACCAGGCCGTCGGGGCGGAACACCGGCTTGAGGCCCTGGACGCCCTCGAGGGTGACGCCCGCGCGCGGGCCGTCGTCCTTGGAGACGACCGTGCCGTCGGGGGTGGTGACCGGAGTGATCTCGCGCTCCCAGAAGCCGTTCTTGATGGCCTCCTCGGCGAGGTTCTGGGACCGCACGCCGAACTCGTCCATGTCCTGGCGGGTCACGCCCTTGAGGCGGGCCAGGTTCTCGGCGGTCTGGCCCATCGAGATGTACGCGTCCGGGATCAGGCCGTCCTCGCGCGGGTCGTGCCAGTTGGCACCCTCCTGCTCGGCGCGGGCGGCGGTACGTGCCTCGGCCTCGGCGAAGAGCGGGTTGTGGGTGTCGGGCAGGGTGTCGGAGTTGCCCTTGGTGCTGCGCGAGACCGTCTCGACGCCCGCGGATATGAAGACGTCGCCCTCGCCGGCCTTGATGGCGTGCAGCGCCATACGGGAGGTCTGGAGGGAGGAGGAGCAGTAACGGGTGATGGTGCAGCCCGGGAGGTGGTCCATCCCCATCTGCACGGCCACGATGCGGCCGAGGTTGTGCCCCTGCTCGCCGCCGGGCAGACCGCAGCCGAGCATCAGGTCGTCGATGTCCCTGGGATCGAGCTCAGGGACCTTGGCGAGCGCGGCCTGGATGATCGTGGCGGTCAGGTCGTCGGCGCGCAGCTCCTTGAGGGAGCCCTTGAAGGCCCGGCCGATGGGGGAGCGGGCAGCAGAGACAATCACGGCTTCGGGCATCACAGCTCCATAAGGGGCGAGGCGGTGGGGCAGGACTGTCTGGGAAGTTACCCGTCCGTATCGCTGGGGTCACGGGCCGGGTCGTGTGATGCGGACCTCTTTTCTAAGCGATCGCTCAGCTCCTCCAGTATGCGCCCGCGCTGCGCGGGCGACGGCAGCTTCCCGCCGCGCCGCCCGGGACGCGCCCGCGCCGTCCGCGCTATGCCCGCCGTACTTCCGACGGCGACGGTGCCGGTGCCGGTTCCGTCGTCGGGGGCGGCTCCGGGAGGCGACGCCGGCGACGGTGCTTCAGGAGCGCCCACGGGGCCCTCGCGCCCGTGACCTCCGTGCCCGCCTCCGCCGCCGCCGTGGCCGCCGCCCGCGCCACCGGGAGCATGTCCTCGTCGCGGTCCGCGTCCAGGTGGTCGGTCTCCGGCCACAGGCCCAGCACCGCGCACAGAGTCGGCAGCATCGCCATCGCCGCCGTCGCGTAGCCCTCCGCCGACGGGTGGTAGTTGTCCGCGCCGAACATCTCCCGCGGGTTCGCCGCGAACTCCGGGCCCAGCAGGTCGCCCAGCGACACCGTACGGCCGCCCTGCTCCACCACCACGATCGTCTGCGCCGCCGCCAGCTGGCGCGAGACCCGGCGGGCCAGATAGCGCAGCGGCTGGTACACCGGCTCGATAGTGCCCAGATCAGGGCAGGTGCCCACCACCACCTCCGCGCCCGCCGTACGCAGCCTGCGCACCGCGGAGGAGAGCAGCCGGACGGAGTGCGTGGGCGGCATCCGGTGCGTCACGTCATTCGCGCCAATCATGATCACGCAGACGTCCGGGGTCCGGGACCGGTCCGCGAGCAGCACCGTGACCTGGCGCTCCAGATCGGTCGACTGCGCGCCGGGCAGGGCCACATTGCACACCTCGACCGGCCTCTCGGCCACGGCCGCGAGTCCGGACGCGAGCAGCGCCCCCGGCGTCTGGCCCGCCCTGCGTACGCCCTGCCCCGCCGCCGTGGAGTCCCCGAGCACGCCGAGGAGGAGCGGATCGCTGTGCCCGAAGGCCAGTCCGTACAGGCCGTCACCGCGCGGCGGGAGCGGGGCCGTGCCCCCGCCCACCGAGCGTTTCGCCAGCTGGACCTCCGCCAGTACCAGCCCCACGGCCGCCGCTCCGAGCAGCCCGATGCTGCCGCCGCCGTAGGCCGCGCCCGCGGCGATGCGTCGTGCCACCCTCGCCCTCGACACAGTCCGAGCCACCTCCTCGTAGCCGCCTCGTAGCTCTGCGTCGCAGCTCTACGTCGTCATCAGCTAACTGCCCCGTGGCTACCGTCGCCCAATCACGCGCTGCTCCGCTTACGCTGGCCGCATCACTACGGAGATCCCGGAGAACATTGTGCGCATCCACCACTCGATGATCAGTCTCGTCGGCAACACCCCGCTGCTGAAGCTGAACAGCGTCACCGCAGGCATCCAGGCGACCGTCCTGGCCAAGGTCGAGTACTTCAACCCTGGCGGGTCGGTCAAGGACCGGATCGCCCTGCGCATGATCGAAGCGGCCGAGGAGAGCGGAGCGCTGCAGCCCGGCGGCACGATCGTGGAGCCGACCAGCGGGAACACCGGCGTCGGTCTTGCCATCGTGGCTCAGCAGAAGGGCTACAAGTGCATCTTCGTCTGCCCGGACAAGGTGTCCACGGACAAGATCAATGTGCTGCGTGCGTACGGCGCCGAGGTCGTCGTCTGCCCCACGGCCGTCGACCCCGAGCACCCCGACTCGTACTACAACGTCTCCGACCGGCTGGTGCGGGAGACGCCCGGCGCCTGGAAGCCCGACCAGTACTCCAACCCGAACAACCCGCGCTCGCACTACGAGACGACCGGCCCCGAGCTGTGGGAGCAGACGGACGGGCGGATCACCCACTTCGTCGCGGGCGTCGGCACCGGCGGCACGATCTCCGGCACCGGGCGCTACCTCAAGGAGGTCAGCGACGGCAAGGTCAAGGTCATCGGCGCCGACCCGGAGGGCTCCGTGTACTCCGGCGGCTCCGGCCGGCCCTACCTCGTCGAGGGTGTCGGTGAAGACTTCTGGCCGACCGCGTACGACCGGACCGTGACCGACGAGATCGTCGCCGTGTCCGACAAGGACTCCTTCCAGATGACGCGCCGGCTCGCCAAGGAGGAGGGGCTGCTCGTCGGCGGCTCCTGCGGCATGGCGGTGGTCGCGGCGCTGCGCGTGGCCGAGGGGCTCGGCCCGGACGACGTGGTGGTCGTGCTGCTGCCGGACAGCGGCCGCGGCTATCTCTCCAAGATCTTCAACGACGAGTGGATGGCGGACTACGGCTTCCTGGAGGACTCGGGCCCGTCCGCAAGCGTCGCGGATGTGCTGCGGCACAAGGAAGGCGGCAAGATCCCGAGCCTGGTGCACATGCACCCGGAGGAGACGGTCGGCGAGGCGATCGAGGTGCTGCGGGAGTACGGCGTCTCCCAGATGCCGATCGTGAAGCCGGGCGCCGGTCACCCGGACGTGATGGCCGCCGAGGTCATCGGCTCGGTCGTCGAACGGGAGCTGCTGGACGCGCTGTTCGCGCAGCGCGCCTCGCTGGGCGACCCGCTGGAGAAGCACATGAGCGCGCCGCTCCCGCAGGTGGGCTCGGGCGAGCCGGTCGGCGACCTGATGTCGGTGCTCGGCGCGGCGGACGCCGCGATCGTGCTGGTGGAGGGCAAGCCGACGGGTGTGGTGAGCCGTCAGGACCTGCTGGCGTTCCTCGCGGGCGGCGGCAAGTAGCAGCCGGGGGACGGGAGTTCGCTCTGTGCGCGACCGGGGCGCTGTCGGGTGCGACCCCCGCTGCGCCTTCCGGGGATGACCCCCGGCCCCCGCGGAGGGCCCTGGTCGCGAAAACGGTACGAGCGCGACACGTACGCGCAGCACCCGCTTAACACGCGTCCGGCACATTGGTGGATGTCGGCAGGGGGCCCGGGCAGGGATCCCGGCCGGCACCCAATGCGGCGTCTAGGACCTCCGGAGCGGCTCCCGGACCTCCCAAGACGCCCTGGACGCGGAGACCGGCCCTGACCCGGGACCGTGTCCCACGCGGGGACCGCCGTCGTCCCGCCCCCCGGTTCACCGGGGGTGCGGCGGTCCCCGCGTCCTATCTTTTTTGTGGCTCGGTTCTCCCCCTACCTTCGGCGGGGGGACCCCCACGGGGCGCCGCTGTGCCCATCAGCGGCCTCCGGCCGCGGGCGGTGTCGACGGTCGATCGTGCTCGACCTCCCCCAGACTTCGTCCGGGGGGACCCCCAACGGGCTTGAATTTCCGCCGGTCCGGCTTGATCTTCCGGCGGACGAGGTGAAAAACAGCCCCGCCGGCGATTGAGGCGCGGGGTCCGGGGCGGAACCCCGGGCTACTCCTCCCAGCCGGACTTGTCGCGCTCGCGCGACCCCCGCAACCACGGCCAGCCCCGCGCCGCATGCACCGCGTTCACGCCGACGATCCCGAACCAGGCAACGACCAGGCCCGGCAGGTCGGCATTGACCACGGCGATCGCCGAGAGCGGGACGGCGAGGATCATCGAAATGATCCCGAAGCCGAAGCGCTCCCCGAAATTGGCCTCCGCGGACTGCGGCGGGCGGGCGCCCCGGGCGACCACCATCTGCTGTTCGGCCAGTTGGCGCCGGACACGGCGGTCCACCGCGCCGTCGAGGCGCTGCTCGACCTTCTCCAGGAATGATTCGACGAGCGCGGAGTCGTACTCTTCCCCCAGCTCGCGGCGGGCGTGCAGGGTGGCGTCGAGCTCCTTTTTGAGCTCAGGGTCGCGGGCTTCCATAACGCTTCACGCTACGGGCGGGTGGCAGCCGCGTCAGTGGGGGTAGCCCCACTGTTTGTCCCTAGGGCTACCTGGGGGGTGAGGATCGTACGGTCCGCGATGAGCCATCGGTTTCAGCTTCCCTTCCTGGCGAGCCCGTGCTGCTTCGCCCAGGCGTTCGCGACGTCCTCCGGGTCCTTCTTGTCCTTGTCGACCTGCCGGTTGAGCTCGGTCAGCTGCTCCGTGGTCAGTACGGCGCCGAGCCGGGCCAGCGCCTTGCGCACGGTCGAGTCGGCCTTGCGGTCCGCGATCAGCGGGACCACATGCTGACCGGGGATCAGGTTCTTGGGGTCGGCGAGGACCACCCAGCCCTCGGCGGCGATGTCGGTGTCGGTGGTGAAGAGGTTGGCGACGTGCACGTCGCCCTTCTTCAGCGCGCCCTTGACCAGCGGCCCGGAGGAGTCCAGCGACTTGAACTCCTTGAATTCCACGCCGTATTCGTCCTTCAGGCCGATGACGCCGACGACCCGCTTCTTGACCTCCGGGGCCGCGCCGATGACCAGCTTGCCGTTCTGCTTGGCGAGGTCGCCGAGGGTTTTGAGGCCGTACTTGTCGGCGGTCTCGCGGGTGACGGCGAAGGCGTCGGAGTCCTCGGCCAGGCCGTACGGGAGGATCTGCAGGCCCTTGGGGAGGACTATGGCGAGGGCGTTTTGCATCTCGCCCTCCTCGGTGCCCTTCGCCTTCGGGTCGAGGTAGTGCAGCAGCGCGCCCTGGTACTCGGGGAGCAGATCGATGTCGCCGCCGCGGAGTGCCGGGATGAGGATCTCGCGGGTGCCGAGGTTGGGGCGGACCTTGGTCTTCACACCGGCTGCTTCGAGCACGGCCGCGTACAGGTAGCCGAGTATCTGGTTCTCGGTGAAGTTGGCGGTGCCGATGGTGACGCCGTCCTTGCTGGAGCCGCCTCCTGACACGTTGCCGCCTTCGCCTTCGAGGGAGGTGATGCCGCTGCTGCAGGCGGCGAGAGCGGGGACGGAGGCCGCGGCGAACAGGCCGCCGAGGAGGGTACGTCGGTTCATGGCTGAAGCTCCTCAGTGAGCGGCGGTGCGGTGGCGGAAGAGGACACGCTGGAGGGCGGCGAGCCCCAGGTCGAGTACGACGGCGACGATCGCGACGAGTACGGCTCCGCCCAGGACCTGGACGAGGTCGCGCTGGGCGAGGCCGTCGAAGACGTACCGGCCCAGTCCGCCGAAGCTGACGTACGCGGCGATGGTGGCCGTCGCCACGACCTGGATCAGGGCGAGCCGCAGCCCCGTCATGATCAGCGGCAGCGCGAGCGGGATCTCGACCTGGAACAGGACCTGGTGGCCGCGCATGCCCTGGCCGCGGGCGGCGTCCTTCACCTCGGGGTCGACGGCGGTCATGCCGGCGTAGGTGTTGGTGACGATCGACGGGACGGCGAGGGCGACCAGCGCGACGTACACCGGCGTCATGGACAGGCCGCTGGCCAGGAACACCAGGACGACGAGGCCGACGGTGGGCAGGGCCCGGCCGAACGACGAGAGGTTGATGGCGAGGAACGCGCCGCGGCCGGTGTGCCCGATGAGCAGGCCGACGGGCAGCGCGATGACGGCGGCGATGAGGGTCGCGAGGAGCGAGTACTGGAGGTGCTCGGTCAGTCGGTGGCCGATGCCGTCGGGTCCCGTCCACTGCTCGCCGCTGACCAGCCAGGAGCCGAGGTTCTTGAAGAGCTCGTACATGTCGTCAGGCCCTCTCACGCTTTGAATGTTGCAGCCTGGTCCAGGGGGTGAGGACGTACTGCACGGCGACGAGCAGCGTGTCCGCGATCAGCGCGAGGAGGAGGGTGAGGACGACGCCGACGACCACGGGGGTGGGGAAGTTGCGCTGGAAGCCGTCAGTGAAGAGCTGGCCGAGGCCGCCGTCGCCGATGTAGGTGGCGACGCTGACGAGCGAGATCGACATGACGGTGGCGATGCGCACGCCGGCCACGATCACGGGCAGCGCGAGGGGCAGCTCGACGGTGAGGAGGGTACGCAGGGGGCGCGTCCCCATCGCTTGGGCGGCTTCCTTGGTCTTGGCCGGCACGGAGTCGAGGCCCTCGACGGTGTTCCGGAGCAGGACGACGAGGGTGTAGATCGTCAGGCCGATGACGGTGGTGGTGCGGGTCAGCCCGGAGACCGGGAGGAGCAGCACGAACACGGCGATGGAGGGGATGGTGAACAGGACGTTGGAGAGCCCGAGGAGGAATCCGCGGAGCGGCTTGATCCGGTGGGCGACGACGGCCAGGGGGAGGGAGATGAGCAGCCCGAACAGGACTGCGGAGAGGGCGGCTTGGAGGTGGGAGAGAGTGAGGGTGGTGAGGTCGCCGGCGTGGTCGGATATCCACGACCATTCGATGGTCACGAGGTGCCGCCCTTGAGGGGGGTGGTCGCGGTGTCCGTCGCGGACCCGGCCAGGTCCGGCCCGGTCCCGGTCGCCGCCGAGCCGTGCCACTCGCCCGCCTTGTCGTGGATGACCTCTCGTGCGCTCACGCCCGTCAGGACGCCGTCCGTGTCGACCCGGGCGACCAGGCCGGCCGGGGACGCGACCGACTCGTTGAGGGCGGAGAGGAGCGAGTCACCGTCGCGCAGCGGGCGCACGGGGAGCAACTGCGCGTCACCGGCCACGCCTTGTGCGGGCAGCGCGTCCGTGTCGAGCCAGCCCTGCGGCTCGCCCTTGGGCGAGACCACGAGCCGCCAGCGGCCGTCCGCGGCCGCCGCGGCGACCGGCTCGTCCGCCCGCAGCGCGGCGGCCCGCTGCTGCGGGACTCCCGCCAGTGTCGAGAGCGACAGCAGCTTCAACCCCCGCTCCGCGCCCAGGAAGTCCGCCACGAAATCGTCCGCCGGGCGCGCCAGCAGTTCCGCCGGGGTCGCGCACTGGACCAGATGGCCGCCTGTGCGGAACACCGCTATCCGGTCGCCCAGCCGGACCGCCTCGTCGATGTCGTGCGTGACGAACACGATCGTCTTGCCCAACTCCTGCTGAAGACGCAGCAGTTCGTCCTGGAGCTGGGTGCGGACGACCGGGTCGACCGCACCGAACGGCTCGTCCATCAGCAGCACCGGCGGGTCAGCCGCCAGCGCGCGGGCCACGCCCACCCGCTGCTGTTGCCCGCCCGAGAGCTGGTGCGGGTAGCGCTTGCCGGCGTCGGCGGTGAGACCGACCGTCTCCAGCAGCTCGGCGGCCCGCGCCCGCGCCTTGCGCCGGCCCCAGCCCAGCAGCAGCGGCACCGTCGCGATGTTGTCGAGGATCGTGCGGTGCGGGAACAGGCCGGACTGCTGGATGACGTATCCGATGGAGCGGCGCAGCTGAGCCGCGTCCTGCGTCAGAACATCCTTGCCGCCGACGTGGATCGTGCCCGAGGTCGGCTCGACCATTCGGTTGATCATGCGGAGCGTCGTGGTCTTACCGCATCCGGAGGAGCCGACGAGCACGGTGATACCGCCGTCGGCCATCTCCAGGGTGAGGTCGTGGACTGCCGTTGTGCCGTTGGGGAAGCGCTTGTTCACTGCTTCGAATTTGATCATCATTCGTCCCTTGCCCGGCCTGCATATCGTCATGCAGAGTTCTCGGTGTCTGAATAAGTTGTCAATGCCCCGGGGTAAATCACTCGTTACGGATGCTCGGAAGGCAGGACAAACCGTCCGAAAAGGAAGGGTTTGCGCGTTATGTCGTCCCACATGGTGGACTCGCCCACCGGCATCGTGGTCCTCGACGGACAGAGCCTCCCCGTCGCGGACGTCGTCAGGCTGGCCGTCGGCGCGGCCCGTCCCGTACCCGGCTCGGAAGCGATCAAGCGCGTCGAGGCCGCCTGGGACGCCGCGCGGGAGCTCGCCGCGTCCGGCCGCGTCTACGGGCGCTCCACCGGCGTCGGCGCCAACCGGAACGAGGACGTGCCCACCGGGGCCGCCGCCGACCACGGTCTGCGGCTGCTGCGCTCGCACGCCGGTGCGATCGGCGATCCGCTGCCCGCCCGCGAGGTCCGCGCCATGCTCGCCGTACGGGCGAACCAGCTGCTCGCGGGGGGTGCCGGCCTGCGTCCCGGCGTCGTCACCGCGCTCTGCGAGGCGCTGGAGAGCGGCGCGTACCCGGTCGTCAACGAGTTCGGCTCGGTCGGCACCGGCGACATCGCGGCCCTCGCCCAGATGGGGCTCGCCCTCGCCGGCGAACAGCCCTGGAATGCCGACGCGGGCGGCCCGCCCCCCGAGGCGCAGGCCCTCGACAACAACGACGCCCTCGCCCTGATCAGCTCCAACGCCCTCACCCTCGGCCAGGCCGCGCTCGCCCTCGACGAGCTGCGCGCGCTCGTCTCGGCCACCGAGCTGGTCGCCGCTCTCTCGCTGCTCGCGGTCGACGGCTCCTACGAGGCGTACGCCGAACCCGTGCACGCGGCCCGCCCGCACCCCGGCACGTACGCCGTCGCGGCCAGGATGCGTCGGCTGCTCGGCGCGCCCGAGCGGCCGACCCCGCCGCTGGGCCGGATCCAGGACCCGTACGGATTCCGCTGTCTGCCGCAGATCCACGGGCCCGCGCAGGACGCGGCGGACGCGCTGGAGCGAACCCTCGCGGTCGAGATCAACGCGGCCGCCGAGAACCCGCTGATCCGGGCCACAGACATGGCCGCCTACCACCACGGCGGCTTCTACATGGCGCAACTCGCCCTGGATCTCGATCACTTCAGGCTCGCCATCACCCAGACCGCGAGGCTGTCCACCTCCCGGCTCTCCGCCCTGAACGAGCCCGCCTTCACCCGGCTGCGGCCCTTCCTCGCGGACGCGGAGGCCGCGAGCTCCGGCGTGATGATCCTCGAGTACGCGGCGGGCGCGGCCCTCGGCGATCTGCGGGCCTTCTCCGCGCCCGCGTCGCTCGGCCACGCGGTACTGTCCCGGGGCGTCGAGGAGCAAGCCAGCTTCGCCTCGCTGGCCGCGCGCCAGACGCTTCGGGCGGGGGGCGCGTACCGTCTCGTGGTCGGCTGTGAACTCGTCGCGGCGGTACGGGCGTTGCGCCAGCGCGGGCTGCGGCCCGACCCGGAACTCCCGGTGGGCCGCGCCTTCGAGCTGGCCGAGTCGGTCCTCGACGAGGACGTCGCCGACCGGCCGCTCACCGACGATGTCACGCGGGCGGCCGGGCTGCTCGACCGGTTCACGGACCTGATGAGGGACACGACGAGGGGGATGGCATGAACGACAGCGCTGCCGCGCGACTGCAGCAGCTTTTCGAGGGCCACCGGCTCACCCCGACGCAGCGGCGGATCGCGCACAGCATGGTGCGGCGGGCGGCCGATGTGCCGTTCCTGTCCAGCGTGGAGCTCGCCGAACTGGCCGGTGTCAGCCAGCCGTCCGTCACCCGCTTCGCCGTCGCGCTCGGCTTCGACGGCTACCCGGCCCTGCGCCGGCATCTGCGGGAGGTCGCGCCCGCGGAGAGCGAGGCCGGCCCGGACGCGTACAACGAGTACCAGCAGGCGGTGCACGCCGAGATCGAGAACCTGCGCCACCTGGCCGAGCTGCTCGCCGACCCGTCCCCGGTCGAACGCGCGGGCCGGCTCCTCGCCGCGTCCCGCCCGCTGCCGGTGCTCGGCCTGCGCGCCGCGTCCTCGCAGGCCAGGGGCTTCGCGTACTTCGCGGCCAAGGTCCACCCGGACGTACGCCTGCTCGACGAGGGCGGCACGATGCTCGCCGACCGCATCGACGCGGCCCGCCGCGCGGGCGCGAGCGCGCTGATGTGCTTCGCGCTGCCGCGGCACCCCAAGGAGGTCGTGGAGGCGCTGGCGTACGCACGCTCGGCGGGCCTGACGGTGGTGACGGTCGCGGACTCGGCCTTCGCCCCGGTGGCCGGCCACAGCGACCTGCTGATCCCGGCGGCGGTGGGCACCGGCCTGGCCTTCGACACGGCGTGCGCGCCGATGCTGCTGGGCCGGGTGCTTCTGGAGGCGATGTGCGACGACCTGCCGGACGCACAGGCGCGCCTGGAGGAGTTCGACGCGAGGGCGGCGGCGCGGGGCCTGTTCGTGGAGTAGGGGTCTGCTCGTGGAGTAGCCGGAGGGGCTCCAATCGAGCCCCTCCGGCGATCCGGCCGCGGGCGGTCAGATCTCCAGCTCGGCCTCGATCTTCCTCAGCTGATGCGGGCCATGGCGAGGTTCGCCCGGTCCTTGTCGAGCGCCAGGTAGAGGAACAGGCCGTTGGCTCCCCGGCCCTTGAGCAGCCGGATCAGGTGGTACTGCGAGCCGAGGGTGATCAGGATGTCCTCGATGCCGTCCTTGAGCCCGAGCTGCTCCATGGTGCGCACCTTGGCGCGCACCACATCGGTGTTGCCCGCCGCGGCGACCGTCAGGTCCAGGTCCTTTCCGCCTCCGACAGTGCCGAGGGCCATTCCGCTGGTGTAGTCGACGAGGGCGCCCTCGATGACAGTGGTGGCTTCCTTGAGGGCGCGTTCGGTGTTGGCCATGAGATGCGCATGACGCGTCACGACCAGGCGGTCCGGCATGCCCTCATTCAGGCGGCCGACGCGCGGGCGGCGGCGCGGGGGCTTTTCGTGGAGTGGTCGCCCGTCCGGGTGAGCGATGGCAGAGCCTCGCCGGGGGCGATCGGTGCTGCCGGCGGCCTCACTCCTCGCCGCGCACCTTCATTACCACCTTGTTGATCGCCCACAGCACGAGCCCGATCGCGAGCAGCACCCCCGCCCGGATGTAGACGTCCGCGGCCCTCTCCGAGAGCGGGCTGGCCAGGATGATTGAGGTGATCGCGCCGAGCACGGGCAGCGGAGTCCAGGTGCGGAAGTGCGGGTGGTCCACGGGGTCCTTGCGCAGGACCAGTACGGCGACGTTGACCACCGCGAAGACACACAGCAGCAGGAACGCCGTGGTGTCGCCGAGTCCCTCGATCTCGCCGGTGCACACCAGCCCGATGGCGATCACCGTGACGAAGATGATCCCGGTGACGGGGGTGCGGCGGTTGCGCAGCACCCGGCCCATGCCGCGCGGCAGCACCTTCTCGTTGGCGAGGCCGTAGCAGAGCCGCGAGGCCATCATGATGTTGATCAGCGCGGAGTTGGTGACGGCGAAGAGCGCGATCAGGGCGAAGAGCCTGGGCGGGAAGTCGACCCCGCCGGCCTTGACGACTTCCAGCAGCGGGCCGCTGGACTTCTCCAGCACGGTGTACTCGACCAGTAGCGAGGACACCAGCGCGACCAGCACATAGATCGTGCCGGTGACGGCGACGCCGATGAAGATCGCCTTGGGGAAGGTGCGGACCGGGTCCTTGGTCTCCTCGGCCATGTTGACCGAGTCCTCGAAGCCTACGAAGGCGAAGAAGCCGAGCGCGGTCGCCCCCAGCACGCTGGTGAGCAGCGCGTATCCGGTTCCTTCGGCCTGGAACTCGCCCAGCCGGGACGGTTCGCCGTCGCCCGCCAGCACGGCGTACAGGCCGATCGTGAGGATCACCAGCAGGCCTGTCAGCTCGACCAGCGTCAGCACCACGTTGGTCTTCACCGACTCGGACACGCCGCGCAGCGCCAGGCTCGCGAGAGCCAGGATGAAGATGATCGCGATCAGCGTCGACGGGATGGCGTCGGTGAACTCCTGGAAGTAGTCGCCGCTGAAGGCACGCGCGGCGGCGCTCGCGGACGAGAGCCCCGAGCACATCACCATGAAGGCGACGATGAAGGTCAGGAAGTGGACCTTGAATGCCTTCTGTGTGTAGAGCGCGGCGCCCGCGGCCTTCGGGTACTTGCCGACCAGTTCGACGTACGACGCCGCGGTGAGGAGGGCGACCACGAAGCCGATGGCGAACGGCAGCCACAGCGCCCCGCCGACCTTCCCCGCGACCTTGCCGGTCGTGGCGTAGATGCCGGTGCCCAGGATGTCGCCGATCACGAACAGGATCAGCAGCTTCGGGCCGATGGCACGCTTGAGCGGCGGCTGGTCGAGCGGCGTCGTGGCCGGTGTGCCGGTCGTGGACATGGGGCGGCCCTCCGGTCGGTGGGATGACAGAGAAGATCTGCCCCATGCGCGGTACGGAATACCTCAGACGCCGCCGGTCAGCGCATCCGGGTGATCGCCGCCGGACTCGTTGACGATCTCCGCCGGGCTCTGCGGAGCCCGTACGGTCGCGAACTGCACCGCTCCGTCCGCACCGGCCCCGAAGCCATAGACCCCGGGCCGCGGAAGACTGTTGTAGCCGTAGTGGTTCGAGAAGTAGTACGCGCCGGTGTCCAGCGCCGCGATCACATCGCCCTGCTCCAGCAGCGGCAGCGGCCGCGCCTCGGCGAGCAGGTCGCCCGCGAAGCAGGCCGGTCCCGCGACGTCCTGCCGGACGTCCGCACCGGCCTTCGGGACGCCCTTGGAGTCGTACGCGGCGATGCGCAGCGGCCAGGAGATCGGGTCGTAGACGGTACGGGTGGCGACCTGCACGCCGGCGTGGGTGACCGCGATGGGGCGGGAGCCTGCCGTCTTCGCGTACTCGACGCGGGCGAGGACCGTGCCGTGCTTGGCGAGCAGGGACCGGCCGAACTCGGTGACCAGGCCGTAGCGCCCGTCGAGCAGCCCGGGGACCTGCTCCCTGAGCAGCCCGGCGTACTCGGCGAAGGTCGGGGTCTCCTCGTCGGAGGCGAAGTTGACCGGGAGGCCGCCGCCGATGTCGATGGTGTCGATCTGCTGCCGCCCGGCCGCGGCGTTGATCTCCTCGGCGAGCTCGTACACCGCTCGGACGCCCTGTGCCATCAGGGTCAGCGGCATGCCCTGCGAGCCGGAGTGGGTGTGCAGCCGGGTCAGCCACGGGCGGTCGAGATACGCGCGCACGACCCAGTCGCGAGCCCCGTCGTCGCGCAGCGCGACCCCGAATTTCGAGGTGGGGGTGGCTGTGGACAGCGCCCCGATGGCACCGCGGCCGATTTGCGGATTGACGCGCAGGCCCAGCGGGGAGCGGCTGCGGGCGGAGGAGACGAGGGCGTCGATGCGCGCGAGCTCCTGCGGATTGTCGGCGTTGACCGCGATCCCGAGGGCGAGCGCTTCGCGCAGCTCGGAGGGGGTCTTGGCGGGGGAGTCGAGAACCGTGCGGTCGGCGTCCACGCCGGCGGCCCTGGCCAGTGCCAGCTCGCCCGGACTCGCGACCTCCGCGCCGATGCCCTCGGCGCGCAGCAGCGCGAGTACGGGAACGAGGGGTGAGGCCTTCACGGCGAAGGCGTGCAGCACGGGTGCGTCGGTGACGGCAGTGAATGCCGCCCGCAGCGCGGCGGCGGAGGCGCGAATGCCGGCCACGTCGAGGAGGGCGGCGACCGGCTGCGCCTCGCTGAGAAGTCCCTGCTCCACTGCCGCTCGTACGGCCTGATCCCGACGGTCTGAAGCCATGTCCGCCAGCCAATCATCCGGGAGGCTGCGGCGCAGCTGTTGACTAAGACTATTCATCCAGACAGGATGTGAATAGATGAGCCAACAGTCATGGTCGCAGTCGCGAGGAGGCATTGCCATGTCAGGACCCCGCCCCGTACGGGCACCGCGCGGTACGGAACTGAGCGCCCTGGGATGGCAGCAGGAGGCCGCCCTCCGCATGCTCCAGAACAACCTCGACCCCGAGGTCGCCGAGCACCCGGACAAGCTCGTCGTCTACGGCGGCACCGGCAAGGCCGCCCGCGACTGGCGCTCCTTCGACGCGATGGTGCGCACGCTGCGGACGCTGAAGCAGGACGAGACGATGCTCGTCCAGTCCGGCCGCCCGGTCGGCGTGATGCAGACGCACGAGTGGGCGCCGCGCGTGCTCATCGCCAACTCCAACCTGGTCGGCGACTGGGCGAACTGGGAGGAGTTCCGGCGGCTCGAGGCTCTCGGCCTCACCATGTACGGTCAGATGACGGCCGGTTCGTGGATCTACATCGGCACGCAGGGCATCCTGCAGGGCACGTACGAGACGTTCGCCGCGGTCGCCGCCAAGAAGTTCGGCGGCACGCTGGCCGGGACGATTACTCTCACCGCCGGTCTGGGCGGGATGGGCGGCGCGCAGCCGCTCGCCGTGACCATGAACGACGGCGTCGCGATCTGCATCGACGTCGACCCGCGCGCGATCGAGCGCCGTATCGAGCACCGCTACCTGGATGTGCGCGCGAACTCGCTGGAACACGCCCTCCAGCTCGCCGTCGAGGCCCGCGACGCCCGCCGCCCGCTCTCCATCGGCCTGCTCGGCAACGCGGCGGAGCTGCTGCCGCGGATGCTCGCCGAAGGCGCGCCGATCGACATCGTGACCGACCAGACGAGCGCCCACGACCCGCTGTCGTACCTGCCGATCGGCGTCGACTTCGACGACATGCAGTCGTACGCGGCGGAGAAGCCGGCGGACTTCACCCAGCGCGCGCGTGAGTCCATGGCCAAGCATGTGGAAGCCATGGTCGGCTTCATGGACGCGGGCGCCGAGGTCTTCGACTACGGCAACTCGATCCGCGGCGAGGCCCAACTGGCCGGTTACGACCGGGCGTTCGCCTTCCCCGGCTTCGTCCCGGCGTACATCCGGCCGCTGTTCTGCGAGGGCAAGGGCCCGTTCCGCTGGGCCGCCCTGTCGGGTGAGGAGTCGGACATCCACAAGACCGACAAGGCGATGCTCGAGCTCTTCCCCGAGAACGAATCCCTGCACCGCTGGATCAAGATGGCCGGCGAGCGCGTCCACTTCCAGGGGCTGCCGGCCCGTATCTGCTGGCTCGGCTACGGCGAGCGGGACCGCGCGGGCGAGCGCTTCAACGACATGGTGGCGTCCGGCGAACTGGCCGCCCCGCTGGCGATCGGCCGCGACCACCTGGACTGCGGCTCGGTGGCGTCCCCGTACCGCGAGACGGAGGCCATGCTCGACGGCTCGGACGCGATCGCCGACTGGCCGCTGCTGAATGCGATGGTCAACGTCGCGTCCGGCGCGAGCTGGGTCTCCATCCACCACGGCGGCGGCGTCGGCATGGGCCGCTCCATCCACGCGGGCCAGGTCTCGGTGGCGGACGGCACGAAGCTGGCGGGCGAGAAGATCCGCCGGGTGCTGACGAACGACCCGGGCATGGGCGTCATCCGGCATGTGGATGCGGGCTACGACATCGCGGAGTCGGTCGCGGACGAGCGGGGCGTGCGTGTTCCGATGCGGGAGGGCGGGACGGCGTGACCGAGGAGACTTTCCCCCACCCCGCCCATTCCCGTAGCCGGGGCTCCGCCGCGGACCCCGGTCCTCAAACGCCGGACGGGCTGGGTGGGCCGGACGGGACCGGTGGTGGGCCGGACGGGGGCGGGGCTGGGGAAAGCTCCCCCTCCTTCCACGAAATGTGGCGGGACCTCGCGCCCATTGGGCGCGACGCCGACACCCGTGGGTACAGGAGGTACGCGTGGACCGAGGCCGACCGCGACTGCCGCGCCTGGTTCCAGGCGCAGGCCGAGTCCCGCGGTCTCGCCTACGAGGTCGACCGCAACGGCAACCAGTGGGCGTGGCTCGGCGCTGCGACATATAAGGACGTCGCCGCCGGGGACGCCGTCGTCACCGGCTCGCACCTCGACTCCGTCCCCGACGGCGGCGCGTTCGACGGTCCCCTCGGTGTCGTCTCCTCGTTCGCGGCGCTCGATGAACTCCGCCGCAGAGGAGCGCAGTTCACCCGGCCCCTCGCCATCACCAACTTCGGTGACGAGGAGGGCGCCCGCTTCGGCCTCGCCTGCGTCGGCTCACGCCTCGCGGCCGGACAGCTGACCCTCGAGGCGGCCCACCGGCTGCGCGACGCCGACGGGATCACCCTCCCGCAGGCCATGGAGGCCGCTGGATACGACCCGGAAGCCATCGGCCCGGACCCCGAACGGCTCGCCCGTATCGGCGCGTTCGTCGAGCTCCACGTCGAGCAGGGCCGGGCCCTCGACCTGTCCGGCGACCGGGTCGGCATCGCGTCCGCGATCTGGCCGCACGGCCGCTGGCGGTTCGACTTCCACGGCGAGGCCAACCACGCCGGCACGACCCGGCTCGTCGACCGCCGCGACCCGATGCTGACGTACGCGGAGACGGTCCTCGCCGCGCGCCGCGAGGCGGAACTCGCGGGCGCGGTCGCCACGTTCGGCAAGATCGCAGTCGAGCCGAACGCCGTCAACGCGATCCCCTCGCTGGTGCGCGGCTGGCTGGACTCCCGCGCCCCCGACCAGGCCACGCTCGACACCGTGACGGCCGGGATCGAGAGAGCCGCGCGCGAGTACGCAGACCGGCACGGGGTGGACCTGTCGGTCGTACGGGAATCCTTCACCCCCGTGATCGAGTTCGAGCACGCGCTGCGCGACGAGCTGAACAAGATCCTGGGCGGGGCGGTCCCGGTCCTCGGCACGGGCGCGGGCCACGACGCAGGTATTTTGTCCGGATCCATCCCGACGGCCATGCTGTTCGTACGGAACCCCACGGGCGTTTCGCACTCCCCGGCGGAGTTCGCCGCCGAGGACGACTGCGTGGCCGGGGTGCTCGCACTCGCCGACGTACTGGAGGGCCTCGCGTGCAGGTGACGTACTGGGCACAGAACGCCTGGCTGGAGACGAACGTCGAGCCGGGCGTGGCGCTGGAGGTGACCGACGGCCGGATCACCGCCGTACGCAAGGGGGTCGAGGCCCCGCCGCCCGGCGCGGTGGCGCTGCGCGGGCTGACGGTCCCGAGCCTGGCGAACGCGCACTCGCACGCCTTCCACCGGGCGTTGCGCGGGACGGCCCAGGTGGGCTCCGGGACGTTCTGGACCTGGCGCGAGGTGATGTACCAGGTGGCGTCCCGGCTGACGCCCGACTCGTACTTCTCCCTCGCGCGGGCGGTCTACGCGGAGATGGCGCTGGCGGGAATCACGGCGGTGGGCGAGTTCCACTATCTGCATCACGCGCCCGGGGGTGCGGCGTACTCCGACCCGAACGCGATGGGCGAGGCGCTGATCGCCGCGGCGGCGGATGCGGGGATCCGGATCACGCTGCTGGACACGGCGTATCTGTCGTCAGGCTTCGGTCAGGCCCCGAACAAGCATCAGCTGCGATTCTCCGACGGCACCGCACAGGCGTGGGCGGAGCGGGCGTCCGCGCTGAAGGACAGCGATCACGCGCTGATCGGCGCGGCGATCCATTCGGTACGAGCAGTCCCGGCCGGGCAGCTGAGCACGGTCGCGGAATGGGCCGCGGCCCGGCAGGCCCCGCTCCACGTCCACCTCTCCGAGCAGACGGCGGAGAACGACGCGTGCCTCGCCGCGCACGGGTGCACCCCGACGCGGTTGCTCGCCGACCACGGCGTACTCGGCCCACGTACGACGGGCGTCCACAACACGCATCTGACGGACGAGGACATCGCGCTGCTGGGCGGCACCACGACGGGCACGTGCATGTGCCCGACGACGGAACGCGACCTGGCGGACGGCATCGGCCCGGCGGCGGCGCTGCAGCGTGCGGGCTCCCCGCTGTCGCTCGGCAGCGACAGCCACGCGGTGATCGACCTGCTGGAGGAGGCGCGCGCGATGGAACTGAACGAACGCCTGCGCACGCGCACCCGCGGCCACTGGACCGCCGCGACGCTGCTGCGCGCGGCGACGGCGGACGGCCACGCGGCCCTCGGCCGCCCGGACGCGGGCCGCCTCGAGCCGGGCGCGCTCGCGGACTTCACGACGGTGGCGCTGGACTCGGTCCGCACGGCGGGCCCCGTGCCGCGCCTCGCGGCCGAGACGGCGGTCTTCGCGGCGACGTCGGCGGACGTACGCCACACGATCGTGGGAGGCCGGCAGGTTGTGCGGGACGGGGTGCACGCGCTGATCCCGGACGTCGCGGCGGCCCTGGCCTCGTCCATCGCGGCGCTGCGCGAATGACCAGCCCGGGCCCCTGCTGGGGCTCCCCCAGACCCCGCTCCTCAATCGCCGGAGGGGCTCCCTTGGAGCCGCACCACGTGACCGTTCGCCAGTGAAGAGGAACCCATGACCACCACAGTCATCACCAACATCGGCAGCCTCGTCACCAACGACCCCGCCCTCGGCGACGGAACCCCCATCGGGCTCCTCCAAAACGCCGCCGTCGTCATCGACGGCGACCGCATCGCCTGGACCGGCCCCGCCGCAAGCGCGCCCGACGCCGACGAGGCGTACGACGCCGGCGGCCGCGCCGCCGTCCCCGGGTTCGTCGACTCCCACTCGCACCTCGTCTTCGCGGGCGACCGCACCCAGGAGTTCAACGCCCGGATGTCCGGCCGCGCCTACTCCGCCGGCGGCATCCGCACCACCGTCGCCGCCACCCGCGCCGCCACCGACGAAGAACTGAGCGCCAACGTCGCGAAGTACATGGCCGAGGCCCTCCGCCAGGGCACCACCACCTTCGAGACCAAGTCCGGCTACGGGCTCACCGTCGAGGACGAGGCCCGCGCCCTGCGCATCGCCGCGCTCCACACCGACGAGGTCACCTACCTCGGCGCGCACATCGTCTCGCCCGACTACGCAGACGACCCCGCCGCATACGTCGCCCTCGTCACCGGCGAGATGCTCGACGCCTGTGCTCCGTACGCCCGTTGGGTCGACGTCTTCTGCGAGAAGGGCGCCTTCGACGGCGACCAGGCCCGCGCGGTCCTCACCGCCGGCAAGGCGAAGGGCCTGCACCCCCGTGTGCACGCCAACCAGCTGAGCTACGGCCCCGGCGTACAGCTCGCCGTCGAGCTCGACGCCGCGTCCGCCGACCACTGCACGCACCTCACCGACGCGGACGTCGACGCCCTCGCGAGCGGGAACACGGTCGCCACGCTGCTGCCCGGCGCGGAGTTCTCCACCCGCGCCGAGTGGCCGGACGCCCGCCGCCTGCTCGACGCGGGCGTGACCGTCGCGCTGTCCACGGACTGCAACCCGGGCTCGTCGTTCACGTCCTCCGTCCCGTTCTGCATCGCCCTCGCCGTACGGGACATGAAGATGACCCCCGACGAGGCGATCTGGTCCGCGACGGCCGGCGGGGCGCGGGCGCTGCGCCGTGACGACGTCGGCCGTATCACCCCCGGCGTCCGCGCCGACCTGGTGCTGCTCGACGCCCCGAGCCATGTCCACCTCGCCTACCGGCCGGGCGTCCCGCTCGTCTCGGACGTATGGCGTCAGGGCAAGAGGTGCCGGTAGCTGTCCGGGTTCTCCTCCAGGAACTCGCTGAAGCTCTTCGCCGGGTGCCTGGTCAACCGCGGTACGGCATCGGAGACGGTGGCCATCTCCCCGGCGGCGATCGCCTCGTACGAGGACACCCAGCCGGTGACCTCCCAGTCCTCGACGCCGTAGTGGGCCCGTGAGGCGTACGCCTCCTCACGCGTCTCGGCCACATAGGTGACCGTGCGCCCGGTGACCCGGCTCAGCTCCGCGGCAACCTCGGCGAGGGAGAGCGCGACGGGCCCGGTGACGTCGTACGTCGCCCCGTCGTGCCCATCGCCGAGCAGCGCGGCGGCGGCCACGTCCGCGATGTCCTCGTGCGCGACGGCGGCCACCCGCCCCTCGCCCGCGGGCCCGCGGATCACCCCGTCCGCCCCGGCCATCGCGGGCAGCTCGGCCAGATAGAAGCTGTCCCGCAGGAAGGTGTACGCCAGCCCCGTGCCCCGGATGTACTGCTCGGTGTGCCAGTGGTCGCGGGCGTACGTGAACGTCGCGTCGGCCGCGGCGCCCAGGAAGGACACGTACACGATGCGCTCGATCCCCGCCGCGACGGCCGCGTCGACGGCGCTGGTGTGCACCCGCACCCGTTCGCGCGCCTCGTGCGCGGAGACGAGAAACAGCGTCCGCGCCCCGTCGAGGGCCCGCCGCATCGCTTCCCCGTCCCCGTAATCGGCGGCGGGCCCGATGTCGGCCCCGGCCAGCGCGGGCAGCCGCCCCGGATCCCGCCCAAGCAGCCGAACGGGGGCCCCGGCCCCGACAAGCCGACGGGCAACCCGCCCCCCGACGCGGCCGCTGGCTCCGGTGACGGCGATGACAGGTGGCATGGGGGTGTCCTCTCGTCGTGCTGCCTGCTCCGAGGCTACGGCCGGGCTTTCACCGAATCCGGTGAGCAGCGCTTCGACCGCGAAGCGGCAGCGCTCCGCGTCGTCCACCCCGGCTCCAGCAGCATCGGCAACCAGGACGTGCTGCTGGATGAGGTGACGGATCCCGTCGGCGTCGGCAGCGTAGTCGCGGTGGGCTTTCACCAGGTCGTACACGGGCGCAATGTCTGAGAGCACCTTGCTCACCCCTGGGACGTGTCCATCGGAGGACGGGGCGGCGGGGCAGTGCCGTCGGTCAACCGCCGTACTTTGCGCCGACGAACATCAACGCCACAAAGATCAGCAGCACGAACCCGAGGATGCAGCCGCACCCTGAGCTGTCAAGTGACTGAACCGAGGTTTTGTTTGATTCACGCAGGAACAACCATGCGGCGATCCCAAGCACCAGAAGTATCGGAACAACTGCATCAACCATGGCGTCCCCCACTGCTCGCCGTTGGGCTACCGCCCAACATGCCTATCACTGAGCGCCAGAGAGCTTACTGATTCCGCTGGATTCCTCCCAGCGCAGCCGTGTCGGGCAATGCCTCTCCGTGCCCCGCGCCCGAATTGTCAGGCGGCGCGCGGCGCAGGCGGGCACCTTCGTTAAAGGGGCATCCAGCAAAGCCAGTCGGCGGTCCGCCGGGGCCTGGAAACCACCGCCCCGGCGCAAGGAGCCTCAGGCTGCGCGCAGTTCCGCGATCACCTTGATCGCCTCGGCGGTCAGATCGGCGGGGCACCCCCAGTAGTCGTAGATGCCTCCACGGCCGCGGTTGCTGCCGCAGACGACGAAGACTCCCGTGCCCAGCCGCGCCTTGAGGTGCGTGGCCAGCCAGCCGACGAAACCGCTGTTGTCCGCCCCGTCCGGGAAGTGGAAGGAAAAGATCCCGAACCGTTCGGCGTCGTTGGCGTCGTCGGCATCGCCGCCGCTTCCCGCGGCGGGAACCAGGCGGCTCCAGCTGTCCTCGTCCCGGACCACGGCCAGCGTGTCCGAGGTGAGAGCCGGCGGCCGGTCGGCCGGGAACTCCTCAAAGAGCCACAGGCCTTCATGGATCACGAAGTCGGCTCCGGCGATCACGCGTTGGAGGCGCTCTTCGGTCTGCTGGGCGGTCTCGACACTGACACTGACCATGAGCGCGCTCCTCGATGTCTGAGATCTCTTTGGGCGGACGTCCCCTGTCGGCGGCCGCGTGACCAGTCTTCTCAGCCAGTCCTACACCTGAGGCTTCCAGACGTAGCGGACGTCCGGCTCATGTTCCTCATTGCGCAGTCCGTCGGTGCGCTCAACCGCGATGAAGCCGTGCCGCTCGTAGAACCGTTGTGCCGATCCGTTGACCTGGAACGTCCACAGTCCCAGTCCGTCGGGCCGCTGCTCCTTGGCCAAGTCCACGAACCGGTCGCCCACACCCCGGCCGCGCCACGACGGATCGAGGTAGAGCTGTTCCAGCTCCCCGCCGTCG
Organism: Streptomyces sp. NPDC002868; assembly: GCF_055563295.1. Classification (NCBI taxonomy): domain Bacteria; kingdom Bacillati; phylum Actinomycetota; class Actinomycetes; order Kitasatosporales; family Streptomycetaceae; genus Streptomyces; species Streptomyces sp. NPDC002868. Next base: position 84,838 of record NZ_JBVHDR010000011.1, on the reverse strand, counting down.
AGTACCAGGAGCCCGACCACGGAGCCCTCGGCGACGGCTACCCAGGTCTCGTACTGCGGCACGACCACGTAAGTGAACCAGTCCCGCACCTCGTCGTCGCCGTGCGCGCGGCGCACCGTCGGCAGCGCAGCGGTGAAGGAGCGCAGCCACACGTCGGCCATGTCGGCCGCGTCAGAGTCATCCGCACGCCGAAAGACAAGCTCAGCACTGTTCACAGCGCGCGACTGTCGCAGATGAGTGATCCTGACGCATCCGAATTTAAGGTCGCTGCCCATCAACGATCACTGACGTCATGCGGACCGTAGGGTGTTGCACGTGAATCGGCACATAGATTTCGAGCGCCTGCACAACTTCCGGGACATGGGCGGCTATCGCACCCAGGACGGACGTACCGTGCGCTGGGGCCGCCTGTACCGGTCCGACTCGCTCTCCAAGCTCCAGGGAGCCGACTGGGACCGTTTCCTTTCGCTGGGCGTGCGCACGGTGATCGATCTGCGCTACCCGTGGGAGATCGAAGCCAAGGGCCGGGTGCCCGGAGCGGAGCAGCAAACCTACGTCAACCTCAGCGTGGAGCATCGTCCTTACGACCAGGCGGAGATCGACCCCGGCCTCGACCCCTGGCGCTTCCTCGCCGACCGCTACGCGGAGGTCGCCCTCGACGGCGCCGAGCAACTGAGGCAGGCACTCGAGGTCATCGCAGCCGAGAGCGCCCCGCAGGTCTTCCACTGCGCCTCGGGCAAGGACCGCACCGGGCTGCTGGCCGCCCTGGTTCTCTCGCTCCTGGGTGTGGGCGTGGACGACATCGCCGCGGACTTCGCACTCACCGAACAGGCCACGGACCGGCTGATCGCAGACTGGAAAGCAGCCAACCCGGCCCGGACGCTGACGTGGCCCGGCTACGGGCGAGCACCGGAAGAGGTCATGCGGCTGTTCCTGTCCGACCTGGCTGCCACCTACGGCTCGGTGCACGACTACGCGGTCAAGCACCTCGGCGTCGACGAACCCTTGATCTCCCAGCTACGCACGCAGCTCCTGGACTGATTCTCGCGACGGCGACCAACGCTCGGCGGATATCAGGTCACCCGCCCCTCACCTTCCCGCACGCGCGCGTTCAGGATCAGCAGCACCCCCGCCCACAGCATCCACAGCGCCAGCAGCAGCGGCGTGAACCACGCGCTGACCGGCCCCGCCAGCGACAGCACGGCCACCACGAAGCCCGCCCAGCCGAGCCAGGCCGGTACCGCGCGGGTCTCCTGTGCCGCGCGCCAGATCGCGAAGAGCATCACCGCCGCGCCCGCCATCGCCGCGACCATCGCGCCGTACGCCACGTGCAGCAGCAGGATCGCGGCGAGCGAGGTCGCCGGGACGACCGGGAAGACGTCGGAGTGGTTCACCGTGATCGCGAAGATGTTCCCGGCGAGCGCCGCGACCATGAGGAACACGGTGAACACCGTGCCGCCCACCAGCACCAGGTGCGAGCGGTTGCCGGCCAGCCGGGAGAGTGCGACCAGGAAGAACAGGAACAGCAGCCCCGCCGCCAGCAGGATCAGTGTCGCCGCTTCCGAGAGGTCCCGGTTGCTGTCCTTGGCGTAGAAGAGCACGACCCTCCTGATCGCGCCCCTTCCCTCGATGTCGGGTGTGCGCATCCACAGCACATGCCCGGTGATCAGCAATGCCGCGGCCGCCAGACCGGCGATCCCGGGCCACAGGTCTCTGTGCGGGGCGGGTTCCGCGTGCGGAGCGGGTTCCGTGCTCTGCGACGCCATCATCGTGGCCTCCCATGCGAGCATCCCCGAGAAGGGCCTTTTGTTATTCTTTGACGTTCCTATTCCATTTTGTCACCTGCTCGCAAAGGCCGTACGGCGTGCGTGGCACAGTGGGCCGATGAAGACCATCGGGCTGATCGGCGGCATGAGCTGGGAATCCAGCGCGGAGTACTACCGGCTCCTCAACGAGCTTGTACGTCAGCGTCTCGGCGGGCTGCACTCCGCCAAGTGCCTTCTCCACTCCCTCGACTTCGCCGAGATCGAGGAGCTCCAGGTCGCGGGCGAGTGGCAGCGTGCCGGCGAGATTCTCGCCGAGGCCGCCAGAGGGCTCCAGGCCGCGGGCGCGGACTTGCTGCTGATCTGCACGAACACCATGCACAAGGTCGCGGGCCAGGTGGAGGCCGCCGTATCGGTCCCGCTGCTGCATCTCGCGGATGCCACCGCCGATGCCGTACGGGCCGCGGGCATCGGCCGCGTCGGGCTGCTCGGGACCGCCTTCACCATGGAGCAGGCCTTCTACCGGGACCGGCTGGCCGGGCACGGGCTCGACGTGCTCACGCCGGACGGCGAAGGGCGTGCGCTGGTGCACCGGGTGATCTACGAGGAGCTGTGCCTCGGTGTCGTACGCGAGGAATCCCGCGCCGCCTACCAGGACGTCATCGGCAAGCTCGTCGCCGCCGGGGCGGAAGGCGTCGTACTCGGGTGCACCGAGATCGAGTTGCTGATCCGGGACGAGGACAGTCCCGTGCCCCTCTTTCCGACGACCCGGCTGCACGCCGAGGCCGCCGTGGACGCGGCGCTGCGGTAGCGGCTCGCGCTACGGGCCAGAGGCTCGCCCCGCCGGCAGCCTCGCCCCACGGGCCAGGGGGGCGAGCCAAAGGCCTCAGGGCCGCGGGCGTACCGGCAGCTTCTGCACGCTGTTGCCGACGAAGCTTGCGTGCCGCGGCAGTTCCGCCTCCGGGATCGCCAGGTCCAGCTCCGGGAAGCGCGCGAAGAGCTGCTCCAGCGCGATCGTCGCCTCCATCCGCGCCAGCGGCGAGCCCAGGCAGTAGTGCGGGCCGTGCCCCAGCGAGAGATGCCGGGCGCCGCCGCTCCTGGTGATGTCGAAGCGGTCCGCGTCCGGGCCGTGCGCGGCCTTGTCGCGGCCCGCGGCCGAGTAACCGGCAAGCACTGGCGTGCCCTTGGGGATCAGCGTCCCGTCGAGCGTGAGATCACGGGTCGGATAGCGGAACGGGAAGAAGCTGACCGGGCTGTCCCAGCGCAGCGTCTCCTCGACCACGTCCGACCAGGACGCCTTGCCGGACTGTACGAGCTCCAGCTGGTCCCGGTGCGCGCACAGCGCGCGGACGGCGTTGGTGATCAGGTTCAGCGTCGTCTCGTGCCCGGCGATGATCATCAGCAGCAGGGTGCCGATCAGCTCGTGCTCGCTGAGCCGGTCGCCGTCCTCCTCGCGGGCGGCGATCAGGGCGCTGGTCAGGTCGTCGCCCGGGTTCTCCATACGGGTCGCGGCGACCGACGCGAGGACCGCCACCATCTCCCGGTTCGCCTCCATCGCCTCCTCGGGGCCGATGGAGGTGCTGACCACCTGGTTCGACAGATGGTGCAGCCGGTCCTGGTGCTCGGCGTCCACACCGAGGAGTTCGCAGATCACGCCCATCGGCAGCGGCAGCGCGAAGTGGGTACGCAGATCGGCCACGCCGCCGCCCGCCGTGGCCGCCTCGCCCAGGCCGTCCAGCAGCTGTGCCGTCACCGTCTCGATCCGCGGCCTCAGCTCCTCCACCCGCCGTGCCGTGAACGCCTTGCTCACCAGCGAGCGCAGCCGCCGGTGGTCCGCGTCGTCGGCGGTGATCATGCCCTGTACGGTCGCGAAGGTCTTCAGCGGCCAGCCGTCGGGTATCTCCCCGTCGCGCAGCGCGGTGAAGTGCTCGGCACCCTTGGCGACATCGGGGTGGGCGAGGAACTCCTTGAGCGCGTCATGGCCGAGCACAGCCATGCCCGCCACATCACCGGGGAGCACGACCGGAGCGACGGCGCCTTCGGCGAGCAGCCGGGCGTTGTCCGCGTGCGGGCAGCCGCCGGCCGGGTTCATCCGGTGCGGGGTGTCACGTGAGGTGGTCAACTGGGCTCTCCTCCGGCGACGCGGCAGCAGGAGCGATCCTATGAGCAACAGGAGTGCGTGCGAACGTCAGTTGGACAACTCCCGCTCACATTGCCGACGCGTCGGCCCCCCCTTTCCCCTCCCGTCACTCGGGCATCAGCTGTATTCAGCCATTCCGGTTCCTTCACGGATCCGTCACAAGAAGGGCGTCGCTCCCTACCCTGTCGGGATATAGCCCGGTACCGTCCTGTCCCGGGGAAGCTCAAGGGGGAGGACCGGGGGGTCGAGTTGAGCGGTGTACGCATTCGTGTGCTGAAACCGGACGAGTTGGGCGAGGCGGAGGCCGAGGCCTGGCGGGAACTGCGCGCCAAGAGCGGGGCGCCCGCCAATCCGTTCATGGAGCCCGAGTTCACCCTGGCCGTCGGCCGGGTGCGGCCCGCGGCCAGGGTGGCGGTGCTGTGGGAGGACGGGGAGCCGGCCGGCTTCTTCCCGTACGAACAAGGGCCGCTCGGTCACGGCCGCGCGATCGGCCTGGGGGTCAGTGACTGCCAGGGCGCGGTCCTGCGCCCGGGGCTGACGATCGCGCCCCGTGAACTGCTGCGGGCCTGCGCGCTGTCGGCCTGGGAGTTCGACAATCTCGAAACGGGTCAAGGCGTGTTCCAGCCGGACGCCGCCGAAGAGTTCGCCTCTCCCGTCATCGACGTCGGCGCGGGCTACGCGGCGTACGAAGAGGTGCTGCGCGCCCAGTCGCCCAAGTTCCTCAAGACGACGCTGGCCAAGGAGCGCAAGCTGGGGCGGCAGGTGGGCGAGGTGCGGTTCGTCTTCGACGAGCGCGACCCGGCCGCGCTGCGCACCCTCATGGAGTGGAAGTCCGCTCAGTACCGCAGGACCGGCCGCCGGGACCGCTTCGCCAGGGAGTGGATCAGCACCCTCGTGCGGCTGCTGCACGAGACGCGCACGCCCGGCTGCTCGGGGGTGCTCTCCGTGCTGTACGCCGCGGACCGGCCCGTCGCCGCGCACTTCGGGCTGCGCTCCTCCACCGTGCTGTCCTGCTGGTTTCCGGCGTACGAACCCGAGTTCGCGAAGTACTCACCGGGTCTGATCCTGCATCTGCGGATGGCCGAGTCGGCCGCCGCGGAAGGCATCGGGATGCTCGATCTGGGGCGCGGGGCGGCCGAGTACAAGGACGCGCTGAAGACCGGCGAGCTGCGGGTGTACGAGGGCTCGCCCGTACGGCCGGGGGCGCGGGCCGCTCTGTACTGGCTGAGCCGCGAGCCCGCGCGCCGCGCGCACAGTTTCGTACGCGGCAGACCGCGGCTGGCCGAATACGCGCAGAAGACGCTCAACCAGATCGGCAGGCTGCGGGGCAACTGACCGCCGGAGCATCCGCGCAAGCGGGGGGAGTCTTGTGAACAGCACACCGCACAGACGGAACACGCCGGGCACGGCGCCCGGGCAGGTCACGGCACCCGGGCCCGACGCGGCGCGCGGACAAGGCGCTTCGCGCACGCCTCGGTTCGCCGAGATCCAGGTGGCCGAGCTGGACCTGGAAGGTCCCGACGGAGCCGTGCTCAGCTTCGGCCCCGCGCAGGCCGGCGGCCCGGCCGTCCGGGGCGGCGACGTCTATGCACTCGTACGTCTCCGCGGCCGCCCCGTCGCCACCGTCGTCTGCCGCGTCCCGCCCGGCAAGGCGCCCGCCGACGCCGTCGCCGCGGCCGCCCGCGCGGCCCTCGCGGGCCGCGAGCCCCCCGCACCGGCCCCGCCCGGGGATCCGGTGCGTGCAAGCGTCGTCGTCGCCACCCGTGAGCGCGCCGACCAGCTCGCCCGCGCGCTCGACTCGCTGCTGGAGCAGGACCACCCGGACTTCGAGATCGTCGTCGTCGACAACGCGCCCGTCACCAGCGCCACCCAGGATCTCGTCGAGAACAAGTACGGCGAGCGCGTCCGGTACGTCCGCGAGTCCGTGCCCGGCCTCGCGATCGCCCACAACCGCGGGATCGCCGTCGCCGACGGCGCGGTCATCGCCTTCACGGACGACGACGTCGTGGCCGACCCGCACTGGCTCACCGCGCTCACCGCGCCCTTCGCCGCCGACCCGGGCCTGGGCTGCGCGACCGGGCTGATCCTGCCCGCCCGGCTGCGCACGCCCGCGCAGATCCTCCTGGAGAGCCACGGCGGCTTCGCCAAGGGCTTCGAGGCGCGGCTCTACGACCCGGCGCACCCGCCCGCGGACGAGCCGCTCTTCCCGTTCACCGCGGGCAGCTTCGGCTCCGGCGCCAACATGGCCTTCCGTGCCACGGCGCTGCGGGACATCGGTGGCTTCGACCCCGCCACCGGCACCGGCACCCCCGCCAGGGGAGGTGACGACCTGTACGCGTTTGTGAGCGTCCTCGCCGCCGGGCACCGGCTGCGCTACACACCCGACGCGCTCGTCTGGCACCACCACAGGGAGACCTGGCAGGACCTGAGGAACCAGGCGTACGGATACGGCGCCGGCCTCACCGCGTATCTCACCGCCCTCTTGGTGCGCCGCCCCGCCCTGCTGCCCGCGCTGCTGCGGAAGCTGCCGCGCGGCCTCGCGCACGCCCGCACCATCACCGCCCACCGCGAGGCTGCCGGGGCGGCGGTGCCGGGGGCGCACGGGGCGCAGGACTATCCCTGGCCGCGCCAGCTGTCCCGGCTCGAGCGCCGCGGCATGCTGGCCGGGCCGGTCGGGTATGCGAAGGCACGCCGACGGGTCCGGGGCGTGCCGCTCCCCTGGGACCAGCGGAGGGAGAAGTGAGAGGCGATGGTGCGACGATGCCCCGGATTCCCGTACTGCTCTACCACGCCGTGATGGACGATCCGCCCGACTGGATCGCCGAATTCACGGTCACGCCAAGGGACTTCGGCGCACAGCTGGACGCGATCGTGGCCAGCGGCCGCACCCCGGTCCCGATCAGCGCTCTCGTGAGCCACCTCGCCGGCCGCTCGCCGCTGCCGGACCGGCCCGTCGTCCTCACCTTCGACGACGGCTTCGCCGATCTGCCCGGCCCCACTGCCGAGGCGCTCGCCTCGCGCGCGCTGCCCGCCACCGCGTATCTCACCACCGGGGCCATCACGCCCGGCCGGCGCAGCCTGCTGCCGCCCGCGCCGATGATGACGCTCTCCCAGGCGCCGCTCCTCGAGCGGTACGGCATGGAGGTTGGCGCCCACACCGTCACGCACCCCCAGCTGGACACCCTTCCGCCCAGCGCGCTCCGCCGGGAGCTGCACGAGCCCAAGGCGGTGCTGGAGGACGTACTCGGCCATGAGGTGGCGCATCTCGCCTATCCGCACGGCTACAACAGCCCGGCCGTGCGCAAGGCGGCTCTCGGCGCCGGCTATGCCTCCGCGGTCGCCGTCCGGCACGCGCTGAGCTCCGAGACCGACGAGGCGTACCGCATCGCCCGCCTCATCCTGCGACGCACCCACACGGTCGCAGACATCGAGGCATGGATGGACGGGCGGGGCGCTCCGGTCGCGCCGTTCCCCGATTCGCTGCCGACGATCGGCTGGCGGCTCTACCGACGGGCCCGTGCGGCCGTCAGAGGCCCGGTCTTCGCGGGCTAGGCCATTTCCACGATGCGGAATGTGAGAGTTGTGGCATTCCGGGTAACTGCACAGTATGAATGCATTCATGTACGCACAGGCCGACCAGCTCGCGGATCCTCTCGCCCGGGGGCTGGGGGCCTCCATCGCGCCGGTCGCCGCCGTCGTGGTCATCGGCGTGGTGATCTTCGTCGCGGCGATGTGGGCGAACCGCAGACGCCCCTACGAGCCGCCGAGCCCCGAGGAGCAGCCGCGGCCCCCGGAGCACCCCACCCACCTTGGGGAGACCCGGGAACCCGACGACGACTTCGGTGCCGAGGGCGGGAAGCGCCGCGTCCTGCCGCACGAGATGAAGGGGTACGGGAACTTCGGATCCCACACGTCTCACGGCGAACGGCCCCCCGACGACGAGAACAGCGGAGGAGCGTCCGGCAGTGGCCGGGTCGGCGGCTGACCAACAGCGCGACCGGGCGCGACCGGGATTCGTCATGGCCGCGGCTGGTTGAAGTACGGGTCGGAGACCGCCTTGCGCAGGCTCTTCCAGGACTCGTCCCTGGCCAGTGAGAGGTCGCAGCCGGGACCCGGGTCCCGGTAGTTCCACTGGAGCGCGGCCCGTACCCCCTCCAACTCCTTGACTACACGCGGCACTTGCTCGTACCACTCGGCCTGGGCGGACGGCTTCGCGGGATCGTCCGCCGTGCCGAACTCCGAGAGCATCAGCGGCTTGTCCGCGGAGAGGTTCTCGCGGATCCATTCGTGGGACGCCGTCTGCGTCTCCTCGAAGCTCTGCCATTCGGCCTTGTGGCAGCGGAAGTAGTTGTACTGGTTGTAGCCGATCCAGTCGACGTACGCGTCGCCCGGATAGAGCGTGCGGAACAGCTCACTGTGGCCGGTGTAGCCGGTGATGACCCACGTCCACACCACATTCGTCACACCCAGCTCACGGAACCGGTCATGGATGTGCCGGTAGGCGGCGACGTACTCGGCGGGTGTGCCGTTGGCGGGCGTGCGGGTGTCCATCTCCAGGTCGAAGGAGAGGAACAGCGGCTTGCCGTACGCCTTGATCCGCTTCGCCTGGACATCGATCACGCTCTTGTCGAGCGCCCCGGAGGCGATCTGCTTCCAGCTGGGCTGCTGCGCCGGGGTGCCGCTCCACCACTTGCTCTCCCAGGACAGCAGCAGCATCCGGTCCTTGCCGACGCGCTGCTCCTGCTCGGTCAGCAGCTGTCCCTCCAGGCCGTCCAGGGACATGTCGTGGTACGTGTAGACGATGTCCAGCGTGCGGCCGATGCGCTTCTCGTAGGCGAGGACGTTCTCTTCGAGGTCTGGCTTGGCGTGCCGTACGTATGCGCCGAACCAGGCGCCGCAGCGCGGCACCAGCAGTTTGGTCGGCCTGCATTCGGCGCTGTGCGCCGAGGGGTTGGAGTCGTCGGAACCGGAGGACGTGAGGGCGAGTACGCCCACGAGCAGCACGCCGACGAGGGCTGTGGACACGGCCCACCTTCGTCGTCGGTCGTGCGGCCTGCGATGGATGCCTGGCGCCCCGCGAACGGGGCGTCGGGGTAACGTCACAGGGGTGAGCCTTTCTGTGGCGGCGAGGACGCGCGCGCCGTCCGTGTCCGGCCGGGCAGCTGCGGACAGCAGGCGGCGAGCATTGTCAGCACAGTGAGCAGCACCAGGACCCGCAGGCCGCTGAACGCGTGCGCGGCCATCAGCGCCGTGGCGCAGATGAGCGTCGCGCTCACACTCAGGAAGGCCGCGAGGACGAGCTGCTCCAGACGGTCGGAGTCCCGTTCGAAGCCGCGGTCCCAGCTCTCCACCGGCCCGACCGCCTGATGACGCGTCAGGGCGGGCCCGTAGATACGCAGGACGGCGGCGCCGGGACCGGCGAGCAGGAATACGGCGACGGGGGTGACCCGCAGCGGTGATCCGGCGGCCAGTGTGGTGGCGCCGACGGCGCACCAGCCGGCGAAGGGCGGCAGCAGCCGGATCGCGAGCGACTGAGGTCTCATGGGGTCCTCCCCGGCGAGCTGTCGGTGCGCTTCAGTTCGTAGATGACGCCTGCGCTGTTGCGGCCGACCCGCTCGAACAGCGGTGAGGCCGCGACGGACTTCTCGATGCTCCGCAGCTGGTCGCCGGTGAGCATGCCGTTCATCTCGGAGTTGGCGATCTGGCCCTGGGTGAGCAGGAAATACGCCTTGGCGGGCGGTTCCACCGCGGCCATGTCCCGGGCGAGCGTCCCTGCCGGGTCCTTCAGGATCTTTTCGACATGGCTCTTCTCGTCGTCGAGGAACCAGTAATGCTGCACATTCCAGTACGAAGCGTACGCGAGCGGGTAGTTGCGATGGGCGGCAACGACAAGAGAACCCTGAGGCGCCCGGTCGAAGACCTGCTGGACCAGCGCCACCTCCTGCGGCGGGAAGTAGCTGAGCCTGTCCTTGCCCGAGTAGCTGGGCACGAACGCCGCCGTCAGCGCCAGCAGCACAACCCCGGGCAGCACCGCGAACCGCAGGCCCACCGCGGGCTGCGGGACCCCGTGCCCGCCGGGCTCCGCGGCCAGCGGCCGCACCGCGGGCAGCAGCGCGGCCGCCGCGAAGAAGCACGCGCCCGGGAGCATGAACAGCAGCACCCGGAAGATCATTTCGCTGCCGTAGTCATTGGCCACCAGCATCAGCAGCGGGACCGCGGCGAGCAGCAGCAGCGGCCGGGCGCGGTGCCGCAGCACCCGCCGGCTCAGCACGCCGATTGAGGCGAGCAGCAGTACGGAGGCCGAGAGGATCCGGGACACCCAGGAGACGATCACCGGTCCGGTGCCGGTCGGCGTCGACCCGTAGCCCGTCTCCAGATTGCCGCTCACATCGCCGAAGGAGCTGATCATCTCGGGCACCGCCTCCCGCAGGAACGGCAGCGAAGCGGTGAGATTCCACGCCAGGAACACCAGCAGCAGAGTGATCAGCAGTGTCCAGTCGCGGTAGCGCCGAGTCAGGCACAGCGCGCCGAGACTCGCCACCAGCAACACCGGGGTGAGCTGGTGGGAGATGACGATGGCAGTGATCAGCGGGATGAGCAGGGCGGTCCACAGCACCTGCCGCGATCTGCGGCCCCGCGCGGGGCGCTCGCCGCGGCGCAGCACGATCGCGATCACGCCGAGATACAGGGCGAGGGCCACCGACTGCGGCGAGAAGTAGTCCTGCCCCACCCAGTTGGCGACGTAGAAGAGCCAGAGAGCGGTCCAGATCAGGCGGCGGTCCTGGGTGAAGGTGCGGTAGATCAGCAGCAGCGGCGCGAGCAGCAGGAGACTGGAGACCAGCGGCCACCAGGCCATGTACATCGCCGCGTTCTCCACCCCGGTCAGCTGCACCAGCGCGGCCTGCGCGGCGAAGAACCCGGGCCACTGGTCGTAGACGGCCATGTCGCCCAGCTGGTCGCCGCGCTGGAGACCGCCCGCGGTGAGCAGATGCTCGATGACCGCGTCGTGCTTCCACGCCCAGGAGTACAGCGGGGTCGGGTAGACGAGCGCCTGGGTGGCGCGCTCCAGCACGATCAGGCCCACGGTGTACGCCAGCGACCAGCTGTTGCCGCGCAGCGGATCCCGTACGCAGACCCAGAAGCCCACGGTCAGCAGCGCCAGCGCGACCCAGAAGACGACCGGCAGCGCCCCGACGAGCCCGAAGTCGCCGAGCCGGGAGGTGTCGGTGCGCACCATGGCGTACGCCCACAGGGCGAGCGCGCCGGCCAGCGGGGCGGCCAGCCGCAGCGGCACCGACCAGCGCGAGTGGTCGGCGGCGGGCAGGTCGGCAAGATCCATCGCGGGATCCTTCCTGGCCCGCTGATTGGAGGCGGCCACGGGTCTCCCGGTTTCGGTGGCTGGCTGTTGCACGCTTGTTCCCCCTGGTGGTTCAGTTCCGAGCCGGCGTCGAACGCGCCGCGCGTATCCAGATCAGTGCCAACGCCGCGCAGGTGAGGCCCACTTGGAGGGGGAGCGCGACGGGCGCGAGAGGTCTCTGCAGCGCCCAGCCGCACACCGCGAGCAGCCACAGTGCCCCCCACTGTGCCGCGACGGGCAGCTTGATCGTCCGGAGAATTGCCAACACGGCGACCAGGCCGAGGAGTTGGCAGACTGCCGGCAGCCAGCGGAGCAGCGGCTCGGGGCTGTCGAGTCCCGCGGCCGCCGCGAGGAAGCCGGCCAGGGTGTCGTACCAAACGCCCTGGACGGGCTCCGGTTCCCGGCCGAGAAGCGCGGGCGAGGTGTGCAGCGCGGCGAAGGTGACCAGCAGTCCGGCTCCGAGCAGCGCCGGACGCGGGCGCAGCAGCGAGCAGGCGGCGCTGTGGACGACGATCAGCAGGACGCCCGCGGTGAGGGTGATCGGCGGCAGCGACTTCAGCAGCTGTGTGCCGGAGAGGTGGTCCATGGTGATGTCCGGGGCCTGGAGCAGGGGCGCCCAGAACAGCACGGCCGCGAGCCCGAGCAGCAGCCAGAGCGCGAGGGCCAGCCGCCCCTCACCCGGGTCGGGCACCGGCTGCCGCGCGGGCGCGGGCTGCACGCCCCCGCCGACGTCCCCACTGCCCGCCCGCCGAGCCGGATCGCGTACGTAGACGGGGATGCCGAAGGCCGGCGTCGCCATGTCGTCGTGCGCACCCCGCAGATACGCCGTCTGCCGCGCCCAGTCCTTCCCGTACTCCTGCGCGTACTCCGCCGCCGCCTCCTCGCGCCGCTCGGCGGCCCGGCGCGCCCAGGTCGTGCCGTACGCCTCCTCCTCGGAGGTGCCGCGCCGCACCAGCCGGGTGAACAGGCTCGGCCGGGGCTCGCGGGCGGAGAGCACCGCGCGCAGCCCCGGCGCGGAAACCGCCGCCATCACCGTCATCGACAGCAGCAGCCCCAGGCCGGCGCCGGAGATCCCGACGGGTCCGAGCAGCAGCGCCGCGCTGCCCAGCACCAGCGCGCACATCGTGCCCTGGAGGGCGGCGAGCACGCCCGTACGTCCCTGGACGCGCAGCACCCCGATGTACAGCTCGACGACGACCCGGGGCAGGGCGGCCGCGGCCAGCAGCCGCAGCACGGTGGTGCCGTGCGCGGCGTACTCCTCGCCGAACGGGGCGAGGATCTGCGGGGCGAAGACGACCAGGAACACCACGACGGGCACCAGCAGCACGGCCATCCGGCGCAGCGCCCCACGGACCCCGCCGGCCAGGCTCTCCGGGCTGTGCGAGGCGTGCGCGGTCAGCGAGGAGGCCATGTTGATGGCCATGAACTCCATCGTCCCGCCGACGGTGTACGCGATGTAGAAGAAGCCGTTGTGCGCGGCGTCGAAACGGACCGCGACCATCACCGGTAGCAGATTGATCATCGCCAGCGAGAACAGCGACCCGACCGAGTCGCCGGCGAGGAAGCGCCCTATGTCGCGCATCCGCAGCAGCTCGCGGTGGCTGTCGGCCGCGGCCTGGCGGGGGATGAGCCGGCGGAAGATCAGCCAGCCGAGCGGCAGCACGGACAGAGCGATGGCCACCGCCCAGGAGACGAAGATGCCCAGCACGGGCAGGGCGGTGGCGAAGACGGCGAGCAGCAGCAGCTTGCCGATGGAGAAGACCGCGTTGCCGACCGGCACCCACACGGCCTTGCGCAGCCCGGTCAGCACTCCGTCCTGCAGGGTCAGCAGCGCCCAGCCGACGCAGGACGCGGTGAAGAGCAGGCCCGCGCTCACGCCACCGAGGGGTGCGTACGAAGGGCCCCACAGGTCGAGCGTGAGCAGGAAGGCGACGGAGGCGAGGCACACCACCAGCGAGCTGACGGCGTACGCGCGCCACACCAGCGGCCCGGTGGCGCGTCCGGCCCGCGGCACGTACCGCACCACCGCGCCGATCATGGTGGTGGCGGTTATGGAGGCCAGCAGCCGCATGGCGGCGATGGCGGCGGAGCCCTCGCCGACGGCCTCCTCGGTGTAGTAGCGGGCGGCGACCAGCCAGAAGCCGAGGCCCAGTGCGGCGGAGACGCCGGTGGAGAGCATCAGTGCGTAGGCGTTACGGAACATCGAGTCGCCGCTGGGGTGCTCGGCACTCACGGCGCCGCTGTCCGGCTCGTTGCCGTCCGGCTCGGTGCCGGGCAGTGCGTCGCCGGACGCGTCCGGCCGGCGAAGCCTGGTCGTATCAGCCACTGTCCCCGCCCTGCGGGCCGGTGGCCCGGTCTGTGTCGCGGTGGGCGAGCGCCGCCGGGACCTCCGCGGGCCTGGCGCCCAGCCCTGTGAGGACGGATATCGCCACCTCGGCCCGGAGCGGGTCGACGGGCAGCGCGTGCCGGGCGAACCAGGCGGCCGGTCCCGGCGCGGGCGACGGGTCGGTGAAGAAGTCGCCCGCGTACGCGTCCAGCGGCGGGTCGTAGAGATAGCCGACGGTGATCCGGCGCCGGGCGAGCGCGGCGATGGCGGCGTCACGGTCCTCGACCAGCAGCGGCACCCGGAACAGCGGCTGCGCGGGTCCCGGCCGCGGTAGCGCCCACCGGGTGGCCGACAGCGCCTGGACGCCGGCCCGGTGGCCGGCCAGCCGGCTTTCGAGGCGGGTCAGCAGCCGCTCGGTGCGCCGCAGCCGCAGCCCGCCCGGTCTGAGGCGGTAGTCGTGCATGTCCACCCGTATCCAGGAGTGGAAGTCGGCGAGCGCGGGCGCCGCGGACTGCGCCCTTTTCAGCTCGCCGGGCCGCAGCTCCATCCGGATGTCCTCGCGCTCCTCGAGACCGAGCAGCCGCAGGGTCGCGCGGGCCGCGCCGACGAGCCGCAGTCCCCGCACACCGGCTTCGGCGTACGGCCGCAGACCGTAGGCGAGCTCCGCCGACAGCCGCGCCGGTTCGAGGAGTTCGTCCCGGGCCCGCTCAAGACCCGCCCGCAGCGCCGGATCGGCGACAGTGAGGAATCCGCCGGTCTTGGCCCCGGTGTGCTTGGAGAGGCTGAAGACGGACGCGTCACCGAAGGTCCCCACCGGTTGCCCGGCCACCGTGCTGCCGATGGCGTGCGCGGCGTCCTCGAGCAGCGGGATCCCCAACTGGTCGCAGCGGGCACGCAGTTCGGGAGCCGGGTCGGGATTGCCGTACAGATTGGTGGTGAGCACGGCGGAAAGACCGCGCCATACGGATTCGGGGACGGCCGCCAGGTCGATGGAGCCGTCCTCGGCCCTGAGCGGCGCCTGTACGGGGCGCAGTCCTGCGGCGAGCACCACGAAGAAGATGACGTCGTCGTTGACCGGCGACATCAGCACCCGCCCGCCGGGCCGGCACCAGTGGCGCAGCGCCACATAGAGCCCCAGACGGCATGACGGCACGTACAGACATTCTCTGCCCAGGCGGTGGCGCATCAGCTCTTCCAGTGGTGCGTACGCCGCCGGGCAGCCCTCCCCAAGAGCCATGTTTGTCCCCCCACTAACCCCGTGCTCAATGTGGACCAATCCGGACTGCCCCGTCAATAACGGGGAAGGGCCCATTCCTTGACGGAATGGGCCCTTCGGCGGCCGGTGGGGCGCGTCCCCGCGGCGTCGCGCCTACTCCTCGAGCGTCAGGCCCTTCCTGAGCCTGACCAGGGTGCGGGACAGCAGCCGGGACACATGCATCTGCGAGATCCCGAGCTCCTCGCCGATCTCCGACTGCGTCATGTTGGCGACGAAGCGAAGGGAGAGAATTTGACGGTCCCTTGGCGGAAGGCCTGCGATCAGTGGCTTGAGCGACTCGACGTACTCGATGCCCTCGAGCCCGTGGTCCTCGTAGCCGATGCGGTCCGCCAGGGCGCCCTCGGTCTCGTCCTCCTCGGGCTGGGCGTCCAGCGAGCTCGCGGTGTACGCGTTGCTCGCCGCCATGCCCTCGACGACCTCGTCGTTGCTGATGCCGAGCTTCTGGGCCAGCTCGTCGATGGTGGGTGCGCGGTCGAGCTGCTGGGCGAGTTCGTCGCCCGCTTTTGCGAGGTCGAGCCGCAGCTCCTGGAGCCGGCGCGGCACCCGTACCGACCACGACGTGTCGCGGAAGAAGCGCTTGATCTCGCCGACGATGGTCGGCATCGCGAAGGTCGGGAACTCGACGCCCCTGCTGAGCTCGAAGCGGTCGATCGCCTTGATCAGGCCGATGGTGCCGACCTGGATGATGTCCTCCATCGGCTCGCTGCGGGAGCGGAAGCGGGAGGCGGCGAACTTGACCAGCGCCAGGTTGAGTTCGACGAGTGTGTTGCGCACGTAGGCGTACTCGTGCGTGCCCTCTTCGAGGTTTTCGAGCCGTCCGAAGAGCGTCTTCGACAGGGATCGGGCGTCCAGCGGCCCCACCTCGTCGAAGGGCGGGATCTCCGGGAGGCCTTCAAGGCCTTCCAGCTGCTCGGACTGGTCGCCGGCGGGGGTGGGCAGTGCCGACGGCGCGGTGGGGGTACGCGATTCGTCGAGCCGGGGTGACATGGTCTCCTCCATCGTTCTCGGCATATGGCCGCCGATGCCAATACATGCTGCTGCGGTGAGCGGCGCCTCCAAAGCCGGCCGTGGTTGGTTGTGTCCTTACTAGGCCTACCCGCTCCATGTGGACAGTTGCAAGTGTCAAATGTCCCGAATGTCGGGTTTGATGGGGAGTTCGACTGGCCGGTCGGCGTACTGAAGGCGTAATGTTCGACGGACGTCAGCGCCGTCTGTCGACGGCGTCCGGCGCGAAGAGCGACACGGTGGACGAAGCGGCGAAATCGGCGAGTACGCAGTGAATACGCAGCGAACGACACGGCGAAGAGGGACGGCCATGGACCGCGGGACGGTCGGCAGCGCGAATCGGGGCCGGCTTCAGGTCGAGGTTCGGACCGAGGGACACAGCGAGGTTGTGAAACCGGCGGGTGAGTTGGATCACCACACCGCCGAACTTCTCCGCGCGCCCTTGGACGACGCACTCGCGCAAGGCCGTGCACGCCTGGTCATCGACTGCTCACAGCTCGAGTTCTGCGACTCGACCGGGCTCAATGTGCTGCTCGGCGCCAGGCTGAAGGCGGAGGCCGCCGGGGGAGGGGTCCATTTGGCCGGGATGCTGCCTGTAGTGGCAAGGGTCTTCGAGATCACCGGGGCGGAGGCGGTCTTCACCGTGCATGACTCGCTCGAAGAGGCCCTCTCCGACTGACCGGCCCCCTGTAGTCCGCGTCACGCTTACCGCGTCGGCGTAGTGGGTGTTGTCACGATTCGGCAGGGCAGGAGAACCTCCGCAGAACGTTGACCACCCAGCACTCTGAGTATCGAAGTAATGGCGAATTGGTGAATCGGTGAGGTGAAGCGCTGATGAGCACCACCCGGCAGCAGCAGCCGGGCGACCTCGGCCCCGAGCCGAGCGCCGCCGGCGCCGCCGGCTCCTCCGGGGTGCCCGGCGGGGCGGTGCGCAGCCTTGCCCTGGGCAGCGCCAGCGGCATCGTCCCGCTCGCCCGCGACTTCACCCGCCAGGCGCTGTACGACTGGGGCTGGCTGCCCGCCGCCACGGCCGACCGCCGCGCGGCGGCCGAGGATGTGCTGCTGGTCGTCTCCGAACTGGTCACCAACGCCTGCCTGCACGCCGAGGGGCCGGAGGCGCTGAAGGTCGGCTGCGACGGCAAGGTGCTGCGCCTGGAGGTCTCGGACCGCGGCACCGGGCAGCCCGCGCCGCGCACCCCGCACCGGGCCGGGCGGCCCGGCGGACACGGCATGTTCATCGTCCAACGCCTCTGCATGGACTGGGGAGTTGTACGCGTTCCCGGCGCGCCGGGCAAGACGGTGTGGGCGGAGCTCGCCGCCCCGGTCTAGCGCCGTCGCCCTGCCTTCGTGCTGGTGTACGCAGGTTTTGAATCTCTTGTAGAGCACGTCAATACGGCGTGCTCTTTGTCTTCCCTCCCCAAGGTCCCAGGCGTACCTTGAGCGCCCGATCTGATGTGTCGTCAGTAACTTCGGCGACTCGCGACAGTAACTTCCGGCGTGAGGGGAACTCGAGGTGTCGTACCAGAAGCGGACAGCTCTCGCGCTGGCAGCAGCGGTGGCGGGCTCGGTGGTGCTGATGGCCGCCCCCGCCGCCCATGCCAGTGTTGTAGACGTCGACTACCAGTGTCAGACGCCGATCGGGCCCAAGGGCGCGGTCTCGCCGATCGACATCAAGGCCGTCAAGAGCGGCAGCGGCTACCGCCTGACCATGTCCTTCCAGAAGGGTGTCTCCTCCAGCCCGGTGGAGCTCGGCAAGGGCGCGATGAAGCCGAGCGCGCTGATCAAGCTCGGCGGGGTGGGAGAGGGCACGGTTTCGGTGTCCGGGCCGGCGAACGCCGCGGCGATCCCGGCCAACACCCCCATCAAAATCAATGACTTGACGGGTACGTACACCCCCAAGAAGACCGGCAAGGCCACCTTCACCGCCGGGGTGCTGACCATCAAGGCGCTCGGTACGACCACCACCTGCACGCCCAGGAACAACCCGAAGCCGTCGCTGGAACTGGATGTCACCGCGGCGTCCGGCACCGGCCTCCAGACCACGCCCTCCGGCGGTGACGAACTGCCCAGGACCGGCCCGCTGGACTCGGCCATGGCGCTCGGCACGCTCGGCGGCACCGTGTTGCTGGCCGGGGCGGCCGGGGTGCTGTGGCTGACCAGGCGCGGTCAGCGGACCGCGAGCTGACCCGTGCGGATGCGCTCCCTCCTGGCCGTCGTCGCCGCGCTGGCGTGCGCGCTGAGCGCACCAGCGGCGCGGGCGGCGGACGCGGCCTGGACGGTGGAGCCGGGAGGCGGCGGCAGGCCGTACGTCTATCTGGAAGGCGTGCCGGGCGCAGTGCTGGAGGACAAGCTGTCCGTGACGAACCCGGGCGCGAAGCCGCTCACCGTGCGCCTGCGCCCGGCCGACGCGTACAACACCTCCTCCGGCTCTTTCGCCGTGCGCGGCGCCCGCCAGTCCAAGGGCGCGGGCACCTGGATCACCCTCGCCTCCGACCGGGTGACGGTCCCGCCGCGCACCCGCGCGGAGATCCCCTTCTCGGTCACGGTCCCGCCGGGCGCGCTCCCGGGCGACCATCCGGGCGCGGTCATGGCGGCGGTGGGCGAGCGGGAGGCGGGCGTACGGATCCATCTGCGCGTCAGCGGCCCGACGCTGGCGGCGCTCACGGTGGAGGACGTACGAGTCTCGGGCGGCATCATTCGCTGCACTCTGGTGAACCGCGGCAATACGGCCCTGACCCCGCGGCTCACGGTCCGGGCGGACGGCCTCTTCGGCCAGGTGCTGCGCCGGGCGCCCCGCACACTCCCGGAACTGCTCCCCGCCCAGCGCGTCACCCTCACCGAGAAGTGGCCGGATCACCCGTCCCTGGACTCGGTGAAGGTCCATGTCGAGGTGACGGCCGAGGGCGACGCGCGGGCCGAGGCTTCGGCGTCGGCGACGTTCGTGCCGTGGGGGACGGTGGCCGGCGCGGCCGCGGCACTCCTGGCGGCTTCTGGCGGCACGGCGCTGTGGTGCGTACGGCTCAGGAGATCAACCGGCCGGATGCCGGACGGTAACGGTGCGGAACAGGCGGACGGGCAGCGCGAGTTGACGGGAGCAGCCAGGTGAGCACCAAGGGTCTGAGGGCGACGGCGGCTGTGCTCGTGGCGCTGGCGCTCGTACTGCTGCCAGTGCTGCCAGTGCTGCCCGCGCACAGCGCCGCCGCGGCCGACCCGAAGCCCAAGGTCACGCTCTCGCAGACGCAGGCCGGCAAGGGCGGGGACATCACGGTCAGCGGCACCGGATGGCGGCCCAACACGCTCCTGATGATGCTCATGTGCGGGCAGGCTGTCCCTGACAGAGGCGTGATCGGCGGCACCAACGCCTGCGCCAACTCCGACGGCCGCGCCGTCACCACTGACGCCAAGGGTGCCTTCAGCAAGAAGATGCCGGTCGCCGAGCCGCCCAAGCCCTGCCCCTGCGTCGTGCACGTGGCGACCGTAACCGGTGAACAGGCCACCGTGGACGCCCCGTTCACCGTCGCGGGCCACCCCACCGCACCGCTGCCGCAGCCCACCGGCGGCAAACTCGCCGTGCTCGCCGCCACCCGGCTCGAAGGCGACTCCGGCATCCTCGTCTTCTTCGGCGCCCCGGCATCACGCACACTCGAATTCACCGTCGGCAACCTCGGCTCAGCGCCGGTGCGGGACCCCGTCTTCCAGGTCGGCACCGCGCACGGTGTCTTCGCCCCGCAGTGGGAGGAGCAGCAGTGGCGCGGCACCATCGCGCCCGGCCGGAAGACGCTGGTCAAGCTGCCCGTCCAACTCTCCGCGGGCGCGCACGGCGACTACCAGATCTCCGTGAAGTACGGCACCAAGGTGCTGGCCGAACAGCCGTGGGGAGTCGGCCGCCCGTGGGGCGTCACGATCTTCTGGATCCTGCTCGCCGTCGTCGTGCCCGCGGCGGTGTTCCGCATCGGCATGGCGATCGTCGACCGCGTCCGCCCGCGGGTCCGCCCCCGCGGCACCGGCCGCCACCGCAGCGCACAGGTGGAAAGCCGGCCGGCCGGCACCCCGACCACCACGGCGGCTCTGCCGTGGTTCACACCTGACTCCGCACCGTCAGAGAACCGGTCCACGACGAAGGGACATTCGTGAGCACGCAACGGAGGATGAGCGCGGCCGGAGTCGCGCTGATGCTCGGCGGCGCGGGGATTTTGCTGGCCGCCGGCCCCGCCCAGGCAGCCGAGGTCGCATACAAGACGGAGTGCATCCCACCGCCCATCTCGGGGCTGCCACCCGTGCAGGGCACCACGAAGGTGCAGATCACCGCGCCCGCCGAGGCCAAGGTCGGCGACGAGGTCGAGGTGGTGTGGAAGTTCGTCGAGGCGGCTTCCAAGAACCCCGACATCCTCGACCTGGAGAAGGACACGGTGAAGCCGACCGGCACGCTCAAGGCGGCCGGCGCGCAGACCGCGGACATTGCCATGGAGGGGCCGCGGACGAACCCGCCGATCCCGAAGAACAGCCCGATGAAGCTGTCCGACATGAAGGGCAAGATCAAGCTGACCAAGGCGGGCGAGATCACGCTCACGCCCGACGCGTACAACATCAACGTCTCCAAGCCGATGTCCACCGACACCAAGTGCACGCCGAAGGAGACGGTCAAGGCCGCGGCGACGATCAAGGTGTCGGACGGCGGCGGCACTTCGGGCGGCACGACGTCGGGCGGAACCACCTCGGGCGGTACGACGGCCGGCGGGACCACGTCCTCCGGCACCACCACCGCCGGAGGCACGACCAGCGGCGGCACCACATCCGGCGGCGGCGACGGCGGCCAGAGTGACTTCCCCGGCAAGGAGGTCAGCGTCACCTTCGAGTGCAAGTCGCCGGGACCGGCGAGCATCAACTCCAAGGTGACCATCAACGCCAAGAAGAACGGCGGGAGTTACGACCTCGTCGTCAAGACCGCCAAGGGCGTCATGAACAGCCCGGCCGCGCTACCCGCGGGCGCCCTCAAGCCGTCCATGGCGGTCCTTCTCGGCGGCGCCGACAAGGGCACCGTCCCCGTCACAGGCCCCGCCAACAAGGATCCGCTGGAGCAGGGGAAGCCCGTGGACCTGCCCGACATGGCCGGGACGTACAAGCCGGGCGCCAGCGGCAAGTCGACGCTCAGCCCCGGGACCCTGACGATCGACGTCACCCTGGGCGGCCAGAAGATCAGCATCCCGTGCACGGTCAAGGGCAAGGCGGAGGCCTCCCTCCAACTCGACACCGCGGCCCAGCCGGGCGGCGCGAGCGGTGGCGGCAGCGCGGGCGGCAGCTCCAGCGGCGGCGCGGCGAGCGGCGGTTCGAGCACCAGCGGCGGCCTGGCCCAGACGGGAGCCGAGGACAACGGCGCCCTGCGCGCCCTCGCCCTGGTCGCCGGCACGGTGATCCTGCTGGGCGGCGCGGTGTTCACGTTCACCCCGTGGCGCCGGCTGCGCGGCACGCGCTAGCGGGCCCGGCACGGCGAAGGGCCGTCGCACCGAATCCGGTGCGACGGCCCTTCGTCTGCGCAGGAGCTACGTCAGTGGACGTCGCCCATCAGCGTCTCGACCTTCTTGCGGTACATGTAGATCGCGAAGCCGGCCGCGGAGGCGAGCAACGCCTGCATGGCGATGATCGAGGTTCCGTTCAGGTCGACACCCGCGAGCGAGAGCAGACCCGTGGTGCAGTCACCGGCGGTGACGGCGAGGAACCAGACACCCATCATCTGGCTGGCGTACTTCTGCGGCGCCATCTTGGTGGTGACCGAGAGGCCGACCGGGGAGAGGCACAGCTCGGCGATCGTCTGGATCATGTAGATCGAGACCAGCCACATCGGGCTGACCTTCGTGCCGTCACCCGCCAGGCCCATCGGCACGATGAAGACGAAGAACGAACCGCCGACGAGGACCAGAGCCATCGCGAACTTCACGATGGTGCTGGGCTCCTGGTTCTTGCGGGCCAGCCACAGCCACATCCAGGCGAAGACCGGGGCGAGCGCCATGACGAACAGAGGGTTCAGCGACTGGAACCAGGTGGCCGGGAAGGCGAAGCCGAACAGGCTGTCGCCGGTCTTGCCGTCCGCGAACAGAGACAGCGTGGAGCCACCCTGGTCGTAGATCATCCAGAAGAGGGCGGCGGCCACGAAGAACCAGATGTAGCCGCTCATCTTTGACTGCTCGGCCGTGCTCAGGCTCTTGTCGAGCTTGATGCGGACAAGCACGGCGATCGGGATGATCAGACCGGCCAGGGTGAGCGGTACCAGCGCCCAGTTCAGGGTGTACTTGCCCGCCATGACCACGGCGCCGTAGAAGCCGGCGATCACGACGACGGCGACGGCGACCTTGAGCAGGATGCTCTTGCGCTCGGCGGCGTCGAGCGGGTTCGGGACGACGCTGCTCTTCTCGCTCAGGCTTCGGGTGCCGATCAGGAACTGGGCCAGACCCAGGGCCATGCCGACCGCGGCGAGCGCGAAGCCGAGGTGCCAGTTGTGCTTCTCGCCGACGGTGCCGATCACCAGCGGCGCCGCGAACGCGCCGAGGTTGATGCCCATGTAGAAGATCGTGAAGCCACCGTCACGGCGCGGGTCGTCCGGACCGTCGTAGAGGTGACCCACCATCGTGGAGATGTTGGCCTTGAGCAGACCGGAGCCGACCGCGACGAGGATCAGGCCGACGAAGAACATCGCCTGGCCCGGGACGGCGAGCGAGAGGTGACCGGCCATGATCACGAAGCCGGCGATGGTGACGGTCTTGCGAGCGCCCCAGACACGGTCACCGAACCAGCCGCCGGGCATGGCCATGAGGTAGACCATCGAGACGTAGACGGCGTAGATCGCCGATGCCGTCGCCGCGGTCATCGCGAGGCCGCCGCCCTGGCTGCCGGTTGCCGCGTCGGCACCACCGGAGACCAGGTAGAGCACGAGAAGGGCGCGCATGCCGTAGTAGCTGAAGCGCTCCCACATCTCCGTCATGAAGAGAGTGGCCAGGCCGCGGGGGTGGCCGATGAAGGTCTTCTCGGAGCCAGGGGTACTGGCCGAGTCCTTCGTCAGGCTGGACGCCATGGTCGATCCTTGCTTGATCGGGACGCGGCGCTTTGTGAGCGGTACGCGCCCGGTGGGGGGTTGGCCGGCACCGGCAAGGGACGCGTCCCGCCCCACGCCTGAGGGGTTCGCTCCGGTACGTCGGAGACGGGGGGACTGTCCGCACCGGATCCACGCCCCGCGCGCCATCGCGCTCGGGGCCCGGCCCACAGGTCATTCACTGTCTTCGAGACTGGCAAGCCAACCTCGCGCAGCAAAGAGACCCTTGGCGCGTGTCGCGTGCCAAAGGTCCCGTGTAGTGCTACAGGCGTCGCATCACCATACGACATGACACTGCGGCATATGGAAGGACTTGAGATATGGATCACAGGCGTTCCTGGAACTACCTGCCCTGAATCGAAGGTCGTAGTCATGATCGCATCCCACACCCACAGGGCTTGACGATCACGCACCGACGCGCACGTCTTGCGGTCTACCATCACCCCATGACCCGTGTACTGCTCGCCGAGGACGACGCTTCCATCTCGGAGCCGCTGGCCCGCGCCTTGCGCCGGGAGGGTTACGAGGTCGAGGTCCGGGAGGACGGTCCGACCGCGCTCGACGCAGGACTTGCCGGTAGCGTCGACCTGGTGGTGCTCGACCTCGGACTGCCCGGCATGGACGGCCTGGAGGTCGCGCGGCGGCTGCGTGCCGAAGGCCACACGATCCCGATCCTGGTGCTGACCGCCCGCGCGGACGAGGTCGACACCGTGGTCGGCCTGGACGCCGGCGCGGACGACTATGTCACCAAGCCGTTCCGCCTCGCCGAACTCCTCGCCCGGGTACGGGCCCTGCTCCGGCGCGGTGCCACCGAGCCCGTTCCGGCGCCCTCCACCCATGGCGTACGGATCGACGTCGAGTCGCACCGGGCCTGGATGGGCGACGAGGAGCTGCAGCTCACGGCGAAGGAGTTCGACCTGCTGCGGGTGCTGGTCCGGGACGCGGGCCGGGTGGTCACGCGCGACCAGCTGATGCGCGAGGTCTGGGACACGACCTGGTGGTCGTCGACCAAGACGCTGGACATGCACATCTCGTGGCTGCGCAAGAAACTGGGCGACGACGCGGCGAACCCGAGGTACATCGCGACGGTACGGGGCGTCGGCTTCCGCTTCGAGAAGAGCTAGCAGGGCTACGGGCCGGGGCCCGCACGCCCTCGTAACATCGCGTCCCGCCCGGAGGGCACATTGCGCCGCCGTCTGATCAACTCCACGCTCGCCGTCGTGCTGGTCGTCATCGCCGTCTTCGGCGTCTCCCTCGTCCTCGTCGAGACCCGCACCATCAGCAGCAGCGCCCAGGAGAGCGTGGACTCCGAGGCCCTGCGCCTCGTCAGCATCGTCGACAGCCGGCTCATCGGCGGCGAGCCCGTCAACCCCGACATCCTCGCCGAGCAGAGCGGCGCCAAGCGGTACGCCCTGATCGAGATCCCCGGCCGTGGCCCCATCGAGATCGGCGAGCGTCCCACCGGCAGCGTCATCCGCGGCACCGCGGAGGGCGAGCGCGGCGAGACCGTCACCGTCGAGGAATCCCGCTCCTCCGTGACCCGCGAGGTCGGCCGGAGCCTGCTGATCATCGGCGCAGTCGCCCTGCTCGCGGTCATCGCCGCCGTGCTGCTCGCCGTACGCCAGGCGAACCGCCTCGGCTCCCCGCTCACCGACCTCGCCGAGACCGCCGAACGCCTCGGCTCGGGCGACCAGCGCCCCCGCCACAAGCGCTACGGCGTTCCCGAGCTCGACCGGGTCGCCGACGTCCTCGACGCCAGCGCCGAGCGCATCGCCCGAATGCTCACCGCCGAGCGCCGGCTCGCCGCGGACGCCTCGCACCAGCTCCGTACGCCGCTGACCGCACTCTCCATGCGGCTGGAGGAGATCACCGTCACCGACGACCTGGAGACGGTGAAGGAGGAGGCGAGCATCGCGCTGGCCCAGGTGGAGCGGCTCACCGACGTAGTGGAGCGGCTGCTCACCAACTCCCGTGACCCGCGCACCGGTTCGGCCGTCACCTTCGATCTGGACGAGGTCGTCAAGCAGCAGCTGGAGGAGTGGCGGCCGGCCTACCGCAGCGCGGGCCGGGCCATCGTCTGCTCGGGACGGCAGGGCATGCGGGCCGTCGGCACCCCGGGCGCGGTCGCCCAGGTGCTCGCCGCGCTGATCGAGAACTCCCTGATGCACGGCGGCGGCACGGTGGCCGTGCGCACCCGCGCCACCGGCAATCAGGCCGTGGTCGAGGTGACCGACGAGGGCCCCGGGGTACCGGCCGACCTCGGCGCGCGGATCTTCGAGCGGACCATCAGCGGCCGCAACTCCACCGGCATCGGACTGGCCGTGGCCCGCGATCTGGCGGAGGCGGACGGCGGCCGTCTTGAGCTGCTCCAGCAGCATCCGCCGGTCTTCGCGCTGTTCCTGAGCCGGGTGGCACGCAGCCGCAAGGACCACCTGCGCAAGGACGACCCGCGCAAGGACGACCCGCCCACCGTCAGATAGCCGGCCGCGGACTTGGTCAGCCGCGGACCTTGTCGGGCTGCGGCCGCCGCTGCCCCAGGAACGACTCCGCCGTCTGCACGGCCTCGCGCGCCGGCAGCGCCCGGAACACCCAGGTGCGGTACGACCAGAAGCGGAACAGCGTCGCGATGCCGATGCCGAGGAACTTGAAGAAGTTGCTCTGCAGCGGACTGTCCCAGCCGAAGCCGTACGTCGCGGCGTACAGCACCCCGCTCTGGATCACCAGACCGACCAGGCTGAACAGGAGGAAGAGCGTCAGCTCCTTGGTCCTGCGGCTCTTGTCGCGGTCCCGGTAGGTGAAGTACCGGAAGCCCAGATAGTTGAAGCCGATCGCGACAACCGTGGCGATGATGCTCGCCCGCACGACAGGGATGTCCGTGAGATGCCGTACGAGATTGAAGACTCCCAGGTCCACCAGGAGCCCCACGCCACCCACTGCGCCGAACTTCGCGAACTCGCGAGCCAGCTGCTCGAGCCGCACGCGCAGTGCGCTTCGTTCACTCATGGTGATCGCTAGCCCCGTTCGGGTCGGTGTCGTCGACCCAGCCATGCTATCCAGCACCCCCCGGCTCCCGCCTTTCGGACGGCCGCGATGGTGTGGCGAGGCTGTGACAAGGCAGACGGTACCCGGGTCCGGGACCGCGGGCGGCAGGGGCTTCCCGGGGCGGCGGATACCCTAGGAGGGTGACGTTCCCGGTAGTCGGCATGGTCGGCGGCGGTCAGCTCGCCCGTATGACCCACGAGGCGGGTATCCCCCTCGGCATCAGATTCAAGCTCCTCAGTGACACCCCGCAGGACTCCGCGGCCCAAGTGGTCAGCGATGTCGTCATAGGCGACTATCGCGACCTGGACACGCTGCGTGAGTTCGCGCGGGGCTGCGATGTGCTCACTTTCGATCATGAGCACGTCCCGATCGAGCACCTGCGGGCCCTGGAGGCGGACGGCATCCCCGTCCGGCCGGGGCCCGACGCTCTGGTGCACGCGCAGGACAAGGGCGTGATGCGCGCGAAGCTCGACGAGCTCGGCGCACCCTGCCCGCGCCACCGCATCGTGGCGGACCCCGCCGATGTGTCGGCGTTCGCCGATGAGGTCGGAGGCTTCCCCGTCATCCTCAAGACGGTGCGCGGCGGCTACGACGGCAAGGGCGTCTGGTTCGTCCGCACGCAAGAGGACGCCGAGGCACCGTTCAAGGCCGGCGTCCCCGTCCTCGCCGAGGAGAAGGTCGACTTCACCCGCGAGCTGGCGGCGAACATCGTCCGCTCCCCGCACGGCCAGGCCGTCGCCTACCCCGTCGTCGAGTCCCGGCAGGTCGACGGCGTCTGCGACACGGTGATCGCGCCCGCGCCCGGTCTGGACGAGGAGCTGGCCGGCCAGGCCCAGGAGCTTGCCCTGCGCATCGCGAAGGAGCTCGGCGTCGTCGGCCACCTCGCGGTCGAGCTTTTCGAGACGACGGACGGCCGCATCCTGGTCAACGAGCTCGCCATGCGCCCGCACAACTCCGGCCACTGGACCCAGGACGGCGCGATCACCTCGCAGTTCGCCAACCATGTCCGCGCCGTCCTCGACCTCCCGCTCGGCGACCCGCGCCCGCGCGGCACCTGGACGGTCATGGCGAACGTCCTCGGCGGGGACTACCCCGACATGTATCAGGCGTATCTGCACTGCATGGCCCGCGACCCCCAGCTCAAGATCCACATGTACGGCAAGGACGTGAAGCCCGGCCGCAAGGTCGGCCATGTCAACACTTACGGCGACGATCTGGAGGACGTGCTGGAGCGCGCCCGTCACGCCGCCGGCTATCTGCGAGGGACGATCGTTGAGTAACCCACTGGTCGGCATCGTCATGGGCTCGGACTCCGACTGGCCCGTCATGGAGGCCGCGGCGCAGGCCCTTGACGAGTTCGAGATCCGGTACGAGGTCGATGTCGTCTCCGCGCACCGGATGCCGCGCGAAATGATCGCGTACGGAGAGGAGGCCGCGGACCGCGGTCTCAAGGCGATCATCGCGGGCGCCGGGGGAGCGGCCCATCTGCCGGGCATGCTCGCCTCCGTCACCCCCCTCCCGGTCATCGGCGTCCCGGTACCGCTGAAGTACCTCGACGGGATGGACTCGCTACTGTCCATCGTGCAGATGCCGGCGGGCGTGCCGGTCGCCACGGTCTCGGTCGCCGGAGCCCGTAACGCGGGCCTGCTCGCGGCCCGCATCCTGGCCACCCAGGACAGTGAACTCCTCGCCCGTATGCGGGAGTTCCAGCAGGAGCTGAACGACCAGGCGACGGAGAAGGGCAAGCGGCTGCGTACGAAGGTCGAAGGTGCGGCCGCCTTCGGCTTCGGGAAGTAACACCGCCATGGACTTTCTCAGCCGGGCACGGGAACTCCTCGCCGAACACCCCGTCGTCGACGGGCACAACGACCTGCCGTGGGCGCTGCGCGAACACGTCCGCTACGACCTGAACCGTATGGACATCGCCGCCGACCAGAGAGGCCGGCTGCACACGGACATCCCGCGGCTGCGCGCCGGCGGGGTCGGCGCGCAGTTCTGGTCCGTGTACGTACGCAGCGACATGGCCGGGGACGACGCGGTCAGCGCGACCCTGGAGCAGGTCGACGGGGTACGCCAGCTGCTGGAGCGCTATCCGGCCGACCTGGCCGCCGCACTGACGGCGGACGACATGGAGAAGGCGCGCGGCGAGAGCCGGATCGCCTCGCTCATGGGCGCCGAGGGCGGGCACTCCATCAACAACTCGCTCGCCACGCTGCGGGCGCTGTACGCGCTGGGCGTGCGCTATATGACGCTCACCCACAACGACAACGTCCCGTGGGCGGACTCGGCGACCGATGCTCCCGGGGTCGGCGGCCTCTCGGACTTCGGTCACGAGGTCGTACGGGAGATGAACCGCACCGGCATGCTGGTCGACCTCTCCCACGTGGCCGCGTCCACGATGCGCGACGCGCTCGCCACGTCGGCCGCCCCGGTCGTCTTCTCGCACTCCTCGTCCCGGGCGATCTGCGACCACGTACGCAACATCCCCGACGATGTGCTGGCGCTGCTGCCCGCGAACGGCGGCGTCGCGATGGTCACGTTCGTACCGAAGTTCATCCTCCCGCAGGCCGTCGCCTGGACCCAGGCGGCCGACGAGAACATGCAGACGCACGGCTTCCACCCCCTGGACACGACGCCGGACGCGATGCGGATCCACGCGGCCTTCGAGGAGGCGCACCCCCGCCCGGTGGCCACCGTCGCGACGGTCGCGGACCACCTCGACCATATGCGCGAGGTCGCCGGCGTCGACCACATCGGCATCGGCGGCGACTTCGACGGCACCGCCTTCACCCCGGCCGGCCTGGACGACGTCGCGGGCTATCCCAACCTGATCGCGGAGCTGCTGCGGCGCGGCTGGTCGGCGTCCGACCTGGCGAAGCTCACCTGGCAGAACGCGGTGCGCACGCTGCGCGCGGCGGAGGACGTCGCCCGCGATCTGCAGACGCAGCGCGGCCCGTCGAACGCGACGATCGGGCAGCTCGACGGCTGAGTGCGGTCCGCTCGACGGGTGAGTGCGGTACGGGGCCCGGGGTCAGGTTGCGTACCCCGAACGCACCACCCACCGTGAACCGTCGGCGCTCCCGTGCCACGGTGGCTCTACGGCACGGTCGTTCGAGGCTCGGAGCACCCGCCATGGCAGATCTGCAGGACGAACCCCAAACCGCCACCGGCGCGGTCGGCAACTTCGGCGACTTCGGCGACCTCGACGCCCTCGGCGACCTCGACTCCCTGGCGCCGCCCCGCACCGGGGCGTCGGGGGAGTCGGCCGCGCCGGTCGAGCCGGTCGCCGGGAGCCTGGAGCGGGCACGGGAACTGCTTGCCGCGCACCCGATAGCCGACGGTCTCAGCGGTCTGGCCCAGGCGCTCAGGGACACCCCGTCGCACGACATCGAACACGGCGAGCGGACGCTGGAGACGGACATACCCCGGCTGCGGGACGGCGGCGTCGGCGCGCAGTTCTGGTCCCTGCATGCCCCGTCCGAGATCACCGGTGACGGCACGCTGACCGCGACGATGGAACAGCTCGACCTGGTCCGCTCGCTGGTGGCCGGCTATCCCGAAAGCATGCGCCTGGCGCTGAGCGTCGACGACCTCGCCGACGCGCGCAACTGCGGCCGCATAGCCGTGCTGCTCGGCCCGGTGGCGGGCCCGGCCCTGGGCGACTCGCTCGGCACGCTGCGCGCGTACCACGCACTGGGCGTCCGCAGCCTGACCCTCGCGGGCACCCGCTGGACCCAGCGCACCGGCCTGACCTCCTTCGGCCATGAGGTCGTCCGCGAGATGAACCGCCTGGGCATCGTCGTCGACCTCTCCGGCTGCACGCCCGAGACGATGCACCGGGCGCTGAAGGTCGCCCAGGCGCCGGTCGTCATCTCGCACCACCCGGAACGGGTCCCGGACGACGTACTGCGCCAGCTCCGCGCCAACCGCGGCGTCTGCATGGTCCCTTGCACGGCCGCCTCCCTCCGCGAAACGGCGGACCACCTGGACCATGTCCGTGACGCGGTGGGCCCGGAGTCGGTAGCCCTCACCGGCGCTTACGACACGGGTGCCCACCACGCCCCCGACCTGGCAGACGTGTCCTGCTTCCCCCGCCTGATCGCCGAACTCCTGGACCGCTCCTGGCCCGAACCGGACATCGACGCGCTGACCTGGGGGAACGTATACCGGGTCGTGAGGGACACGGATTTCGTGGCCAGGGCGATGCAGGACCGCAGGTCGGCGTCGACGGCACGGGTGACGACGCTGGACGACGCGTAAGAGCTTGGAAGCCTGGCCCCGCTCAGCACGCGCAGAGGCAGAAGGGATGCCCCGCCGGGTCCGCGTACACCCGCCAGGACCGGCCCCTGTCGTCCGCGTCCAGCGGCTTCGCGCCCAGTGCCAGCGCTCCCTCCTCCGCCGCGTCCAGGTCCTCCACCGTCAGGTCCAGGTGGAACTGCTGCGACGCGTCGGGTGCCGGCCACTTCGGCGGTACGAAGCCCGGCGCCGCCTGGAACGCCAGCGGGGTGCCCGGGGCGCCCGTCAGGGAGACCCAGCCGTCGCCGTCGGATTCGATGTCACCGCCCAGCAGCCCGGCGTAGAAGCGGCCGAGCGCGACAGGGTCGGGACAGTCCAGCACCACAGTTCCCAGCGTGGCGATGGCCATGGTCAGCTCCTCTGTTCGGGTTACCGGTGCAATGCCGCAACCGGTAACGGTTACCCCATGCTCCCGCACCAGAGGTAACGTCGCAACCATGAATGAGAGGGCAGCCGCGCCCGGGGGCCTCGCGCTGGTCGAGGCCCTGGTGAACACGCTGAACATCGAGAACGGCGCCGACTTGCTCGACACCGCCGAGGGCCGCGCCGCCTTCGGTCTCGCCGAGCGCGACGTCCCCGCTGCCCGGGAGCTCCGCGAGGCCCTGCGCGGCGCCTGCCTCGCGCACGCCGGGCACCGATCGCCGGGCCGCTCGCCCGCCGCGCTCGACCGGCTCCTGGCCGGGGCCCCGCTGTATGTCACCGTCGCCGAGGACGGCGCCGCGGCACTGCGCCCCGCGACCTCGGACGGCCCGCTCGTCTCCCGTATCGCAGAGGCCATCGCAGCCGCTGCCGCCGACGGGACATGGGCGCGCCTCAAGGCGTGCGAGGCCGAGGACTGCCACTGGGCGTACTACGACCGCAGCCCGGCCGGCCGCAGCCGCTGGTGCTCGATGGCGGTATGCGGCGCCCGCGCGAAGATGCGCACGTACCGCGCCCGCCGCACGGCGACAGGCTGACGGACCCTCAGGCCCGCGGCCGCGCCGCGAATGGCGAAGGCTCAGGCCGGCCGCCGCGCCGCGAATGGCGAAGGCCCAGGCCGGCCGCCGCGCCGCGAACGGCGAGGCTCAGGCCCGCGGCCGCCCCATCGCCCGGTACGTCCAGCCCGCCTCGCGCCACTTCCCGCCGTCCAGCGCGTTCCTGCCGTCCAGCACGATCCGGCTCGTCGCGACCTCGCCCAGCATCGCCGGGTCCAGCTCGCGGAACTCGCGCCACTCCGTCAGGTGCAGCACCACATCCGCGCCCCGCACCGCCTCCAGTGCCGAATCCGCGTACCCCAGCGTCGGGAACAGCCGCCGTGCGTTCTCCATGCCCTTGGGGTCGTACACCGTGACCTGGCCGCCCTGCAGATGGATCTGGCCCGCCACATTCAGCGCCGGCGAATCCCGTACGTCGTCCGAGTCCGGCTTGAACGT
Organism: Streptomyces sp. NPDC002868; assembly: GCF_055563295.1. NCBI lineage: Bacteria > Bacillati > Actinomycetota > Actinomycetes > Kitasatosporales > Streptomycetaceae > Streptomyces > Streptomyces sp. NPDC002868. The sequence continues at coordinate 53,137 of NZ_JBVHDR010000011.1, read as the reverse complement.
CGCGCCCAGCACGGCCACCCGCTTCCCCAGGAAGGAGTCGCCGCCCACCGCGTCCCGCGCCAGCTCCACCATGTGCCCGCGCCGTCGCATATTGATCGAGTCGACCTCGCGCAGGAACGTCAGCGCCTGGTCCACGCCCAGCTCACCGGCCCGCGCCATGAACGCCCGGATGTCCTTCGGCAGGCAGCCGCCCCCGAAGCCGACGCCCGCCCGCAGGAACTTCTTCCCGATGCGCTCGTCGTGCCCGATCGCCTCCGCCAGCTTCACCACATCGCCGTCCGCGGCCTCGCAGATCTCGGCCATGGCGTTGATGAACGAGATCTTGGTCGCCAGGAAGGAATTCGCCGCGGTCTTCACCAGCTCCGCCGTCGGGTAGTCCGTCACCACAAACGGCGACCCCTCCTCGACGGGCGTCGCGTACACCTCGCGCAGCAGCTTCTCGGCCCGCTCGCTGGTGACGCCCACCACGACCCGGTCCGGGTGCAGCGTGTCCTGCACGGCAAAGCCCTCCCGCAGGAACTCCGGGTTCCAGGCCAGCTCCACGTCCCCCGGCGCCTTCTCGGCGAGCAGCTCGGCCAGCCGCTGCGCCGACCCCACCGGGACGGTCGACTTGCCGACGACGAGCGCGGTCCGCGTCAGTACCGGCGCCAGCGACTCGAAGGCGGAGTCGACGTACGACATGTCACAGGCGTACTCCCCGTGCTTCTGCGGGGTGTTCACGCAGACAAAATGAACGTCCCCGAACTCCCCGATCTCCTCCCAGGAAGTCGTGAAGCGCAGCCGCCCGCTCGATCCCTCGATCCCCGCGACATGCCTGGCGAGCAGCTCCTCCAGCCCCGGCTCGTACATCGGGACCTTGCCCGCAGAAAGCATCTCGATCTTCTCGGGCACGATGTCGAGTCCGAGCACTTCGAAGCCCAGCTCCGCCATGGCCGCGGCGTGCGTGGCGCCGAGATATCCGGTGCCGATCACGGTGATCTTGAGGGCCATGCGGTGCTCCAGGGAAGTGCGGGCTCGGAATGCGTGCCCGAGCATAGCCGTGCCCTCTCGGGGCACGTTTCCCCCTGTCACACCAGCTGTCGCCAAGGTCACGTATGCCTGGCTGCGGCAGCCCTCTAAAATTAGGTTACTTAACGGTAGTTAGCGTTCCTTGGGGAGTGAGAGACCTTGGCCGGATCGACCGGTAACTCGGCATTTGACCTGTACCGCCCGTCCGAAGAGCACGACATGCTCCGCGACGCCATCCGCTCGCTTGCCGAGGCAAAGATCGCTCCGTTCGCCGCAGAGGTCGACGAGCAGGCCCGATTCCCGCAGGAGGCCCTCGACGCCCTGGTCTCCGCCGATCTGCATGCGGTCCACGTCCCTGAGTCCTACGGCGGCGCGGGCGCCGACGCGCTGGCCACCGTCATCGTCATCGAAGAGGTCGCGCGCGTCTGCGCCTCCTCCTCCCTGATCCCGGCCGTGAACAAGCTCGGCTCGCTCCCGGTGATCCTCTCCGGCTCCGAGGACCTCAAGAAGAGGTACCTGGGCCCGCTCGCCAATGGCGACGGGATGTTCTCGTACTGCCTCTCCGAGCCGGACGCCGGTTCCGACGCGGCCGGTATGAAGACCAAGGCCGTGCGCGACGGCGACCACTACATACTCAACGGCGTGAAGCGCTGGATCACCAACGCCGGCGTCTCCGAGTACTACACGGTGATGGCCGTCACCGACCCGACCAAGCGCTCCAAGGGCATCAGCGCCTTCGTCGTCGAGAAGTCCGACGAGGGCGTCTCCTTCGGCGCCCCGGAGAAGAAGCTCGGCATCAAGGGCTCCCCGACCCGGGAGGTCTACCTCGACAACGTCCGCATCCCCGCCGACCGCATGATCGGCGAGGAGGGCACCGGCTTCGCGACCGCCATGAAGACCCTGGACCACACCCGCATCACGATCGCGGCCCAGGCCCTCGGCATCGCCCAGGGCGCTCTCGACTACGCCAAGGGCTATGTCCAGGAGCGCAAGCAGTTCGGCAAGCCGATCGCCGACTTCCAGGGCATCCAGTTCATGCTCGCCGACATGGCGATGAAGCTGGAGGCCGCCCGCCAGCTCACCTACGCCGCGGCCGCCAAGTCCGAGCGCGTCGACAGCGACCTCACCTTCTTCGGCGCGGCCGCCAAGTGCTACGCCTCGGACGCCGCCATGGAGATCACCACGGACGCGGTCCAGCTGCTCGGCGGCTACGGCTACACCCGTGACTACCCCGTCGAGCGCATGATGCGCGACGCCAAGATCACCCAGATCTACGAGGGCACGAACCAGGTCCAGCGGATCGTCATGGCCCGCAACCTGCCGTAAGCCGGCATACGAAATTCGGCATACGAAGGGGGCCCGCACCGGACGTTTCCGGTGCGGGCCCCCTTCGCATCGTCCCGTCAGCGGTCCGAGGTGACCGTGACCTTCTCGTCGTTCTTCAGCTGCTGCACCAGCTGCTTCACCTTCGCCTTGTCCCAGACCAGGTTCCCGCCCCTGCTGCCCGAGATCGGCATGTTCATCGACTTGCCCTCGCCGCCCGTGACGCCCTTCATCGCGAAGAACATCTTGCCCAGCGACCACAGGGACATGTCCTTGTCGACGATCAGGGTGTCCAGGCCCGCGCCCATCGTCGGGTAGAGCTTGAACGGGTTGAGCAGCGTGCCCGGCGTCGCCGTCTGGCTCGCCAGGGCCGCAAGGAACTTCTGCTGGTTCTTCGTACGGTCCAGGTCGCTGCCCGCGAAGGCGTACCGCGTACGCACGAACGCCAGCGACTGCTCGCCGTTCAGCGTCTGCTTACCCGCCTGGAAGTCCGCGCCCGACTTCTTGTCCTTGAAGGCCTTCGGGATGTCGATCTCCACGCCGCCGATCGCGTCGACGATGTTCGCGAAGCCCGCGAAGCCGATCTCGACGTAGTGATCGATGCGCAGGCCCGTGTTGTGCTCGACGGTGCGGACCAGCAGCTCCGGGCCGTCCTCCGCGTACGCCGCGTTCAGCTTCACCCGCCGGCCCTCGGCCGGGAAGAACTTGCCGGACTCCGAGCCCTTGAAGGACGGTATCTCCACGTCCGAGTCGCGCGGCAGCGAGATCAGCGTCGGGCCGTTCGAGCCCTCGTGCAGGATCATCATCGAGTCGGTCCGCTTGCCCTCGGCCGAGCCCGTGTGGAGCTTCTTCTTGTCGTCGGCCGACATGCCCTCGCGGCTGTCGGAGCCCACGATCAGATAGTTCGTGCCTTCGCCCTCGCCCGGGCGCTCGATGACCTTGGAGAGGTCGACCTCTCGCTTGAGCTTGGAGTCGGCCCAGAAGTACGTGCCGATGGAGACGGCGAGCAGTACGACGACCAGGGTCAGCGAGCCGACCTTGAGGCGGCGGCGCCAGTTGGGGGCGGGCCGGCCGTCGTAGGGCCGGCCGTCGTGCGGCGGGCCGCCGTTGCCGCCACCGGGGCCGCCGTAGACCTGGCCCGTGTTGTAGCCGCTGTCGTAGCCCTGCTGGTCATAGCCTTCGTCGTACCCTCGCGACTGCGGCGGGACCCCGCCGCGCGGGGGTGCGGCCGGGCGCTGCACATGGCGCATCACTCGCGCGCCCTCGGGTTGAGCGCCGCCGCTGCCGCGGCCGTAGCCGGCTGCGTTGTTGTTGCCGCGGTCGTCGGACCATCCATCGGGCCAGTCATTCATGCGGACCAGTGTGCAGGGCGGGCCCCCGGCGCCCACAAGGCGGGTGGGGGAATAGGGGCAGGGCTGTTGCGAAGCTGATGCAATGCGATCGCCGCAGAGCCCCCGCATATGGTGGAGGGCATGACAGACCAGGCCCAGCACCCGGAGGCAGAGATTCCGGGCAAGCCCACCGCGGCGTCCCGAACCACCCTCAGCCACATCATGACCGGCAGTGACACCAATCTCCTCGGCACGGTGCACGGCGGTGTGATCATGAAGCTGGTGGACGACGCGGCGGGTGCGGTCGCGGGCCGCCACTCCGGCGGGCCCGCGGTCACCGCCTCCATGGACGAGATGGTCTTCCTGGTCCCGGTCAGGGTCGGCGATCTAGTGCATGTGAAGGCCCAGGTGAACTGGACGGGCCGGTCCTCGATGGAGGTCGGCGTACGGGTCCTGGCCGAGCGCTGGAACGAGTCGACCCCGGCGACCCAGGTCGGCAGCGCCTACCTCGTCTTCGCCGCCGTCGACGGGGACGGCAAGCCCCGACCCGTACCGCCGGTGATCCCCGAGACCGAGCGGGACCAGCGGCGCTACCAGGAGGCGCAGATCCGGCGTACGCACCGGCTCGCCCGGCGCCGTGCGATCAAGGAGCTCCGGGACAAGCGCGCGGCGGAGGGCCTGGAGGACTAGGGCGTGTCCAGGGGCGAGGCGCGGGAGCTGGGGCGGAGCCCGGCTACGGGCAGACCACCTGGTCGCCGGTGACCGCGCCGAACTCGCCCGGAGGCGGCTCCTCCGCCCGCACCCGCGTCACTCCCTTGTAGTCCGTCCCGGCCGTCACCTTCATTGTCCGCCCCTGCCCCTTCACCGCCCGCAGCTCGCACCCCGGCAGCGCCGCAGCCAGCGATCTCGCCGAGCGGTCCCAGCGCGGGTCGTACGTCACATAGCTGTGGCGCACCTCGCTGCCGCCGAGGTTCAGCGGAGCGCGGGTCGTGTTGAAGCCGGTGGCGCGCAGCGCATCGTCGACCGTTCTGCCCAGGCCGTCGGTGAGCGTCCCGTTGTAGACCTGCACCCGGATCTGCCGCGGCGACACATCCACCGCCGCCGCCTGCGGCCTTTTCGGGCGGTTCGGCGCGAGCGGCTTGTCCTCGCGCAGCGTCTGGAACAGCTTCCTCGACTTCGCCTCGTCCCACTTCACCGTCGAGCCGATGCCCTTGACGTGGTCGCTGGAGTCGCGGAGCGGCACGGATGTGAACTCCGACGAGGCTGCGGTGAAGCCCCGCATCGCCTTGCCCAGGGCGAGCATCTCCTCGGCGCCGAAGCCCTTGTCGGCCCGTACGGAGCTGAGCATCGTCGAGGAGACCTCGCGGAGCCTCACCGGGTTCAGCAGCGCACCGCTGTCGGCCGCCTGGTGGATGAGGGCTGCGAGAAAGCGCTGCTGGCGCTGCATCCGGCCCAGATCGGCCGCCCCGTCGATATGGCGCGAGCGCACGTACTGCAGTGCCTTCCCGCCGTTCAGCTTGTGGGTGCCGGCAGCGAGATTCAGCCCTGTGTACGAGTCCTTCATCCGCCGGGGTGTGCAGATCTCCACCCCGCCCAGCGTGTCCACCGTCTTCATGAAGCTGGTGAAGTCGACCTCCAGATAGTGGTCGATCTTCACTTTGGTCAGGTGCTCGACGGTCCGCACGGTCAGACTCGGCCCGCCCTTCGAGTACGCCGCGTTGAGCTTCAACTGGTGCTTCGAGTGGCGTTTGCCGGTGGTCGGGTCGGTGTGCTCGGGGATCTCGACGTAACTGTCCCGCGGCAGGCTCACCACGCTGGCGCGTTCCCGGTCCCCCGAGATGTGCACCAGCATGATCGTGTCGGTGCAGCGGCAGGGCGCGCCGCCGAGCCGGTACTTGCGCTTCTCTGCCTTCGTGATCTTGTCGCGGCCGTCGGTGCCGACGACCAGGAGGTTCATGCCGTGGCCCGCCTCGGGCCGGTTCTTCATGTCCTTGAACGCGTCCACCCGGTCGATACCGGTGTCCACACTGGTCACCACCGCATGCCCGATGCCGCCCGCCGCCAGCACCAGGACCGAGAGCGTGGTCGCCGCCCGCATGCCCCAGCGCGGCCGCTCGACCGGCCGTCTGGTCCTGATCCGGGCGTTTTGCCGGGGACGGCCGGAGGGGGACGGCCGGGAGCGGGGCGGCGTGGGCAAGGGGGGAAACCTCCGCGGGCGACAGGGGGATCCCGCACACCGTAGGGCCGTACGATCTGCGCCGACCTGCAGCGACCGGCCGCCGCGCGTTCGTGTCCCCCATTCGCGGTAACGTGTCGGGCGATGAACGCCACGCCCCCTGTCTCCGTGATCATGCCGGTCCTCAATGAGGAGCGGCATCTGCGCAACTCCGTCCGTCACATCCTCGAGCAGGAGTACGACGGCGAGATGGAGGTGGTGATCGCGCTCGGGCCGTCCACGGACCGTACCGACGAGATCGCCGCCGAGCTCGTACGGGAAGACCCTCGCGTCCACACCGTCCCGAATCCCACCGGCCGCACGCCTGCAGCGCTGAACGCCGCCATCAAGGCCTCCCGTCACCCGATCGTGGTGCGGGTCGACGGCCACGGCATGCTGTCGGCGAACTACATCGCCACCGCGGTCCGGCTGCTCGAGGAGACCGGCGCGCAGAACGTCGGCGGCATCATGCACGCCGAGGGCGAGAACGACTGGGAGCACGCCGTCGCCGCCGCCATGACCTCGAAGGTCGGCGTCGGGAACGCCGCCTTCCACACCGGCGGCACTGCGGGCCCGGCCGAAACCGTGTATCTGGGTGTCTTCCGGCGCGAGGCGCTGGAGCAGCAGGGCGGCTACAACGAGGAGTTCATCCGCGCCCAGGACTGGGAGCTGAACTTCCGCATCCGCGAGGCGGGCGGCCTGGTCTGGTTCTCGCCCGAGCTCAGGGTGCAGTACCGGCCGCGGCCGAGCGTGCGCGCGCTGGCGAAGCAGTACAAGGACTACGGCCGCTGGCGCCATGTCGTCGCCCGCTTCCACGAGGGCTCCATCAACCTGCGCTACCTCGCCCCACCGACCGCGGTCTGCGTGATAGCCGCGGGCATCCTGGTCGGCGCGGCTCTCAACCCCTGGGGCTTCATCGTCCCGGGCGGCTATCTGGCCGCGATAGCCGCGGGCTCCCTCCCGGCGGGCAAGGGCCTGCCGCTCAAGGCGCGCCTGCAGATCCCCGTGGCGCTGGCCACCATGCACATGTCGTGGGGGTACGGCTTCCTCACCAGCCCGCGCGCACTGGCGAAGAAGGTCATAGCGAGCCGCCGCCCGGCCGTGAAGGCCGAGACCGCCTGACTCTCGCACGCCTCTGACAGATACGAGAGGGCCCCGGGTGCACGCGCACCCGGGGCCCTTCGCGTCCGGGCTACCAGGTGAAGCCGTCCTGCACGGGCATGCAGTACTCGTCGTTGTCGCCCTTCAGCGCCTTCGCCGAGGCCGGGGTCTTGTTGTCGTCCTGCACCGACTTCGGGTACGCGTCGCCCTGGCGCCAGTCCGCGCCCACGATCAGCGAGATACCGGTGGCATCCGTCGACTTCTTCACCGAAGTCAGCGGAATCCCGAGGGACTTGGCGACCGCCTGAGCATCGCCCTCGAGCTCGGCGTTGGAGAACCGGATGACCGTCTTCTTCTGCGGGTCCCTCGTGGCGTCCGCCCTGGCCTGTGTAAAGCCCTTGTCGGACAGGATCCCGGCGACCGCCGCCGCACGGCCCTTCTCGGCGAACTGGCCGTCGCCCGAGGTGCCGTTCTGCACCATCACCGCGATCTCACCGGGCGCCGCAGCCGGGTCCTTGGACACGGCGGGCGTGGTGGTGGCCGGCTTCTTCTTCGACGCCTTGCCGTCCAGCGGAATGTCCTCGCGGACCATCCGGAACAGCTGCTCGGCGTCGCCCGGCTGGGGCTCGACTTTGCCGGCGAACCCCGGCCGCTGGGTGTAGAAGTTCGGCATCGTGGTCATGGTGATCCGGCCGGTCGGGACGCTCTTGAGCTCCTCGCCCAGGTCGAAGAGCTGTTTGACGGAGTTGATGCCCTTGTCGACGGTGAGCGCTCCGATGGCCGCCTCGGCGAGCTTGCGCAGCTTGTTCGGGTCGGTGAGCTTGGTGTTCTTGCGCAGCTCCCGGACCATCGAATTCATGTACATGTGCTGCGCGCGGGTGCGGGCGAGGTCGGTGCCGTCGTCGAAGCCGTAGCGCGTACGCAGCCACTGGAGCGCCTGCTCGCCCTTGACGGGGTGAGTGCCCGCCTCCAGCTTCAGTCCGGAGCCCTCGCCCTTACTGTTGCGCGAGTAGACGTTCCTCTCGACGCAGACCGGGACGCCGCCGATGGCGTCGGCCATGGAGACCACACCCGCGAAGTCGATCATCATGAAGTGGTCGATGGTGATGCCGGTGAGCGCGTACCAGGTCGCCACCGTGCAGCCGGGCCCGCCGCGGCCGAGCGACTCGTTGGTCAGCCTGAAGCCGGTCGCGGCGAACGTCTTGTCGGTGTCCGGGTCCTTGCACTCGGGGATCTTGAGCACGGTGTCGCGCGGCATGCTGATCACCGAGATATTGCTGCGGTCGGCCGAGAGGTGCAGCAGCATCTGCACATCCGCGAGCGGCTGTCCGCCGAACGTCTTCTTGGCGCCGCCGAGCTTCTGGTTCTCCTTGGAGTCCCGCGCGTCCGAGCCGATGAGCAGGATGTTCAGCGGGACCTGACCGGCGGCGTTGGCCTGGTGCTCGCGCATCTTTTTGCCGAGCGTGAGGTCGTCCTTCTTGAGCTTGCTGTTGAGGTGCTCGTAGTAGAGGTAACCGGCGCCGGCCGTGCCAAGTATCAGCAGCGACAGCACGGAGGCGACCCAGCGAAGTATGCGGCGTTTGCCCCGTTTTCCGCGCCGCGGGCCGCCGTGCCGGTGTCCGGCCTCGTGGCCGCCGCCTTCCCCGGGCCCGCCGTCCGGCCCATCAGGACCGGCCTGTCTGCCGGTTCTCCTCCTGCGGCCTCCGGCGGCCTGGTCGACCCCCTCGCCGTACAGGCTGTCGTCCCAGCCCAGTTCGCGGGCGTGCGGAACGCGATGCCGCGTCCCCTCCCCCCGCACGCTGTTCTGTCCCACCCCGGGTCCCCCCTGTCGTTCAGGCGCTCCTGATGACCCGGTGTTCCGGCGTCACTTGGCACACACCTGTTTGTCCGCTTCGACCTTCTGCACACCCTCCGGCGCCTTCGCCGGACCGGTGATGGGCACACCCGCGCGCTCGAAATCCGCGCCGAGGGTCAGCTGCATGGCCTCAAGACCCACTGCGTCCTCGGTGCCCGGCTTCAACGCCGTCGCCGGCAGGCCCATGAGGTCCGCGAGCTTGCGGGCCTGATCGGCCTGGTTCGGCGCGTACGTCAGCGTCGTCTTGGGAAGCTTGCTCGGGGCATTGCCCTCGTTGCTCGACTTCAGTACGCCCTGCTCGTTCTGCAGCCAGGTCAGGGTCGTCAGCGCCGCCCCCCGCGTATCGCTGCCGTTGAAGACCGCGACCCGCACCTCGGACGCGGCCGCCCTGGTCCCCTTGAGCAGGCCCTGCTGCTTGTTCTTTGCGTCCTGTTGCTGCTGCTTCACCTCCGTGAGCGAGGTGTCGTTCTGAATCATCGAGAACAGCGGTTCGGCCTTGGCCTCGTTGAGCAGCACGGTCGCGCCGTCGGTGTTGTCGACCACCGGCACGGTCGCGAAGGTGATGTTCTTCGGGTCCACCTTCGACAGCTCCATGCCGAGATCGCGCAGCCTGGAGATCTTGCCTATGCCGTCGTCGACGGTGAGCGCCTTGGTGGCGGCCTCTGCCAGGTCCCACATCTTGGAGGGGCTGGAGAGGGTGTCGCTCGACTTCATCTTGCGGATCAGCGAGCTCAGGAACTGCTGCTGGATCTCGATCCGGCTGAGGTCGCCGCCGAAGCCCACCGAGTGGCGCGTGCGTACGAACGCCAGCGCCTGCTCACCCTTCACGACGTGCTTGCCCGCCGTGAGGTTGAGCTTGGAGTCCTTGTCCTTGATGTCCTTGGCGAGGCAGACCTCGACACCGCCGACCGCGGTGGTCATCGTCTTGACCGCGTTGAAGTCGGCCATCATGAAGTGGTCGACGGTGACCCCGGTGAGCTCCTTGACCGTACGCATGGTGCAGCCGGGGTCGCGGCCGAACTGGCCGAGGCTCTCGTTGAACCGGGTCTTGCGCGTGCCAGGGATGTCCTTGGTGCCCTCTGAGGTCTTGGTCTCGCAGGTCGGGATGCTGGTGATCAGGTCTCGCGGGATGGACAGCGCGGTCGCGTTCGTCCGGTCCTTGGAGACGTGGAACAGGATCGTGGTGTCGGCGTGCCCGACGCTGTTCTTGTCGCCGTAGGACTCATTGCCCTCGCCGGACCGCTTGTCGGTGCCGATGACGAGGAGGTTGACGGCCTGGTCCTTCTTGAAGCCGCCGGTGCCGGCGCCCCCGACGTCGACCGTGTTCAGGTTCGAGTCGAAGTGCTGGTAGACGAGATACGCGCCCACGGCGGCGGCGACCACGACAAAGGCCGTCACGCCGCCCGTCCATAGAAGCGCCTTCTTCTTGCGGGACTTGGGCTGCTTGCGCTTGCGCCGGCCCGCCGTGGGGGGAGTCGTACCGCCGGAGGCATTGCCCGCACGGCGCGAGCGCTGACCCGGCACCTCCCGCTCGGGAGACGCGGTCCTGCGGTCCCGCGGACTTCTCGGCGCCGGAGTTCTGGGAGCGCTTGTCGACGCGGACGACTGCTGTGCGGATTGGTTCAGTCGCAATTCGTAATTGCCGGTCTGCGGGTTGAGGACCCACTGGTCGGCGGGGTCGATCTCGTCCGCCCGTCCACGGCTTTGCGCATCCACGGTTGCCTGAGTCCTCCGTCGGTGCCACGCGAGGCGCCTCCCCCGAAGGGCGCTCGGTCTTTCGGTCCAGCAGTGCGCGACCCAAGGTCGGAGCACCAGATCGCGTCACACTATCCGTCCAGTTCAGCGTCGAGCGACGTCAGTGACAAATTCCACGCTCCTTACAAGCGGGCATTCCGCCCAATCGTCATGGACTGCTGACTCCGACTTGGCCATCGCTTTACTCGCACGTGCTCTCGGCGGCGGTCGTGCCGGAGAAAACCGGTGTCGGTGTCGGTGTCGGTGTCGCGGACCCGCTGTCGTCCGGCTTTTCGTCGGGCGAGGATTTCTTCCGCGAGGGCCTTTCCCCGTTGTCCTTGTCCGGGGCGACGGTGACAGGCATGTCCTCGCGCAGTCGCTTGAAGAGCTGAGCCGCGTCGGGCTCCACGAGCTCGTCGCGGTTCGGGTCGGCGCTGTACGGCTGCCGCGGAACGGTGAGGAACTGTACCTTTTCGGTTGGAATGCTACGGATTGAGCGGGTTAGTTCGTAGAGATCCTTCAGCGAGCTCAGACCCGGGTCGGTGGTCAGTGACTTGGTAGCCGCGTCCAGTACCGGGAAGAGCCGGGTCGGATTGAGCAGTACGCCATTGCTCTGCACCTTCTTGACCAGTGCGCCGAGGAACTGCTGCTGGCGTTCCATGCGTTCGGTGTCACTGCCGTTGCCGATGGACTTGCGGGCCCGTACGAAACCGAGGGCCTGCTCGCCGCGCAGCGTCTGCTTGCCCGCGCGCAGCTTGAGGTGCGCGTCCGCGTCGTCGATCGGCTCCTTGAGGCAGATCTCGACCCCGTGCACGGCGTCGACCATGCCCTTGAAGCCGCTGAAGTCCACCACCATGTGGTGGTCGATGCGGACGCCGGTGAACCGCTCGACGGTACGGATCGTGCAGGCCGCGCCGCCGAACTCGAACGCCCAGTTGAACTGCGCGAACTGTGCCTTCGTACGGGTGTGGTCGGGCTTGCGGCAGCTCGGGATGCTGACCATCAGGTCACGCGGGATGGACATCGCCGTCGCGCTCTTCCGGTTCCCGGAGATGTGCAGCAGGATCGTGGTGTCGGAGCGCTGACTGCCGCCGTCGTCGCGGCCGTACTTGCTGTTGCCCTCGCCGGAGCGGGTGTCGGAGCCGAGGAGCAGGATGTTCTTCGCGTCGCGCGCGAGGGCCTTGGGCCGCTCCTTCTCGTACGCCTCGAGCTCGGAGGCCGCGGTGATGTCGGTGGTGATGTTGGCGTCGAACTTGCGGTAGAACCACCATCCGACGGCGGCGGCGGCGAGGACGACGGCGGCGGTACCGAGGGCGATCCAACGCAGCAAGTGATGCTTGCGGTTGGGGGTTTCTGCGTCCGCGCCGGCCGCGTCCGCCTTTGCCGGACCCTCGCCGGTATCAGCCTCGCCCGTACTACCAGGCCCGCGCGTTCCGGTCGGCGGCTCGTCATCGGCCGGGCCGTCCGGTTCGGCGGGCGTGCCAGCACTGTCCGTCACGTCTGCGTCCATCCTTCATGGCGTCGGCGGCGCGCTGGGTCGCCGATCGCAGGACTAGACGGCTGAACCTCGCGCTTGGTTGTGCGTTGAAGCACGCGTATCGCCGATCATCCACCGGAGTTGACGCTCAGGCCGGGGGGCTCGGCCCGGGTGTGCGCCACACGAGTGGACCTCAGAGGGTTGTCACACCGCGGTGTTCGTGACGCGCTCGCTCTCGATCCGCTTCTCGAGGCCCTCCTGGGACAGCTCGCCGAGGTTTCGGCAGAGCACCACCGACCCACCAGCCGCAAGCGGCGCGTACAGCCCGGCCGACAGCCCCTCCCACGAGTCGTACCCGCGTCCCGTCAGCAGCCGCGAGCCGGGCGCAAGGCCCATGCCGGCCGCGTCCGCGCGGGCCCGCTCCACCAGCTCGGCGCCCGTCAGTTCCCTGCCGCCCACGGTGAGCGCGGGCGCGGACGGATCCACCGGTGCGTACGGCGCGAAACGGTCGCCCTGACCGGGCACCTCCACCGCGTAGTCGACGAAGCCCGCCGGCGGCTGCGGGAACCGCCCGCCAAGCGGCCGCAGCGCGAGCGCCACCCGCTCCCCGGAACAGGCGCGCGCCTCCTCCAGCGTGTCCGGACCGCTGACCACGAGATCCGCGTCCGCCGGGTCGCCGCCCACCTCGACGCTCACGCCGACCGAGGAGCAGGCGAGCAGCCAGACCGCGCTCTGCCAGTGCGCGGGAAGCAGCAGCGCGAGCCGGTCGCCGGGCCCGGCGGCCAGGTCGCCCTGGAGTAGATTCGCCGTCTTTGCCACCCAATTGGCGAAGGTGGCCACGGACAATTCGACCCGCTCACCGGTGGCGTCGTCGTAGAAAGTGACCAAGGGGCGCGCCGGGTCCGCGGCGAGCGCGGATCGCAGCAGGTCGGCAGGGGTACGGTCGCTGGCGTTCACCCGCGCAAGGGTACGCGGCGGGGCGGGCGGGAAGCCGCCGTACCGGTGACGGGGTCCTCCGGTCGGACCGATGGGCGGTCAGTTTCCCGGATAGCGGAGTCGGCGACCCCGGCTCAGGATCGTCATCATGCGTGGATTTCTTGCTTCTTCCGTCGGCGTCGCGTGCATAGCCGCGCTGATATTTCCGCTCTCGCTGCTCTCTGGCGCGGCCGCCGCGCCCCCACAGGTGCCGGATCTGCCCGGCTCCACCCAGTCGCTGCCGCTGGCGCCGATCGGGGAGGGGGCGTCGGACCGGTCCCGCGGCCCGGCGACGGAACAGGGGGTGACGGAACGTGATGTCAGACCCTTTTACCTCGTCGGCGTCGTCTGGGACGACGTGAACGCCGAACTGCACGGCACGGTCCAGGTCCGAACCCGCGCCGTCGGCTCCGGCGAATGGTCCGGCTGGCAGGACGTGGAGACCCACAACCACGAGCACGGCGCGGACCCGGACAGCGCGGAGAGCGAGTCGGGGAAGGTGCGTGGCTCCACGGCCCCGCTGTGGGTGGGCGAATCGGACGGCGTGGAGGTCCGCGTACGTTCGGACGCGGCCGGAACGCCACCACTGCCCGAGGGCCTGCGCCTCGAACTCGTGGACCCGGGCGAGGGACCCGCGTCCGAGGGAGCCGCGCCCGTGGAGCCCGCGTCCGAGGAACCGGCGCCCGCGGCGCCCGCGTCCGAGGGAGCCGCGTCCGAGGAACCGGCGTCTGAGGAGCCCGCGTCCGACGAACCCGCGCCCGAGGAACCCGCACCCGCGGGAGCCGGCCGGGCGACCGAACCCGCACTCGCACCCCCGGACGGGAACGTGCTCCCGGAACTGTCACGAGCCGAGACAGAAGCTGAGGCGGACCCGGCCGTCGCAGGCGCGACGCCGTACATCGGACCGCGTCCGCGCATCATCACTCGCCAGGGATGGGGCGCCGACGAGTCGCTGCGCGAGAAGACCTTCGTCTACACGACGTCCGTGAAAGCCGCTTTTGTACACCACAGCGCCACCGGAAACAACTACACCTGCGCGCAGGCGCCCTCCGTCCTGCGCAGTATCTACCGCTACCACGTCGTGAGCAGTGGCTGGCGCGACTTCGGCTACAACTTCGCCGTCGACAAGTGCGGAAACATCTACGAGGGGCGCGCGGGAGGCGTGGCCAAGGCGGTTCTCGGCGCGCACACGCTGGGATTTAACACGAATAGCGTGGGAATTGCCGTGCTCGGCACGTACAGTTTCTCCACCCCACCGGCCGCCGCCGTCACCGCGGTCGCCCGGCTGACCGCCTGGAAGCTAGGGCTGTACGGCGGCAATCCGCGAGGCAAGGTGGTGCTGACGTCGGGAGGGAGCGGTAAGTACGCGAAGGGGGTAAGGGTCAACTTCAATGTCATTTCCGGGCATCGGGACGGATTCTTCACGGACTGTCCGGGGGCCCTCCTCTACAGCAGGCTCGGCACCGCTCGGAGTGCCTCGGCCAAGTACCAGGGACGCGCCTGAAACAGGGAACGGACCGCACCAACCAGCTGCATAAACTGGCCGGTCTCGAACGAGTGACCAAGACGAGTGACCATGCCGGCCCCAGCAGGAAGCAGAGACGACAAGGTGACAGAAGCGATCCTCCTGGTCGGCGGCAAGGGCACCCGGCTGCGCCCGCTCACCGTCAACACGCCCAAGCCGATGGTTCCGGCGGCGGGCGTCCCGTTCCTCACGCATCAACTGGCACGGGCCAGGGCGGCGGGCGTCGAGCACATCGTGCTGGCGACGTCGTATCTGGCGGAGGTCTTCGAGCCGTACTTCGGAGACGGCTCCGCGCTCGGTCTCCACCTGGAGTACGTCACCGAGGAGGAACCGCTCGGCACGGGCGGCGCGATCCGCAATGTCGCCTCCCGGCTGCGGTCGGGCCCCGAGGACCCCGTGCTGATCTTCAACGGCGACATCCTGACAGGCCTGGACATCGAGGCGCTGGTCACCACGCACCGCTCGTCGGGCGCGGACGTTTCCCTCCACCTCACCAAGGTCGAGGACCCGCGGGCGTTCGGTCTGGTCCCGACGGACCAGAGCGGCCGGGTCACGGCCTTCCTCGAAAAGCCGCAGACCCCCGAGGAGATCGTCACCGATCAGATCAACGCGGGCGCGTACGTCTTCCGCCGCTCGGTCATCGACACGATCCCGACGGGCCGCCCGGTCTCGGTGGAACGCGAGACGTTCCCCGACCTGCTGTCCTCGGGAGCCCACCTCCAGGGCATGGTCGACTCCACATACTGGCTGGACCTCGGCACCCCGCAGGCCTTCGTCCGCGGCTCGGCCGACCTGGTGCTGGGCCGCGCACCGTCCCCGGCGGTCCCGGGCCGCCGCGGCGACCGCCTGGTCCTGCCCTCGGCGTCGGTTGCCCCCGACGCCAAGCTCACCGGCGGCACGGTCATCGGCGCGAACGCGGTGATCGCAGAAGGCGCCCGCATCGACGGCAGCGCGGTCCTGGAGGGCGCGATCGTGGAGGAGGGCGCGGTGATCTCCTCCTCCCTCATCGGCGCGGGCGCCCGAATCGGCGCGCGCACGGTGCTGTCGGGTGTGGTGATCGGCGACGGCGCGGTGGTGGGGGCGGACAACGAACTGCGCGAGGGCGCGAGGGTGTGGTGCGACGCGGTGCTGCCGCGGGCGTCGGTGCGCTTCTCGTCCGACCAGTAGCGGGGCTCCGCCCCGGACCCCGCGCCTCAATCGCCGGCGGAAATCAAGCCCGTCCGGCGATTGAGGACACTGCCCCCAGTCAGGGGAAAGCCCGCCGCGGGCGACGCGGGCCCGTAGTCTCGTCACCGTGGCAGGACGCTTCGCACAGAACCAACCCACCCGCACCACCGTGCGAGGCGGTCACACCACCGTGCCCGCCCCCACCGGCATCCCCAGACAGGCGTCCGCGTCCCACACCCGCCGCTGGACCCCGCCCGGCCCCCTCGACCTCGGCCTCGTCCTCGGCCCCCTCCGCCGTGGGCCCGCCGACCCCACCTTCCGTACCACCCCCGACGGCTCCGTCTGGCGCGCAACCCGTACGCCCGACGGCCCCGGCACCCTCCGGGTCGCCCTCCGGCCGGCAGCCGCGCAGGCCGAGGCCGAAGCGTGGGGCCCCGGCGCACAGTGGCTGCTCGGCCGGCTGCCGGAGCTGCTCGGGGCGCAGGACGAGCCGGACCTCTTCGAGCCCCGCCACCGCCTGGTCGCCGCGTCCCAGCGTCGCTGCCCCGGCCTCCGCCTCACCCGCACCGGACTGGTCCTCGAGTCCCTGATCCCCTCGATCCTGGAGCAGAAGGTCACCACGGACGAGGCGTACCGCGCCTGGCGGCTGCTCGTACGGAAGTACGGCGAGCCCGCCCCCGGGCCGGCCGACGGTGCGCACCGTATGCATGTCATGCCGGACTCGTCCGCCTGGCGGATGATCCCGTCCTGGGAGTGGCACCGCGCCGGCGTCGACAACAAGCGCGCCTCCACCATCCTGCGCGCGGTCCGCGTCGCCCGCCGTCTGGAGGAGGCAGCGGCGATGGAGCCCCAACAGGCCCAGGAACGACTGGAGTTGATCCCCGGCATCGGTCCCTGGACCTCCGCCGAGACGGTCCAGCGCAGCAACGGCGCCCCTGACGCGGTCACCGTCGGCGACCTGCATCTGCCCGGCATCGTCGGCTACGCACTCGCGGACGACCGCAACGCCGACGACGCGGCGATGCTCGAACTCCTCGCCCCCTACACGGGCCAGCGCCACCGCGCCGCCCGCCTCATCCTTCTCGGCGGCCGCACCCCGCCCCGCCGCAAGCCGAAGATGCCACGCGTCGACATCGGCGCGCTGTAGAACGACGAGGGCCCGGTCGGAAACCGACCGGGCCCCATGCCTCACCTGCGTCAGCCGATGGCCATCTTGTTCTTCCAGCCGCCGTCACTGTTGCCGACGATCTCGACTCCGCCGTGCGTCATCTCGCCACGCGTCCCCGCGTAGAAGCGGACGGCACCGTCCGCCCGCAGTGTCCAGATGTCAGGGATGCCGTCCTTGTTGGCGTCGGGTGTGCCCACAAGCAGCCGGATATTGCTGGTGGCCCAGGCGGAGGCGCCGTACTGCTCGTCCACGCCCTTGGCCGAATTGGCCCCGGCCGCCAGCGAGTTGAGGTCGACGCCGCCTGAGGCGCCCGCCTTGCCCGTACGCAGCAGGAGTCGCCCGGTCACATCGGTCCGGTAGATGAGGTCGGTGACTCCGTCGCCGGTGACGTCCTGGACCGTCACGATGTCGCGTTCCGTCCACGGGGAGCTGGACAGCTGGGTCGCCTGCTCGACGGAGGCGCCGTTGTAGCCGATCAGCACCCAGAAGGCGTCGCCGACGGTGAGGAAGAAGTCGGCCTTGCCGTCGCCCGTGGCATCTCCGGCGGAGACGATCTGGGTGATGCTGTCCGGGGCGGGCGCGTTCGAAGGCAGCAGGATCTGCTGGCGCTTGTCGATGTTCACGCCGCCGTATCCGTCACCGGGATACACCCACAGCTTGCCCTCCCGGCGGGCGACCAGGTCCTGCAGACCGTCGCCGCCGTAGATGTCGCCGAGGTGGGTGATGAGGGTGTTCTTCCAGTACCCGGACGGGGCCGCGACATAGACGGGGAGCCCGTCGTCGCCGTTCGGGTCCTTGGCCGGATTCCCCTTGTACGCACCGGACATGGAGTAGTCCAGGTCACCGGTGCCCTTCGTGAGGTCGGTCGTTGACTCGGACGCGTACAGCCGCAGGTTGCCGTTGGCGTCGACGACCAGCAGGTCGGGGAGCGCGTCACCGGTGAAGTCGCCAGGCTTGTCGGCCTGGTCGCGCGGGGTGACGTAGAAGAAGTACTTCAGCGGCTCCGAGACATGCCCGGCGTCGTCCACCGCTCGCACATACAGGACGTTGGGTCCGGCGAGTGGGGGCTTGGCATTGGACACCGTGGTCAGTGTGGTGACGGCAGCGCCGTTCGTGCGCGGCACCGAGAAGGGGTACGAGGCCTGGTTGAAGCCGTACTCGAACTTCACCACATCGGTCTGCGCGGCCTTGAAGGTGAAGGAGCCCGCGGTGCCGAACTTGACCGTGCTCCACTTCGAGTCCTCGGCCTCGTTGTTGAAGCCGTTGTCCTTGGCGTCGGCGTCCGGGAAGTGCGGCGAGGTGACGGTCGGCGGCGACGGCTTGGCACTGTCGAACACGAACCGGCACGGGGTCTTCGAGGGCGAATACCCAGAGGTCGCGCCGAACTTGTCGACAGCCTTGGCACGCCACGAGTAACTGGTGCC
Organism: Streptomyces sp. NPDC002868; assembly: GCF_055563295.1. NCBI lineage: Bacteria > Bacillati > Actinomycetota > Actinomycetes > Kitasatosporales > Streptomycetaceae > Streptomyces > Streptomyces sp. NPDC002868. The sequence continues at coordinate 34,834 of NZ_JBVHDR010000011.1, read as the reverse complement.
GTTCTTCAGGCCGCTGGTGGAGAAGGGGTCGGTGTGCACCCTCGCCGAGCTGGTCTGGCTGCCGACCGACACCCTGCCCTTGCTGCCGAGCAGGTTGGCGGTGCTGCCTCCGGTGGGCCACAGATCGAATTGGACCGCCGCGAGATTGTCGTCCTTGTCGCTCGCGTCGGCCCACAGGGTGAGGGAGGAGGAGCCGAGGTTGATGTACGGATACGTCGTGTCGCAGCTCAGGCCGGGGTCGAGGTCCAGGCCGGTGGGCGGGTCGGGCGGACGGTTGTAGCTCAGGTCGATGTACGGGTCGCTGCCGCCGTTCGCCTGGAACTTCTTCCAGGAGTACTGGGAGTTCTCGTCGGTCGCCCTGAAGCCGATGGTCATCGTCGGCCAGCCGCCCTTCACCGCGCGCTGGGCCGTGGACTTGACGTCGAAGGCGACATAGTCGTCACGGCAGTTGCTCTTGTATCCGTGCGCGAAGCTGTCCCGGCCGATCTTGTTGCCGTCGTTCATCGACGGCGCGTTCTTCCAATTGGTCTTGGAGCTGACCGAGCCCGTGAGGTGCACGGACATGCTGCGCGCCTGGCAGGACCAGGAGTAGGTGTTCAGGGCCCGCAGAGTGGCCTTGCTGACGGTCGCGCCCTTGAGGTCGCGGTCCCAGTCGATGGTGAAGAAGGAACGCGAGGTGCCCCAGGTGTCGGACTCGAAGCCGACCCGGGCCTCGTGCGTGCCGCCCTTGTTGAAGTTCTTGCCGTTGTAGAAGTTCGCGTAGGGGTGCCGGCTGTACGCCGTGGTCCAGTCGTTGGTGTGCTTGCTGACCGAGGGATCGATGAACACCGGGTAGACCGTGCTGGGGTCGGCGAGGAAGTCCTGGTCCGGGATGAACACCCAGTTGCCGTCGTCCAGATGTGTTTCCACGAGCGTGCCGTTGGAGTCCGGCTGAGGGCCGTTGAGCGAGGGCAGGGAGAGGGTGGCCGCGGCGCCGGTCTGCGAGGGCTCCGGGGACGGCTCGGACGGAATGGGCGGGACCGTTGATCCGGGTTCGGTGGCGGACGGGTCCGGCGCCTCGTCGGAGGCCTCGGGGAGCACCTCCTTGAAGGGGTCTTCCACATCGCCGTCCTGGACGGAGTCCGAGGGTTCGGGAGTGGCCGTCTCCGACTCCGCGGGATCCGGCGTCGTCCCGGCAGACTCGGAGGGCAGCACCTCGGGTGCCGGGGTGGCATCGCTGCCCGCCTGCCCGTCGGTGAGCGCCGGGACGCCCGAGTTGTCCCACATCAGCGGGGTCGGGGACTCGGCTATGTCATTGCCGCCCTGGTCCTGTGCGCTGACGATGCCGGACACCGGGTCCAGGGAGAAGTTGAGGTCGGGAGAGGAGAGCCCGTAGGCCAGGCGCGCGACCCGGGGATCGGCGGCCGCCGTCCGGTTCTTCACGACGAGCAGCTGGGCGAATCCGTTGTCGTCCGAGGTCAGGACCAGATCCGCGCCCGGGAGGATCTCCGGATAGAGCGCGCGCGGGCCGTCGATGATGGGCGTGGGAATGGCACCCGGCCACGCCAGCACGATGTCATGGCCGTCGACGGTGATGGTGGCGAGGGTGTTGCCGGTGCCGGGCGTGATCGCCCCCGGCAGCAGCGAGACGCGCCGCACGGAGTCGCGGGACGCGCGGTTGCCGCCCTTGGCCTTGGTGCCCCCCTTGGCCTTGGTGCCCGCGGAGAAGACCATGCGGACGTTGGTGGCCTTGGGGGCCCAGCCGCCCTCCACTCGCTCCAGATCGGTGTCGATGGCCTTCCACACGCCGTCGACCTTGGCGCGGATCGGGCTGGCGTGGATGCGCCGGTGCATCAGCCCGTCGGGCATCGCCCAGGTGGTGGCGTACGACGTGCGCAGCGCGGTCGCCTCAACCGCCTTGCCGGACTTCTTGGCCTTCACTGCGGCATCGGCCTCACTCAGCGGCGCGCTCTGCCGGCTGCGTGGCTTGGCCGAAGGCCGCTGCTCCTCGTGGCTGTTCAGGCCCACGTAGGTGAGGCCGGAGGCCAGGACGACGGCGGCCGCGACCGCGGCGAGTGGTCGGCGTCCGGGCATGCGGCGCCATCTGCTCGTCATGAGCGAGGTTCCCTTTCCCCCCTCGGAAACCAGTTACGGCATACCGCCGACCGGCCTCCTGTAGCTGGTCACGCGGGCACAGCAAGGCGGGCCCGGGCGTGACGGATGCGAGCAGATCATGACCCACGCCGGATCGGCCGTCACGTGTCGGCGAGGGAACCGCCGTTGGGGCTGGTCCGTCTCTGAAGTGAGCCAAAGAGATGTCGCCCTGGCGGACAAGGCGATGAGCCGCAGTCGGAGATTGGGCCTTTCCGTCGCGAATCCGGGCATAATCCAGGGTGATTTCAGGCCATGTGGACGGTGGGCTCCGTAATGCGGCAGAAGGCTTGAATTCCCTGATGAGGCACGGCTCGCCGGGTCTTGCGGCTTAACCATGATCCTGCGATGGACATGGCCGATTTGTTGCTGTGATCACCATCACTTGATCACTTGTGGTCTGGTCTTTCTTCACGACTGCCCCACACAATCGCCCCATTCATTGACTTCACCCGCGGTCTGCCCAGGCGCCGCTTTTTGTCGTCCGGGGGGACTTCGCTGTGCCAGCTCTGCCGTCCGTACGCCGACGTCTGCGCGCCCTCTCGGTGCCGGCCGCTGCCGTACTGCTCGCCCTGACCCTTCCGGCTCAGGCAATAGCCCTGCCACCGGACCCCGCCAGCGACGAAGTCCCGCGCGAGGAACTGGTCCTGGAGGCCCTCCCCAAGGGGCAGTTCGTCCCGGAGAAGAGCGGAAACGCCGGCCTCGCGCGTATCGGCGCCGAAGCCCCCGTGACGCAGTCCGAGGCCCCGGCGGGCACCACCACCCCGCCCAAGGCCGACACGGGCAACGTCGAGTTCAGCGCCCCCGTCCAGCCCGCGGCGTTCACCACCGGCACGGCCTCGGCCACCCCTGTGGCGCTCGAGCCCGCCGAAGATCTCCCGGTGAAGCTCGGCCAGGCCACCGGCGCGGAGGCCCCCACCGGCACCTGGCAGGTGTCGATCACCGACCGCGCCGACCCGCTCGCCAAGGGCATCGACGGCGCGCTGCTCACGGTGACCGCGCCTGCTTCCGGCTCCGTCCCCGTCTCCGTCCAGCTGGACTACAAGGCGTACCAGAACCTCTATGGCGCCGACTGGTCCTCCCGGCTGCGCTTCGTCCAGTTCCCCGAGTGCTATCTGACGACCCCCGCGGTCGAGGAGTGCCGGGCGTACGAGGAGCTGGAGACGGTCAACGACTCCAAGACCAAGTCGATCACGGCCACGGTCGACACGGCGGCGGACGGCACCGTTACCCCGGCCGCGGCGCCGCAGCTGGGGTCGACGCCTTCCGGTGTCATGCAGGCCGCGTACGTCAAGCCCGCCGCGACGTCCGCAACCACGGGCGGCGACCGGGCCGTCCTCGGCGCCGTCGACTCGGGCGCGGGCGAGGGTGGCTCCTTCAAGGCCACCCCGCTGATCTCCAACGGCCAGTGGGCCGCGGGCAGTTCCTCCGGCGCCTTCACCTGGTCGTACCCGATCACCGTGCCGCCGACTCCGGCCGGCCCCGCGCCGAAGATCGCACTTGGCTACAACTCCCAGGCGGTGGACGGCCGGACCGCCACATCCTCGCCCCAGGCTTCCTGGATCGGCGAGGGCTGGGACTACGACCCGGGCCACATCCAGCGCCGCTACCGCACCTGCAAGGACGACACCAAGGCCGTCAACGGGAACACGCCCAACAACACGGCGAAGAAGGATGAGACGTCCGACCTGTGCTGGGTCTCGTCCAACGCCGTGATGTCGCTCGGCGGGAAGACCGTCGAGCTGGTGCGGGAGAGCCCGGACTCCGACATCTACCGCCCGAAGGACGACGACGGCACCCGTGCCCAGCTCAAGACCGGCGGAAGCAACGGCGACAACAACGGCGAGCACTGGGTAGTCACCACCACCGATGGCACCAAGTACTTCTACGGGCTGAACAAGATCGGCGGCGGCCACGCGGACTCCGGTTCGGTCTTTACCGTTCCCGTCTATGGCAACCACCCCGGCGAGCCCTGCCACGCCTCGACCTTCGCCGCCTCCCGCTGCAACAGCGACACCCAGAAGCAGCAGGCCTGGCAGTGGGGTCTGGACAAGGTCGTCGACGTCCACGGCAACGCGATGGTCGTCAACTGGCACCAGTCGACGAACTACTACGCCGTCAACGAGAAGACCGAGACCCCCGAGAAGTACGTCCGCGGCGGTCTGCCCGACTCCATCGAGTACGGACTGCGCGACGACAACCTCGGGGGCACCCCCACCGCCAAGGTCAACTTCTACCTCTCCCAGCGCTGCCTGGAGAGTGCCACCGTCTGCGCGTCCGAGAACTTCGACAAGACCGACGACCCGGCCGCCTACCGCTACTGGTGGGACAGCCCCGGCAACCTCAACTGCAAGTCCACCTCGAAGCTGTGCCCGGCCTTCCCGTCCTTCTGGAACCGGATGCGCCTGGGCAAGATCGAGACGTTCGCGCACCGCCCCGGCACCACCGGTCTGCAGAGGGTCGACACGTTCGTCCTCAACCACTCCTTCCCGCGTGACTGGTACGACACCTCCCCGGGGCTGTGGCTCAACTCGATCACCCGCTACGGTTATGCCCCCGGCGCCACCAGCGGCACCCTCCTGACCGAGTCGGGCGTCAGCTTCGAGAAGTATGTGGTCGGCCCGAACGATCCGCTGAGGCACCTCAAGGACCAGCAGCTCCCCAACCTCGTCCCCCGGGACGGCAACGACGCCCGCCCCGGCTTCAAGCGCCCCCGCATCGGCACCGTCTCCACCGAGCACGGCGGCGACATCGAGGTCATCTACCGCGGCGGCTGCAAGGTCCAGCCGAGCGTGGCCCCCGAGGACAACAACGGCACCTGCTACCCCGTGCGCTGGTCCCCGGACGGCGAGGAGAAGCTGCCCAAGCTCGCGTGGTTCAACAAGTACGTCGCCGACACCGTGATCGAGACCGATCGGATCACCGGCGTCTCGGCGCGCGTCGTCACCAAGTACAAGTACGCGGACGCTGCCTGGGGCAAGAGCGACGACGAGTTCACCAAGCCCGATCTGCGCACGTACAGCGAATGGCGTGGCTACCAGACGGTGACCACGGTCAAGGGCAACGAGACCAAGAGCTCCAAGAGCACCGACCCCGAGACCCAGTCGTACGCGGTCTCCCGCTACTTGCGAGGCGCGGGCGGCGCCGTAAAGGACTCCACCGGCACGGTCACGCTCGTCGCTGACGACCAGGACCAGTACGCCGGGATGGTCGCCGAGTCCATCAAGTACAGCGGAGCCGGCGGCCGTATCCTCAGCCGCACCCTCACCCAACCGTGGTCCGTGCAGACGGCTTCCCGCGCTCGCGACGGCGGCGCCGGAGCGCTGCTCGCACACCGGTCCGGCATCAAGCAGGTCGACACGATCCAGACGGTCGGCTCCAGCTGGCAAGGGGTGCGCACCACAACCGAGCACGACACTACGTACGGACTGCCCATCCAGACGCAGACGGCCGTGGTCAAGCCGAACGGCACCGGTGAGACGCTCAGCGACTACACCTGCACGAAGACGTCCTACGCGAACAGCGTCGCCCGGCATCTGATCGGCCTGACCAAGGACGTGCGGACGACGGCCACTTCCTGCGCCGACTACGCCGGCGCCGACCCGGGCACCCAGTTGATCAGCGCGTCCCGCATCCACTACGACGGACTGGCCTACGGCGCCGAGCCGGTGAAGGGGCTGGCCACGACCACCGCCGACACCAACGGCGAGGGCACCGCCTACGCGGTGCTCACGACGATGCAGTACGACCCCCTGGGCCGGATCCGCAAGGTCACCAAGCCCCTGCTCGGCACGACCGAGACCCAGTACACCCCGGGTGACTCCGGTGGTCCGGTGACGTCGATCAAGACCATCAACCCCAAGGGCCACTCCAACACCACAACGTTCGACCCCGGCCGCGGACTGCCGATGACGGCCACCGACCCCAACGGCCGTACGGCGCGCAACGAATACGACGTCTTCGGCCGGCTGGTCAAGGGCTGGTCCCCTGCGCGCTCCTCCGGCAACCAGGATCCGGACGTGCAGATCGCCTACCAGATGGCCGACGCGTCCACGTCCGTGACCAAACCCTCGGCCGTCACCGTGCAGACCATCAAAGACGACGGGACCTCGGCCAAGCAGGTCACCATCTACGACGGCCTGATGCGCCCGGTGCAGACCCAGTCGCAGGCGCACGGTCCGGGCCGGATCGTCACGGACACGCGGTACAACGACCACGGCAAGGCCTGGGAGCAGACCAGCGGTTACCTGGCCAAGGGCGAGCCGGCGACCTCGCTCTTCAAGCGCCAGTCGGACAGCCTCGTCCCCAGCCTGACCAGGACGTTCTTCGACGGCCTTGAGCGCCCGGTGCGGGTGGCGACCTACCACGGCACCACGTTCCTGCACAACGACTCGACCACGTACGGCGATACGACCACCTACGTCCGCCCGGCAGGCGTCAGCGACCCCGCCACCAAGACGTTCACCGACGCCATGGGCCGGGTCACGAAGATCCTGCACTACACCAACACGAACTCGTCGCTGTCGCGCGAGACGACGTACGGGTACGACGCCCGGGGTAACCAGACCAAGGTGACCGACCCGGCGGGCAACGTCTGGTCGTCCATCTACGACGCCCGCCGCAGGGTCGTCTCCAGCACGGACCCTGACATGGGGACCACGACGACGACCTACGACGAGGCCGACCGACCCGTCAGCGTCACCGACTCCCGCAGCACCGTCTTCACCTCGTACGACCAACTGAGCCGGGTCTCCGCGGTTCGCGAGGGCTCCGCCACGGCGGCCCCCACCAAGTCGTACACGTATGACACCCTGCCGGGTGCGCTCGGCCTGCCCGTCTCCTCGACCCGGCACGACGCGAGCGGCGACTACGTCAACCGCATCACGGGCTACGACATCGGGTACCGGCCGACCGGCAACGAGACGGTCATCCCGGCGAACAGCATGACCACCGGGATCTCCGGCACGTACGCGTACTCCTACACGTACACGCCGACCGGGAAGCCGCTGACGGCCACCCTGCCGGCGAAGGGCGGCCTGGCCGCGGAGAAGGTCGTCACCCGCTACAACGAGGACGGCCTGCCCGAATCCACCTCGGGCGCCACCTGGTACACCGCGGACGTCACGTACTCGCCGTACGGCGAACCGATGCGCACGGTCAGCGGCCCGCAGCCCTACCGGGTGTGGACCACCAACTTCCTCCACAACAACACGGGCCAGCTGCAGCGCACCGTCGTCGACCGGGAGACCGCGAAGAGCCGGGTCAGCGACACCCGCTACTCCTACGACTACGCCGGAAAGATCACCTCGATCGGCCACAAGATGTCCGATCCGACGACCGGCGCGGCGACGAACGACAACCAGTGCTTCACGTACGACGCGATGGGCGAGCTTGTCCACGCCTGGACCTCGAACCTGCCCTCGTCGGCGGGCGGCGCGGCCTGCCAGAGCCCGGGCGGCTGGTCCTGGGGTTACCGGAGCGACGGCCTGGCCACGCGCGGTCCGGTCGCGGAGGCGCCGGACACCGTCGGCGACGCCACTACCCCGGACACCGCGCTCGCCGACTCACTGAAGAACGCGGGCCCGGTGAACGGCACGGTCTCCGGCGGAACCACGGGCTACTGGGACAGCTACTCCTTCGACGTCACCGGCAACCGGGCCAAGCTCACGGTCCACGACCCGGCCGACCCGACGAAGGACGTCACCCGCACCTACGGCTACGGCACGACGGTCGCGGGCAACGGCCCCAACCCGCCCTTCAAAATCCAGCCGCACACGCTGGCGTTCGTCAGCTCCACGACCGCCGGGGATGGCAGCACCTACCAGTACGACTCCGTGGGCAACACCAAGGTCCGTGACCTGCCCGCCACCACGCAGCAGCTGACCTGGACGCGGGAGAACAAGCTCGACACGATCACGGACGACGGCGTCACCACGAAGTACGTGTACGACGCCGCGGGCAACCGTCTGCTGGAGAACAGCCCTTCAGGCAGCGTCCTCCACATGGGCGAGACCGAGCTGACGACGTCGGCGGCGGGCGTGATCACCCGGGCCACCCGCTCGTACTCGCACGCAGGCGCCCCGACGGTCCTGCGCTCCACCACGAACGGTGCGACGACCGGCCACAAGCTGGACGTCCTGATCAGCGACCACCTGGGTACGTCGAACACGGTCATCGGCATGGCCACGAACCAGCCTGTCTCCCGCCGGGCGTTCAAGCCGTACGGAGAGGTTCGCGGCACCAAGACATCGTGGCCGAACAAGCGCACCTACCTTGGCGTCGGCATCGACGATCCGTCGGGCCTGACCCACATCGGTGCCCGCGAGTACGACCAGGCGGCCGGCCGCTTCATCTCGGTGGACCCGGTGATCGACTTCGCAAATCCGCTCCAGATGAACGGCTACGCGTACAGCAACAACAGCCCGATCAGCTCGTCCGACCCGTCGGGGCTGTTCTGCGACGGCTGCAGCGCGGGCGGCGCGGACACGGTCTGGACCGCGGACCACGGCCCGGGCTGCACGACGGAAGGCTGCTACGACACCGACGGCAAGTTCATGTACGACGTCTACACGCCGCCGCCGCCGAAGGACCAGAAGCCCGGCAAGACCGTCAAGATCACGCGAGATGGCGATGGCGTCGTCTGGATCGAGAAGATGAGGGTTCCCCCTGCGGCGGAGCTTCAGGCCCTGTTCCCGCAGTTCAAGACGGAGGATGAGCGCCTCAAGCAGTGGGCCCAGGGCAAGTGCCACGACCCTGACCAGCAGGGCGACTTCTGCCAGGCTGCCGAGGAACTGGGCCTGGTCTCGTACGAGCAGTCCCCGTTCCAGAAGATCGTCACTGCCATCATCGTGGGCGTCGTCACCCCGGACGTGGGAGCCTGGAAGGGCTGCCTCGGCGACGGAAAGTTGTCCGCCTGCGGCTCCGCTGCGCTCGACCTGCCGATAGGCAAGCTCGCTAAGGGGCTCAAGGTCACCTACAAGGTGGTCGACAAGGCCGAGGACCTTGAAGACAGCAAGGCCGTCGACGCCCTCGAGACTGTCGTCCGGACCTGCGCCACCAACAGTTTCCTTCCCGGAACACTCGTCCTGATGGGCGATGGCACCACCAAGCCCATCGAGGACATCAAGGCCGGGGACAAGGTGCTGGCCACCGACCCCGAAACCGGCGAGACCGGGATCAGGACCGTCACGGCACCGCTCAAGGACATCGCCGAGAAGCGCCTCGTCCGGGTCACAATCGACTCGGATGGCACGTCCGGTGACAAGACTGCGCAGATTACCGCCACGGACGCTCACCCGTTCTGGGTGCCTGCGCTGGGTGAATGGCTCGACGCTACGAACCTGATCGCCGGCCAGACGCTTTCCAGCGGCTCCGGTACCTCCGTCCGGATCGTCGCGGTGGACCGCTGGACCCAGCGTTCCACCGTGCACAACCTGACGGTGGCAGACCTGCACACCTACTATGTGGTCGCGGGCGGCACACCAGTGCTCGTCCACAACAGCAACCCGTGCAAGCTTCTGTCCCGGCCCAATGCCATCGCGCGGGCGATGGGGTACTCCGCCAAGGAGATCAAGGACGCCATTCACAAGGTGAAGGCGCAGGGTGGCTGGCGCGGGATAGGTGGCAACAGGAACCCGGACATGCTCGTCGACACCGACAGCGGTGACGTGTACCCCCAGATGCCGAGCGGGGAGCCTGGCGAAGTGATCGGAAACCTCTTCGAGTACCTGAAGGACAAGGATTGATGGAGGAGCTGGAGGATCGATGGATCCTGGGCCTTCGGGGCATCCCGGTAGTCGCCGTCTCGCGTGGCGCGGAGTGTCCAGAGCTGGCCGTGACTCTGGCCGACGGGACAGAGATCATGGTCTCCGGATCGTGGAAGCTGACGCAGGGGGCGGCTTCAGCGCCGGGTGCGACCCCGCTTCCCACCGAAGAACTGGAGAGAGTGGTGGGCTCCGCCGTCGCGTCGGCGGTGGCGTTCAAAACGGGAAACCTACGGGTCGTCTTCAGGACGGGGCTCCATCTGAGCGTCCGGGGAAAGGATCCCGGGATCGAAGTACGGGTTCAGAAGCCCGGTGACTTCGACTGGTCATCCCGAGACGGAGCGTGTGTCATGAACGTGCTCGGTTCCGGCACTCCGTAGACGCGGCGGCGGCCCCCTCTGAGATTCATCAGAGCGGGCCGCCGCCGTTTTCGGTGCATTCGGACTCAGTCAGCGCACTTCGATGAAGGCGTCGGACCGCCGCGCCGGGCGTTCCTTCGGCGGTGCGGCCGCGTGTCCCACCGCCACCGCGCCCATCGGGTCCCAGTCTTCCGGCAGGCCCAGCACATCCCGTACCACCTCGCGGCAGAACATCGTCGACGACACCCACGCCGAGCCGAGCCGTTCGCCCGCCAGTGCCACCAGGAAGTTCTGCACGCCCGCGCCCGCCGCGACCACGAACATCTCGCGTTCGGCGGTGTCCCGGCGCGGATCCCCGTAGTAGTGCGAGCCGTCCATCACCAGGCAGGGGACGACCAAGTACGGCGCCTTGCGCAGGACATCGCCCCGCTTCACCCGCTTCGCGACGGACTCCTCCGACTTGCCGTCGCGCCGCAGATCCGCGATCCACGCGTCCCGCATCCCGTCCAGCAACTCGGCGCGGGACGAAGCGGATTCGAGCAGTACGAAGCGCCACGGCGTCGTGTGATGCGGCGCCGGAGCAGTCACCGCAGCCGCGACCGCCCGCCGGACCGCCCCGCCGTCCACGGGCTCGTCGGTGAACTCCCGCACCGTACGGCGCTGGGTGACCGCCTCCCGTACCGCCTCCGACGTACCGAGGCGGAACATGTCGTCCGCGGCGGTGCGCACCATCGCCCGGGCGCCGTCGCCCTCCTCGACCAGATGCGGCAGACCGCGCACCACTGCGACCGGCAGACCCTCCGCCTTGCCCTTCACCAGGTCACCGGCGGCGGCCAGTTCGTCCGCGGTGGCGACGACGGTCGCGCTCAGCGGATTGCCGTGCGCATCAGACCCACCCCGCAGATCGTCGAGGACCCGCACTCCGGCCGCGCCGATCGCGACATCCGTCAGGCCGTTGCGCCAGGGCCGCCCGAAGGTGTCCGTGACGATCACGCCGACGTCGACGTCCAGCGCCACCCGCAGCCCCTCGCGGATCGCGCGCGCCGAGGTATCAGGATCGGCAGGCAGCAACAGCACAGTCCCGGCAGGGGTGTTGGAGGCGTCGACGCCGGCCGCGGCCATCACCAGGCCCTGCCGGTTCTCGACGATACGCAGGGGCCCGCGTCGCGCCACCACGCGTACCGTCTCCGCGTCTATCGCCGCCTCACGGTCCGCCGCCTCGACGACCCGCCCCTCCGCCTTGCTCACGATCTTGGACGTGACCAGCAGGACGTCGCCGTCCACGAGCCCCGGCTCCGTGGCGGCGATCAGCTTGGCGAGGTCGTCGCCCGGCCGGACCTCGCCAAGACCGGGCAGCGCCCAGACGCGGTACGAGGGAGAGGGAGAGGACGAGGGCGGGCTCACGCCCGTACCTCCTCAGCCAGCTCCAGCGCCTGCCGCGCCATCTCCGCCGTCGCGTCCAAGTCCGTCATCAGCAGCGGCACCGCCCGGCAGCGGATCCCCGCCCCTTCGACCTCCGCCACCGCACCCGCGTCCACCGTGTCGACCAGCCAGCCGTCCAGCAGCCCGGAGCCGTAGTGCTGGGCGACGGCCGCGGCGGTCGCCTCCACGCCCACCGCCGCCAGCACCTTGTCGGCCATCCCGCGCACCGGCGCGTCCCCGACGATGGGGGACAGGCCCACCACCGGGACGCCGGCCTCGGCGATGGCCTCGCGGATCCCGGGCACCGCCAGGATCGTGCCGACGCTGACGACGGGGTTGGACGGCGGGAAGACGATCACGTCCGCGGAGGCGATCGCCTCCAGCACTCCCGGCGCGGGCTTCGCCTGGTCCGCACCGACCGGCACGACGGCCTCCGCGGCCACGGACGCCCGCAGCTTCACCCAGTACTCCTGGAAGTGGATGACCTTCCGCTCGCCCTCGACCTCGACGGCGACATGCGTCTCCACGCGGTCGTCTGACATCGGCAGCAGCCGCACGCCCGGATTCCAGCGCGCGCAGAGCGCTTCGGTGACGGCGCTGAGCGGATAGCCCGCGGCGAGCATCTGCGTACGGACGATGTGCGTCGCGAAGTCGCGGTCACCGAGGCCGAACCACTCGGGCCCCACGCCGTAGGCCGCGAGCTCTTCCTTGACCCGGAAGCTCTCGTCCGTACGCCCCCAGCCCTGCTCCTCATTGATGCCACCGCCGAGGGTGTACATCACGGTGTCGAGGTCGGGACAGACCTTCAGCCCGAACAGATGGATGTCGTCACCGGTGTTGCCGATCACCGTGACGTCCGCTTCGGGCGCGGCCTGCTTGAGACCGCGGAGGAAACGGGCGCCGCCGATGCCGCCGGCCAGAACCACAATGCGCATGAACAGCAGTCTGTCAGGCGGGCACGACGTCGCGTTCGGCCGGGGAGCACTGGGCATGATGCATCGGCATCTCGGTCAGACCCGGGTAGTAGATGTGCAGACTGACGGCCGGTTCGAGCGAATCATTGACGACTTCGTGCACATAGCTGGGCGCGAACACTCGCTGCGCGCCGGCGGCGAGAGACCGGGAGGCCTGCTCGCTGCGCTCGGTGAGCTCGCCGTCGAGGACGGTCAGGACGCCTGACGACAGTCCGTGGTCGTGCAGCCCGCTGCCCTGACCGGGGACCCAGGACAGCAGCCACACCTCGTAGCCGGGTCCGGTGCGCAGCCGGTGGTACCAGCGGGAGGTGGTGTCGTACTGGACGAGGTGGGCCCACTGCGCGCGGTCGGCGGCGATGGAGCGGGCCAGCCCCACGAAGTCGGCGACGGTGGCCGGGTGCTCGCGGGCGGGCTGGAGCAGGTGCTGTACGGCGAGGATGTCGCCGGCGATCTGGAGGTCGCTGTCGCTGTTCATGGGTGCGGTGGTTCCTCGGCAGAGAACGTGAGTTGCAGTGCTGGGGCCCCGGACGGAGTCCGGGGGGAGGGTGTCGCAGGACATGCGGTGCATGCGGGCTGAGCTGCATGCGGTGAGTGGCTGGAGCGCTACGGCGCAATCAACAGCTGGAACAGCAACAGCGCGCCTGGACAGCGCTGCGGAACCCACGGAGTGGGGTCGCGATGTGCGCTGAGGTCGCTGGCATGCAATCAAAGGTGACGGCTGGGGTCCTTACTGTCAACTCAATGACCGATTTGGCGGTAATGTTTCACCTCATCCGGTTACTGGGTGCGGAGAAAGGTTTGTGCAGCCGTGGCCGCGGAGACATGGCGCAGCAACCGTGCTCGTAAACGTCGTTGCGGCCCCGTGATCGGACTGTGATCCGGATCGCTTAAATGGTTCGATCGCAACAAGATCGAACCCTGCGGCGTCTTCTCCTCGTGAGAGGAGGGTGCGGGGCAGGCCTCTGGCATGTGTCAGGTTTTTGATGATTTGAACACTTTCCGCATGGCTTTGGTTCCGCAGAGTGAATACCGGGCCCAATAGCAGATCTCAGCTTGACTGGCCCGGAGCCGCACACTTGTAATTTCACTCGTGTCGTTCGGCCGAAAATCGACAACGGCAACATCACGGGGACGCAAAGACAGATCGAGGGGCGCACATGACCGAGCTGTTCGAACAACTGCTGGTCGAGGACGCGGACGAGGAACTCGGCTGGCAGGAGCGCGCGTTGTGCGCCCAGACCGATCCCGAGTCCTTCTTCCCCGAGAAGGGCGGTTCCACCCGCGAGGCCAAGAAGGTCTGCCTCGCCTGCGAAGTCCGCTCCGAATGCCTTGAGTACGCCCTCGCCAACGACGAGCGATTCGGGATCTGGGGCGGCCTGTCCGAACGCGAACGCCGTCGGCTGAAGAAGGCCGCCGTCTGAAATCCGCACCGATATCCGAAGCCCGATCCAAAGTCCGATCCGGGGCTCGATCCCGGGCCCGATCCGAAGCCCGACCGGTAACCGAAGCTCGACCCGAGGCCCCACCCCGGGCCCGACGAAACACCACAAGCAGGTACGTAACCCTCGGTCCGCCGACTGCATCATGACCGCAGTCGGCGGACCGTTCGTGTACCAGCCGTTAGTGTGGGGCCCCGTCCGAGACGCTCCAACGCCCCTACGGGGCGACCCCCCGGCCGGAGGGCCCGTACCTCAATGTCCGCCACCACAGCCGCGTTCGCCCCCGCACACCCGCCCGAGTTCCCGCGGCACGTCGTCACCGCCGTGCTCGTCTCCCACGACGGCGCACGCTGGCTCCCCGACGCCCTCGCCGGACTCCTCGGCCAGGAACGCCCCGTACAGAACGTCGTCGCCGCCGACACCGGCAGCGCCGACGACTCCGCGCGGCTGGTCACCGAGGCACTCGGCGCCGAGCGCGTACTGCACCTCGCCCGCCGCACCGGCTTCGGAAGCGCAGTCGAGGAAGCGGCCCGCACCGCGGGCGTGCTCACCCCCGACGACCTGCCCTACCTGAAGCGGCCCAGCGGCTGGGATCCTGCCACCAGGAGCTGGCGCGACGACGCGTACGACATGCCCGAACTGCCCTACGGCGAACCCGTCCAGTGGCTGTGGCTGCTCCACGACGACTGCGCACCCGAACCCGACGCCCTCGCCGAACTGCTGCGCGTCGCCGACTCCGACGAATACGCCGCCATCGTCGGCCCCAAACTCCGCGGCTGGTACGACCGCAAGCAACTCCTCGAAGCAGGCGTCTCCATCGCCAACAGCGGACGCCGCTGGACCGGACTCGACCGCCGCGAACAGGACCAGGGACAGCACGACCAGATCCGCTCCGTCCTGTCCGTCTCCTCCGCCGGCATGCTCATCCGCCGCGACGTCTTCGAGCAGCTCGGCGGCTTCGACCGGCGACTGCCCCTCATGCGCGACGACGTCGACCTGTGCTGGCGCGCCCACGCCGCCGGCCACCGCGTCCTCATCGCCCCCGACGCCGTCATGCGGCACGCCGAAGCCGCCGCCCGCGAACGCCGCACCGTCGACTGCGCCGGCCGCTCCGTCGCCAGCCCCCACCGCGTCGACAAGGCCGGCGCCGTCTACACCCTGCTCACCAACTCACGCGGCGCCGCCTTCCCCTACGTACTGCTGCGCATCGTCTTCGGCACCCTGCTGCGCACCCTCGCCTACCTCGTCGGCAAAGTCCCCGGCCAGGCCGTCGACGAAGTCATGGGCCTCTTCGGCACCCTGCTGCGGCCCGAACGGATCATCGCCGGACGCCGCAGGCGCGCCAAGCAGGGCGGCGCCGTCGAAGCGGGCGAACTGCGCCCGCTCTTCCCGCCGCCCGGCGCGACCATCCGCGCCACCGTCGAACAGGTCGCGGGCCACGTCGGCGGCGGCTCCGACGCCGACTCCGGCGGCTCACGCCACGGCGCGGTCGAATCAGGACCCGGCGGAGACGACGCCGACTTCCTCGAGATCGAACAGTTCGCACGCCTGAAGAAACTCGCCCGCAAGCCGGGGCCGGTGCTCTTCGCCGTACTGCTCCTCGTCTCGCTCGTCGCCTGCCGCGGACTCTTCGGCAGCGGCGCGCTGGCCGGCGGCGCACTCCTGCCCGCCCCCGCCGACGTCTCCGACCTGTGGTCCCGCTACGCCGACAACTGGCACCCTCTCGGCACCGGCGGCACCCAGACCGCGCCCCCCTACCTCGCTGTGCTCGCGGCCCTGTCCACCCTGTTTCTCGGCTCCACCGGCTTCGCGCTCACCGTGCTGCTCGTCTGCTCGGTCCCGCTCGCCGGACTCACCGCCTACTTCGCCTCCCGCCCCATCGTCGAATCCCGGCCGCTGCGGGCCTGGGCGAGCATCGCGTACGCCTTCCTGCCCGCCGCGACCGGCGCACTCGCCACCGGACGGCTCGGCACCGCCGTCCTCACGATCCTGCTGCCGCTCATCGCCCGGGCAGGCGTCGCGGCCCACGGACTGCGCAGCGGCACCGGCGGCGGTCGCGGCAGCTGGCGCGCCACCTGGGCGTACGCGCTCCTGCTCACCCTCGCGATGGCGTTCACGCCCATCGTGTGGCTGATCGCGCTCGTCCTCGGCATCGCCGTCCTCGGACTGCGACGTGACGACATCACGGCGTACGGGCTGCGCTTCCTCGCCGCCCTCGGCGCCCCGCTGCTCGTCCTCGCACCCTGGTCGCTGACCCTGCTGACCGGCCCGTCCGCCTTCTTCCGCGAAGCCGGACTCGAATTCGGCACCGGATCGGCGAGCGCACTCGACCTCCTCGGCATGAGTCCCGGCGGCGCCAAGGCCGCAGGCGGAATCCTCTTGATCGGCATCGTCCTGGCGGCACTCGCCGCCCTGCTGCGCGGCGAACGGCAGTTCGCGATCCGTGCCTCCTGGGCCGTGGCGCTGGTCGGACTCGTCTTCGCGGTGATCGCCAACGGCTCCGGCTGGGCAGGCCCGGCCACCCTCGTCTACAGCATCGCCCTGCTCGCCGCAGCCGTACTCGGCGCCGAAGGCGGCCGTGCCCGCGTCGCCGCCCAGGACTTCGGCTGGCGCCAGCCCGTTGCCGGCCTGATCGCCCTCGCGGCCGGCCTGGCACCCCTGCTCGCCGCGGGCAACTGGATGCTCAGCGGCGCCGCAGGCCCGCTGGAGCGGCGCGACCCCGTCCAGGTGCCCGCGTTCGTCGCAGAGGAGAGCGACACCCGCGACCAGCCGCGCACCCTCGTCCTCGGCGGCACCTCGGCCGCCAAGGTCTCGTACACCCTCGTACGCGGCTCCGGCGGCCGGCTCGGCGACGCCGAACTCGCCGAGGCGGGCGGCAGCGACCCCCGCCTCGACAAGATCGTCGCGAATCTCGTGGCAGGCTCCGGCGCCGACCAGACCAGCCAGCTCAGCGGATTCGCCATTCGCTACGTACTCGTACGCGACGGAGCACCCCGCCAGACCAGCCGCGTCCTCGACGCCACACCCGGCCTGAGCAGGCTCAGCCAGCTCGACGGCAGCGCACTGTGGCGCGTCGACCGCCAGGTCGCCAGGGCCACCATCGTCAGCGGCAAGGGCGACCCGCTGCCCGTCGCGTCCGACGCCGTCGAGGCCCACGCCAAGATCCCGGCGGGTCAGTCGGGACGGGTGCTGCGCATCGCGGACCGCGCGGACGACGGCTGGCAGGCCACGCTCGACGGCCGCGTACTGAAGAAGACCACCGTCGACGGCTGGGCCCAGGGCTTCGAACTCCCCGCCGAGGGCGGCCGGCTGGATCTGACGTACGACGGCCCCGCCACCCACACCGGCTGGATCTGGGCCCAGGTCGGGCTGGCGCTGGTGCTGCTGGTCCTCGCACTGCCGGGCAGGCGGCGGGAGATCGACGACGACCTGCCGGACGAGGAGATCGCGGTCCCCGCCCAGGCGGTGGAGGGCGAAGGGCGCAGGGCGCGCAGGCTGCGCGCGCAGGCGGAAGCGGAGATGGAAGCGGAGGCCGGGACTTCGTCGTCTTCGTCGTCCTCGTCGTCTTCGCCGCCCGAGGCTGCTGCGGCCCACCCCGATCCGTACGCTCAACTCCCCGCCGAACAGAACGCCTTCGCGCAGCAACAGCAAGGGGAGCAGCAAGGGGGGCAGCAGCAGTCGCCCTATGTGGCGGTGCCGCAGCAGCAGTACGGCGAATGGGACGCGCAGTCGTACGCGGACGCCGGATACGCCGCCCCGTACACCAACGAGCAGTACCAGGGCGCCACGTACGGCGCCGAGCAGCAGTATGGCGGTGAGCAGTACCAGCAGTCGTACCAGCAACAGCCGTACCAGGGCGAACAGTTCCAGGATCCGTACCAGGCCGACCAGTACCAGCCCGCGTCCTACGCCGACGGGCAGTACCAGGACGGGCAGTACCAAGAGGGTCAGTACGACCCTTACGCCTACGGCAGCGAGACCGACCAGCACCCCGACCCGAACGGCAACGCCGGCAACGCAACGCGAGGCGAGTCAGAGTGAAGCGCACAACCATCTCCCTGCTCGCCACCGCCACCGCCCTCGCCGCGGTCACCGGTGTCGCCGCGCTCACCGCGCCGGACGGTGGTGCGGCGACGGACGCCAAGGCCCCGGCGCGGCTTCCGGTCGAGCGCTCCAGCCTGCTCTGCCCCGCGCCGAGCAGCTCTGAGATCGCGGAGACCGACTACACCTCCTTCACCCCGGCGGGAACGGCCGGGGACGCGAAGGACGGTACGGCCGAACTGAAGCGGTCCACGGCCGTGTTGACGGACCCGGACACCGCGCCCAAGAAGGACGACGCGACGACGAAGGACGGGGCCAAGAAGGGCGACGCGGCGAAGGGCGCGAAGAAGCCGGCGCCCGGCAAGCCGGTGCTCGCGCTGAAGGCGCCCGGCAAGCCCGTCGCCGCCACGGCCGAGGGCGGCGATGCTCCCGCCCTCGTCGGCACGGCCACCGGCCGCCTCGCCCCCGGCTGGACCACCCAGCAGACCACGACGGTCACCGCGGGCGGCTCGCGCGGCCTGCTCGGCCTGAGCTGCACCGGGCCGGACACCGACTTCTGGTTCCCCGGCGCGTCCACGGCCGAGGACCGGCAGGATTACGTCCACCTCACCAACCCGGACGACACCGCGGCTGTCGCCGACATCGAGCTCTACGGCAAGGACGGCGCCCTCAAGACCACGCTGACCGAGGGCATCCCGGTCCCCGCCGGATCCAGCGTCCCGGTCCTGCTCTCCACCCTGACCGCCGCCGAGCCCGCCGCGGATGTGACCGTTCATGTCACCACCCGTACCGGACGGGTGGGAGCCGTGGTGCGAGCCGCCGACGACAAGGCGGGCAGCGACTGGCTGACCGCCTCGGCCGACCCGTCGGGCACCGCGGTGCTGCCCGGCATCCCGGCGGACGCCACATCGGTACGTCTGGTGGCCTTCGCGCCCGGCGACGACGACGCCGACCTGAAGGTGCAACTCGCGGGCGCGGGCGGCCGGATCACCCCGGCCGGACACGAGACGCTGCACGTCAAGTCGGGCATGACCGCGAGCGTGGACCTGCTGGACGTCACCAAGGGTGAGGCCGGATCGCTGATCCTCAGCCCGTCCCAGAGCGGCCGGGCGACCCCGGTGGTCGCGGCGCTGCGCGTCGTACGTGGCAAGGGCGACAAGCAGGAGGTCGCCTACATCCCGGCGACCGCGCCGGTGGGGGCGCGGGCGACCGCCGCCGACAACCGGGCCAAGGGCTCGACGCTCTCCCTGACCGCGCCGGGCGCCACCGCGCAGGTCAAGGTCACCGCATCGGCGGGCACGCAGGGCGGCACCCAGGTCGTCAAGACGTACACGGTCAAGGCCGGTACGACGCTGGCGGTCACCCCGCCCGTCCCGGCCGGTCTGAAGGGCTCGTACGCGCTGACGGTGGAGACGCAGTCGGGCGGCCCGGTGCACGCGTCGCGAACGCTGGCGCTGCCGCAGGACGGCATCTCGATGTTCACGGTGCAGACGCTGCCGGACGACAGGGGGACGGTGGCGGTACCGGATGCCGAGCAGGACCTGTCCGTACTCGACGACTGACGACTGACGACTGACGACTGGCGACTATCGGATGTCGATTGACGGATGACGATTGACGGCTGACAAATTTTGAAATCTGTCAGCCGTCAGTCCTGCCCGTACCGCGGATCCACCGACTCCGGCGCCAGCCCCAGCAGCTCCGCGACCTGCTCCACGACCACCTCGTGCACCAGCAGCGCCCGCTCGTCGCGATTCTTCGTGCGGATCTCGACGGGTCGCCGGTAAACCACGATCTGGGCCGGCTGTCCCTTGTTCGCCGGAACCGAGCTGCCCAGCGGCACCGACCCCTCCGGCGCGCCCGGCACGTCCAGTACCAGGAAATCCACGTCGGCCAGCTGCGGCCAGCGTCGTTCCAGCCGTTCCACCGAGTCCTGCACGAGGTCCCGGAAGGACTCGGCCCGGCTCGCGGCGAGGGGTACCTGGGGCGGGGCGACGGGCCCGCGCATGCCGCGGCCGTGGCGGTCGCGACGGCGCGGCCGTGGCTCGGTCGGGCGGGGAGGTACGGGACTGTCCATCACTGACGCAGAGTAGCTCTCCCCGGCGCGCGGCGATCGAGTGTGCGCGCCGGGCGGGAAGCTTGTCGCTAATTGAACATTCCGGCCAAGCTTGGGCCCGATTGCATGCCTCCCCGCGATCGCCGATCTCATCGTGATTGACCTCATTTACACCAAGTCATGACCGGACCACGGGCGGTCGTCGACCGCGCGCTTCTCTTTCCGTGCAGGTCAGGGCAGTTGCTGAGGGAGTCGCCACGGACGATGTCACAGCACGACACGGTGGAGTGACCTGGTGGAGAGTCGTCGCAGCCCGCTCAAGAGTGCGGTACCGTCCAACGTCGTGAGCCCTGTACGTCGCTGTTCGCGCACCGCGTGCGGCCGCCCTGCCGTCGCGACACTGACGTACGTCTATGCCGACTCGACTGCGGTCCTCGGCCCGCTCGCCACCTATGCCGAGCCCCATTGCTATGACCTGTGCGCCGAGCACAGTGAGCGCCTGACCGCCCCGCGCGGCTGGGAGGTCGTCCGGCTCACCGACGGCTCCGCCCCGCCCCGGCACAGCGGTGATGATCTCGAGGCGCTCGCCAATGCCGTACGGGAAGCGGCCCGCCCTCAGGGGCGTGCGGCCGAGGCCGGTGCGCAGAACGGCCGGCGGGCGGCGGACCCGATGGAGGTCGCACGCCGCGGCCATCTGCGGGTGCTGCGTTCCCCGGACTCCTGAGCCCCTCGCGCCACCTCGGTGCCCCTCGCGCCACCTCGGGCCCATCACTCACTCACTGAATCCCGTACTTGAATCCTGTACGGACCATTGGCCTCCGCTTGTCGCGGACACGACCATTCCTCCACTCGTGAGAATCCGCTTTCCGCATCACGGAATCCGGAGGTAGGTCTGTCGCGTTCGTGCAGCGACTGGAACCAGTCGCCGCCTCACTCGCTCTGTCCGCCTTAGTCGCCGCGTTTCCGCTGGTCACCGTTCTGGTGCTGCTCGGCGCCGTACAGATGAGAGCCCACCGCGCCGGGCTCGCCGGATTCGGCGCGCCGGTCGCGATCTGTTCGGTGATGCTCGTCGCTCTCGGCTTCGACCCGGTCAAGGCGGCGGTGATCGCCCTCGTCGCCAACACCGCGCCCGTCGCCTTCGTCACCATGGGCGCCCCCGCGGTGACGCTCGCGCAGGTCACCGGCCTGCCGCTGGACTCGGTCGCCTCGGTGGTCGGCCGGCAGACTCCGCTGCTCGCCCTCGTCGTACCGCTCGTACTGGTCTGGCTCGTCGACGGGCGGCAAGGTCTGCGCGAGACCTGGGCGCCTGCGCTGGCATGCGGATTCGCCTTCGCAGCTGCCCAGTTCGCGGCGGCCAACTATGTCTCGGCGCAACTCGCCGACATCGGAGCGGCGTTGGTGGGAGCGGCCGCGCTGGTCGCGGTGCCGGGCGCGCGCAAGCCGGCCGCGGAGGCGGTGCGGGCGGCAGTGCTGACCGGCGTACGGAGCGAGGACCTGGACCGCGAGGACCCGCGGCGCGAAGTGGTG
Organism: Streptomyces sp. NPDC002868; assembly: GCF_055563295.1. Lineage (NCBI taxonomy): Bacteria > Bacillati > Actinomycetota > Actinomycetes > Kitasatosporales > Streptomycetaceae > Streptomyces > Streptomyces sp. NPDC002868. The sequence goes on along the minus strand of NZ_JBVHDR010000011.1, from coordinate 13,123 downwards.
CGCGCCTACGCTCCGTACGCCCGGCGGGGAGCGGGTCGGCGCCAATGCGTTCTCGCTGCCGCTGATCTCGACGGGCGGGACGCTGGTGCTGCTGGCGGGTGTGGTGACGGCGTTCGTGCGCGGCAGGCGAGTGGGCGGCGACAAGATGATCTCCCCGCAGAATCTGACGATCGCTTGCGCGGCGGTGGGGCTCGCGGGGAAGGAGGGCGATCTGTTGCGCAAAGCGCTGCCGTGGAGTCTGGGGCTGCTCCTGGTGGTGTGTGCCTGATTGTTACGGCACAGAGCACGGCCGTGCTGGGCTGGATGCTCCCCTGGTTTGTGCGGGTACTTTGTGGTGACCGCAGAGATTCCTGGAGGGGTGGCCCGTGACTGCTGATCTGTCGCAGATCGTGAAGGCGTACGACGTTCGCGGGGTGGTGCCGGATCAGTGGGACGAGTCACTGGCCGAGCTGTTCGGCGCAGCGTTCGTCCAGGTGACGGGCGCGGATGCGATTGTCGTCGGCCATGACATGCGGCCGTCGTCGCCGGGGCTCTCGGGGGCGTTCGCGCGGGGGGCCGCGGCCCGGGGCGCGGATGTCACGTTGATCGGGCTGTGCTCGACGGACCAGCTGTACTTCGCGTCGGGGGTGCTGGACCTGCCGGGTGCGATGTTCACCGCGTCGCACAACCCGGCGCAGTACAACGGCATCAAGATGTGCCGGGCGGGCGCGGCGCCGGTGGGCCAGGACACGGGTCTGGCGGACATCCGCGCGCTGGCCGAGTCCTGGTCCGAACAGGGCGCCCCGGAGCCCGCGGCCGATCGAGGCAAGGTGACGCAGCGGGACACGCTCACCGACTACGCGGCCCATCTGCTGTCGCTGGTGGACCTGTCGTCGATGCGTCCGCTGAAGGTGGTCGTGGACGCGGGCAACGGGATGGGCGGCCACACGGTCCCGACGGTTTTCGAGTCCCTGCCCGTCACTCTCGTACCGATGTACTTCGAGCTGGACGGCACCTTCCCCAACCACGAGGCGAACCCGCTGGACCCGGCGAACATCGTCGACCTCCAGGCCCGCGTTCTCTCCGAGGGCGCGGACCTGGGCCTGGCCTTCGACGGGGACGCGGACCGCTGCTTCGTGGTGGACGAGCGGGGCCAGGGCATCTCGCCGTCGGCGATCACGGCACTGGTCGCGGCGCGCGAGCTGGCGAAGCACCCCGGCGGGACGGTGATCCACAACCTGATCACGTCGTGGTCGGTCCCGGAAGTGGTCCGCGAGCACGGCGGGACCCCGGTCCGTACCCGGGTCGGCCACTCCTTCATCAAGCAGGAGATGGCCAGTACGGGAGCGATCTTCGGCGGCGAGCACTCGGCGCACTACTACTTCCGCGACTTCTGGAACGCGGACACGGGCATGCTGGCGGCCCTCCACGTCCTTGCGGCGCTGGGCTCGCAGGAGGGCCCGCTGTCCGGGCTGGTCGCGCAGTACGACCGCTACAGCGGCTCGGGCGAGATCAACTCCACGGTCGACGACCAGGCGGCCCGCACGGCGGCGGTGAAGGCGGCGTACGCGTCCCGCGAGGACGTCACGATCGACGAACTCGACGGCCTGACGGTGTCGACGAAGGACTGGTGGTTCAACCTCCGCCCGTCGAACACGGAGCCGCTGCTGCGCCTGAACGTGGAGGCGCGTGACGAGCAGACGATGGCAAAGGTGAGGGACGAGGTGCTGGGACTGGTCCGGGGGGCGTGAAGCCCGGACCAGGGGCGCGGGGCGCGGCCGGGCTGCTACGTATGGGGAACAGCCCCCGCACCGGCCGGGCGGGAACGAAGGAACAGCCCCGTACCGGCCGGGCGGGAACGGGGAACAGCCCCCGTACCGGCCGGGCTGGTACGTACGGGCACCAGCCCGTACCGGCCGGACGGGCACGGGGAACAGCCGCCCGTACCCCCAGAACGCGCCGCCCCCCGCCCCCCAGCGGTACGCTGACGTCGCTCGATCCGGATCACCGCGACCGCATGTGCGACATGCGGAATGCCCGAAAGGACACCCCACACATGCCGCTCGAAGCCGGCCTCCTGGAGATCCTCGCCTGTCCGGCCTGCCACGCCCCCCTCAGCGACCGCACGGCAGCCGACACCCCCGAGCTGATCTGCACCGGCAAGGACTGCGGCCTGGCCTACCCCGTACGGGACGGAATCCCCGTCCTCCTCGTGGACGAGGCACGCCGCCCCGCCTGACCCACCACCGCACGGCGATCGGAGGCCCACCCCCATGCTCGACGAGTCGCTCCTCGACGAACCGGAAGCCCTGGCCCGCGCCGATCGCCGAGGACTGCTCCGAGGCGCCGCCGAGGCCGGGGCGCGCCTACGCACCGCCGCCCGGCACGCCGCCGAGGCCGGTGTCGCCGAGCTCACCCCCGAGGGCCGCCCCCGCGCCGTCCTCCTCGCGGGCTCCGGCACCGCCGCCACCGGCGTCGCCGACCTCATCGGCGCCCTTGCCGGAGCCTCCGCCCCTGTCACCCGGCTCCACCCCACCGGCGTAGCCCCCGCCGCCGGCGCGCTGCGCTGGGCGCTCCCCGGCTGGGCGGGCTCCGTGGACCTTCTCCTTGTCGCGACCACCGACGGCAGCGAACCCGGCCTCGCCCTCCTCGCCGAGCAGGCGTACCGCCGCGGTTGCAGCGTCGTCGCCGTCGCCCCCGAGCGCTCCCCGCTCTCCGAGGCCGTCGACGGCACGCACGGCCTGGTGGTCCCCATGGCCACCGCCCCGCACGAGACGTACGAGGAGATCCAGACCGCGAGCCCCGGCGAGCTGTGGGCCCTGTTCACCCCCCTCCTGGTCCTCCTCGACCGTGTCGGCCTGCTGGAAGCGCCCCCGGAGACCCTCGCCAAGGTCGCCGACCGCCTCGACCACACCGCCGAACGGTGCGGCCCGGCCATCGCGACGTACAGCAACCCGGCCAAGACGCTCGCCGCCGAGCTCGCCGACAGCCTTCCGCTCATCTGGACAGAGGGCGCGGGCGCCGCCCCGGCAGGCCGCCGTTTCGCCGCCGTACTGGCAGAGCTGGCAGGCCGCCCCGCCCTCGCCGCGGAACTCCCCGAGGCGCTCCCCGCCCACGGTGTGCTGCTCGCCGGCGACTTCGCGGGCGGCGCCGACCCGGAGGACTTCTTCCGCGACCGTGTCGAGGAGCAGCAGGCGCTGCGGGCCCGTGTCGTACTGCTGCGCGACCGCCCCGTCGGCGGCCTGAGCGCCGCGCCCGCCGCCCGGGAACTGGCGCTCAGCCACGACACCGCGATCAGCGAGCTCGAACCGGAGGAGGGCACCGATCTCGAGTCGATCGCCGAACTCCTCGCCGTCACCGACTTCGCCGCCGTCTACCTGGCCCTGGCGGCCTCCCACACCCCCAAGTAACGACGCCTCCCGCAAGCACCAGGAAGACAGGAAGAACCGGGAAGACCATGGATCGCCTCTCCAACACCGTGCGCCCCTACGCCTGGGGCTCCACGACCGCCATCCCGGAACTGCTCGGCATCGCCCCCACCGGCGAGCCCCAGGCCGAGATGTGGATGGGCGCCCACCCGGGAGCGCCCTCCCGCGTCACCCGTGACACGGCCGAGCAGCCGCTCTCGGGGGTGATCGCCGCCGAGCAGCCGCTCTCCGACGTGATTGCCGCCGACCCGGTACGCGAACTGGGCCCAGCGGCCGTCGAGAAGTTCGGCCCGCGCCTCCCCTTCCTCCTCAAGCTCCTCGCGGCCGGCGCCCCCCTCTCCCTCCAGGTCCACCCGAACCTCTCGCAGGCGAAGGAGGGTTACGCAGCCGAGGAGAGCGCGGGCGTCCCGATAGATGCCCCGCACCGCAACTACAAGGACGCCAACCACAAGCCGGAACTGCTCTGCGCGCTCACGCCCTTCGACGGCCTGTGCGGATTCCGTACGCCCCTCGAAGCCGCTGATCTCCTCGCCGGACTCGACGTGGACTCCCTCAAGCCGTACGTCGACCTCCTGCACGCCCACCCGGAGGAGGCCGCGCTCCGCGAGGTCCTGACCGCGGTGCTGACCGCCGACCCCGACGAGATGACGGTCACCGTCGCGGAGGCCGCGGCCGCCGCGGAACGGCTTGGCGGCGCCTACACCCCGTACGCCTCGATCGCGCACCACTATCCCGGCGACCCCGGCGTCATCGCCGCCATGCTGCTCAACTACGTCCAACTCCAGCCAGGCGAGGCCCTGTTCCTCGGCGCCGGCGTCCCGCACGCCTATCTCAACGGCCTCGGCGTGGAGATCATGGCCAACTCCGACAACGTGCTGCGCTGCGGACTGACCCCCAAGCATGTGGACGTCCCGGAACTGCTGCGTATCGTCCGCTTCGAGGCGAGCGACCCCGGCGTCCTGCGCCCCGAGGCCTCGCCCTCGGGCGAAGAGGTCTACGACACTCCGATCGACGAATTCCGTCTCTCGCGATACGTCCTCGCGCCGGACGCGACGCCCCGCGACCTCACCGCACCCACCCCGCAGATCCTGCTCTGCACGGCGGGCAGCGTGACGGCCGGCGATCTGACGCTCGCCCCGGGCGAGTCGGCGTTCGTGCCAGCGGGGGACAAGACGGAGATCTCGGGCACTGGCGGCGGCGCGGGCACGGTCTTCCGCGCCACTGTGGTGGCCTGACGCGGCGCCATCTTGAGGGGCTGCAACAATGGCGCATCGCAAAGACCGGGCAAAGTCCGGGCGGCGACCCACGCAGGCACGAAGGGATATCCGGCACATGAGCGCGTCAGGCGGAACCAAGGCGATCGTGGCGGCACTCGCCGCCAACCTCGCAATCGCGGTAGCGAAGTTCGTTGCGTTCCTGTTCAGCGGCTCGTCGTCGATGCTCGCTGAGAGCGTCCACTCGGTCGCGGACTCCGGCAACCAGGGTCTGCTGCTCCTCGGCGGCAAGAAGGCCAAGCGCGAGGCGACCCCGCAGCACCCCTTCGGCTACGGCCGTGAGCGCTACATCTACGCCTTCCTCGTCTCCATCGTGCTCTTCTCGGTCGGCGGCATGTTCGCCATCTACGAGGGCTACGAGAAGATCAAGCACCCGCACGAGATCGAGGCCTGGTACTGGCCGGTCGGCGTCCTCGTCTTCGCGATCATCGCCGAGACGTTCTCCTTCCGTACGGCGATCAGGGAGTCCAACGAGACGCGCGGCAAGAAGTCGTGGACGGAGTTCGTGCGCCACGCCAAGGCCCCCGAGCTGCCGGTCGTGCTCCTCGAAGACCTTGGCGCGCTCGTCGGTCTGGTCCTGGCGCTCGGCGGCGTGAGCCTGGCCCTGGTCACGGGCAACGGCGTGTGGGACGGCATCGGCACGCTCTGCATCGGCGTCCTGCTCATCGTGATCGCACTCGTCCTGGCGGCCGAGACGAAGTCGCTGCTGCTGGGCGAGGCCGCGGGTATCGACGACATCGAGAAGATCAAGGCAGCGGCGGTGGACGGTGAAACGGTCACCGGCATCATCCACATGCGTACGCTCCACCTCGGCCCGGAGGAACTGCTGGTCGCGGCCAAGGTCGCCGTCCAGCACGACGACACGGCCGCGGAGGTCGCGGCCGCGATCAACGCGGCGGAGGAGCGCATCCGCGCCGCGGTCCCGATCGCACGCGTGATCTACCTGGAGCCGGACATCTACAGCGAGTCGGCGGCAGCGGCGGGCGTCAACCCGGCGAAGTCCCCGGGCGGCCCGGGCCCGGACGTCGCCCACTGAGCTGCGTACGACTGAGCTGAGTACGACGAGACGGCCCCCCGCCCACACGGGCGGGGGGCCGTCTCGTCGTATCCGTACGCGCTACTGGATCTCACGCAGCACGTCGAGGACCGCCGCCTCGTCGGGCGCGGCCGACAGCCGGTCCCGGAAGCCGGTGTCCATGAGCTTGCGGGACAGCATCGCCAGGATCCGCAGGTGCTCATCCCCGGCGGCTGCCTCAGGCACCGTGATCATGAAGATCAACTTGGCCTTCGTGCCGTCGAGCGAACCCCACTCGACGCCCTCCGCCGACCGCGCGAATCCGACGATCGGCGCGGTGACCGCATCGGTCTTGGCGTGCGGGATGGCGATCTCCTCGCCGAGCCCGGTCGTGCCCTGCTCCTCGCGGGCGAACGCGGCCGCCACGAGCGAGTCGGGATCGGCGACCTTGCCGGTGGTGGCGAGCATCGCGGCCATCTCGCGGATGGCGGCGTCCTTGCTGTCGGCGGCCAGCTGAACCTTCACGGTCTGCGCGGTCAGATACCCGGACAGCACCTGGTCCTCGGACGGTTCGGCTGCGGCGGGCGGGGGAGTGAGCGACTTCTCCGTACGTACGCCTCCGGGGCCCGAGAGCTCCGTACCGACACCCGTACCGGCACCGACCCCGGCGAGTACCGGTTCCGGCGCCACCCCCAAGCCAACACCGGCACCCGCGCCGGCAGGCACGAGGGCACCCGCCCCCGCAGCGCCACGGTTCTTCCGCTCCTTGATGTCGATCAGCGCATTCGTGGTGATCGCGGTGACGACGGTGCCGATGGCGACGGCCAGGAAGAACATCGGCACCCCACCGACCGCGCCGAGCACGGCCACAATCGGGCCACCGTGCGGAACCGCGTCCTTCACACTGGCCAGACCGGCGATCCCACCGGCCACCGCACCACCGAGCATGTTCGCCGGAATGACCTGGGCGGGCCTTGCCGCCGCGAAGGGGATCGCACCCTCGGAGATGCCGAACATGCCCATGAAGATCGCGGCCATGCCGGTCTCCCGCTCCTGCTCCGAGTAGAGCCGCCGCCGGATCAGCGTGGCGAGTCCCTGCCCCAGAGGCATGACCGGAATCGCAGCCGCGCACATACCCATGACGGTCTGGTTGCCGGTCGCGATGAGCCCGGCGCCGAACAGGAACGCGGTCTTGTTGACCGGCCCGCCCATGTCGAACGCGATCATGAGCCCCAGAATCGCGCCCAGCAGAATCGCACTGGTCCCGGTCATGCCGCTGAGCCAGTCGGTGAGATGCGTGAAGACCCACGAGATCGGCCTGCCGATGACGTAGATGAAGAACAGCCCCAGCGCCGTCGTCGCGACGATCGGGATCACGATGATCGGCATGATCGGCCGTGCGAAGTTGGGGACCTTGACCTTCTTGATCCACAGCACCAGATATCCGGCCAGGAAGCCGGTGACGATCGCGCCGATGAAGCCCGCGCCGGCCTTCGAGTCGTACAGCTCACCGGTGTTGGCTATCCAGCCGCCGATCATGCCCGGCACGAGCGCGGGCCGGTCGCCGATCGCGTAGGCGATGTAGCCGGACAGGATGGGGATCATCAGCGTGAAGCCGATGACGCCGATGGCGTTGACGTGAGCCCAGAAGGTCCCCTCCGGGATGATGTAGCCCTTTGAGGTCGCGTCGCCGCCCAGTGCCAGCGAGATGGCGATGAGCAACCCGCCCACCACCACGAACGGGATCATGTACGAGACACCGTTCATCAGTGCCTTGTACGCGGCGCTGCGCTCCTTACCACCACCGCCCGAGCCGCCCGAGCCGGTCGGCAGCGTGGCGCCCCCGCCTCCGCTGCCCGCCCCGTGCACCGGCGCGTTCTGCACGCGCTCGATCAGGCGCTCGGGGTGGTGAATGCCCTCGGCGACACCGACGACCAGCACCTTCTTGCCCACGAACCGACTGCAGTCGACGTCCTTGTCGGCGGCGATGATGACGCCGTCCGCGTCATTGACATCGTTGTCAGTCAAGACATTCTCGGCCCCGATGGAGCCCTGCGTCTCCACCTTCATCTCGATGCCGAGCGCGTCTGCGGCCTGCGCCAGCTTCTCCGCGGCCATATATGTGTGGGCGATGCCTGTGGGACAGGCGGTCACCGCAATCAGCTTCAATGTCCGCTGCTCGCTCGCCGGACTGGTCACGTGGTTCTCCTTACACTTCGTGGCGCAGATCGTGCGGATGTCCCCGATCCGCAGAGCATCGTGCACCAGACAAGCGCGCCACAAAAGCCCCGCGGCCCTACTTGTCACGGCCGACGGACCCTGAATGTGGCCGGAACCCGGCCGTGGGCGGGCTGGGGCCCACTGCGCCGATCGGTGTAGATTCGTGACCAGAGTCAGACGTCGCTGCTGATGGCGGTCGGGCGGTCCCGTTGTGCGGACCGGCCGAGGGAGAGAGGGCCTCCGACGGACTGCACTGCGAGGGCCCGGGCATTGGTATGCCTATGGCCGCCGCAGAGTCAGCCGTACCCACCCTCGACCCAACCACGAGGAGCAGCTCGCATGACGACTGTCGCCACCGGCCAGGACTTCAAGGTCGCCGACCTTTCCCTCGCCGCCTTCGGCCGCAAGGAGATCACTCTCGCCGAGCATGAGATGCCCGGTCTGATGTCGATCCGTAAGGAGTACGCCGCCACGCAGCCGCTGGCCGGCGCGCGTATCACCGGCTCGCTGCACATGACCGTGCAGACCGCCGTACTGATCGAGACGCTGGTCGCGCTGGGCGCCGAGGTGCGCTGGGCGTCCTGCAACATCTTCTCCACCCAGGACCACGCGGCCGCGGCGATCGCGGTCGGCCCGAACGGCACCCCGGAGGCGCCTCAGGGTGTGCCGGTCTTCGCCTGGAAGGGCGAGACGCTGGAGGAGTACTGGTGGTGCACGGAGCAGGCGCTGACCTGGCCGAACACCCCCACCGGCGGCCCGAACATGATCCTCGACGACGGCGGCGACGCCACGCTCCTGGTGCACAAGGGCGTGGAGTTCGAGAAGGCCGGGTCGGCCCCGGACCCGTCGACGGCGGACAGCGAGGAGTACGGGTACATCCTGACCCTGCTCAACCGCACCCTTGGCGAGTCCCCGCAGAAGTGGACGCAGCTGGCTTCGGAGATCCGCGGCGTCACTGAGGAGACCACGACCGGTGTGCACCGGCTGTACGAGATGCACCGCGACGGCACCCTCCTGTTCCCGGCGATCAACGTCAACGACGCTGTGACCAAGTCGAAGTTCGACAACAAGTACGGCTGCCGGCACTCGTTGATCGACGGCATCAACCGTGCCACCGATGTGCTGATCGGCGGCAAGACGGCGGTCGTGTTCGGTTACGGGGATGTGGGCAAGGGCTGCGCGGAGTCCCTGCGCGGGCAGGGCGCCCGGGTGATCGTCACGGAGATCGACCCGATCTGCGCGCTGCAGGCGGCCATGGACGGCTACCAGGTCGCCACGCTGGACGAGGTCGTCGACAAGGCCGACATCTTCGTCACGACCACGGGCAACAAGGACATCATCATGGCCGCGGACATGGCCAAGATGAAGCACCAGGCGATCGTGGGCAACATCGGCCACTTCGACAACGAGATCGACATGGCCGGCCTGGCGCAGATCCCGGGCATCGTCAAGGACGAGGTCAAGCCCCAGGTCCACACCTGGACCTTCCCCGACGGCAAGGTCCTGATCGTGCTCTCCGAGGGCCGTCTGCTGAACCTGGGCAACGCGACCGGTCACCCCTCGTTCGTGATGTCCAACAGCTTCGCGGACCAGACGCTGGCCCAGATCGAGCTGTTCACCAAGCCCGAGGAGTACCCGACCGACGTCTACGTGCTGCCCAAGCACCTGGACGAGAAGGTCGCCCGGCTCCACCTGGACGCGCTCGGCGTGAAGCTGACGACCCTGCGCCCGGAGCAGGCCGCCTACATCGGCGTCGAGGTCGAAGGCCCGTACAAGTCCGACCACTACCGCTACTGATCGGCTACTGACACACCCTCAGCAGCAGGTACCAGCGGTACCAGGCAGGCCCCCGCACCCCCGTGTCGGGGGCCTGCCCCGTACCGTCCCCGAACGGCTCCGGCTCCGGTTCCACATCCAGAGCCTCACCGCACAAGGACACCTACGCCCCCATGCCCCGCGGCCGCTATTCGCTCCACGATCCGCACGATCACACCCCCCTCGGCGAAGAACACTTCCAGTGCGCCCCCGGCCCCTCCGGCTGGCGTTACGTCTCCCAGATCACCACCCCCTCCGGCGACCACGCCGGCTCCGTCGACCTCGCCCTCGACGAACTCGGCCGTCCCATCCGTCTCGAACTCCACGCCGCGAGCTGGCAGGTCCGCGGTGCCGCCCTCGACGGCGTCACCTGGGTCCGCACCGACCCCACCGGCACTCATGCCACCGAAGGCAATGTCCGCGCCCACGCCTTCACCGGCACATCCCCTGCTTTCCTCGTCGCCACCGCACGTCTCCTACGCCTCACCCCCGGCTCCCCCGCGACGCGCGTCCGCCTCGTCGCCTTCACGGATCCTGTCCTCGCCCCTCGCACTCTCGACCAGTCCTGGGCCCTGATGAAGAGTGAAGCGCATGCCACTGACAATGGCCCCCTGACAGTGGACGAATACCAGGTCAGCGCCCTGGACACGGGTGAGCAGCACATCGTTCACATCGTCGGCGACGTGGTCCTCGCGGCCCCCGGCATCGAACTGGAAGACCTCGAGACCCCGCCCTCGGTCTTCCCCTGACTTCTCCCGGTGGCTTCTGCCGGCGACCGGCCTACGCAGGCGGTGCGAATCCGGTGGTGGGAGGCGCGTCGGCCACGGCCTCGGAGGCGGGCTTCGACACCGGCTCGGCCCCTGTTGCCACCCCGAGCGGCACATCTGCTCCACGAGCACCGTCGGCCCCTGCAGCCTCAACCGCATCGGCGATCACCGGTCCCGCGGCACCCGGGCGCGCGTCTACCGGTCCTGCGTCAACCGGTCCTGCGTCCATCGGTCCCGCAGCGCCTGCGCCCACCGCGCCCACGGCTGCTGCACCACCGCCCCCTGCCATTGCGGCTGCCCTCGCCTCGGCTCCGAAGGCCCGACGGGCGTCACGTGCCTGCCGCTCATTCACCACGGCTGCCAAATACGCGGCCGACGGCACTCCTTCCGGCGCGGGAGCCCCCGTGCACGCCGCCAGATCACCGGCCAGCCGCCCCGCCATGGACCAGCTCACCGCCGGGTCCAGCTGCCTCATCCGCGTCAGGTACTGACGTATCGCAAGCCAAAGATCGTCCGGCACCCCCGACAGATCGAGCTCGGCGAACCGCCCGACGAGCCACGGCGGCGGAGGCGGCACCACCGTTCCCCGCGCGGCCGGCATCCGTTCCCGCACCACCAGCGTCCCCGCGAACACGTCCCCTATCCGCCGCCCCCGCGCCGACACCAGGGAAGCGATACAGGCGATGACCCCGAACGACATCAGGATCTCCACCACGCCCATCGCTCCACGCACCAGCGCATGCCGGAACCGGATCGGCCCACCGTCGTCCCGCACCACCCGCAGCCCACAGGCGAGCTTCCCGAGTGAGCGCCCATGGCTGAGGGTCTCCACGGCTATCGGCGCGCCCACCAGGACCAGCAGAAACGTCGCGATCGAAACCGCCATGACTGCCGCCTCGTCCAGCGAGGCAGTCGCCAACGCGAGCCCGATCGATATCAGGAGATACACGGTCCACACGACTACTAGATCGATCACGAGGGCGAGCGCCCGGCTCGGCAGTTTCGCCGGCTGCAGCCCTAGTACAACCGCATCCCCCGTCACAAGCGCACTCACCGCTGCCCGCCTCTTTCCGTAGATCTCCACTGCCCCCTGATTCCTCAGTCTGCCAAGCTGGCCCGCAGCGCGTCGCAGTAGTGCAGTAGTGCCGCAGTAGTGCAGTAGTACGGACCGTACGCACCCAGTGCCTGGAGCAGCAGCCGACCATGGACCTCGATGTCTTCGTGACCGCCCACCGCGCCGAGTGGGACCGCCTGGACCACCTCCTGCACCGCGGACGCCACCTCACCGGCGCCGAGGCCGACGAACTCGTCGCCCTCTACCAGCGCACAGCCACACACCTCTCCCTCATCCAGTCCAGTGCCCCCGACCCGATTCTCACGGGCAAGCTCACCCAGCTCGTGGCCCGCGCCCGCTCCACCGTCACCGGCACCCGACGCGCCACCTGGCGAGACGCGGTCCGCTTCCTCACCGCAGGCTTCCCCGCTGCTGTCTACCGGTCCCGCCAGTGGTGGATACCCACCGCGGTCCTCTCCACGGTCCTCGCCGCGATCATCGGCTGGTGGATCGGCACCCACCCCGAGGTCCAGTCGGCGATCGCCGCCCCCGAAGAACTCCGCCAGCTCACCCGCCCCGGCGGTGAGTACGAGACGTATTACTCCAGCCACCCCGCGGCCTCCTTCGCCGCCCAGGTCTGGACGAACAACGCCCAGGCCGCCGCCATGTGCCTGACTCTGGGCGCGTTCCTCTGCCTCCCGGTGATCTGGATCCTCTTCCTCAATGTGCTGAACCTCGGCGTCGGCATCGGCCTGATGTCATCGGTGGGTCGCCTCGACGTTTTCCTGGGCCTTGTCCTCCCGCACGGCCTGCTCGAACTGACCGCAGTCTTCGTCGCCGCGGGCACAGGCCTCCGGCTCGGCTGGACAGTCATCGACCCAGGCCCTCAATCCCGCCGCACAGCCCTCGCTCAACAGGGCCGCGCTGCGATCGGCATGGCCATCGGCCTGGCCCTCGTCCTCTTCGTATCGGGCGTGATCGAAGGCTTTGTCACCCCCTCGGGCCTGCCGACCTGGGCGCGCATCACCATCGGCATCGTCGCTGAGCTGGCCTTTCTGGCGTACGTCTACATCCTGGGCGGCCGAGCAGCCCGAATGGGCGACATGGGCGACGTGGAGGCGACAGACCGCAGCGCCGAACTCCCGGCCGCTGCCTGATGTGCGATCGCACGCTCTGACCTGCTACTCTCCTCTTCGCCCCACGAAACCCATTGACACGGGAGCAGTGGGGAGGTAGATTCAAACGGTTGCCTCGGACTGGACAAGTGCGAGTGTGACCGTTAGTGTCTCTCTCGCTCTCGACGGGAATTGAATTTCCGCAGAGCCTCTCGATTCTTAATCCGGATCACGAAGGTCGATTAGGTCGACCGAAATGCTTCTGATAATGTCGGGTCAGCCGAAAGGCAAACAGGCCACTCCAATCGGCCACTGGATTCGAATTCCTCGCCGGAAACGGAATGGAAAAAGAGTCTGGTAGGGTTGGAAACGCAAGACCGAAGGGAAGCGCCCGGAGGGCCCCATGAAAAGGGTCTGAAGGAAGCGTCCGTTCCTTGAGAACTCAACAGCGTGCCA
>NZ_JBVHDR010000010.1:359106-375411 GCF_055563295.1 Streptomyces sp. NPDC002868 | reverse complement strand
GCTGCACCGACCTGCTGCCGCAGCTGATGCGGCTGGCGGGCGCGGAGGTACGCCACTGGGCGCGCGGCACCAGCGCACGCCTGGACCTGAGCGCCAAGCATGCCCTCTCGTCCGCGCTCGCCGCCGTGTCACCGGACGGTCCCCTTGCCACAATGGGGGAATGACAGGGCGCTGGGAGTTCTGGATCGACCGTGGCGGCACCTTCACCGACATCGTGGGCAAACGCCCCGACGGACGGCTCGTGACCCGGAAACTGCTCTCGCACAACCCAGAGCGATACCGGGACGCGGCCGTCGCCGGGATCCGGCTGTTGCTCGGCGTCGGCCCGGACGAGCCCGTCCCGGCCGACCGGGTCGACAGTGTGAAGATGGGCACCACCGTCGCCACCAACGCCCTGCTGGAGCGCCGTGGCGAGCCGACCGTCCTCGTCATCACCGAGGGTTTCCGGGACGCCCTGCGCATCGCCTACCAGAACCGGCCCCGGCTCTTCGACCGCCGGATCGTGCTGCCCGAGGCGGTGTACGAGCGCGTCATCGAGGTTCCCGAACGCCTCGACGCGCACGGCGAGACCGTCCGGCCGCTCGATCTGGCAGCCGTCACCGAGCAGTTGAAGGAGGCCCGCGCCGACGGCTTCCTCAGCGCCGCCGTCGTACTGCTGCACGGCTACCGTTACCCCACGCACGAGAGCCGGATCGCCGAAGCCGCCCGGGACCTCGGCTTCACCCAGGTCAGCTCCTCCCACGAGGTCAGTCCGCTGATCAAACTCGTACCGCGCGGCGACACCACCGTCGTGGATGCCTATCTGTCGCCGATCCTGAGGCGGTACGTCGACGAGGTCGCAGCCGAACTCAATGGCATCCGCCTGATGTTCATGCAGTCCAACGGAGGCCTGCGCGAAGCAGTCAACTTCCGTGGCAAGGACGCCGTGCTGTCAGGGCCGGCCGGTGGCGTCGTCGGCATGGCCCGCACCTCCGAGCAGGCCGGATTCGGCCGGGTCATCGGCTTCGACATGGGCGGCACATCCACCGATGTGTCGCACTACGCGGGCGAGTTCGAGCGCGAGCTCGGTACCCAGGTCGCGGGCGTCCGCATGCGCGCGCCCATGATGAACATCCACACCGTCGCGGCCGGCGGCGGTTCCGTTCTCCACTTCGACGGCCGCCGTTACCGTGTCGGCCCCGACTCCGCGGGCGCCGTCCCCGGCCCCGCCTGCTACCGCCGCGGCGGCCCCCTCACCGTCACCGACGCCAATGTGATGCTCGGCCGCATCCAGCCCGACCACTTCCCCACCGTCTTCGGACCCGGCGGCGACCAACCCCTGGACGCCGAAACCGTGCGCGAGCGTTTCGCCGCGCTCGCCGAGGAGGTGCACAAGGAGAGCGGCACCAAGCGCACCCCCCAAGAAGTCGCCGCCGGTTTCCTGGAGATCGCCGTCCTCAACATGGCGAACGCGGTCAAGAAGATCTCCGTACAGCGCGGCCACGACATCACCCGCTACGCCCTCACCTCCTTCGGCGGCGCCGGCGGCCAGCACGCCTGCGCGGTCGCCGACGCCCTGGGCGTCAACACCGTGCTCGTGCCGCCGCTGGCCGGAGTGCTCTCCGCGTACGGCATCGGTCTCGCCGACGCGACCGCCATGCGCGAACAGTCCGTGGAGGCCGAGCTGGACGAGAGAGCAGTCACGCGCGTACGCACACTCTGCGACGAGCTCGCGGCCCGCACCCGCGCCGAACTGCGCGCCGACAACATCCCGGACGACGCGATCAGCACACACGCGCGCGTGCTGCTCCGTTACGCGGGCACGGACGCGAGCCTGCCCGTGCCGCTGGACACCGTCACCGCCATGAAGGAGGCATTCGAGACGACCCACCACGCGCGTTACGCGTTCACCATGGACAAGCCTCTGGTCATCGAGGCCGTCTCGGTCGAAGCCGTGGGCACGGCGGGTGAACACGGCGCCTACGTCGTCGACGAGACCGAGAGTGACGGCGAGTTTGCCCCGCGCGCCACGGTGCCGATGTTCGTGGACGGCGAGCAGCGCGAGACGCCCCTGTACTGGCGCCGGGATCTGCGCCCCGGCGACGCCGTCGAAGGGCCCGCGATCATCGCCGAAGCCGATGCCACCACCGTCGTCGACCCCGGCTGGCGCGCCGCCTCCGACGAGAACGGGCAGCTGCTGCTGACGCGCGTACGCCCACGCCCCGGCAAGACCGCCGTCGGCACCGATGTGGACCCGGTCCTCCTGGAGGTCTTCAACAACCTCTTCATGGCCATCGCCGAGCAGATGGGCGTACGGCTGGAGAACACCGCCCACTCCGTCAACATCAAGGAACGGCTCGACTTCTCGTGCGCCCTGTTCGACGAACACGGCAACCTGGTCGCCAACGCTCCCCACATCCCCGTACATCTCGGCTCGATGGGCGAGTCCATCAAGGAGGTGCTGCGCCGCAACAAGGACAGGGGCGGGATGCAACCGGGCGATGTGTATGCGATCAACGACCCCTACCACGGCGGCACGCATCTGCCCGATGTGACCGTCGTGACGCCCGTGTTCGACGGCGATGAGCTGCGCTTTCTGGTGGCCTCGCGCGGGCACCACGCCGAGATCGGCGGCATCACCCCCGGCTCCATGCCCGCCTTCAGCAGCACCATCGACGAGGAGGGCGTGCTCTTCGACAACTGGCTGCTCGTGCGGGACGGGCAGCTGCGCGAGGCCGAGACGCGGGAACTGCTGACCACCGCCGCATATCCGTCCCGCGCGCCCGACACCAACCTGGCCGACCTGCGCGCCCAGATCGCCGCCAACGAGAAGGGCATCGCCGAACTGCGCCGCATGGTCGACGAGTTCGGGCTCGACGTAGTTCAGGCCTATATGCAGCATGTGCGGGACAACGCCGAGGAGTCGGTGCGCCGGATCGTCGCCGGTCTCAGCGACGGCGAGTACCGCTACGAGACCGACAACGGCGCCGTCATCCAGGTGGCCCTGCTCGTGGACCGCGAGGCGCGCAGCGCCGTCATCGACTTCACCGGCACATCGCCGCAGCAGCCGGGGAATTTCAACGCCCCCACATCCGTCGTAATGGCGGCGGTGCTGTACGTGTTCCGCACGCTGGTGACCGAAGACATCCCCCTCAACAGCGGAAGCCTGGAGCCGCTGGAGGTGCGCGTGCCGGACGGCTCGATGCTCGCGCCCGCCCACCCCGCGGCAACCGTTGCCGGCAATGTGGAGACCTCGCAGGCCGTCACCGGCGCGCTGTACGCCGCGCTCGGCGTCCAGGCCGAGGGCTCGGGCACGATGAACAATCTGACCTTCGGCAATGACCGTGTGCAGTACTACGAGACGGTGGCCAGCGGCTCCGGCGCGGGCGACGGCTTCGACGGCGCCGACGCCGTGCAGACCCATATGACCAACTCGCGCCTCACCGACCCCGAAGTGCTGGAGTGGCGCTACCCGGTGCGCGTAGACGCCTTCGCGGTACGGACGGGCAGCGGCGGCCGAGGACGCTGGAGCGGCGGCCGCGGAGTCGTCCGCAAAATCCGCTTCCTGGAGCCGATGACGGTGGCGCTGCTCACCGGGCACCGACGCGTTCCGCCGTACGGCATGGCGGGCGGCGAGCCGGGAGCGCTCGGCCGCAACCTCGTGGAGCGTGCCGACGGAAGCGTGACGGAGCTGCATGGCGTGGACTCGGTGGACGTCGGCCCCGGGGACGTCCTCGTGATGCACACGCCCGGCGGCGGGGGCTACGGCACGCCCGAGTCGTAGTCGGTGGAGCGGGCGGAGCGAACCGGTATGAAACGCACTGGCGTGCCGGGCACGGCCTGTGCCGCCGCCGCGAGATCCCTGGGGGTTCGCCTCGTACAGCGCGCTCCTGGGACGGCCCTTCGGTACGCAGCCCGATGCGGTTGCTCGCCGAGGAAACCCGCCCTATCTCGTACGCAACCCGGCGATTCTAGAAGCCCTGCGGGGGGACCGGTCGGGCGCGGAGCGGCTCCTCGCGGACTACCTCGACAACTCGCGCATGCAGCTGGTCGAGACGTACGCGCATCTCGTCGCAGAGGGGGACGCGGACGGAGCGTAGCGGGGCCGGTCGCTTCTGCGCCGTTTCGGCCGTTGTCAGTGCAAGGACCTAATCTGTGCAGCGTGACTTCGCCTGCCTCGACGGACTTCGTTCCGCCCCAGCTCAGCGCGGGGCCGCGGCCCGCGCAGGGCCCGGCCGCCGACGAAGGGCTCGCGCGGCGGCTGCGCGCGCTCGCGTGCACCGCGCCGCTGCACGACCTCGGCACGTGCTGCGCCCGGGCCAGGAGTCGGTGCCGATCTCGACGCGCCAAGCCGCCACGGCGGCCACGCCGGACCGCCGCATACAGCTTCGCCTTCGGCATGGCGTGATGAGCACTTTCACCAAGCGCATCAGGTGCTGGGCCGGCAAGAACCCTGGTGCTGTCAGAACACGTGAATACCACCCGAACAAGTGTCGGAGCACCTCCCGCACCCGTGTACAACCGCCGTCCCGACGCGAGCTCCGGCTCCTCCTCTGGCTGCGCAAGCTGAGTGACGGCTGACCATCGTGGTGCTCTCCGGGAAGTTGCAGCCCTGGGCACGTCCGCCGGGGCCGTGTGCCCTGGCTGCGGGGACTGGTCGAGCCGGTTTCACGGCTCCTAACTGCGGTTTCCCGCTGACGGGCGCCCTAAAGGTCGGCTGACGGCTGTGGTCAGGGTTCGGACCGGCTATGCCGCTCGGCATCGCCCCGTGGGCTCCCCGCGCCGCTCTCTCCCTCCCCCGCGACGACGCGGGCGTCGGTCTCCGCCCCGGTCAGTGCGGGACCACGCCGCCTCGCATGCGGCCGACTCTTGATCGTCATACGATGACGTCTTGGGGGACTCGGGCAAGCGACGGCCGGTCCTGAGCCGGCAGGAAGCGGGCTCCCATGGCTGAGCGTCTTAAAAGATCAGGGCTGGTCGGCGAGCTTTCAGCCGAATTCGCCGGCACTCTGATTCTCATCCTCCCCGGGCGGCCTCGAAACCACGACAGCATCGGGATCCGTGGGGGCTCCGCCGACGGCCACTTGAGCCACCACACCGCAACCGAAGACGGTAGGCATCGGCATGGGCCGGGGCACCGACGCGGGATACGCAATCAACCCGGCCCGTGACTTCGGTCCCCGGCTGGCCAGCTTCTTCACCGGGTACGGCGGAGCGTGGCGAGATCAGTGCGGAAACTTCTACTTCTGGGTGCCGATCATCGGTCCGCTGATCGGCGGCCCTGCTCGGAGCGTTCCTGTACAAGTTCCTCATCAGCCGGTTCCTGCCGACCGCGGAGCCGGAGCCCTCGGACGCGTCCCGACCCCCGAGGGCTGACCGGCCCTGCGTGAGGCCGCAACCAGTCCATCCCACAAGAGAGGCGGCATTGCCATGGCGGACTTCGTCGGCGCAGTGGACCAGGGAACCACCAGCACCCGTTTCATGATCTTCGACCATGACGGCAACGAAGTTGCGAAGCACCAGCTGGAGCACGCCCAGATACTCCCGCGCTCGGGGTGGGTCGAGCACGACCCGGTGGAGATCTGGGAACGCACCAATTCGGTGATCCAGAACGCCCTCCGGCACGGGAACCTGTCCCCGTCCGACCTGGCGGCGATCGGCATCACCAACCAGCGGGAGACAACCGTCGTCTGGGACCCCCGCAGCGGCCGTCCCTACTACAACGCCATCGTCTGGCAGGACACCCGCACCGACTCCATCGCGGCCGCCCTGGAACGCTCGGGCCAGGGCGACGTCATCCGCCGCAAGGCGGGACTGCCGCCGGCCACCTACTTCTCCGGCGGCAAGATCAAGTGGATCCTGGAGAACGTCGACGGCGTCCGCGAGGCGGCCGAGCAGGGCCATGCCCTCTTCGGCAACACGGACTGCTGGGTGCTGTGGAACCTCACCGGCGGCCCCGACGGCGGAATCCACGCCACCGACGTGACCAACGCCAGCCGCACCATGCTGATGAACCTGGAAACCCTCGACTGGGACGACGAGTTGCTGGGCTTCTTCGACATCCCCCGGGCGATGTTGCCCACCATCAGCCCGTCCTCCCACCGGGAGGCGTTCGGCGAGACCCGTACCTCCCGGCCGCTGCGCGCCGCCATCCCCATCACCGGGATGCTCGGCGACCAGCAGGCGGCCACCGTCGGGCAGGTCTGCTACGCGCCCGGCGAAGCCAAGAACACCTACGGCACCGGCAACTTCCTGGTGCTCAACACCGGCACCGAACTGGTCCGCTCGCAGAACGGCCTTCTCACCACCGTGGCGTACCAGTTCGGCGACAGCCCGGCGATCTACGCCCTGGAGGGGTCCATCGCGGTCACCGGGTCCGCGGTGCAGTGGCTGCGCGACCAGATGAAGATCATCAAGACCGCCGCCGAGAGCGAGGCGCTGGCCGGCACGGTCGAGGACAACGGCGGCATGTACTTCGTCCCCGCCTTCTCGGGCCTGTTCGCCCCGTACTGGCGCTCCGACGCCCGCGGCGCGATTGTCGGCCTCGCCCGGTACAACGACAACGGCCACCTGGCGCGCGCCACCCTGGAAGCCATCTGCTACCAGAGCCGCGACGTGGTGGAGGCCATGGAGCAGGACTCCGGCGTCCATCTGGACGTGCTCAAGGTCGACGGCGGCGTGACGGCCAACGACCTGTGCATGCAGATCCAGGCCAATGTCCTCGGCGTACCGGTCAGCCGCCCGGTCGTCGCCGAGACCACCGCGCTCGGTGCCGCCTACGCGGCCGGTCTGGCCACCGGCTTCTGGGGGGACACCGACGAGCTGCGCACCCACTGGCAGGAGTCCAAGCGCTGGGAGCCGCAGTGGTCCGAGGAGCAGCGCGAGGAAGGATACGCGGGCTGGAAGAAGGCGGTGGAGCGCACGCTCGACTGGGCCAAGGTCGAATAGGCCCAGGGCCGGTGGCGCCCGCGCGACGCGGACGCCACCGGCCACGTGCGCAGCGCACGACCGCAGCACGAGTAGGAGACCAACAGGAGTCCGATAGGAGTCCGATAGGAGTCCGATGGTGAATCCGGTGGCTCTCTCGCCCGAGGCACGCGCGGAGGCCCTCGCTCGGCTGGGGGAGGGTGAGCTGGACGTCCTGGTCGTCGGTGGCGGTGTCGTGGGCGCCGGGGCAGCCCTGGATGCCGCCACCCGGGGCCTGCGGGTCGGCCTCGTCGAAGCCCGGGACTGGGCCTCGGGCACTTCCAGCCGCTCCAGCAAGCTGATTCACGGCGGCCTGCGCTACCTCGAGATGCTGGACTTCCGGCTGGTCGCCGAAGCGCTCAAGGAGCGGGGACTGCTGCTCCAGCTCTTGGCCCCGCATCTGGTGCGGCCGGTGCCCTTCCTCTACCCGCTTCAACACCGGGTCTGGGAGCGCCCGTATGTCGGCGTCGGCGTGCTGCTCTACGACACCATGGCCGCGGCCTCGGGCACCTCCAGCGGCCTGCCGCGCCACCGCCACCTGCTCAAGCGCCAGGCCCTGCGCGAGGCGCCCGCGCTGCGCTCCGACGCCCTGGCCGGCGCGATCCAGTACTGGGACGCCCAGGTCGACGATGCCCGGCACACCATGTTCCTCGCCCGTACGGCAGCCGCCTACGGGGCACTGGCCGCCAATCGCACGCGCGTCAGCCGCTTCCTGCGCCAGGGCGAGCGGGTGGTGGGCGCCGTGGTCACGGACCTGGAGACCGGCAATGAGACCGAGGTGTCCGCCAAGCAGGTCATCAACGCGACCGGCGTGTGGACGGACGACACCCAGACCATGGCCGGCACCCGCGGCCAGTTCCACGTCCGCGCCTCCAAGGGCGTGCATCTGCTGGTCCCGCGTGACCGGATCATCTCCCACACCGGGCTGATCCTGCGCACCGAGAAGAGCGTGCTGTTCGTCATTCCCTGGGGGCGGCACTGGATCATCGGGACGACCGACACCGACTGGAAACTGGACAAGGCCCATCCCGCGCTGAGTTCCAAGGACGTCAGCTACCTGCTGGAACACGTCAACCGCGTTCTGGTCACGCCGCTGGCCGCGGAGGACGTCGAGGGCGTGTACGCCGGTCTGCGCCCGCTCCTGTCCGGCGAGGCCGCGGAGACCAGCAAGCTCTCCCGGGAGCACCTGGTCGCGCATCCGGTCCCCGGACTCGTCGTGGTGGCCGGCGGCAAGTACACGACCTACCGGGTGATGGCCAAGGACGCGGTCGACGAGGCAGCCCGCGGTCTGGACGAGAAGGTGGCCGACTGCGTCACGCAGCGCGTTCCGCTGCTCGGCGCCGACGGCTATCCGGCCCTGTGGAACTCCCGGCACAGACTCGCCGAGCGCTCCGGGCTGCATGTCGCCCGCATCGAGCACCTGCTGAACCGCTACGGCTCCCTGGTGCACGAACTGCTCAACATGGTCACGGCCGACCCCTCGCTCGGCGAGCCGTTGCCGAGCTCCGACGACTATCTGCGCGTCGAGGCCGTGTACGCGGTGACCCATGAGGGAGCCCGCCATCTGGACGATGTGCTCGCCCGGCGTACCCGGATTTCCATCGAGTCCTGGGACCGCGGAGTGGACGCGGCGCGCAGCGTCGCCGAACTGATGGCACCTCACCTCGGGTGGGACCGGGCGCAGCAGGACCGCGAAGTCGACCACTACCTGAAGCGGGTGGTGGCCGAACGCGAGGCCCAGCAACAGCCGGACGACCAGACCGCCGACGCGGTACGGCTCGGCGCCCCCGACATCATCCCGGTGCGCTGAGCGGGGGCGAAAGCCAGGAGCGGTCCTGCCAGGACCTGTCCGGCCGCTCACGAGCGGAGCCAAACGCTTCGGGGCAATCGGCAGCCCTCCGCCGAACGCCTCGGGAAAGCCCGCGCTGGTCGCAGGACGCCCCAAAGCATGCTTCTTCCTGCCGCGCCCTCGCCCATGCGCCGTCGCCGGTGCGGTCTGTATTGCCCGTGCACGGATGATCTGCTGCCCCGGATGGGTTGCAGGACCTGTACGGCGCTGTTGGACAGAGTTGGACAGAGAGGGAACAGACGTGGAGACGATGATGAAAGCGGCCGTTGCCGAACGGCCGGGACCGCCCGAGGTGTTGCGGGTGCGAACCGTCCCGCGACCCGAGGCGCGGCCCGGCTGGACGCTGGTGCAGGTCAAGGCGTTCGGGCTCAATCGTTCGGAGCTGATGACCCGGCAGGGCCACTCGCCGGGCGTCCGCTTCCCCCGGGTGCTGGGCATCGAGTGTGTCGGCGTGGTCGCCGAGTCGTCCGGCTCCGGGCTGCCGCCCGGGACCACGGTGGCCGCCGTGATGGGCGAGATGGGCCGCGCCTTCGACGGCGGATATGCCGAGTACGCGCTGCTGCCGGACGAGTTGCTCATGCCGCTGTCCACCACGTTGGACTGGGCCACCTTCGGCGCGCTGCCCGAGACCTACCTCACCGCATACGGTTCGCTGGCCGCCCTGAACATCGTCGGCGGCGGCACACTGCTGGTGCGCGGCGGCACCTCGTCGGTCGGCATGGCCGCGCTGTCGCTGGCGGCCGACCGCGGGCTGGAGACCATTGCCACCACCCGCAGTCCGGCCAAGGCGGAGCTGCTGGCTACCCGCGGCGCCGACCACGTCGTGGTGGACACCGGCGCGATAGCCGACCAGGTACGTGCCATCCGCCCGGGCGGCCCGGACTACGTCCTCGACCTCGTGGGTGCCCCCACCCTCCTGGACTCCCTCCACCTGGCAGCCCGCGGCGGCACGGTGTGCGTCACCGGCATGCTCAGCGGCGTATGGGCTGTCCCCGGCTTCGAACCTGTCGCCATGATCCCCTCCGGCACCAAGCTCACCGCCTTCCACAGCCAGGACCTCCAGGGCTCCGCCGGCACCGAGGCCCTCCAGAACATCGTCGACGCGGTGTCCAAGGGCACCTACCACGCCAACCTGGACCGCGTCTTCACACTGGAGGAGATCGCCGACGCGCACCAGTACATGGAGACCAATCAGGCCACCGGCAAGGTCGTCGTACGTATCCCGTAACGAACAGGCACGGGGCCACGGCAGCTGACCCAACTCTCGGGTCAGGGCCTTGGCCATGTGGTCGTAGACGGTAGTCGACCCGTCCATTCTTGCGTGCCCCGTAAATGGTTGGCCTGCATCTTGATTTGGCGGGATGATCCGCGGTGTCAGACCGCGCGCGTCTTTGATCGCGCTCAACCTGCCCACAGAGGGAGAGCTGGGATGACCGTTGCCACGTCCGAGTCGTCCGGGTCCCAGCCCGAAGTCCGCGCGGCAGCCGGGGCAGTGCGCGGAAGCCGGGAGGCGGGCCTGGCGGTCTTCCGCGGCATCCCGTTCGCTGAGCCGCCGGTCGGCGCGCTCCGTTTCGCCGCACCGCGTCCGGTTCGGGGCTGGGACGGCGTGCGGTCGGCCGTGTCGTACGGCCCCCCGCCCCCGCAGGCCGGTGCGTTCGGCATGGACGCGCTGTCGCAGGACGCGACGGGCGACGACTGGCTGACGGTCAACGTCTGGTCGCCCGAGCCGGACCCGGGTGCGGGGCTTCCGGTGATGGTGTGGATCTACGGCGGCGCCTACGTGATCGGCATGTCCGGCCTCCCCGAATACGACGGCGGCCGCCTGGCGCGGGACGGCGGCGTCGTCGTGGTGACGTTCAACCACCGTGTGGGTATCGAGGGCTTCGCGCAGATCGAGGGGGCGCCCGCCAACCGGGGCCTACTCGACCAGGTCGCCGCTTTGGAGTGGGTGCGCGACAACATCCGGGCCTTCGGCGGCGACCCGGACCGGGTCACGGTCTTCGGCCAGTCGGCGGGCGCCGGATCGGTCGCCGGGCTGCTGGCGATGCCGCGTGCGGCCGGGCTCTTCCACCGGGCCGTCGCGCAGAGCGTGCCGGGCACGTTCTTCTCAGCGGCGCTCGCCGCCGACATCGCCGCCGCCTGCGCCTCCGAGCTGGGGCTGCGGCCCACGGTGGCTGACTTGTCCACCGTGGCCCCGGCCCGGCTGCCCGCCGCCGGTGATGCGGTCGCCGCCAAGATGGCCCAGTGGGTGGAGCGCTGGGGCCAGGTCGCGCACAGGTCGATCCCGTTCTCGCCCGTCGTCGACGGCGATGTTCTGCCGGTCACTCCTTGGCAGGCCCTGGCCGACGGCGCCGGCCGGGACGTCGAACTCGTCGTCGGCCACACTCGCGACGAGCACCGGCTGTTCTCAGCGCTCGATGGCCTGCTCGGCCAGGTGACGCAGGAGCAGGCGGCGACCGCCCTACGAGTCTTCGCCCCCGGCCCGGACGGCGCACGCCGGTACCGCGACGGCTTCCCGGCCGCAGGGCCGGACGAGCTGTACGAACTGGTCAACTCGGACTGGCTGTTCCGCATGCCGACCCTCCACCTGGCCCAGGCCCAGACCGCCGCCGGCGGCCGTGCGCACGTCTACGAGCTGACCTGGCCCGCCCCGGGTATGGGCGGTGCCCTCGGCGCCTGTCACGGCCTCGACGTGCCGCTCGTTTTCGGCAACTTGAGCAGCGGGCAAGCCGCCACGCTGATCGGCGAAAACCCCTCCCCGGAGGCAGAGGCGCTGTCCGCGCACATCCGCGCCGCGTTTACGGCGTTCGCCGCCCACGGCGACCCCGGCTGGCCCGCATTCGACGCCGAGCAACGCCTCGTGCATCTCTTCGACACCCGCCCGGGAGTCACCGCCTACCCGGAGGAGACCTCTCGTCTGCTCTGGCAGGACCACGCCTTTTCAGTGGTGCCGCTGATCGGCCGGTAGCGGCCTGCCCCACACATAACGTGTGCCGGGCCCACTCGGCTGCTCCGGGGGCTGCATCAGCGGGTGCGCCGTACGCCTCTTACCGGTCGGCGCAACACAGACCTGATCCGCCACCACAGCCGCTGAACGCGGGGAGTCTCGGTGGAGTAGCTCACCCCGAACCATTCGTTGTCCACGCTGCGGCCCAACGGGCGGCCCTCGCGGGGATAGCGTTCTTCACAGTCTCCGACCATGTGTCCTCCTGAGGCGTGTTGGTCCCGCAGCCCTTCCGCAGCTCATTGTCCGCGCGGGTCGTCGGCCGGGCTCCCCCGCCGTCGGCGGTCGGCCCTCTCCGGCGCGCGTGACGGGGCCGGACTCGGCATCTGACGTCAGGTCCAGGCGGCGACGTCGAGCTGCCGGATCCGAGGCCGGATTTCGCGAGGGGGGTGGGTGAGCCGGCGTCGCAGAAGGTCGATCACAATCCTGACCGGGCAGATGCGCGGTGATCTGTGACGGTGATCGCTCTGTGTCCCCAGTGGTGATCGGCGCGTGGTTACGTGGCCGCCAGTCGCAGCGTGAGCGCGGCGATGGCGAGGGCGGCGGCATGCAGAAGCTGTAGCGCCCAGTGACACGGCAACATCTCAGGGCGACGCCGCCGACGATACGAGCGCCTCGAGTTTGTCGAGCCCCTGAGTCCAGCCTTCCTCGTGAAGAGCGCGGCGCCGCTCCGTAGCGAAGTCACCCTGAGTGAGCACCAGCTCCGACGACGTAGCGTCGAGTTCGCGCAGCGACAGGGTCACCACCGTCTCCTGGTCCTCAGGGTCTGGATCCTCCCACCGGAACGTGTAGGACAGACGTTCCGGAGGGGCGACCTCGCGGAATTCCCCTGCCAGATAGAACAGCTCACCCTCCGGAGGCTGCATCGCGATCCGATAGCCACCCCCTGGCCGGAGCTCGCTCTCCACACTCGGGATGGTGAACCCATCAGGGCCCCACCACTTCGACAGTTCCTGCGGTTCGGTCAACGCACGGAATACGACCGAGAGCGGTGCGCCGACGAGGACACGCCGCATACGCAGTCTCAGGCCGCCCTCCTGCGTCATGACGAACCTCCTGGACCAAGGTGTTGGCATACACATGGTAGGAGTGGCGGAGCCCTGGGGCCCGAAACGCGCCGACGACCAGCGACGGAGGCTGCGACGGGGTCCCGCCTGCCGCTGGTCGGTGCGCGGCCGATCTGCCCGCGTCCCCACTGCATGATCCGCCGTATCGGCCTACCGTCGGGACATGAGCGAGATCTTCGTGATGTATGAGCTCGATCAGCGGCCTGCAGCGCGCTCCTCCACCGGCATGTCATTGGTTGAGGAGCGGCCCGTCCTCCGCGTGCACGCGGCGAACGCCGCTCCCGGCTCCTCCACCGCTCCAGGGCCGCGCACCCTGTGCGGTCAGGACACCTTCGCCATGGAAGCGGCATCCTGGAAGCCCTCGGAGCAACCCGGTTCATCGTGGTACACACCGAAGTACGCGCCGCTCGTCTGTGCCCAGTGCGATGCCGTGATGGAGGTCTGACAGGGCTTCAAATCGGCTGTGCTTCCACGGCTCCGACGGCACGCCGATCCCACCACTTCGCCGGCGTGCCCAGGACCTGAGTGCGCATCACGCATGGCCCGCGCCGTCTGGCGCACGTACGCGAGGAGTTCGTGTCCAGCCGTCGTGTCCGAGACGCACGGTCGCTGCCGCCACGCGGAGATCGTCTCCCGTATGGTCTGCGCAGCCGAGTGCACGCTGCCAAGGTCTTCGTCCAGAGCTGCCGCTCCCCGCCGTCGGCGGTCGGCACGGTGAGGTGACAGAGCCCTGGAGTGAGTAGGTCGAGGCCGCGCCATGCGCACGCCAGGGCCCAGCGGGCTGGTTGCCCGCGGGCGGGATCGGGGCCGCTCTTCGCGACGTACACTCCACCCATGGGTTGCACACACGCGATGAGGGAGTGCCTGCGAGGGGCCCCGCGCGCGCTGTGCCCCACTGCGCCCAGGACGACTCGCTGCCGCGCGCTGCACGGCCACGGCTAACCACTTCCTGACGAACCGGGTCCGATCCTCTTCTCCGCTCCCGCGCAGCCTTCCGGCACCACTCGCGGCCGCCTTCTTCGTGATTTCTGATTTCTGCGGTTCTTCCGGTTTCCGGGGACACCCAGCCACTGCCTGTCCCTCGCCACCCCGCATCCCTGCACCATTCCCGCGGCTGCTCGACGTGCCGTCGCCACTGCCGGCGACGGCCGACATCCGGCCTGTCCGCACCCCCCGAGAGGACCTCCTGTGAAGTTGAGCGAATTGCTGGCCGGGCACGACCACGAGGTCCTTCTGGGCGATCCGGAGACGCGCATCACCGCGGGAACATGCTTCGACGCCCATCGCGTCTCGCCGGGGTCCCTGTTCATCGCGGTGCCCGGTCACCGCGAAGGCGGCCCCGAAGCCGTCGGCCCCGCCCTGGCGCGCGGCGCTGTGGCGGTACTCGTCGACGCATCGGTGTCCGACCTCCCGGCGGCGGTGCAGGCCACGGGAGCCGGGGTGTGCGTCGTGCGGGTCCCCGACACGCGTACGGCGGCCGCGGTCGTCACCTCCCGCTACTACGGCGAGCCCGGGCGCGAGATGGACATGGTCGCCGTCACCGGCACCAACGGGAAGACGTCGGTGTCGTACATGGTGGAGTCCGTTCTGCGCATCGCCGAACGCGCGCGGGTGGGCGTGATCGGGACGGCCGGCAGCCGGATCGGCGATGAACTGATCCCCATGCCGAGATCTGTGCTGACCACACCGGAGTCACCTGACTTCCAGTACCTGCTGGGACACATGCGCGACCGCGAGGTGAGCACCGTAGTCCTGGAGGCCACGTCGATGGGCCTGCTGACCCACCGGGTGGACCACGCCTTCATCGACGTCGGCATCTTCACCAACCTCACCCAGGACCACCTGGACGACCACGGCACCATGGAGAACTACCGGGATGCCAAGCTGCGCCTGTTCCAAGGGCTGTGCCGACGCGCAGTAGTCAATGCGGACGACCCTGTGGGAGCGGGAATCGGGGCGATGATGCCCGGCGCGGTCACGACCTACGCCATCGACGCCGAGGCCGACTACCGGGCGAGCGACCTGAGCATGGACGCCTTCGGCACGCGCTTCACCCTCCAGCACGCCGGATACAAGTACCCGGCGGCGATCCCCGTACCAGGACGGTTCTCGGTGGCCAACGCGCTGGCCACCGTGGCGGCCTGCCACCTTCTGGGACACGACCTGGCCGGACTCGTCGCCGCGCTCGACCGGATGCCACCGGTCCCTGGACGGTTCGAACGATTCCAGACCACCGGCGGCACATCCGTCATCGTGGACTACGCCCACTCCCCCGACTCGCTGGAGAAAGTCCTCACCGCCATCCGGGAATTCGCCACCGGAGAGGTGATCACCGTCTTCGGCTGCGGCGGCGACAGGGACACCACCAAGCGCGCACGAATGGGTGAAATCGCCGGGACCCTCTCCGACCTGGTTGTCCTCACCTCCGACAACCCGCGCTACGAAGACCCCGAGGCGATCCTGGATCAGATC
The DNA here is from genome assembly GCF_055563295.1 of Streptomyces sp. NPDC002868. Taxonomy (NCBI): domain Bacteria; kingdom Bacillati; phylum Actinomycetota; class Actinomycetes; order Kitasatosporales; family Streptomycetaceae; genus Streptomyces; species Streptomyces sp. NPDC002868. Next base: position 360,074 of record NZ_JBVHDR010000010.1, on the reverse strand, counting down.
ACGCCCGGCCTGCTGGCGACCGGCACCCGCTTCGAGCGGTGCGCGGACCGCCGCCAGGCCATCGACTTCGCCCTGTCCAGCGCCGGACCTGACGACATCGTCCTTGTCGCCGGGAAGGGGAGTGAGCCGTACCAGATCGTCGGAGAACAGCTGCTGGCGTTCAGCGACATGGCCACGGTGCGTGAACTCACCGCGCAGTAGTAGCAGTAGTTACGTACCGCATGCCGGCCGCCTCGCGACAGCGGCCGGCTGGATCATTCGACCGCCGGCTCTTGCGCGGCGACACCTGGACACCGAGCGCATCGACGCGGCTCGCGTGACCTGGCGGTACGCCCGCGGGGCGGGCCCGCAACCGGGAGCACGTCGCGACGCGGTGGACCCGGCTCCCCGGAGCTGCGGCAGTGCGAAGATATTTTCTCTCCTGGACCAGGAAAATCTGTCGTGTCAAAGGTAGAAATTACGCCCTCGCATGGCTAGAGTTTCTTCCGTAGCCGACGAAGTCAGCGATACGCGACAGAGACGAACTGGCGCGAGCAGTACACGGCACGGCAATGGAGTCCTGGGGTCAGGAAGTGCAAGAAGATCCCAGGTCTGATGGCCGGGCCGGGCGACCCCCGGGGTCGTCGTGCAGCACCGCATGTTCAGATCAGTTACGACCCGAAGAATCAGAGAGGAGCAGACGCCATCAGGATCGCCCGGGCGGATCCCGTTCGCCCGGGTACCGCAGGCCCCGATTGGAAGGTGGTCCCCGGTCACGCATCCGCGATCCCCGCACGTCCGGCCTCAAGGACGGACACGCGGAATACGAAAGCCAGCGCACAGCGCCGGCAGATGGTGTTGATACCCCTCGGGGGGGGGCGGGGGGGGCGCGGCCGGGGCCCCGGCCCGGGGGGGGGGGGGGGGGGAAAGGGGCCCACAGAGCCCCCCCCCCCCCCCCCGCCCTGGCCAGCGGAGTGCACGCCCCCCCC
>NZ_JBVHDR010000010.1:138831-359096 GCF_055563295.1 Streptomyces sp. NPDC002868 | reverse complement strand
GGCAAAGTCGTAATAGGAATCCCCGCGAACCGCGGCGCTTTTTGGTGTTGATACCCCGCGGGGCCCCGGTGCGTACGCACCGGGGCCCCTCGACGCGTTCCAGGAAGAGGTGCAAATGCCCCCAGAGATCCCGCCGCACACCACCGATCGATTCGACGATGACGACTACCCCGCCTACACCATGGGTCGCGCCGCCGAAATGATCGGCGCCACGCCCGGCTTCCTCCGGGCGGTCGGCGAAGCCCGGCTGATCACCCCGCTGCGGTCCGAAGGCGGCCATCGCCGCTACTCCCGCTACCAACTGCGTATCGCCGCTCGCGCGCGCGAACTGGTCGACGGCGGCACGCCGATCGACGCAGCCTGCCGCATCGTCATTCTGGAAGACCAGCTCGAGGAAGCCCTGCGAATCAACGAGGAACTGCGCCGGCCCACGGCAGACTCGGGCGGAGCCGCCGGCTCCTGACTGACGCCCCGACTGACGCCCGGGCATCGGAGAAGCCTCGCCCCAAATCACGGCACACCCGGACAGGCCTGGCGTTCGCCGGCCTGGCGAAGAGGTCGCGCTCGCATACCCGACACCGCGTCGGCAGCGCAGTCCGTTTCGCTCGGATGACTCGGACGAGCTCCGCACACCCGAATATCTATTGCCGCAGGCATAGATATTCGAGCGATGCCCGATGAGGGTTTATAGTGCAGCGGGCGGAGTGATATTACTCGCCGCGCCCGTCCGCTTGCGCCGTGCTACCGTTGTTCTCAGTTGCAGTTGTGGTTCCCAGAGACTTCAAGTGCCCGTGCCGGCGTTTTTGCCGGAGCGTGCACTTCTGTATTTCCGGATTCTTTCCGGACGGGGCAATCATCGCGGCGACGCGGAGCTCGCACAGTGCGGGCACCGGGCACTGCCCCGAAGGAGATATGACATGGCTACTGGCACCGTCAAGTGGTTCAACGCGGAAAAGGGTTTCGGCTTCATCGAGCAGGACGGCGGCGGCGCTGACGTCTTCGCCCACTACTCGAACATCGCCGCCCAGGGCTTCCGCGAGCTGCAGGAGGGCCAGAAGGTGAACTTCGACGTCACGCAGGGCCAGAAGGGCCCGCAGGCCGAGAACATCGTTCCCGCCTGACGCTGACGCGCACGACGTAGCTGGGGCCCGCACCTTGGGGTGCGGGCCCCAGCTCGTTGCATTTCTCCGGGCCGGCCGGGCCGCAGCGACTTCACACACGGCGAGACGCAACATTTTTCCTCACCGTACGGCGGACGATTCGCTCACGACTCCTGCAGGACACAGGTCCGCCCGTTCCCCATGATTTTGCATCCCAGCCGCTGCGGTGCATGTCAGTCAATTTTACGTGTCCGCCCCCCGCCTTTTGCGTCGGCGGCGGCCGGACTTCGTCTTCGTTTTCACTTCGGCTCGTTCTTGCAATTCTCTATGCCGCTCACTGCTGCCGAGAATTCCTGGATGCGTGCCGCATCGAGGAAGGTTTTGCATGAACCGCGCAGCTCGCACGAACGACCGCTACTCCCGCACCCGCAAGGGCGGCACCGCCGGCTCCGGCAGAGGCGGCGGCTTCCGTTCGCAGTCACAGGGGCGCCAGGGCAATCCGGGCCGCTCGGGTACCTCCGGCCGCTCCGGCGGCTACGGACGCCGTCCCGCCGCACTGCAGGGGGAGTTCGCGCTCCCCGTCACCGTTACCCCGGCCCTGTCGGCCGTCGAGGCGTTCGCCGAACTGGATATGCCCGCGCCGCTGCTGGCGGCGCTCCGCACCGAGGGCGTGACCGTGCCGTTCCCGATCCAGGCTGCAACCCTGCCGAACACCCTGGCCGGCCGCGACGTTCTGGGCCGCGGCCGCACCGGCTCGGGCAAGACACTCGCCTTCGGCCTGGCCCTGCTGGCTCGAACCGAGGGCAAACGCGCCGAGCCCCGGCAGCCGCTGGCTCTGGTCCTGGTTCCCACCCGGGAGCTGGCGCAACAGGTCACCGACGCGCTCACCCCGTACGCCCGTTCGCTGAAGCTGCGGCTGGCGACGGTGGTCGGTGGGATGTCGATCGGCCGCCAGGCCGGCGCCCTGCGTGGTGGGGCCGAGGTCGTTGTCGCGACCCCGGGACGGCTCAAGGACCTCATCGAGCGCAAGGACTGCCGTCTGGACCGGGTGGACATCACCGTCTTGGACGAGGCGGACCAGATGGCGGACATGGGCTTCATGCCGCAGGTCACCGAGCTGCTGGACCAGGTCCGTCCCGGCGGTCAGCGGATGCTCTTCTCCGCCACCCTGGACCGCAACGTCGACCTCCTGGTCCGCCGGTACCTGAACGACCCCGTGGTCCACTCGGTGGACCCCTCGGCAGCCACGGTCACCACGATGGAGCACCACGTACTGCACGTCCACGGCGCCGACAAGTACGCCACCGCCACCGAGATCGCCGCCCGCGACGGGCGGGTGATCATGTTCCTGGACACCAAGCACGCCGTTGACCAGCTCACCAAGCACCTGCTGCACAGTGGTGTACGCGCCGCCGCGCTGCATGGCGGCAAGTCCCAGCCCCAACGCACCCGCACACTGGCCCAGTTCAAGACCGGCCACGTCACAGTGCTGGTCGCCACCAACGTCGCGGCCCGCGGCATCCACGTCGACAACCTCGACCTCGTCGTCAACGTCGACCCGCCCAGCGACCACAAGGACTACCTGCACCGAGGCGGGCGCACCGCCCGCGCCGGAGAGTCCGGCAGCGTCGTCACCCTGGTCCTGCCCAACCAGCGCCGCGACATGACGCGCCTGATGGCCGCCGCCGGCATCACCCCGCAGACCGCGCAGGTCCGCTCCGGCGAGGCCGAACTGAGCCGCATCACCGGCGCCCAGGCCCCCTCGGGTGTACCCGTCACCATTACCGCACCGGTTGTGGAGCGCCCCAAGCGCAGCACCTCCTCCACCGGTGGCCGACGCAGCCGCAGCGCCCAGGGCCGCCGCTCCCCCGCTTCGTCCCAAGGGCGGGCAGGCACCTCGCAGCGCCCGACCTCGTACACAAGCGCCGCATGAAATCGCAGCCCCGGCGGTCGCCGCGGTCCATTGATCCACCGAACACAGAAGGTGTCCATTGACGCTGATCCTCACGCAACCGCGGCAGACGGACCGGATCGGGCTGACCGCCGCCGACGCCATGACCTCACCGGGACCGCAGGTCGGCGATGACATGATCGTCGATGTGGCCCTGTCCGTCCTCATCGGCGCCGGCGTGGGGCACCTGATCGTCCGCGGTGAGGACGACCGCTGCGCCGGCCTGGTCTCCCGGGCCCAGCTCACCGCGTACCGCAGCGGCTCCTGGTACGCCGAGGACACGCGGTTGCGGGACATCGTCCACGACCGGGGGCCGTTCACCCTGTCCGAAACGTCGCTGGTCGAAGCGGATTACGCCATGCGGGCCCGAAAGCTTGGTGTCTCGCCTGTGGTCGACGAGGAGGGGTACATCCTCGGCGTCCTCACCCTCACACGCTGATCTCCCCGGGCCGGCATTCGTCCGCCCTTCCCTCCAACCCTGTTGAGGCACTATGCGCTGCGTCATCGCCCGCTTCCCCTTCGACCTGGTCAAGAGTGATGTTCAGCAATCGATGACGGGCATCAAGCCTGAACCCGTCACCGGTGACTCCGTGACCATCGGCCGCCGCATCTTCCCCGTCAAGCAGGTGGGCGAAGTGATCACCGGACAGGATCGCCGCGACTTCACCGCCGGCGAAGTGACCAGGGCGCTGACACGTCTCGGTTTCACCTGCCACACCGCCCCCACGGTCGTCCGCGCACCGGTCCTCACCCCGCTCGAGACGGCGTCAGCACAGCTCGGAACAGCAGCGCGCATGTGACCGGGACCGGCGACGACTCCTGACCTGGGCTGGCGGCCGGCTGTGCCGCCCGCCCGCACTGTGGTGGACCCGGCAGCGACGTAGCGTTCGCCGTGCCGGGTCCGGGCGTCAGCCGCACCTACGGCCGTTGTTGATGCAGCTCACTGCGTTCCTCATCAGCGACGAGGACATCACGTTGATGAAGTCGCCATGGTCCGTCACCGGCTTGTGCAACTGCTCAGGGAAGCTGTCGACGGCGAACACCGAGCCGGGCGAAATCTTGTACGTGATCCGCTGGACCAGCTGCGGGATGGCCCGGAATCCCTTGGGGCACGAGCCGTTGGCCTGGGCGAAGGCCACATGCGTGCGATGGTTCGCACTGTCGGTGTTCTGACCGTCCCAGCAGCTCTGGAACTTGAACGTACGCACCACATTGCTGCCCCGCGGGCACAGCGGGTACTTGTCCTTCAGCTGTCGGTTCTCGAAGCCGGTGCAGCTCCACGAGGCGTTGGCGTTGGCTGTTCCGTTGGTGAACGCCTTGGCGTCGCCAGTGATGATGCGCAGGAACGTGGGCATCGCCGTGACTTTGCCGACGGGGCTGCCGCGGAAGGTGAGTTGCACTGAAGCGGGCTGGAGAATGCGTCCGACGTTGCCGTCCTGTCCTCCGCCGGGGAGGTTTACGTCACCCTCGTTCTTTCCGTTGCGCAGTCGCAGGACCGGCCAGTAGTGGGTGGAGCGGTCTCCGTTGGTGCATGTCGTCTCGGCGGTGGCGAGGTCGTCATTGCTGGAGAAGGCGTCGGTCTCGAGATTGCCGACGTAGTCGTGCATGTGGTGGGCGCCGTTGCTGACGCCGGGTGCGACGATCACGTTGTCGGGGTTGAAGTGCTTGTTCTCGTTACGCCCGCAGCGCGACTTGAACGTGCCGCGGGAGGCATTGGGCTGTAGGCGGGGGTTGGCGACATTGGGCCGTACTTTGCGGATGTCCACGAAGTCCGACCTTCGGGGACCGGTCTGCGCCTGACCGCCTGCGGCCGGAGCGGAGGCACCGGGAGCAGGGGCGCTCGCAGCAGGGGCGCTCGCAGCGGGGGCGCCGGGAGCCGCAGCGTCGGACCCGGACGCGGAAGCGGGGGCCACGTCGTCCCGCTTGACCGTGCAGGACGCCAGCGAGTCCAGTCCCTCCGGGCTGGTCGAGACCCGGTCGATCTCGGCCGCGATACGGTCCAGTGTGCTGCGGCGCTGGGACGACAGCGGATCCAACACCCGCGTGCGCACCCAATTCTGGTCGGCTTTCGCGCCACCCGCGGCGAGTTGCCCATAGGCATCTGCGACCTGGGTATCCAGCTGCGCCAGTTCATTGTCCACAGTGGGCCGCGCCTCCTGCGGCACACTCGACAAACGGACTGCGACGTCAGGGCAGTTGATGGTCATCGGCGCCTGCGCCGCCGCCGGCTGGCGCGCGGATTCCCGGCTGGCCGAGGCGCTGTTGTCGGTCATCAGGAGAGCCCCGCCCCCCACGGCCATTGCTGCCACTCCCGCGACTGTCATGCCGATCCATCTGGACCGCTTGTGTCTCTGTCTGTAGCTCACAAGTCCGCCCCTCCTTGGTTGCCTTCGCACACCGGGGACTTCATGCCCTCGGCCGAGTCGGACCGTGCCCTCACCCGCTCGGGCGGAGGCACAGCACAACACCGACACATACGGAGACGAGGACTGTTCTGCTCAACAAGAACGGAAGGTCTTTGAAAGTCCGTGCGCCGGGCGGGCGCCGAAGGGCCCTGCTGCTGCTCGGGCACCATGGGGCAGGCCTTCAGCGGGGGCATCAGCGGGAGAGGCTACGCCGCCGGCGAGCAGACGGTCCAGCAAGTCGCCGGGCAGGTAGCGCTGTTCGGGGGTGCGGAGCGAAGCCCGGACGCTCACCCCGGCTCCACGAGCCGCCATCATCATGCGACAGGGGCCCGGAACAGCCCACTCAAGTCACGTTCGTAGCAGATCCCTGGGCGGCCGCCCAGCAGGGTCTCGCCGGTGGGTACGAATCCCGTACGGGCCAGCACGGCTCGCGAGCCGGCGTTGTCGAGCGTCGTCACGGCCCGCAGCGTGGTCAGACCGTACTCCGTAGCGGCCAGGGCGCATGTCTGGTGGACGGCGGTCGTGGCCAGGCCTTGACGGGCCGCCCTCTCGGCGATCCGGTACCCGAGCTCGGCAGAACCGTCCGCCACATCGATCAGGTTGACCCGCCCCAGCACCTCACCGCCGCTGCCCACCAGCACGTGGAAGAAGTGCAGCCCGGCGGCCTGCTCGGCGAGCAGGTCACGGTGCCGTGCGTCGAAATGGGTGAAGTAGTCGTCGCCACGGTCTGGAATCGACGCGGCGAAGTAGGCCCGGTTCTCCTGCTCGAACGCGAGCAGGGCCGGGGCGTGGTCGAGGCGAAGGCGCTGGAGTTCAGGCATGGGAGAACGCTACGCATCCTCGCACTCGGGCGAGTGTGGAGGGGGCAGCAAGTCGGCCGGCCCGCTCCGTGGATCGAGAGTAGGTGTGCCCGGTGGGCAGCCCAGGTCTATGCCGGATATGTCCGGCCGTAGCCGGACCGTGATGCTCAAGTTCTGCTCAGATGTAATGACGCCGAGAGGATCGACTCCTTACTGTCCTCCCTACGCAGCTCGCGCGCGACGCGACAACGACGATCGTCGTCACGCACGAGATGGGCTTTGCACGGTCCGCCGTGAAGCGGGTCGTGCTCGTGGCCGACGGCAAGATCGTCGAAGAGGCATCGCCGGATGAGTTCTGCAACAACCCACGCAGCGACCGGACCAAGGACTCACTGTCCAAGATCCTGCACCCTTGACGCGCGACGTCCTGCGGCGACGCCCTTGTCCCCAACCGTTGAGCCTGCCGCAGCTGTTGATACGAAGGATGTTTCACGATGAAGCCCTGCAAGTCCGCCGCACTCGCGACGATCGCCGTGCTTGCGGTCGCCCTCACGGCAACCGCCTGTGACAGCGAGTCCGGCAGTGCCGGTGACAGTCCCACCGGTAGCTCGGACAGCGGGGACCAGCCGACGCTGCCCACTTACACGGTCGCCAAGAACGTCAAGATCGACTCTCCGACCCTGAAGAAGGCCCAGAAGGCGGGCAAGCTCGTCATCGGCGCCAAGAACGACCAGCCGTTCCTCGGCTTCGAGGACGCGGGCGGCAAGCGGTCCGGCTTCGACATCGAGATCGCCAAGATGATCGCCGCCGACCTCGGGTTCTCGCCGGACAAGATCGAGTTCAAAACGGTCGACACCCGCAACCGCGAGGCCTCCATCTCCAACGGCGAGGTCGACCTGTACGTCGGCACGTACACGATCAACGACGAGCGCAAGAAGAAAGTGGGCTTCGCCGGCCCGTACTACACGGCGGGCGCCGACCTCCTGGTCCGCAAGAACGACGGGACGATCAGCGGTCCGTATTCCCTTCAGGGCAAGACGGTCTGCTCGGTCAAGGGCTCAACCGCGATCAAGGAGATCAAGAAGCCCGATTACAACACCACGACCGTCGAAACGTCCAAGTACAACGAGTGCGTTCAGAAATTGCTCAATGACGAGGTCGATGCCGTCACCACGGACGATGCCATCCTCATGGGCTACGCAGCCCAGCGCCCGGAGAAGCTGAAGGTCGTCGGGAGCCCGTTCACCGAGGAGCCCTACGGCATCGGCATGAACAAGGATGACAAGGCGCTGCGTGACGCGGTTTCGGACGCCATCGAGGCGCACGACAAGAGCGGCGATCACAAGAGGGCATACGACGCGACGCTTGGCCTTTCCGGCTCCAGATACGGCGGAGCGTCGATGGTCGAGCGCTACTGACTGCGCCGACACTGCCCATCGGCGCCTCGGCGGCGCGGCGCCCCTCCGAGGCGCGTCGCGCACGCGCAAGCCGTAGCCCCAGCGCGGCATTGGCCTCTGGACCTCAGCTGTTCGCGCTCCGCGTTCCACTGCGTCGCTGAACCAGCAAACCCCCCAGAGCAGTGCGCTGGTGCAGGACCGCCCGTCCGGCGCGGGCCGTGGTGATCAGGCCCGCGCCGCGCAGCGCGGCGGTGTGGGCGGAAACAGTGGCATTGCTGACGCGCAGCCGCCGGGCGAGCTCGCTGGTGGTGTGCTCCTCCGCGAGCAGGAGCAGTATGTCGACGCGGGTTCGCCCGAGCACCCCGGCCAGCGCGTCGTCCGTGCCGCCCGGACCGGTCGGCAGGAGCGGCAGGCCCGGACCGGCCGGGTAAGTCAGGACCAGGGGGCGATCGGGCAGGTGGGAGATGAGGGGATGGCCGGTCCAGTGGAAGGTGGGCAGTAGCACCACGCCGCGACCGCGCAGCTTGATGTCCCTGTCACTGGGCCCCTCGAACTCCCAGACGCCCTCGTGCAGCCGGGTGCCAGGGACAAGTGCGGAGAGTGCGGCGCCGATGCCGTGCTCAGCCACGGCCAGGGCGTGACGGGTGAACTCCGTCTGGTGCAGGTCCTGCACCAGGGGCCACACGGGGCGCAGTACCGTATCGAAGGCCGCATGCTGTGCGCGGCGGAGGAGTTGCCAGGCATCGGCATCACCGCTGTGCAGGTCGCGTATCCACAGCGGAGCCGGCGACGCGCGTTTGGCGTACACTCGCTCGATTTCGGAGCGGACCAGGTCCGGGCGCGAAGCTCGGACGGTGTCCAATCCGTCCTTCAGATTGTCGCTGACCACGTCGATGAAGTTGGGGGCCTCCCCCGTAGGGACCAGGTCCCTCAGCGGCCCGACGGTGACCGGCAAGGACTGGAGCAACCGTCGTCTCCAGCGACCGAAAAGCAACTCGTCGTCCGGGCGGCACATCCTCATGAGAGCCACGTTCAGTTCTTGCAACGGGGCCGGCCGGGACGCGAACCGGACCCGGGCCAAGTCGGCGGCCGTGAAATGGATCCGGATCACTACTCTCCCTGGCCGCGCTGCGCCATCGTTTCGGGCAGAGCCTAAATGATCGCCTGCGCTCCCCGCTGGGCGCCAGCATTCAGGTCATGCCCTCTTCATTCACTCAGGGGGCTGTCTGAAGGCGCTAAGGACTGAAGTCACAGAGTCACAAAGGGGAGCCATGTTTCGCAGTAAGTTCGGCGACGGTGAGCGTGCAGGCCGAGCGTGTGCGCTCGAGCGAGGCTTTGATGTCGTTCCCAGGGGTGAGGGTGCCGCCGCAGTAGACCGGCGGACCGTCACCAAGTCAGCTGTACTGGCCGCCGCGCTGCTGCTCTCGGGCGGCGGGGGCATCACCCAGGCACGCGCCGCGGACAACGTCACCGTGCGGTTGCCGGCGCCGACCGGCCCGTACCGGATCGGGGTCACCACGCTGTATCTGGTCGATCGCTCCAGGCGCGACCCGTGGGACAGCACCATCCCCGTCCGCGAAGTGATGGTCACGGTGTTCTATCCCGCCCGCACCGTCCGCGGCTACCCGGTCGCACGGCAGATGGCCAAGAAAGCCGCGGAGTCGTTCACGGCGCTCTGCCCCATGGCGCATCCGGAGTTGCCGCATGCGGGTGTGAACTGGGCAGTCACCACGACGCATTCGCACACGGGCGCGCCCGCACAGGCCGTACGGCGACCGGTGCTGCTGTACAGCCCGGGAGGCGGCGACCCGCGCACCATGGGCACCGGGATCGCCGAAGAACTGGCGAGCCACGGCTACGTGGTGGTGACCATCGACCACCCCGGGGATGCCACAGAGGTCGAGTTTCCCAGCAGGACGGCGTACAGGGACACGGTGCTTCGTGAGACCGTTTTGAGGGGAGATCCCCGGGCGGATCCGCAGCTCGCCCGCACCATGATCGGCACCCGGATCTCGGATACCCGGTTTGTACTGAACCAGCTGGAAGTGCTGGCAGCGGGGCGGAACCCGGACGCGGAGGGACGCGCGTTGCCGGAGAACCTCGGTCGTGCGCTGGATCTGCGGCGGGTGGGCATCTACGGCCACTCGGCCGGCGGCACCACCGCGGCCGAGACGATGTACGAGGATCACCGCATCGACGCGGCCGTCAACTTGGAGGGCTATCTGGACTTTCCGCCCGAGACGCCCGGCCAGGAAGGGAAGCTGTTCCCGATTGCCGAGCACGGGGCTAACCGGCCGTTGCTCCTGTTGGGAACCGATGGGTTCCCCGACAAGAAGGGGTTGGAGCGTTCCTGGTCGGCCATGCTCGCCCACTCGCAAGGGTGCACCCGCCGGCGGCAGCTCGACAACGCCGCGCACTGGGTGTTCACGGACTACGGCGCCATAGCGCCCCAGTTGCAAGCCGGCGGACTGATGACGGCGGACAACCGGATCAAGCTGGTCGGGGCGATCGACCCGGCCACATCAGTGCCGATGGTGCGCAATTACGTGCTCTCGTTCTTTGCCCGGCACCTGCCTCACACTGACCGGGCAGGAACGTTCCGATGTCGTGAATCCTCACCTGACCGTGACGTTCCGCAGGTCGCGCACAAACTTGGGCGCAGCTCGCGTCGGCCGCGCAGTGGGCTCAACGCGACTACGCAGCCTTGATGTCGAGCCATGGGCGGAACCACTCCAGGGTGTCGGCGACCGTGGTCTCCAGTGGGCGGGCGGTGGCGCCGAAGGCGTGCTGGAAGGCGGTGGGGCGGTGGGCAGGTGCCAGACCCGGCCGTCGGCCTCGGGATGCTCGCCGAGGGTGGCGAGGCCGGCGGCAACCTCGCGGATGTCGGTGTAGCTGTGCGGCAGGTCGATGTCGCCCAGGGCGAGTACCGGGCCTGCGGTGAGCGCGCCGGGGAAGACCGCGCCGCCGAGGGTGGAGTTGATCACGCCGGGGCCGGCGAAGTCCGCCGAGCGGCCCAGCACCACGCGGGCGCGGCCCGAGCGGTGGGCGGCAAGGTAGGCGGCGTCCAGCTCGGCGCGCATGCGGCCCTTGCGGGTGGTGGCATTCCAGGGGGTGTCTTCGGTCATCGGGATCCCGCCGGTAGGCCGGTACGGGTAAAGGGTGTCCAGGACGACGAGCCGAGCTCCGATCGCCTCGACCGCACCGAGCACGGCCCGCTGGATATGGGGCATCACCTCGACCTGCAGGTGGTAGCCCACGTTCACGCAGTGGTAGACGACGGCGCCGCCCTCGATGGGCTCCGTGCGATCTGGTCGGTGGAACCTCGATCCCTGACGACTTCGGTGACGACCGCGATGAGAAAAATCATCTTGAGTATGTCGGTGTCTCTTGATGGCTTCATCGAGGGACCGGAGCGGCAGATCGACTGGCACATGGTCGATGACGAGCTGCACAGCCACTTCAACGAGCAGCTCAGGACGATGGGCGCCTTCCTCAACGGACGGGTCACCTATGAGCTCATGGCCGAGTTCTGGCCGACCGCCGACACCGACCCGAACACCACCATCGTGCGGGACGTCGTCGTCGAGGAGATCATGGCGCTCAAGGCGAAGCCGGGCGGAGATCTGGCGCTCGGTGGTGCCGACCTCGCCGAGACCCGGACGTTCGGCAACGGGGTCGTCCTCCTCCACTACCAGCGCACCGAGGGTTCCTCGCCGAAATGACTGTCGCCAAGTGGCGCCTCGCACAGAGTCAGGGCCAAGACGTCGGCGACGGCGGCGAGTTTCGCTCATCTTGTGGCTCCGGGACACCACGACATGATCACGCGGTGTCGCGGCTACTCACCACGTCTGCAGCGTCCAGACCTCTTGGGAGAAACAGCTCGTGACGCGGGCCATCGCCGTTACTGATCACGCAGCTGCCGCAGCCGCATGCGTGGTCGTCACGACGACGTGTTCGGGCTGTCCCCCTCCGCAGACGGCAGAAAGGCGTGCAGCCATCTCTCCGTGTGAGCGACGTGGGTCGCCGCCGCGCTGGCAGCGGCGACAGGGTCCCGATTGGCGATCGCCGTGGCAATCGCCCGGTGTTCCTCATCGCTTGCACGCTTGATCTCAGCACTCTCGGGAAGCGTGAACACCTGGTAAGCGCGTGAGCGCGCGCGGAACACGCCGAGCAGGGACTCCAAAGTCGGGTTGCCTCCGATCCGCGCGATCGCCGTGTGGAAGCGGTGGTCGATCTCGGAGATCTTGGACGGGTCCTCCATCGCCTCCATCGCTTCCATCGCCTCGATGTGTCCGAAGATCGTCTTCAGCGCTTCGGGTGTCACACGAGCAGCCGCCTGAGCAGCGACGTGGGATTCCAGAACGCGCCGGAGCTCGTACACCTCGAGCAGCCCGCTCAGCGGCAGGAGGTCGACGGTCAACGAGAGGCTGCCGATGATGTCTTCCGGCCGCAGCTGGGAGACGTAGGTGCCCGAGCCGTGACGCGGCTCGACGATGCGCAGCGCCACGAGCATCCGCACCGCCTCGCGGAGGGGCCCCCGGGACACACCAAGCTCCTCGCACAGCTCGTTCTCGGGCGGAATACGCTCCCCCGCGCCGAGACGACCGGTGGCGATCATGTGCCTGAGGCCGTGAAATGCCTTGTCGACTGCGGACATCGCTTCCTCCCCGGATGGCCCGGCAGCATCGCCCGACCTCCGAACAGTCTACCGAGTCATCAGACAGTGCATCCGGATCAACAAGAAGTCATTAGATGACTTTGCGCCCGAGCGACGCCCGGACGGCTTCTCGACCCGATCAAGACTACAGACCAGCCGACAGTAGACGCACAGTCACACGCCAGCAGAGAACAACAACACAAGGTATCAGCGCCAATCATCCTTATTTTGCAAGGTAAAACTCAGCACTTGGTAGAAGGTGTCTGGTCGACCGCCGGTCATCAGACTGACGCGTCCACACGAACCGGCGCGAGGCTATTGCTCTCGCCAGGGGCTGCATGTCAGGATGCCGCCCCAAGTCGTCATATCTCTTTTGAGAATCATCTGATGTCACATGCGATCTGGAAGATCACGGGAGATCGGGAGTCACGTGAGCGAGACCGACCTCACCCCAGAACCACGCCCGCTGCTCCTCCCTGACGGGCGGGCCGCCGCGGAAGCCTGGTCGCTGGACCCCGGGCACAAACATCTCAACCACGGATCGTTCGGGGCGGTGCCGGTCGTCGCGCAGGACGAACAGAACCGGTTGCGCAAGGAGATGGAACGGTCCCCGCTGGTGTGGTTCCCGGCACTCCCCAAGCGGGTCGCTACTGCCAGAGCTGACATCGCCGCGTTCCTGCGCGTCGCCGTGGAAGACCTCGCTCTCGTGCCGAATGCGAGTGGCGGCGCGAGCGTCGTCTACGCGAACCTGCCGGCCAGACGCGGCGGCGAGATCATCGTGACGGACCATGGCTACGGAGCGGTCACCATGGGGGCCCAGCGCCTCGCGAGGCGCTGGGGCGGCACCGTTCGCACGGTGAGGGTTCCCCTCGACGCAGACGAGAAGCACGCCTACGAAGCGATCGCCGCCGAGCTCAGCGACGCGACGGAACTGATCGTCGTGGACCACATCACCTCGGCCACCGCGCGCCGGATGCCCGTGGAGCGGATCGGCGCCGAGGCGCGGAGGCGCGGCATCCCGCTCCTCGTGGACGGGGCGCACGTTCCCGGCCTGATCGACGATCCTCTCTCCGGTCTGGAGTGCGACTTCTGGATCGGCAACCTTCACAAGTTCGGCTGCGCCCCCCGTGGCACATCGGCTCTGGTCGCCCGCGGCGCGCTGCGCGACGACCTCTGTCCGCTGATCGACTCCTGGGGCGCCGCCGATCCGTTCCCCGAGCGCTTCGACACCCAGGGAACGGTGGACGTCACCAGCTATCTCGCGGCGCCGACCTCTCTCGACTTCATCGAGCGCACCTGGGGCTGGAAGACGGCACGTAGCTATATGCAGGACCTGGCCGACTATGCGGAGCGGATCGTCGGCGACGCCTTCGCCGAACTCACCGGTACAAGCAGCGCAGTTGACGTCGGCATGCCGGTCAACGCCCTGCGGCTGGTGCGCCTGCCCGCAGGCCTGGCCACCAGCCATGCCGCCGCCGACGCGCTGCGCGATCGGGTGGCGCAGGAGCTGGGCGTCGCAGCGGCGTTCACCAGCTTCGACGGCGTCGGCTACATCCGTCTGTCGACGCATGTGTACAACACGGCCGCCGACTTCGAGTACTTCGCCGAGCGCTGCGTCCCGGTGCTCGGCGAGTGGGCCCGCACTGCGGACGCCGCACCGTAGAGACGCGCGAGGCACGTTCCCACCCGACGCTGCTTTGCCGGAATCACACCTATGGAGGAGGACAGTTGAGAAGAAGGAAGGCAATAGCCGCCCTCGGCATCGCTGCCGCGATGGTACTGACGGGCTGCTCCACGAGTGCGAGTGACGGGACCGTCACCCTTCAGATGGTGGAGAGCCTGACGAACCCCGCCCGCACAGAGCTCCTGAAGAAACTCATCGCGGAATTCCAGAAGGAAAACCCGAAGATCAAGGTCAATCTGATCTCGCCGCCGACCGACCAGGCAGATCAGAAGATCCAGCAGATGCTCCAGTCCGGCAGCGGCGTCGACACCCTGGAAGTCCGGGACATCACCGCCGGCCCGTGGTCGACCAACGGCTGGCTCTACGACATGGGCAAGGACCTTGAGGGGTGGGCCGGCTGGAAGGACATGACCGAGAACGCCACCAAGGCCTCCAAGAACGCCAAGGGAAACACGTACTTCGTCCCGTACGGCTTCTACGGGCTGAGCCTCTTCTACCGTACCGACCTGATCAAGGAAGCCGGATCCAGTAGTCCGCCCACGAACTGGGACGAGCTGCTGGAGCAGGCCACCGCGATCCAGGACAAGGGCAAGCGCAAGTACGGCTATGCGTTCCGGGGCGGAACCAACGCCAACGGCAATGTGACCGCGGCCATCGAGGCGTACGTCGCCGACAAGGTCGACCGCGAGAACGGCTACAAGCTCACCGACGGCAGCACGATCTTCTCCGCGCCGGAGGCCCTCGACGCGCTGAACACCTACTTCAAGCTGTTCAAGCAGGCGTCGCCGCCGTCGTCGGTCGCATGGGGATACCCGGAGATGGTCGAGGGCTTCTCAAACGGTTCCACTGCGTTCCTGCTCCAGGACCCCGAAGTGATCGCGACGGTGGGGCAGTCGAAGGCGATCAAGAAGGACCAGTGGACCACCGCTCCCCTGCTCGCAGGTCCAGGCGGTAAGGCCGTTCAGCCGCTGGCGACCGCCGGCTGGGGAATCGCCAAGGGCAGCAAGCACAAGGCGGAGTCCATCAAGCTGATCAAGTTCCTCTCGCAGGGCGAGGCGTCGACCACCTTCAGCAAGGAGAACAGCCTGGTCCCGATCCTCAAAGCGGCAAGCGAGGACGAGTTCTACAAGACCGGTCCGTGGGCCAGCTACGTGACGATGACCGAGAACCCGGACAAGTACATCACCGTCACCCAGCCCCGTGACGCGCCCTGGTGGACCGAGTGGTCCCAGAAGGCCGACGCGGAGATCCAGCGGGTGCTGCTCGGCAAGATGACCCCGAAGCAGCTGCTCGACAGCTGGGACAAGTACTGGACCGAGAAGTGGAAGAGCAA
Organism: Streptomyces sp. NPDC002868; assembly: GCF_055563295.1. Taxonomy (NCBI): domain Bacteria; kingdom Bacillati; phylum Actinomycetota; class Actinomycetes; order Kitasatosporales; family Streptomycetaceae; genus Streptomyces; species Streptomyces sp. NPDC002868. The sequence goes on along the minus strand of NZ_JBVHDR010000010.1, from coordinate 343,769 downwards.
GGGCTGAGGGGAAGGCGGACGTGACCCGATCGACCTACGAGCAGGTGGAGCGCCCCTCCCTCAAGGGGGGCGCTCGGCCCGCACCGACAACGTCCAGTCAGCGTCCGCGCAAGCCGGCCTTCACGGCACGCCGCGGCCTGGTCATCGCCGCGTACATGGCCCCGGCCGTACTCTTCGTCGCTGTCTTCATCTACTACCCCATGCTCCGGGGCAGTCAGATGGCCTTCCGCCACTGGAACCTCACGGACCTCACCGACACGTCCTGGGTGGGCTTCGAGAACTTCCAGGCGATCTTCACGGATCCGGCATGGAGCACCGTCCTCAGCAATACCGCGCTGTGGGTGTTCGCTTCCATCATTCCCCAGTTCGTGATCGGTTTCGCCATCGCGCTGTGGCTGCGCCGCCGTTTCCGCTTCCGCGGGCTGTACCAGGCGCTGATCTTCTTCCCCTGGGCCATTTCCGGATTCCTCATCGGCATACTGTTCCGCTGGATGTTCAACAGCGAGTTCGGGGTCGTCAACGACCTTCTGGAGAAGGCGGGACTGATCGACCAGCCGATCGCCTGGCTCGCGGATCCGAAGATGGCGATGATCGCCGTCATCGTCGCCAACATCTGGTACGGCGTCACCTTTTTCTCCATCATGATCCTGGCCGCACTGCAGTCGGTCCCCAACGAGCTGTACGAGGCGGCCGAACTCGACGGGGCCGGCAAGGTCCGCACACTGTTCCAGGTCACCATTCCCTACATCCGGGTGACGCTGGCGCTGACCGTGCTGCTGCGGGTGATCTGGATCTTCAACTTCCCCGACATCATCTTCGGAATGACCGGCGGCGGCCCGAACAACGAGACGCACATCGTGACCACGTGGATGATCACGATCACGCAGCAGGGTGACTACGGGAAGGCGTCCGCGCTCGGTCTCATCGTCGTCGCGGTGCTGCTGGTCTTCTCGGTCTTCTACCTCATGGCCACGCGCGAGAAGAAGGGAGCAATTTCGTGATCAACAAGGAGTCCGTTCCGGGACGCGTCACCAGAGTCACCTTCCTCGCGCTCTGGCTAGTCGTCACGGTCTTCCCGCTGTACTGGATCACCATTACATCGCTGAAGAGCCCAGGCGACATCTTCACGTTCCCGATCGCCTACTGGCCGGAGCACTTCTCGCTGGAGAACTACGCCGGACTGTTCAGCAATGCGCAGTTCGGCGTCTATCTCACCAACAGCCTGATCGTCGCGACGGTCGCAGGCGCGGTGGCAACCGCGATCTCGATGCTGTCGGCTTATGTGCTGGCCCGTTTCGAATTCCGGAGCAAGAGCGCGCTGCTGATGGCGGCTCTGATCACGCAGATGATCCCCACCTTCATCGCGCTGGGCCCGCTGTACCTGATGATGACCGAGCTGAAACTGGTGGACAACCGGCTCGGGCTCATCCTGGTGTACGTCGGGGTCTGCATCCCCTTCTGCACGGTGATGCTCCGTGGATTCTTCGCGAACATCCCGGACGCACTGGAGGAAGCCGCCATGATCGACGGCCTCTCACGGTTCGGGGCCCTCTTCCGGGTGCTCCTGCCGGTGATGAAGCCGGGCATCATCGCCGCGTTCATCTTCAACTTCGTGAACTGCTGGAACGAGCTCTTCCTTTCGGTCACGCTCATGAACAGCGACGACAACAAGACGATCCCCACGGCGTTGAACGGCTTCATCTCGAGCTTCAACATCGACTGGGGTTCGATGTCTGCGGCGGCGGTGCTCACGATTCTGCCGACGATGGTGCTCTTCGCCTTCGCCAGCCGCCATATCGTCCAGGGGCTCACCTCGGGTGCGGTCAAGGGGTAGTGGCCGCGGGGCCACAAACCCAGGGGCCTGCGCATCGCCCGGTGGTGGTGGTCGCCTGGTGGTGATCCATTCGCGGTGCCACCCTGGATGTGCTGCCAACCGCCAAGGGGGTACGAAGATCGGCGGGTGATGTCATGCCCGAGCTGCCCGATGTCGAGGGGTTCCGCGAAGTCCTCGCCTCCTGCGCGCAGGGCAAGCGGATCAAGCGGGTCGAGGTGAACGACGCGGGCGTCCTGCACGGGGTGAGCGCGGAGCGGCTGAGCCGCGACCTGGAAGGCCGCCGGTTCCGCGAACCGGAGCGGCACGGCAAGTGGCTGCTCGCCCGCACCGACGGTCCCACTGTGCTGCTGCACTTCGGGATGACCGGACAGCTGGTCTGCTGCCACGAGACGGACCCGCCCCACCCGCACGACCGCGTCGTGTTCACCGTAGGCCGGGACCACCTGAGCTACCGCGACCAGCGCAAGTTGCAGGGCCTCTGGCTCGCAGACGACGCCGACGTCGCGCGGATCCTGGACGACCAGGGGCCTGACGCGATGGAGGTGGACCGGGCCGAGTTCGACGAGCTGCTGTCCCGTCGGCGCGGCCGCATCAAGTCGGCCCTCACTGACCAGTCCGTGCTCGCCGGGCTCGGCAATCTGCTCGCCGACGAGATCCTGTGGCGCGCCCGCCTGCATCCGGAACGCCGGGCCGACGAGCTGACCGACGACGAGCGCCGCCGACTGCACACACAAATGCGCCGCACCCTGCGCTCGGCGGTGCGCGCCGGGCGCGTTCCCACACGGAAGTCCTGGCTCACCGGCCGCCGGGACGACCCCAACCCGACGTGCCCGCGCTGCGATGGGACGCTGAGCCGCAAGCGTGTCGGCGGGCGCGGCACTGTGTGGTGCCCCCGGTGCCAGCCGGCCGGCTCATGAGCCCGCACCTGCGAGCCCTGCCGAAGACGGCCGCCGGACTGCGTGACCCTTTTTCTATGGGCTGTGGTGTGGGTGGTTACTTGGCGCCGGCGCCGAGCTGACCGAGGAGCACGATGGTGTCGGAGTGGAGCCAGTACTCGACGACCTTGCCGTGTTCGGTGCGCAGGATGTCGGTGCCGGTAAAGCTGATCTTGGTGCCGATGGGCGCGGTGGCGCCAGGGACGCGGCACTGATTCACTTCCTCTCAGTGATCTCTGGCGGGCCGGCTGCTCGCTCCCCCGTCGCGGTCAGATGCGGAAAGCGGTACTCGGTGCGGCTGTGCCGGACCTCGTCAGGACGCAGCACAGCGGTGGGGTAGTCGGCGTGGTGCGGTTGGCGTAACGGCCGATGAACGCGCCGAAATACGGGCTCTTCTCGGCGTACTGGCCGACGGAGGCGAGCGACAGCACGACGGAGGAGGTGTCGCCTGTCGCGTCGGGCACGGACAGCGAGTGCAGGATGCCGCCGTACGTGAGGACTTCGGCCCGCACACCGGTACCGGAGTCCAGACGCAACAGATCGACGTCCTCGCCCCCGGGGGAGGTTCCGCAAGGGCTGCGGTGCAGGGTGGGCCGGGGCATGAGGAGTCCTCGTCGTGAGCGGTGTTCGTGCGGAGCAGCCGGGTTCGCACCTCAGCCGCGGGCAGCCAGGTCCTAGCGGTGCCCGGTTCGGACCGCCTTCGCGGCGGGCCCGCCGGTACTGGTGGACTCGCGGACGAGGAGGCGGTATCCGGGCCGGGCCCGGAGGGGTTCGGCCCGATGGCCGGCGAGCCGTTCGACGAGGCTCTCCACGGCGAGACGGGCGATGGCCTGCTTGTCGGGGGAGATCGTGGTGAGGGTGACGGCGCCGAACCGGCTCTCCTCGATGTCGTCGAAGCCGACCACGGCGACGTCGTCGGGCACGATGAGGCCCCGCTCGGTGAGCGTACGCATCGCCCCGATGGCGATCAGGTCGTTGTAGGCGAAGACGGCGTCGGGCTGCTCACCGCGGTCCAGCAAAGCGGCCATGGCGGTGGCGCCGTCGGCGCGTCCGTAGCCGTCGGTTGCGGCAACCAGGTCTTCGTCGGGCTCCAGTCCGGCGGCGACGAGTTCTTCCCGCCAGCCGCGCAACCGCAGGTGTGCCGGCTGGCGCTCACGGCCGGTGCGGGAACCGATGAAGGCGATCCGCCGGCGTCCGATGGAGAGGAGATGACGGACTGCCTCACGAGCCGCGGCCACGTTGTCGATGGCGATGTGATCGTAGGGGGCCTCGTACTCCCGCTCCCCCAGCAGCACCAGCGGCGCAGTCTCGTCCCGCCCGGTCAGGTCCTCCGTTTCCAGATGGATCGGACTCAGAATGAGTCCGTCGATGACATGGGAGCGAAATCCCTGGCTGACCAGGACCTCCTGCTCACGCAGTCCGGCCGTGTGGTCCACCAGAACGGTGTAGTCGTACCGGGCGGCCGCGTCGATGACCGCGCCGGCCAACTCGGCGAAGTACGGGTTGCCGAGTTCGGGGACGGCGAGGGCGATGATGCCGGTGCGTCCTTTACGCAGATGGCGCGCGGTGAGGTTGGGGCGGTAACCGAGTTCGTCGATGGCCTGCTGCACCTTTGCGCGCATGTGCGGTGTGACGTGGGGATAGTTGTTCACCACGTTCGACACGGTCTTGACCGAAACGCCCGCCCGCTGCGCGACGTCTTTCAGACTGACGCCCACTGCACTCCTTCGCTGGACCGGACCGGGGCCCGGAGACATCCGGGTCCGGCATGCTGTGCGCCGGGCGCCGCCGGCACTGCGGCCGTGCGGCACCCGGCGTTCCTCAGGTGGTTCTGCGGCTCCGTGCCAGGTATCGCTGCGCCACCACGACCACGATCAGGAAGCCGCCGCTGACCACGGACTGGTAGGAGGAATTGAGCGAACCGATCTGGTTGATGAGGTTCTGGATCACCGCGAGCAGCAGCACCCCCCACAGTGTGCCGCTCACCGAACCCGCGCCTCCGATGAGCAGCGTGCCTCCGATGACGACCGCCGAGATGGCGTCAAGTTCCATGCCGACACCGATGATGGTGACGCCGGAGGAGAGCCGCGCCGCGTTGATCGCGCCTGCCAGGCCGGCCAGTAGCCCGCTGAGCAGGTAGACCATGACTTTCGCTCGGGCGACGGGGAGACCCATGAGCGTCGCCGCGTCGGCGCTGCCGCCCACGGCGAACAGTGTCTGGCCGAAGGAGGTGCGTTGCAGGACCAGACCTCCGGCGCCGAAGAGCACTGCCGCGATCAGGATCGGACAGCCGAATCCCCAGATGCCGCCCTGCCCGATGTGGGCGAAGGCCGACTCCTTGGGAACCAGGTACGTCGTGGAGCCCTCGTCGGTGATGGCAAGCAGCAGCCCACGGGCGGCCAGCAGCGAGGCGAGGGTGACGATGAACGGCGCCAGACCGGCGCCTGCGATGAGGAGTCCGTTGAGGGCGCCGATCGCTCCGCACACGGCGAGTGGGACCAGCAGGGCCGGGAGGATGCCCCATTGCGAGGCCCAGGCCGCGAGTACGCCGCCGAGCGCGAATACCGAGCCGACGGACAGGTCGATGCCACCCGTGATGATCACCAGGGTCATGCCCAGTGCCACGATGGCGAGGAAGGATGCCTGGACCGTCACTCCACGGGCATTGTCCATGGTGGCGAAGGTCGGATAGACGAACGACGAGACAACCACCACGAGGACCAGAACGGCGAGTACGCCCTGGCGTTGGACCAGTGAGGCGAAGCGCTCCCTGCCGGTCGGCTGTTCGGCAGCGGCGTGCTGCCGGGGCGGGCTGCCGGGCGGAACGGATGCGGCCGGCGGTCGGGAACCGGCCTCGGAGGAACCGAGTGCTGAGAGGAGTTTCATCGGGATCGGCGCTCCCGGGCGACGTAGACGGCGGCGAGAATGATGGCCGCCTGGGCTATCTGGGCGGCGGAGTCGGGCAGATCGTGCTTGACCAGGGTGGCGCGCAGCAGCTGCATGAGCAGGGCGCCGGCGACGGTGCCGAGGACGCGGATGGAACCGCCGCTGAGCGGTGTCCCGCCCACGACCACGGCGGTGATCGCGGACAGCTCCATCAAGTTGCCCAGGGAGGAGGGGTCGCTGGCGGTGAGCCGGGCGGTGGCCAGCACGCCCGCCAGCGCCGCGAGCACGCCGCACAGGACGTACACACCGGTCAGGACCCGTTTGACCGGCAGACCTGCCAGTGCCGCCGCGGGGCGGTTCCCACCGATCGCGACGACCTGTCGGCCGAAAGTGGTGCGGTGTACCAGGAAGGCCACAGCGAGCGCCAGCACACCGGCGATCAGAACGACCAGCGGGATGCCGAGGAAGCTTCCGGTGCCCAGGGCGAGCAGATCGCGGTTGGCGATCTGCTTCAGCCGGCCGTCGGCCACGACCAGGGCGATCCCGCGGCCGCCGACGAACAGCGCGAGGGTGGCGACGATGGGTTGAAGGCCGACCAGCGACACCAAGGTGCCGTTCACCGCGCCGACCACGGCGCCGGCCAGGAGAGCGATGAGGAGGGCCGGCACGAGGCCGTAGCCGAGGTAGAGCGGCAGCAGGGCGGCGGCCAGCGCCATGGCCGAACCCACGGACAGGTCCACGCCCTCGGTGCCGATCACCAGAGCCATGCCCAGAGCCACGATGACAACCGGGGCGGCCTGGATCAACTGGGTGCGGAAATTGTCGACGGTGACGAAGTGTTCTGTGAAGAAGGCGTTGAAGACCAGCAGCGCGGCCACTGCGGCGTACACGCCGTACTCCTGGAACCATGCGGGGCCGCGCAGCTGTGACAGGCCGCGCCCCGGCACTACGGTCGCTGGGCTGGTCATCGCAGATCCTCCTTGCCGGCCGAGGTCTTGGCCGGGATGTGCGGGCCGGCGCCGGTGGTATCGGAGTCCGGGGCGGGATCCGTTCCTGCCGGAGCAGCGGCTGCGGAATGGTCGGCGAGCACTTCCAGCAGTGCGCTCTCGCCGACCTGATCGCCGGTCAGCTCTCCGGCCACGGACCCGCCCCGCAACACCACGATCCGGTCGGAGCCCTCGACCAGTTCCTCGAGGTCGGAGGAGATCAGCAGGACGGCGAGGCCTTCCTGGGCCAGTTCGTCGATGAGCGCCTGCACCTCGGCCTTGGCGCCGACGTCGATGCCGCGAGTGGGCTCATCCAGCAGCAGCACCTTGGGCTCCAGGCACAGCCATCGCGCGAGCAGCACCTTCTGCTGGTTGCCGCCGGAGAGTTCACCGACCTTCTGCTCCGGGCTGGAGGCCTTGATCCGCAGCCGCTTCATGAAAACGTCCACGATGCGGTCCTGCTGCTTGCGCGAGACGACGCCGGCCCGGGACAGCCGGGGCATGGCGGCGAGCACGATGTTCTCCCGGACCGACAGGCCCGGCACGATGCCCTCCGCCTTACGGTCCTCGGGCAACAGACTGATCCCGGCGCGGATGGCACTCGCGGAGGTCGTCCGACGCAGGGACCTGCCTGCAATGCTGATCTCTCCCGCGTCCAGGGGCAGGGCGCCGGCCAGCGCCTTGGCCGTCTCGCTGCGCCCGGATCCCAACAGGCCGCCAAGTCCGAGCACTTCACCCGCATGGAGATCCAGGCTGATGTCGTCCAATTGATGTCTGCGGGTCAGACCGTTGGCCGTGAGGACGGGCCGGCGCGCGACGTCATGTCCCTCGCCGCCGAATGCTGTCACGCCGTGCCGGCGGACCTCCGTGATCTCCCGGCCGAGCATCATGGACACCAGGTGCATGCGGTCCACGTCGGCCAGGTCGCCTGTGTGGACGTGCCGGCCGTCGCGCAGAACGGTGACCCGGTCGCAGACGCGATACAGCTCGTCCATGCGGTGGCTGACGTAGACGACAGCGATGTTCTGCCGCCGCAAATCCCCGATGACCTGGAACAGGGTCTCCACCTCTCGTGGTTCCAGGGATGAGGTGGGTTCGTCCATGACCACCACCTGGGCCTGGACAGACACTGCGCGGGCCAGCGCGACCATCTGCTGCGTCCCGACGCCCAAGGTGTGCAGCGGCCGCCGGGGATCGACGCGGACGCCGAACCGGGCGAGCAGCTCGGCCGCCTCGCTGTGCATGCGCCCGAAATCGATCAGCCCGAAACGGGACTTGGGCTCACGGCCGAGGAAGATGTTGCGGGCCACGCTCATCAGAGGGACAAGGTTCACCTCCTGGTAGATCGTGGAGATGCCCGCCTGCTGCGCCTCGAAGGGGCGAGTGAAGTGCATCTGCCGTCCGGACAGCAGCAGTTCGCCGCCGTCCGGGCGGTGGACGCCGGTGAGCACCTTGATCAAGGTGGACTTGCCCGCCCCGTTCTCGCCGACGAGGGCGTGGGTCTCTGCCGCGTGAACGGTGAACGAGACGTCGTCGAGGGCGACTACGCCGGGGAACCGCTTGCTGACGCCGCGGGCCTGCAGCAGTGCCGGTGCGTTCGGCGGCTGCGCGCCTGCCGCAGCGGACGCTGCCGCTTCGGGGGGTGCCATCAACCTGGCCTTCCGGAGATCGTATGGGTGGATCCCAGGCCGCCACGAGATGAGACGGGGGTCGTGACGGCCCGCAGCGGGCATGGTCAGTACGCTCCGCCGATCGACGACTTGGCGTTGGCCTCGTCGTAGGCGCGGTCGGAGATGATGACGTTCTCCGGGATGGACTCGCCACCGTAGAACTTCTGCGCGGTCGCGAAGGCGAGCGGGCCGAACCTCGGGTTGGACTCGATGACCGCGTTGTACTCGCCGTTGGCCAGGGCCTGGACGGCGTTGCGCGTGCCATCGATAGAGACGATCTTGATGTCCTTGCCGGGCTTCTTGCCGGCACCCTTGAGAGCGGTGAGCGCGCCGAGGCCCATCTCGTCGTTCTCGGCGTAGACCGCGGTGATCTCCGGCTTGGACTGAATGAGCTGCTCCATGACCTGCTGGCCCTTGTCGCGTGCGAACTCGCCGGTCTGCTGGGCGACGATCTCCAGACCGGGCGACTTGGCCTTGATCTGGTCGACGAACCCCTTGGTGCGGTCGGTGGTGACGTTGTTTCCGGAGGCGCCCAGCAGAATGGCGACCTTGCCCTTGCCGCCCGTGGCCTTGATCATCGCGTCGGCTGCCCGCTTGCCCTGCTCCACGAAGTCCGAGCCCAGGAAGGCGAGGTAGTCCTTGCACGCCGTGGCGTTGATCTTCCGGTCGATCGTCAGGACCGGCACGTGCTTGTCGGCCGCGGCCTTGAGGGCCGGCTCAAGACCGTCGGAGTTGAGCGGGGCGACGATGAGGAACTGTGCCCCCTGGGCGAGCATGTCCTGGATGTCGCTGATCTGCTTGGACAGTTGCGACTGCGCATTGGTGGTCAGCAGCTTCTTGACCCCGACCTTCGCCGCCTCGTCCTTGATGGACTGCGTCTCGGCGATGCGGAAGGGGTTGGCCTCCTTCTCCGACTGGGAGAAGCCGACGATTGCGTTCTTCAGGTCGACCTTCGGGGCACCGTAGGCGGTCAGGGCGCAACCCGGGCCGGAACTCGCCTCCGGCGTCTTGGCGGACTGCGCAGCCTGGGACGCGTCGCTGCCCCCGTTGTCGGTCGTCTCCGACTTCGAACAGCCGGTGGCGGCAAGCGTGATGGCCGCGACGGAGAGGCCTACGGCGGAGAGCGTGCGGGACCTGCGCGTGGTGGTCATGAAAGGACACTCCTTGGCGGACGGGACGGCGCCGCCGGGCGGCGTACGGTCACGGGCAGTGCGGGAGTGCAGCCGTGCCGCCCTGGATGACCGGAGCGTGGGCGTACGGTTGCCGAAAGAGGCTGTGAGCTGCGGGAAAGCCGTGTAACTGGCTCAGTTCCGGGCTGTCTCCGACTGGCTTTACAACGTTATATAGGCGCCTTGGCGCCAGCGGCAAGAGGGTTGCAGCGACGTTTCCGAAGCGTGTCCGAGCCGACGCGGCAGGCTGACATGCCCGGATGTGGACGAGCGGGGACACCTGTTGCCGAACCTCTGGACAGCCGCCGGGCGACGTGCCGTCATTCCGCTGTCACTCAGGTTTCCAACGTTGAAACAGCGGGCCGGGTACGCCACTTGCCACCGCGGACTTTGTCGGACGGCGCCGCTCACCGGGGGAAACCCACCACGGCACCCTCACAGGCCGCCCGAAGCTTCCGGCGGCCTGACACTGCGCGTGGAACTCCCGTCGCGGGGCGCGTAATTCGGCAGGGCGCGACGCGGTGACGCGAAGCGTCCTCGTCCTTCACCACGCCTCAACGGGAGTTGGAGAGGGCTGAGTATCGAGAATGATCAATTTTGACCGATTGGAGGTTGCATTTTATAGGTCTGCGTGTCGAATCGGAGAATATTTATTCGCTTACCGGGCTGGGCGGGTCCCTACGCGGACGAGCCGATACGCTCGCTCAACTCCGGGAGCCCTCGGGGGGGAAGGCCATTTATGAACGTCACCAGAAAGTGCACCGGGTATAGCCGTTCCCGCGAACTGAAAAAGAGCGGACTTTACCCTTTTTACCTCAATTTCAGCGAGCGGGACCAGGGCGTAGCTCGGCTTCCAGACGGCCGCGAAGTCATCATGTGCGGCTCCAACGACTACCTAGGACTGAGCACCGACCCACGGGTATGTGACGCCGCCGCAGAAGCATCGCGCCGATATGGCGCAGGCTGCACGGGTTCTCGGCTCCTGAATGGCAACCTCGACCTCCATGACCACTTGGAGAGGAAGCTCGCCAAGTACTTCGGCAAACCAGCCGCCCTGTTGCTGACCACGGGCTATCAGACCAACCTGGCTGCTGTCACCGGCCTCTGCGGCCCAGGGGATCATATTCTCATCGACAAGCAGGCACACGCTTCCCTCGTCGACGCCGCTCGGCTCAGTCGGGCCAGGGTCCAGTGGTTCGCGCACAACGACACACAGGATCTGAGCCGCAAACTCGATCAACTTCCCGAGCAGGCCGGTCGGATGGTTGTGGTGGACGGCGTCTACAGCATGGAGGGCGACCTTTGTCCGCTGCCTGAATTAGTACGGGTGTGCCGACAGTACGGAGCCACTCTCCTTGTCGACGACGCGCATGGTGTCGGCGTGTTGGCCGAGGGCAGGGGAACGTGCGCCCACTACGGCCTCGTGGAGGAAGTGCCACTCGTCACGCTCACCTTCTCCAAGGCTTTCGGATCAACTGGCGGAGCGATCCTCGGCGATGAGGAGGTAATTGAGTACCTCCGCCACAACGCACGCAGCCTGTTGTTCTCCGCGAGCCTGAGCCCGGCCAGCACGGCAGCAGCTCTGGAGTCGCTGCACATACTTCAGGAGGAGCCGTGGCGCTCCAAAGAAGTGATTTCAAAGGCGGATTTCATGCGAAGGGAACTGGCGTCGCTCGGCTATCCAACCGGCGCCGGCCAAGCACCAATAGTCCCCATCGATACGGTGAACGAAAAACGCACTCTCATCGCGTGGAATCTCCTGATTGAGCAAGGTGTATATGTCAACGCGGTACTCCCTCCCGCCGCGTCGCCCCGCCTGAGAAGCAGCTACATCGCGGTGCACACCGAAGAGCAACTCGCACGAGCCCTCGAGGGCTTCGACGCAGTCCGCCACCAACTACTCTATGACGACTTTATCAATTGAAATGACACGGTCACAGTGCCGCCCAACTTGGACGCTGATTGCTGTGCGTCTGCGGCTGATACATCTGAATGCGTCGCTTGCCTGCGGCCTTGGCGCCGTACATCGCCAGGTCGGCATTGCGCATCAATTCGTCGGGGGTGATTCCCGGGGTAGCCACCGCGAGCCCGATCGAAGCCGCGACCACGGCCTCGGTACCGGCGAGGCGGTAGGGCTGTGCCAAGGCGAGCAGCAGCCGCTCCGCCACCTCCCGCGTCCGGGACTCACAAGCCCCAGCCTCCCCCTCCAGCAGTGCGCCGAACTCATCGCCGCCGAGGCGGGCAACGGTGTCTTCCGCTCGTACCGCTGCCTGCAGCCGCCGCCCGGCCTGGATGAGCAGCTCGTCACCCGCCGCATGCCCGGCCGAATCGTTGACTTGCTTGAAGCCGTCCAGGTCGAGGAAGAGCACTGCGGGCGGTGCACTGTCGGCCGACCGCTTGGCCAGGGCGTGCTTGATCCGATCAGCGAACAAAGCACGATTGGGCAGGCCGGTCAGCGCATCGTGGAACGCCAAATGCTCCAGCTGTGCCTGCAGCGCGACTCGTTCGCTCACATCCCGGCTGTTGGCGATCAACCCGTCGTGGTGAAGGCTGATCGTTGACTCGATGTGGCGCCATTGTCCGTCGGCCGACCGCATCCGGCAGGAAACACGACGGCTCAGGCTGTGGCTGCTGAGTTCGTCTTCCTCCCTCAGCTTCCCGATGGTCTGTTTCAGCGGCGGCAAGTCGTCGGGGTGAATGAGCAGCGGCAAGCGGGTGCCAAGAAGGTCCTCGGGCCGGTACCCGAAAACCTGGTGCACAGCCGGACTGATGTAGAGCAGCACACAGTCCTCGCCGGCGATAGCAATCACGTCACTCGAACCCTGGACGAGCGTACGGAAGTGATCCTCGCGGGTGGCGACCTCTCTCGTGAGGCAGAGACTGTCAGCATGCACCACGCCTTGACGCACACTCAGTGCGAACAACACGGTGCCTCCGACGACCAGCATGACCACATCGAGGCGGTAACCGGACAAGGTGTGCACCACCACGGCCAGCGCACAAACGACTACGGGGAGGAACGCCGCCACCACTCCCGCCACGGGCAACTCCCGCCGGTCCACGCCCAGGACGCTGTCGCCGCCGGGCAGCCACGGCGCGGCGGCGATGAGGAACATACCGGTCATCGAGCATGTCTCGGTGACCGGAATCGTGGTTGAGACGACCGGCTCTGCCGAAAAGATGCGGAGCATGTCGCTTACCGCGAAGACCGCGAGACCGAATGCCGCAACGGTGACGGACGCACGATGCCCGCGTGCCATGGCGAAGCGCAGGACCAGCAGCAGTCCCAGAACGAGGATGTCCGCGACCACTCGGCCGAGATCGGACAGCGCTGCCAGGATGTCACCGCCCAGATCTGCCCGATGCAAGAGGAGTACCCAGCCAAGAGTGAACAACGATCCAGCAATCATCCACCCGTCCAACAGCCGTCGCAGCCAGGCCAGCCGCGTGCCGCCGTCGCCGGCCGCGACTACCAGCCCGGCCACGCCCAGACAGAGCGCGACGGCGATGCCGGCCACGGCAAGCAGTTCGACCGCCCAATAGAGCATCCCGGTGGGCGACCGGAGCAATGCTGTCAACTGGCGCAGCACAAGCTCATGCATGCCGGCCGCACCCGTCGACAGACCGAGCAACAACAGGCGCAGCCGCACTCGTCCCGTGGCCGATCGCGCCCGCGCGAGGATGGAGAGGACGGCCACGCCGTGCGCAGCGGGCACCCCGACATCGGCCACCGGCAGCCCCAGCTGGGCGAACCGCCCGCCCACCGCAGCGGCGACCGCGGAGCCGATGCACACGGCCTGCCCCACTCCCGCCACGTACAGCCACCTGCTGCGCAGCTCGGCCTGTGGCGACCCTCCCCCGTCAGCGCGCTCAAGCACCATACGCAACACGAACTCCCCGAGATTGTGCCCGGCTCAGAAGCTTCGCCCCGAACCTCCACGATGAGTAGGGACGGCAGGAAGGTAGAGGATCCCTGCCTCTAATCGGGACGTATGATTCGGAGTTCACCTGAATTAACGACAGATCCAGGCATCGTCGAGGCTGATAAGACTGCTGCGTGGTAAGAGGTCGCGGCAGTTGCGACATCGCCGCCCTGGCCTGCTCTTCAGGCTCACGCCACTCGTCGGACGCTGGCCGCGTGGACACGAGGAGGTCAATGCCGGTGGTGGGGGCTGGCTGACCGCGGAAGGGTCGGCCGTCATGGCGGAGGAGCGGGACAGAGTAACGGCGCGTCCACTCATGAGGATGTACATGCTCCGCCGTCCTCTCGCTGACGGTTAGTCGGGAGATACGCTACGTGAAGAACGAGATCGCCGACGGGCATGTTCACCGTGCCGGGAGGAGAACGGGTGGTCGCGGACCGGTCGGACACGCAGCGAGCCGAAGGCCGAGCACCGGACGAGGAGCAGCGCGAGCGGGACATACGGATCGTTCCCAGAACCCTTGAGCGAGACGCCGAACTGGTCATTGTCAAGGCGGCGTTGGACGCGGTGAGCGGCCGTTCGACGGCGGGTGCGGTGATTCCCTCCGCACGCCGCGGTGGCTTGCTGGCCTTCACCGGACCGGCCGGGGCAGGCAAGACGACCCTCCTGGAGGAGGTGCGTCGCCTTATGGCCGACCGGGACTGCACAGGGCTCTTCGCGAAAGGCGGCGAGCAGGAGCAGAGTCTGGCCTTCCATGTGGTGCGGCAGTTGCTCCAGCCGCTGCTGGCCTCGTACTCCGAGAGCGAGCGCCGGGAGGTGCTGGGCGACTGGTACGGCATCGTCGGTCCCTGTGTCGGCTTGAGTCCCGCCGTGGAGCGCGCGGTGCCGGATCCGCAGGGGGTGCGGGACGGTCTGGACTGGGTGGTCACTCATGTCGCGGTACGGCGCGGCCCCTTGGTCCTGGTCGTCGACGACGCACACTGGGCGGATGCGGAGTCCCTGGCCTGGCTGAACTCCTTTGCCGCGCGGGTCGAGGACCTGCCCGTACTCGTGGTCGTCGCCTACCGCCCGGAGGAAATGCCGGATGAGGCCAAGGCGTTCAGCGACATGGTCGAGCGGAACAGGGTGCGTCCGCTGGACCTGGCGCCGCTGACGCCCGCCGCGGTCGCCGATCTGTTGCGCGAGGCGCTGGGCACCGAGGTCGACGACGACTTCTGTCACGAAGCCTGGCTGGTCACGGGCGGGAACCCCTTTGAGACGGTCGAGTTGGCGGCGAAGGTACGCGACCGTCACCTGGCCCCCAGGCGGGAGAACGCCTGTACGTTGCGGGACCTCGCGGCCGAGACCAAGGGCGGCGGCCTGGTGGACCGGCTGGAGCAGCTGGGCACGATCGCGGTGCGGCTGGCCTGGGCCGTTGCCGTACTTGGCTCCGAGGCGACCTTCAGCCTTGCGTCGTCGCTGGCAGCGCTGGGACCGGCCGAGGCCGCGGAAGCGGCGGATGTGCTGAGGACCGAGCGCATTCTGACGTACGGCATGAAGCCGGAGTTCGTCCATCCGCTGATCGCGACGGCGGTCTATCGGGCCATCCCGCCCGCGATGCGGGTGGCACTGCACGGCAAGGCCGCCTGGGAGCTCGTCGAGGCGGGCGAGGGTCCGGCCGTGGCGGCTCGGCATCTGCTGGAGACACAACCGGAGGGCGACGCCTGGGTGGCGGAGCAACTGCGCGAAGCGGCCAGGGAGTATGTGCACCGCGGTGCTCCCGACGCTGCCCGGCGCTGTCTGAGCCGCGCGCTGCGCGAGCCTCCGCCCGCGAGACTGCGGGCCAACGTGCTGCACGAACTCGGTTCCCCGGCGCTGCTGCACGATCCGACGGTGACGGTGAACCATTTGCAGGCTGCGTTGCAGGAGCCGGCTCTGCCGTCGGAACTGCGGCAGAGCATCGTCATCCGTCTCGGGAGGGCGCTGTCGCATTGCGACCGGCTCACGGAAGCCGCGGAGGTGGCGATGGAGGAAATCCGTATCGCCACGGACTCCCGAGTACGTCTGCGCATGCTCATGGAACATTTCATGCTGTCGGCGTTCACCTCCGACGACCGGCAAGCGCCGGTCCTGTCGCGTCGGCTCAGCCAACTCACGCAGCGGCTGTCCGGCCAGAGCCAGACCGAACGCTATCTCTACGGGCTGCGCGCATGGGATGCGATGGTGCGCGGCGAACCGGCGGCGACCGCACTGGAGTTCGCGGAGCGGGCGCTGGGCTCCGGCGGGATGAGCTGGACGGACGAGCAGTGGGGCTTCGAAGCCCCGTCACTGGTGGCCCTCACCTTCCTGTACTGCGACCGCCCGGACCGGGCCGAGGAGCTGTATTCGGAAGCCATCGCAGAGTACGAACAGCAGGGCTGGCGAGGGGTGCACCTCTCGCTCGCCTACAGCCTGCTCGGCTATATCCGCTTCTGGAAAGGCCAGCTCACCGAGGCCGAGGACTTCGTACGCGCCGGACTGCAGCTCGGGGACCGCCTGGGGACCGCGGGCACCCATGCCCAGTGGTACGCGATGGCAAGCCTGATCGAAATCCTGCTGGCCCGCGGGGAGACAGCGGCTGCCCAGGAGCTGGCAGTGGAACGCCGGTTCGGCAAGCCGTTCCCGTCGGCCGTGACGCTTCCCGATGCCGAGACCGTCCACGGCGAACTGCTGTTGGCGCGGGGAATGGACAAGCAGGCTGCCGAAGAGCTGGCCGCGGTGGGCCGCCGCCTCGATCTGCGCGGTATGCGCAATCCGGCCTGGTGCCCGTGGCTGCCCCATCTCGCGCTGGCCACCCGGACAACGGACGCTGGGCGGGCGCTGGACCTGGCGCGGGAGGCGCTGCGCCGCGCCGAGCGCTTCGGTACGGCAACGGCGGTGGGGAAAGCGCTGTGTGTGCTCGCCCGGGTGACGGACGGGCCCGAGTGGATTGCTCTGCTGCAGCGCGCCGTCACCACGCTGGAGTTGGCGCCGTCGTCGTACGAACTCGCCGGTGCTCTGGTGGAGCTCGGCACCGCGCTTCGCCGCGCCGGACTCCTCTCGCAAGCGGCCGAGCCCCTGCACCGTGGTGTGGACCTGGCCGGTCAGTGCGGGGCGGGGGGTGTTGCGGCGCGGGCGCGCGACGAGCTGGTCGCGGCGGGGCTGAGGCCGCGCCGCTTGGAGATGGTGCGGCACGAGCCCCTTAGCGGAGCACCATCCGCGTAGTCAACGGCGCACGGTAGGCCGTG
Organism: Streptomyces sp. NPDC002868; assembly: GCF_055563295.1. NCBI lineage: Bacteria > Bacillati > Actinomycetota > Actinomycetes > Kitasatosporales > Streptomycetaceae > Streptomyces > Streptomyces sp. NPDC002868. Next base: position 327,121 of record NZ_JBVHDR010000010.1, on the reverse strand, counting down.
CGCGCTGTGCCGTGCACCACATGGTGGGCAATGGTGCGCCAGGGGCAGCAGCATCGTGGTTTCCCCCGGGGTGGAGAGGTGAAGCATCAAGGGCGAACGAACGGGGAGTACATGTCTCCGCACTGATTTGCTCGCTCTTGCTTTCCTCGTCTCGCTCCCTCGGAGGGGGCCATGCGCGTTGCTGTGGCAGGTGCGGGGGGCCACACCACGATGGCCCTCAATGATGCCGTGCTGGACATGGTGGAGATCCGGCAAGCGGTCGACACGGTGCTTGCGGAGTTTCTGGCGGCGAAGAGCCGTTCGGCTCCTCCCCAACTCACGGAACTCATCGACACGTTACGCAGATTCCTCTGCGTGGGCGGCAAGCGAATACGACCAGTGATGTGCGTGTGCGGCTGGTGCGCCGCACATGGTCGCGGAGACCCGGAACCGGTGCTGCGGGCCGCGGCGTCTTTGGAGCTGTTCCACACCTCCGCCCTCATTCATGACGACGTCATGGACGACAGCGACACGCGCAGAGGGCATCGAAGCGTCCACGCATCCCTGGCCGACCGTCACCGAAGCCGCCAAGGCCCCGGGGACGCCGACCAGTTCGGTGCGAACGCCGCCATCCTGCTCGGCGACCTCGCACTGGCCTGGTCCGACGAGTTGCTCCACTCGGCGGGCCTCGCGCCCGTGCCAATGCGTGCGGCCCTTGGCGTGGTGAACGCCATGCGTACCGAGGTCATGTACGGCCAGTATCTCGACCTGCTCGGCACTGGCAGGCCGACCGGCAATATCGCCTATGCCCTGACGGTGAGCCGCTTCAAGACCGCCAAGTACACCGTGGAGCGACCGCTGCATCTCGGTGGCGCTCTGGCCGGATGCAGCACCGCCGTCATGGAAGCCTGCACCGCCTACGCCCTTCCCATCGGAGAGGCGTTCCAACTCCGGGACGACCTCCTGGGAGGATTCGGCGATCCCGCGGCGACCGGCAAACCCATCAGTGACGACTTCCGCCACGGTAAGTGCACCGTGCTGATGGCCCTCGCCGTCGCAAGAGCCACGCCTGCGCAACTCCGCCTTCTGCGTGCTCTGGTGGGCCGCCCCGATCTGACCGAGGAGCAGGCCGACTCCGTGCGGGCCGTTCTGGAAGCCACCGGTGCCCGCCTCGCGGTGGAGCGGATGATCGCCCGTCGCTTGCGCCGAGCCATGAATGCCCTCGACCACGCCCCCTTCCCGGAGGCTGCCGTCGAAACCCTGCGCCAACTTGCCCACGCCGCTTCCGTAAGGACGTCATGACCGAATTTTTCCTGCCCGAGCTGCCTCGGCTGCTGCCGGTGGCCTACCACCCCAAGGCGGCGCAGATCGAGTTCCGGTCGAACGGCTGGGTGCGCCGCCGACTCGGCGACTGCTTCGCGAGTGAGGAAGACCTGCTTTCCTTCTTACGTCAGCGGAACGGACTGTACGGACCACTGACCGTGCCGTACGCCGACGAGCAGCGGGCGCTCGATGTAGCCGACTGGTACCAGTACGTCACCGTCATCGACAGCTTCGTCTCGGACCGTTCGGCGCTGGGAGCCGATGAGGCCGGTGCGCGCGAGGTGTTCGCCGACATCATGGACAACTTCCACGGTGACGGCGGCGGGAGCGAGGACTTTCCCTACGGCTTGGCGGGCAAGGAGCTGTGGCGTCGTATCAGTCCCGGGCTCTCTCCTGGTCAGATTCGACGGTTCGCCGGTGCTCTCGAGGCGTTTCTGCACGGGTGCGTCACCGAGATCCGCTTCAAGCTGACGGAGCGGGTGCCGGACTACGAGACCTGTATGACCGTGCGTCTGAACAGTTTCGGCTGCGGCTTCATCCGGTTGATGACCGAATACGCGGCGGGCGTCGACATGACCGGATGCGATCGGCTGCTCGCGGACGTGCACACGCACTGCATGCGGCAGATGATCATCGTCAACGACCTGCTCTCGTGGCGCAAGGAGCATGCGCAGGACGACAAGATGACGGTGGCCCGCGTGCTGATCGAGCGCGAGGGACTCGGTCTGCAGAGTTGCGTCGACCGGCTTCGTGAGCTGGTCGAGCACCACGAGCGGGCCTATATCGCAGCCCGGGACCAGGTGCTGAACGGTCCACACGCGACGCGGGCGGACATCCGCGCGTACCTGAACGGCCTGGACCATCTGATCGGTGGCAGCGCGGAGTTCGAGTACCTCACGCCTCGCTACTTCGGCGACGGCTACGTCTGGGACGGTTCCACCTCGGGCTGGATCAGCCTCACCGCTCCCGTCACCCGACTCCAAGCACGGCCCAACACCCATACCCATACCGATAGCGGCAGGCCGCAGACGGCGACACCATCCATGACGAGGAGCTGAAGAGTGGCAGAGACTGCACGCATGCGGTCGAGCACCCGCCTGTCGGGCACCGGCATGGCTGCGCCGTCGACGAAGGGCGTCGCTCCCGGCCGGCTCCCCGTTCTCGGCCATGCGATCCCTCTGCGGCGCCGTCCGCTGGAGTTCCTGGCTGCCCTGCCCGCCCACGGCGACCTGGTCGAGGTCCGTCTCGGCCCCCAGCGCGCCTACCTGGCCTGCCACTCCGAGCTCGTACGTCAGGTCCTGCTGGACCCGCGCACCTACGACAAGGGCGGCCCGCTGTTCGACAAGGTCCGCCCCCTCGTGGGCAACGGCCTGTTCACCTCGGCCTGGGCGGAGCACCGGTTGCAGCGCCGACTGGTGCAGCCCGCCTTTCACTCCAGCCGGACGGCGTCGTACGCCGCCGTGATGTGCGAGGAGATCGACGCCGTGCTCGGTTCGTGGCAGGAAGGCCGTGCCATCGACCTCGGCGCCACGCTGCATGCGCTGACGGTCCGGGTCACCACGCGAACGTTGTTCTCCACCACGATCGGTGGTCGGGCCGTTGCCGACGTACAGCAGTGTCTGCCCATCATCCTTCGGGGCATCTACCGGCGGATGACCGCGCCGGTCGGTCTCCTGGAGCGACTGCCCACTCCGGAGAACAGGCGCTTCGAGCAAGCACGCAGGAGGCTGCGCGCAGTTATCGACGAGACGGTCCAGGGCTGCCGGCTCTCGGGGGCGGACAACGGGGACCTGCTGTCGATCCTGGTCGGGGCCCAGGACGAGGAAAGCGGTGAGCGCTTCACCGATGACGACATCCGCGACCAGGTCATGACCCTGCTGATCGCCGGTACCGAGACCACCGCGAGCGTCCTGGCGTGGACCTTCCACCTCCTGAGCCGGCACCCCGAGGTCGAGCAGCAGTTGCAGGACGAAGCCGACCGCATCCTCGACGGCCGACTGCCTGCCTTCGCCGACCTGCCCGCCCTGGACTACGCCCGACGCGTCGTCACCGAAACTCTTCGCCTCTATCCGCCCGCCTGGCTGCTCAGCCGGATCGTCACCGTCGAGACGGAACTGTGCGGGCAGAAGCTGAAGCCGGGTACGGCCGTTCTGTTCAGCCCTTACGTTCTCGGCCGCAACCCCCACTCTTTCTCCGGCCCCGATCGCTTCGACCCCGATCGCTGGCTTCCCGAGCGGGCGTCATCAGTGCCGCGCGGCGCAATGGTGCCGTTCGGCGCAGGCAGCCGCAAATGCGTCGGTGACACCTTCGGCCTGGCCGAGGCGATCCTGGCTCTCGCCGCCGTCAGCACACGGTGGCAGCTGCGGCCCGTGCCCGGGACGACGATCCGGCCGAAGCCGGAAGCGGCCCTGGGCACCGGTCCCCTCCGCATGCTCCCCGAGCCGCGCCGCTTCGGGGCAGGCTCGGGGGGTACGAATCCCTGACACCGACCCACCGGTCTGCCGAGCGGCGGCGCTCATCCGGCGGCCGGCTCAGCCGGTCACCGCTCGCCCTCGGGGGAGCGCTCCTCCCCGCCTGCCGCGCGGTCGTGTTCGAAGACCCAGACAGCCACCTGGGCACGGGAGGTGAAGCCGAGTTTGCTCAGTATGTGCTCGATATGGCCCTCCGCCGTGCGCTGGGCGATCACCAGCGTGGCCGCGATCTCCTTGTTGCTCAGCCCCTGAGCGACCAGCTGGGCGATCTCGGTCTCCCGACGGGTCAGCGGGGAGGGCCGCTCGTCCTCTCCACCCGGCTCCACCGCTGCCAGGTGCTCCTCGAGCGCGTAGCTGAGCGCCTCTTCGTAGGAGAGCCGACAGCCCTTCTTGACGGCGGCACGGAAGGCCGTCGTGCCGAGGGCCCCGCTCGTGCGGGACTCGCATTCGTCGTGGTACTTGACGAGGTGCCCGTACCCGGACAGCGGCGCGCCGATCGCCTGCCAGACGGTCTGCAGGATGCCCAGGAGCTGGGCGGCGCGCTCGTAGTGCTCCGCCGTGGCGGCGATCCAGGCCAGCACCTCGAGGTTGACGCCGACCCCCAGCGGATCGTCGAGCGAACGGTTGAAGCCCAGGCTCGCCTTTTCGAGCTCGGCGGCGCGACGGGTGTCGCCCTGGCGCCAGACCTCGATTCCGAGCGCCATCATCGTGTAGGCCCGGTGCCAGCCCTCTCCATAGGCGTCACACACCCTCAGGGACTCCTCGCCGATGGAGATGGCGCGCGGCGAGTCACCGAGGAACGAGTGGAGCAGGGAGAGCCGGATCAGCGACAGCGCGAGTCCCACGGGGTCGTTGGTGGCCTGATGCCGGGCCACCGCCTCCTCGTAGAGCCCGATCGCGGATTCGGCGTCCCCCCGGTACATGGCGATCATGCCGGAGTACAGCGCGGTGTAGGCGAGTACGGACTCGTCCGCGAGCTGTTTACCGAGCTTCCCGCTCTCCTCGAGCATGGTCGCCGCGACGGCGGTCTCGGACTGGATGACGGCCAGCCAGCTGTTGGTCCACAGCGCTCGGGCCCGGACCCGGCTCGGTTCGGTGCAGATGGCGAGCCCTTCGTCCAGCCAGCGCCGTCCCTCGCCGAGGTAGTAACTCGTGATCCAGTGGTAGAGGAGGTCCGAGGCCATGGCCAGGCCGGTCTCGGCCTCCCCCGGTTCGGCGAAGCTGTACTCCAGGGCTGTGCGCAGGTTGGTGTGCTCCAGGTGGAGCCGGGTGAACCAGGCCACCTGGGACGGACCGAACAGCTCGGCACGCGCTTCGCCCGCCAGCCGCCGGTAGTAGTCGCGGTGGCGCCGTTGCCAAGGCCCCGTCTGCCCGGCTGCGACGAGCTGCTCCCGGCCGTACTGCCGCAGTGTGTCCAGCAGCCGGTAGCGCACCGTCGCATGGGGCTCCTCTCTGAGGAGGACGGACTTGTCGACCAGTCCGGTCACCACGTCGAGGACCTCTTCGCGGCTGATGCCGTCGCCGGAGCACACCTCCTCGGCCGCCTCCAGGTCGAAGCCGCCGGTGAATACCGAGGCGCGAGCCCAGAGCATCCGCTCCTGGTCGGTGCACAGAACGTAACTCCAGTCGATCAGCGCGCGCAGTGTCTGGTGGCGCGGCAGCACCACCCGCGAACCGGCGGTCAGCAACTGGAACCGGTCGTCCAGCCGCTCCAGCAACTGTTGTACGGAAAGGGCCCGCAGCCGGACGACGGCAAGCTCGATTCCCAGGGGGATGCCGTCCAGCTGCCGGCAGATCCGTTCCACTGCTTCGCGGTTGGCCTCGGTGACGGAGAAGCCGGGCAGGACGGCGCCCGCCCTCTCGATGAACAGGCGTACGGCGTCGCACCGGGTCAGCGACTTGGTGGAGAGCCGGGGGTTCTCGGTGCTCGGCAGGTCCAGCGTCGGCACGGCCAGGGTGTGCTCGTATGTGAGGCCGAGCACCTGCCGACTGGTGGCCAGGATCTTCAGGTCGGCGGTGGAGCGCAGCAGGGAATCGGCCAGCACTGCGCACTGCGGCAGCAGGTGCTCGCAGTTGTCCAGGATCACCAGCGTGCGCTTGTCCCGCAGGTGGTCGGTGAGGACGTCCAGTGGCGGCCGGGACGAGTGGTCCCGGATCTCCAGCGCTTCGGCGACGGTCTGGGCGAGCAGCTCGGAATTCTCCAGGCCCGCGAGTTCGACCAGCCACACGCCGTCCGGAAACGCCGACCGGACCTCGGCTGCGACACGTGAGGCCAGCCGCGTCTTGCCGACTCCCCCCACACCCGTGAGCGTCACCAGGCGCGATCCGGACAGCCTGCGGCGGACCTCGGCCACCTCGTTCCGACGTCCCACGAAGCTCGTCACCTCGGCAGGCAGCTTGCCCTCTTGCCGACGTGTCGAGACGCTTGGTGCCACGACAGCCATCGATTCCTCGGATCGGTCCCGATCCACGGCGTACCTGCCGTTTGTGCCGGGCCGACGCAAACCAGCCTATTCCTCCGCAGCTCCGGCCGTCCCCGCCCGGCGGGGGCCGAAGAGGAATCCGGCTCTGCCTCCCGCAGGGTGCAACCATGGTGTTATGTCCGCCCACGGTGCCAATGGCACTCGTCCCCATCTCCGGCGGGGCACTTCCTTCGGCGACGAGTCCTCGCTGATCGGCCGCCGACGGCAGCTGGCCGAGGCCAAACGGATGCTGCGGCATTCTCGCCTGGTGACCCTCACCGGTGTGGGGGGCGTGGGCAAGACCAAGCTGGCAACGGGAGTTGCCGACGAGGTGCGAAGGGCCTTCCCGGACGGCGTATGGCTGGTCGAGCTCGGCGCGCTGGAGGAAGAAGGGCTGCTCCCGCAGACCGTCGCCACCGCGCTCGGGCTGCGGGACCAGTCGGCCAGACACCCGACGGACATGCTCTGCGACCATCTGCGTGACGCGCGGTCCCTGATGATCCTGGACAACTGCGAGCACATCCTGGACGGCTGCGCGGCGCTCACCGACCGGCTGCTGCGTGCGGCTCCCCGGCTGTGCGTGCTGGTCACCAGCCGCCAGCCCCTGGGGGTGGACGGCGAGTCAGTCCTCTCGGTGCCCGCACTGGCCGTGCCGGAACCGCATCGGACGCTCCGCCCCGCGGAGGCCGGCCACTACGCGTCGGTCAGGCTGCTCCAGCGGCGGGCGGCGGAGGCGTCGCCGGATTTCACCCTCGGCGCCGAAAACCTGGAAACGGTCGTTCGGCTCTGCCGGCGCCTGGACGGCATCCCGCTCGCCATCGAACTGGCGGCGGCGCAACTGAGGACGCTCACGCCCCAAGAACTCCTCCGACGGCTGGACGAGCGTCTCGAGCTCTCCCCGGCACAGACCACGGCGGACCTGCCCCGGCACGAGACCTTGCGCTCGTCGATCGACTGGAGCTTCGATCTTTGCTCCCCCGGTGAGCAGCGGTTGTGGGCGCGCCTGTCGGTCTTCGCCGGGAGCTGCGGGCTCGAGGCGGCCGAAGCGGTCTGCTCGGGTGACGGCATACCCGAGGAGCGCATCTTCGACCTGGTGGCGGGGCTGGTCGACAAGTCGGTCCTGATCCGGGAGGAGCAGGGTACCCAGGTGCGCTACCGCCTGCTGGAAACGATCCGGCAGTACGGCGCGGAGCGCCTGGCCGATGCCGGGGAGAAGCCGGCCCTGCAGCGCCGCCACCGGGACTGGTACCTCCAGCTGGTGGACCGCGCGGAGGCGGAGTGGCTGAGCCCGCGCCAGGAGACCTGGCTCGCCCGGCTGCAGAGCGAGCACGCCAACATCCGCACCGCTCTGGAGTTCTGCCTCAGCGAGCCCGGCCAGACACAGGCGGGGCTGAAGATCGCCGCGTCGCTGTGGTTCCACTGGCTGTGCAGCGGACTGATCAGCGAGGGCCGCCACTGGCTCGGCAGGGCGCTGGCGCTCGCGCCGCAGGACACGGTGGCCCGCGGCAAGGCGCTGTGGGTGGACGGCTGGCTGTCGGTGCTCCGGGGCGACACGGCCTCTGCGCTGCCGCGGCTGGAGGAGTGCCGGGCTCTCGCTCTCCGGCTTCACGATGCCTCGACCCTGGTCCACGCCACGCAGTACCTGGGCGGACGCGCGCTTTACGAAGGAGACTTCCGCCAGGCGATCGGCCTTCTGGCAGAAGCCGTGGAAGGCCACCGCGCGGCCGGCGACCGCAATGGCTTGATGACCGCCCTGTATCAGCTCACCTTGGCATGCGCCATGTCCGGCGATCCGCGTGCCGCGGATGTCGGGAAGGAGTGCCTGGACCTGTGCAATGAGGCGCACGCGCCCTGGTCCCGCTCCTATGCCCTGTGGGCGCTCGGCCTCCACCTCTGGCGCCAGGGCGAGCCGAGCCGTGCGGCAGAACTCCTCCGCGACGCCCTGAACGCCCGCCGGGTCGTAGGGGACGGGTGGGGAATCGCCCTGTGCATGGAGGCACTGGCCTGGACCGCCGCCTCAGCCGGCGAGGCGGAACGCGGTGCCCGGCTGCTGGGCGCGGCGGAGGTCGTGTGGCGTTCCATAGGGATCTCGCAGTCCGGGTTCCGGCACCTGGCCGCGGGACACGAGGGGACTGAGATCCGGCTCCGCACCGATCTCGGCGATCGCCGATATGCCGCGGCAGTCCGGCGCGGAGCGAAGATGGGACTCGACCGGGCGGCGGACTGGGCCTTGTACGGCTCCTCGGCCTCGACTCCGTGGGCTTCTCGGGAGGCGGCGGCCGGCCAGTGACGGGGGCGGGAATGCGGGAATCCGCAGCGGCGATGCACGCGGAGCGATGACTTCGACACCCTGCGAAGCACGTCGCGGGCCCACTGCGGGTGGTTCAGGTACTAATCCGGGGATTTATCCCCTCCCCGTCACTTCGCTGTCGGCACATGATGGTCGCGTCATACGAGATCCACCCCAGCCGGGCGGAGAATCGAAGGTCCGACCAAAAATGTGCCAGCACCAGCCATCCTGCCCCACCTCAACCGCGCCCGACCATGACGCCGCCCGCCTCGTGGCCTACCACCCCGAGCAGGGGTGGGGCCTCCTCTGCAACGGTGTGACGGTGTTCGAGGACATGGGTGAGCTCCTGCCCGACGGCAGGTCCGCTCAGACTGTTCAGGCCATGGAGGGCAGGGCGGCATGAAACCGTTCACCGCACCCATGCCCGAGACCGCGGCTATCGCGCCATGGCATGCCGGGCTCGGCGGTATCCCGGCCCGGCCCGCCCGTAGAAGGACCTGGCTCCTGCCCAGCGACCTGTCCTCGGTGCGTGAAGCACGGCGACTCACCCGTGCCCAGCTGGCTGACTGGGCGCTCGACGATCAGATCGACGACACGGAGCTGCTCGTCAGCGAGCTGGTCACCAACGCCCTGCGCCACGCGTGGGGGCCGATCCGACTCACCTTCTGCCTGCCCTCCCCGCACGGCGGGCTGCGCTGCGAGATCGAGGACGCGAATCCGGCCGGACCGCTGAGGCGCCATGTCGAGGAGCACGACGAGGAGGGACGGGGGCTGCACATGCTGAACCGGCTGTCCCGCCGCTGGGGCAGCGACCGGACACACGTCGGCAAGGTGGTGTGGTTCGAGCTGCAAGCCTGCACCGGCCCCGTATAGAGGGCTGCGCCTGACGGCGGAAGGAGGAACTATCGACGGCACAGAGACACGCGAACAACATGACAGCCATCGATATGGGCCCAGGGTCTGGGAGACGAGTTCCATCGAGCCTCCCGGCCCTGGGCCTCACCATCGCCCTCCACGCCATCGCCCTCCACGCCATGAAACAGCTCCCATGAGCCATCGGGTACGGGATGCTCAGTTCGCCCCTGCCAGAGCCTCGGATAGGCTGATGTGTTAGCAACTGCGTCCGGAAAAGCTGCGCCCAAAGTCGCCGTACCCGAAGCCGCTGCATTGACTGTGCGTCGGCAGCGCTCGCCGGGAAGATCGCCAGGGAGTGGTCGGCAAGCAGAGCCCCCACGCCCCGGGGTGAGGTCATTGCGTGGACACACACGAGTCGACGAGCGATGTGCCGGGTCACCCCCTGTCGGCGATCGGGTACGCGGGTGTGCTCCGCGACCTGCTTCCGATCGCGCTGTGGAGAGTCAATGCGCAGGGGCGCGTCGTGGAGTGGTCGCTCGCCGCCCAGGACCTGCTCGGCTACGTGCCGGAGCAGCTGCTCGGCCGGTACGGGATCCCCATACTGGTCCCCGAGCCCAACTGGGAGTCGGCCGAGCAGCTCGCGCAGAAGGTCATGGCGGGTGAGACGGTTGTCGGAACCCTCCCGCTGCGGCACCGCGACGGGCACCTCGTGCCGATGGAGATGTGGCTCTGCCCGTCTGTGGACCCGCGGGGAAGAGCGGGCCTCCTGGCCATCGCCGTGGAGACCTCCGCGGTGCTGCGAATGCGGGATTCGCTGGCTGCCCTGGAAGGTCTGTTCACCCAGTCCCCCATCGGTCTGGCCACGCTCAGCCCCGATCTGCGCTTTCTGCGGGTCAACGACGCGCTGGCGCGGATGAACGGCGTCTCCGCGGCCGAGCACCTCGACAAGCGGCCGACCGAGGTCGCGCCAGGGGTCAACGCCGCGGCGCTGGAGACGGTGATGCAGCAGGTCCTGGACAGCGGTAGAGCGGTGGTCGACGTGCGCCGCACCGGGCGCACCCCGGCCGACCCCGATCACGACCGGACCTGGTCCTGCTCCTATGCCCCGCTGCTCGGCAGCGCCGGTCGGCCGCTGGGAGTGATCGCTTCCCTGATCGACATCACCGAGGGGCAGCAGGCTCAGGCCGAGGCCGAGCAGGCACGGCAACGCTTCGCCCTGCTGGCCGAGGCCGACGCGCGGATAGGGACTACTTTGGACCTGCGGCAGACCGCCGAAGAAGTGGTGCAGGTGCTGGTGCCGCAGCTGGCCGACTCGGCCGACGTACAACTGCTGGAACAGGTACTCGACCCCGATGAGGCGGCCGCATCCACCCACGGCGTGGTCCGTCGTATGGCGGCCGCCTTCACCGATCCGTTGGCCCCTGCCGAGAAGCTGGCAGCGGGCCTGACCTTCCAGGTTCCGCTCGGCTCGGTGTACGAGCAGGTCATCGCCGATGGGCACCCCATGAATCTCTACCTGTCCGACATCCCGGCGCTGATCAACGATCCGCGCGCCGAGGGACTGCGTACGTACCTCGCTGCCCGTGTGGGCTCCGCCCGACTGGTCCCGCTGGTCGCCCGCGGCAAGGTGCTCGGCGCCGTGGTGGTGACGCGTAGCCGCGGCCGCGAGCCGCTCGACGAGCAGGACTGCGTGCTCATCGACGAGCTGGTCGCCCGAGCCGCGCTGAACATCGACAACGCGCGCATGTACACCAGGCAGCGAAAAGCGGCCCTCACTCTGCAGCGCAGCCTGACGAACAACGTGCTGCCGGAAGTGACCGGCCTGGAACTCACCGGGCGCTACCTCCCCGCCAGCGACCACGAGGTCGGCGGCGACTGGTTCGACGTCATCGCCCTGCCTGACGGCAGGACCGGGCTGGTCATCGGAGACGTCATGGGGCACGGAATCCATGCCGCGGCCGTCATGGGACAGCTGCGCACAGCGGTGCGAACGCTGGCACGCCACGACATCCCCCCGGGGCAGATCCTCTGCTCCCTGGATGCCGCCGTGGCAGACCTGGGGGAGAACGAAATGGCGACGTGCGTCTACGCAGTCCACGACCCGGCTGCCGGCGGCTGCCTGATCGCCAGGGCCGGCCATCCACCTCCGGCGGTGGCCGACGCCCAGGGGACGATCGCGTTCCTCGACGGCCCCCCGGGTACGCCCTTGGGAGCGGGCGGACAGGAGTTCCCGACCGAGCAGGTGCCGCTGCCCCCCGGCAGTCTGCTGGTGCTGTACACCGACGGACTTATCGAGGCTCGCGACAGAGATCTCGACCAGGGCATGCAACAGCTCGCCCAGGCGCTGCGACACCTCGACGACCCGTTGGAGGAGATCTGCGACCGCATCCTCGACCGCTTGCTGCCCTCCGCGGCCCAGGACGATGTGGCGGTGCTCCTCGCCAGAACTCTGCGTCCGCCAGGCCCGGTGAGAAGTCACCCTGAGCGGCACGGCTTGGGCGGTCCCGCTCGGAAGGTGCAAGGGTGGTAGGGATGGACACTCCGGTGACAACGTTCAGCGAAGGCCCGGAAGACCCGTTTGCGGTGCGGCGCGCGGCCTTGGTGGTGCTGGACGACCGCGGGAGGGTCGTCGGCTGGAGCGAGCGGGCCGAGGCGCTGCTCGGCTACCCGCCCGAGGAGGCGCTGGGGCGGCCGACGGTCGACTTTCTGGTCGACCCGCGCGACCAGGACGTCGTCATGGACGCGGTGACGGCATGCGTACGCGACCGGGGATGGTTCGGGGTCGTGCCCGTCCGGCATCGCGACGGCCATCGTGTGGAGTTGGGGTGCCGGGCCCGGATGACCGTGAGAGGCGGCTCCCCCCGCGAATGGGTCCTCGTCGGTGCGCCCGCCGAGGAGGTTGTCCAGTGGGAGACGGACCGGTCGGTCCTGGACGGGCTGTTCCGCCGGTCCCCGATCGGTCTGTCCGTCCGCGCCCCGGACCTGAGCATCCTGCGTGTGAACCGGGCGATCTCCAAGTTCAGTCAGATACCGGTCGAGCAGCATCGCGGGCTCCACACCAGCGACTTCCTGATCCAGCAGGACAGCGACACCGTGGAGAGGCAGTTGCGGGAGGTACTGGCGACGGGCCGGTCCTCGATCTTCACCGAGCAGCACGCCCGTTTGCGGCGGGATCCCGGCCGTGAACTGGTCGTGTCCGTATCGGCCTTCAGGATGGAGGACCCCTCCGGACGCATCCTCGGGGTGACGCAGACAGTCGAGGACGTGACCGAGCGCTATCAGGGCCGCCGTCGGCTGGCCCTGCTCAACGAGGCCAGCACCCGCATCGGCACCACGCTGGACGTGGCGAAGACAGCGCGTGAGCTGGCCGAAGTGGCGGTCCCCGACCTCGCTGACTGTGTCTCCGTGGACCTGCTGGAGCCGGTGACCCGCGGCCAAGAGCCCACCCAGGAGACGCTCGGACCCGTGCGCCGGACGGCGATCCGCAGCATCCTGCGGAACACGGCGGAGGTGATGTATCCGGTGGGCCGCACCATTCAGATACCGCCGGGAACTGTGCAAGCGCGGTGCCTGGCCGAGCGGCGTCCGATCCTCCAAGCGCAGCTGGAAGGCCCTACCGGGTGGCTCCCCCTGGACCCCGAGCGGGCTGAGCGCGCCCTCAGTCTGGGCGTCCACTCTCTGATGGTGGTGCCGCTGGTCGCGCGGGGGCTCGTGCTCGGCCTGCTCAGTCTGTGGCGGTCGAAGCGGGTCGAGCCATTCGAGGAGGACGACCTCACACTCGCCGAGGAGTTCGCCGCCCGCGCCGCCGTGTGCATCGACAACGCACGCCGCTACACCCAGCAGCACGAGGCCGCCCTCACCCTGCAGCACAGCCTGCTCCCGCACGACGTGCCCAGGCACCCGGCTGTCGAAGTCGCCCACCGCTACCTGCCGGCCGACGCGACGACCGGCGTCGGCGGTGACTGGTTCGACGTCATCCCCCTCTCCGGGCTCCGCGTCGCCCTCGTCGTCGGCGACGTGGTCGGCCGCGGCATCCACGCGGCGGCCACCATGGGCCGGCTGCGTACCGCCGTACACACCCTGGCCAACCTCGACCTCACTCCTGACGAGGTCCTCTCCCACCTCGATGATCTCGTGGGCCGTCTGGCGGCCGAGCAGGAGCCGACCGACGAATGTTCCCCTCAAGTCATTGGCGCAACCTGCCTGTACGCGGTCTACGACCCGGTCTCGCGGCACTGCGTCGTGGCCCGCGCCGGCCACCCGCCGCCCGCGGTGGTGACGCCTGCCGGACAGGTATACCTCCTCGAACTGCCTGCAGGCCCGCCGCTGGGCCTGGGCGGGCTGCCGTTCGAGGCCGTCGAGCTGGAACTGGACGAAGGCAGCCTCCTGACCCTCTACACCGACGGCCTCATCCAGGGCCTCAAGCGAGACGTCGACGAGAGTCTGGCCGATCTGTGCGGGGCACTGACCCCGCCGACCCGCTCGTTGGAAGAGACATGCCGGGCGGTGGAGGGCGCGTTGCTGCGCGACCGGCCCACCGACGACGTGGCCGATGACGTGGCTCTGCTCATCGCCCGTACCCGCGTTCTGGCAGCGGAGAAGGTGGCCACGTGGGAGCTGCCCGTGGAGGCAACCGCCGCTTCTCAGGCGCGGATGCTTACGGCATGCCAGCTGGCCGAGTGGGGGCTGGAGGAGATGGTCTTCACCACCGAACTGATCGTCAGCGAACTGGTCACCAACGCCTACCGGTACGGCAGCGGGCCGATCGCCCTACGGCTCATCCGTGACGACCACCTCATCTGCGAGGTGTCCGACACCGGCAGCACCTCACCGCACCTCCGCCGGGCCCGCACCACAGACGAGGGCGGCCGCGGACTCTTCCTGGTGGCCCAGCTCACCGAGCAGTGGGGCACCCGGTACACGCGCGACGGCAAGACGATCTGGACCGAACAGCCGCTTCTCAACGGCGCTCCAGCGAGCCTCGGATGAACGCTGCCTGGCCGGCGTGCTGCAGGTCGTCGGCCAGGACGCTGATCAGACGGACTCCCAGAGTGACCGGCGGCGACCAGGACTCGTCCACGACGCGGTCCAGCGCCGCGTCGTCGAGCCCGCGCACGAACCGCATGGTCTGCTCATGGACGGCGTCGTAGTAACCGAGCAGCAGCTCGGCCGACTGGACCTGTACCGCGGCGACCTGCCTGCTGGAGTGGCCGAACCCGGTCGCTCCCTTGGGGAAAGGCAGCTCGAAGCGGGCCGCCCAGTCCTGGGAGAACCACACCTGCTCCACTTCACTCGCATCAGCCACGTGATCGTCCTGGATGCGCGACAGATGCCATACGAGCCAGGCGATCGAATTCGCGTCGGCGTCCAGCCGGGCGTTGAGGTCATCCGGTGAAAGCCCCTCGACCGCCCCGTGTACTGCCTCCCGGACGCGCTCGAACGCATCTGCCAGCAAGTCTGCGCTGTTCATTCGCTGATCCTCGGTCCTGGGCGGTCCCGGCGAGAAGTTGTGTCTCCGAAACCACCATGGACCGTCGCCGGCCCTGGCCATGCGGTCGACACGCGCACCCCACCGGCCGCTTCAGCCCAGTGCACTGCGGCCCCACGCCGCGGTGAATGAGAGGCCGGGCTCACCGGTGTCCACGGGGGACGGCCAGGTCTGTGAGCAGCGCGGCGCCCGGTGCGAGAGCGGACCATGTGCCACGCCAGGTCAGCACGGCGACGGCGGACGTCGGGAACTTCGTCTGTGCGCGCTGCATTGTGCCGCCGAGTGCCTCGCCGGCGAGCAGCAGGATCAGATCCTGGAGGCCGGGGTTGTGTCCGATCAGCAGCAACGTCCCGACATCGGCGGGCACTTCGCTTACGACATCGAGAATGGTCTGGTCGTCCGCCGCGTAGAGGCGGGACTCGTATCGCACCGGCGGGGTGCTGCCCAGCTCCGCGGCGGCCAGCTCCCAGGTCTGGCGGGTACGGCGGGCGGTGGAGCACAGGACGAGGTCGGGCAGGCAATCGGCTTCCGCCAGCCAGCGGCCGGCGGCGGGGGCGTCGCGCAGGCCGCGAGGGGCGAGGGGGCGCTCATGGTCGGGAACGCCCTCGGGCCGTGCGGATTTGGCGTGCCGCAGGACGACCAGCCGCCGCAGCGGGCTCATGCCGGCGCTCCCGCGGGGTGCGGGTGGCCGATCTCGCGGGCGAGTTCCAGGCCGAGGACGCGGTCCAGATGGGCGAAGGTCTCGAACTTCGCTCCGGCCGACACGTCCGTGGCCGTCTCCAGATCCCGCAGCAGGTCGAGTACGGCGGGGGTGCCAAGCGTGTCCTCCAGCGCGGTAAGGACCGGGCGCACGCGGTCGGCGGGCATCGGCTTCGACGGCTGCTCTGCCCAATCGGCTACGGCACGCCGCCATCGAGCCAGTGTGCGGCGGGCCTCGTCGAGGGCTTCGGCACGGAGCGCGACCGGCTCATGATGGGCGTGGGAGAGCAGGAGCAGGCGTACGGCGAGCGGATCCCGCTCCTCAAGTCCCGCCAGGGACATGGAGGTATGTGCCTCTGCCACCTGGAGGGAGGCGCCGCTTCCGCCCTCGTACGCGCGGTCGGTGAGGTGTACGCCGGGTGGGCCGCCGAGCATGTCGGCGATGTGGTCCGGGGTTCCGTGGGCGTCGGCCGGCCGGATACCGACAGCGGCGGCCGACGGGACGCTCGGGCCCGTCCGCCCCAGCAGGACCTGTCTGCCGCGCAGCTCGACGACGCGCGCAAGCACATCCGCGACCAGCAGCACGCGCAGACCGGTCAGTCCGCCCGGCCCGCCGGGCGGTGGCACGTGGGCGCAGATCCGCAGCGGCCCACGGCCTGCCAGTTCGTCAACGATGCGCAGCACACAGCCGAGCCTAGGCGCCCAGGCCCCGACTCCGCACCGCGAACGACCGGTCGGAGTGACTGCGAGCCTGTCGCGGCGGGTCTCCGGTGACCCCAGACCTAGGTCGCCGTGTCCGACCAGCTGTACGGCGGCCCGGCGCGCCCGCTCGTCGCTCCGGCGCCCGCGGCCTCCAGCTCAGCGTCGGCCGCCCTCATCAGCTGCACCGCGAGGTCTCTCATCGCACGGCTCGCCGAGAGTTCGTCGCCGATCGTGGGGATGTCCACGTCCTGAGGGTTGCAGCGGGCTACCCCATGACCGGTGAGGGTAGCGGTACCGGTGTCCAGTACCGCGCGGGCTTTCGTCGTGCCGTCCTCCTCCGACAGGTGGAGGCGGACGCTCCACTCCAGCGTCCGAGTCATCGCACACCTCCTCGCCGCGTCCGGCCCGAGTGCGCCACCAGGACGCGGTCCTGTCTCCAGGATCCCCCACGGCCGACATCGGTGCCATGACCGCGCGGGCCGAAGTCGCCAAGACGGTGCTGCACTTCGGCGTAGTTCACTCCGCAACGGGTTCGCTCTTCCAGCCTGCTGGAGTAAGGTGGCGACTGTAAGTCCAGTTTTCAAACTCACCGAGAGGCGGTGCGGCGACATGAGCATGACGGCTGCGGGCACAACGGTCAGCGTCGGTCGTTCGTGGTGGTCGTGGGCCGGCGTACACGGCGGCTATCTGGCGGCACAGGGGTTGGCCGGAATGCGCGGCCTGCTCGGCGAGGCACCCGTCGTACGGACGCTCACCACGCACTTCCTGGCACCGGTCGACGGCCATCCCCTCCGGATCGAGGCCGCGGTCGAGCGTGCCGGGCGGGGCACCTCGTTCGCGTCGTTCGTCGCCGAGCAGGGTGGCGCCGTAGTGCTACGGGGCTCAGCGGTGTTCGGCACTGCGCACCCCGGCCCTGGCTACGACGGCAGCCAGGCCCCCGCCGTGCCCGGAGCTGACGACTGCGAGGCGCTGGAGCTGCCGGAGCGTCTGGCCGCGTTCGCGCGGCACCTCGACATACGTCCCGCGACCCCGGCGAGGCCACTCGGCGGAGGCGACCGCGCCGAATTGACGGCCTGGGTACGCTTCGCCGACGGGCGCGGGCTGGATGCCGAGGCGGTCGTCATCCTGGCGGATGCCCTGCCCCCTGCGCTCTTCGCGCGCTGGACCGCACCGAGGCCCGTTCCCTCGGCCGAACTGACCGTCCACTACGGCGACGCCCTGGACCATGGGCCCGTCGACGGCTGGGCGCTGGTCCGTATCCGCACCGAACACGCGGGAAGCGGCTGGGCGGTCGACGACAGCACGGTATGGACGGCGGACGGCCGACTGCTCGGCTCGGGACGGCAGGCCCGGCGCATCCTGGCCCCACTGACTTGATCTCCGGTCGCCGTCTGCGGCCAGCAGACGGCGATACCCGCGCGGAGAAGAAGCCGGTCACGGCAACCCGCCCTCAACGCAGAGTGCGATGACCTTCGACGGTCAGTGCGGCCTCTACTTTCGCGAGCGTCGCCGGGTGGCCGAAGAGGCCGGGCAGGCCGCCCGAGTGCAGGAAGACCGTGCGCTGCCCGGGGACGACGTCGCCCTCCTGGATCGCTGCGATCAGACCGGCCATCGCGCGGCCGGTGTAGATCGGGTCGAGCACGATGCCCTCGGTGCGGGCGGTCAGGGTCAGGGCTGCCATCACCTGCTCGGTCAGTACGCCATACCCGTCGCCGACCTGGTCGAGTCGCAGTCTCAGCGTCTTTGGCTCGCAGTGCGTGCCGGACAGGCCGGAGACCAGCTCGGACACGGTCCCGGCCGGATCGGTGACGGCGCCGCAATGGACGCCGAGCACTCGCGCGGCGCCGAGCTCGCCGACGAGGCCCGCCATGGTGCCACCAGAGCCGAGGGCGACGACCACAGTCGCCAAGTCCGGGGCCTGGGTGAGGAGTTCGCGCCCACACTCGGCGTAACCGCGCGCGCCGATGACGCTGGTACCGCCGAAGGGGATCAGCGCCGGGAGAGCGCCCCGTCCCCGGAGCTGTTCGGCCACCTGCTCGGCGGTGGAGGCGAGCCCCCCGTGGTCGGCATCACCGGCCCATACGACCGTGGCGCCGAAGAGACCGTCGAGTGCCAGGTTCCCGGAGGCCGACGATCCGGGGCCGCCGGCGAGCACAAGTACGACGTCGAGCCCCAGCCGGGCGCCGGCGGCGGCGGTCAGACGCGCGTGATTGCTCTGGGGCGCACCCGTGGTCACCAGGACGGTGGCGCCCTCGGCGAGCGCCGCGCCGCAGGTCCACTCCAGCTTGCGTACCTTGTTCCCACCGCCGCCCAGGCCGGTGAGGTCGTCACGCTTGACCCACAGGTCGTCCGTGCCGAGTCCGAGCGCCCGGGCCAGCCGTGGCACGGGCTCGAGCGGGGTCGGCCATGTGCCGAGCGCTGCCCGTTGCGGAGTGTCGCTGTCCGGGTTCATCGTCACCACCCTTGTCCTCGGCGCCTTGGCCGTGGTTCGCGGATCATCATGCCCGTAGGACAGCCGGCCCGCCCGAATGCCGGTGAGGCCACGGGTTCCGATCGGCTACTGCGGGCGTAGTTGGGCCATATGTACGCAGCGGCAGGGAATCCTAACGAGTTCTTGATGCCTCTCCCCCCGTCTGAGTCGTGCTGATGGGCGGGTGGGCCGACATACGCTCGCGCGGTGCTGAACGTGACCGGGATACTCAAGCGGCTGGTGATCGGCCGGGCCATGCGCAGCGAGCAGCTGGGCGAAACGCTGCTGCCCAAGCGCCTCGCCCTGCCGATCTTCGCGTCCGACCCGCTGTCCTCGGTGGCCTACGCCACCCAGGAGATCCTGCTGGTGCTCACGTTGGGTGGCCTGGCCTATCTGCACTTCACGCCGTGGATCGCGGCCGCGGTCGTGTCGCTGATGACCGTGGTGGTGCTCTCCTACCGGCAAGTGGTGCACGCCTACCCGAGCGGTGGCGGCTCGTACGAGGTCGCCTCGACGAACCTGGGGCCTTCCGCCGGTCTGGTGGTCGCCGCCTCACTGCTGGTCGACTACGTCATGACCGTGGCCGTCTCGGTCGCCTCCGGCGTGGACAACATCATCTCGGCGGTGCCGGCGCTGGTGGACTACCGGGTGCTGATGGCGCTCATCTTCGTCGCCCTTCTGACCGCGATGAACCTGCGCGGCGTACGCGAGTCCGGCAAGACGTTCGCCGCCCCGACGTATCTCTTCATCGGCGGCGTACTGATCATGGTCGGCACAGGCCTGTTCCGCTACCTGGTCGGGGACGCACCGGTCGCCGAGACCGCCGCGTACGGCATCGAACCGGACCCCGCAGACGCGAACCTGGCGGGCCTGGCCCTGGTGATGCTGGTCCTGCGCGCGTTCTCCAGCGGCTGTACGGCGCTGACCGGCGTGGAAGCGATCTCCAACGGCGTGCCGGCGTTCCGCAAGCCCAAGTCCCAGAACGCGGCCGCGACCATGGCCGCGATGGGCATCATCGCCATCACGATGTTCGTCGGCGTCACCACGCTCGCGATCGTCGCCAAGGTGCACATTGTCGAAGACCCCTGCCGGCTGACCGGCCTGACCGACTGTGGCAGCTACACCCAGCGCACCGTCATCGCCCAGCTCGCCGCCTCCGTCTTCGGCGGCGAGAACAGCGTCGGCTTCTACTTCATCCAGGCCGCCACCGCCCTGGTGCTGATCCTCGCCGCAAACACCGCCTTCAACGGCTTCCCACTGCTCGCCTCGATCCTCGCGCAACACCGCTACCTGCCGCGCCAACTCCACAACCGCGGCGACCGGCTCGCCTTCTCCAACGGCATCCTGGCCCTCGCTGTCGTGGCCGGACTGCTGCTGTGGGCGTTCAAGGCCAACGTCACCAACCTCATCCACCTCTACATCCTGGGCGTGTTCACCTCCTTCACGCTCTCTCAGACGGGCATGGTCCGGCACTGGAACCACGAGCTACGCACCGAGACCAACCCGAGCCTGCGCCGCCGCCACCAGATGGCGCGTGTCGTGAACGGTGTGGGCGCGATGATCACGGGACTTGTCCTGGTCATCGTGCTGGCCACCAAGTTCACCCAGGGCGCCTGGCTGGCCGTGCTCGCCGCGATCGTGCTGTGGGTGATGATGCGCGGCATCCGCCGTCATTACGACGCCACCGCGGCCGAACTGGCGGTCACCGACCCGCGCAGCGAAATGGTGCCGCCCTCCCGGGTGCTGGCCATCGTGCTGGTCTCCACCATCCACAAACCGACCCTGCGGGCGCTGGCCTATGCCCGCGCCTTCCGGCCGGACCGCCTGGAAGCCCTCACCGTCGCGGTCGACCGCGACGCGGCCACTGCGCTCCAGCGCCAGTGGGAGGACTACGGGATTCAGGTACCGCTCAAGGTCCTCGACTCCCCCTACCGCGAGATCACCGGCTCCGTCCTGGAGTACGTCCGCTCCATCAGGCGCGACAGCCCGCGGGACGTGGTCGCGGTGTTCATCCCCGAGTACGTCGTCGGCCACTGGTGGGAAAACCTGCTGCACAACCAGTCCGCGCTGTGGCTCAAGAGCCGCCTGCTCTTCACCCCCGGCGTCATGGTCACCAGCGTCCCCTGGCAGCTCAGCTCGTCCGCCCACGCCGACCACCCGGCCGCCCGCGCCCCCGGCTCCGTCCGCCGCGGAGAACCCACCACGACACGCAAGAGCGACGACGTCAGCACGCACCGGTAAGGATCTTCGATGGTGTACATCGCGGCCGGACCCGAGTGGGAGGACCCTGGAGACAGGACCACGCGGCGGTGCCCCGACTGCGGGCACATGTGCGCGAGGAGGTAGGCCATGAAACGGACTCTGGAATGGAAGGTCGGACTGTACCTGTCCGAGGAGGACGGAACGACGAATGCGCGTGCGGTGCTGGACACCGGCTCCTCGACGCTCACGGGGCAGGGGACCGCACGGTGCAGCGCAGAGGACGCGGACATCCCCGAGATCGGTGACGAGCTCGCGGCGAGCCGCGCGCTCAAAGACCTCGCGGGTCATTTGATGCGGGTCGCGGACCGCGACATGGAGAGGGTGGGGGCCGGGGCGGAAGCGCCCCTCGGTCCGCCGTACAGCTGGACAGTGGGGGCGTAGGCCGGCCTCACACCTGATGCCCGGCGGTTGTTGTGCCGTCCTGGCCCGTGGACTGCTCCTGGGGCAGGGTGAGGGTGCACGATTCCCCGGGTGCCACGGACACCGTGCGGTCCGGCAGGGCGATGTCGATCGGTGACCGGTCGGAGTCGGGCACGGTGATCTGCAGCTGTCCCGCGCTCATCCGGAGCCGTACACCCCAGTGCCCCTGGTAGCGGATCGCGAAGCCGTACTCCGACAGCTCCGGCAGCGGCACGGGGTCGAGCCGCAGCGCGCCGCCCCGCGTCTCCAGGCCGGTCAGTCCCCGCTGTACGAGATCGAGGGTGCCGGCCATCGCACCGAGGTGAATGCCCTCCCCCGTCGTGCCGCCCTGCAGATCGGCGATGTCCCCGGCCAGCGCCTCCTGGCAGAACGCCCAGGCCTCCGCGCGCCGCACCCTCGCCAGCACCCAGCCGTGCACGAGACTGCTGAGCGTCGAGCCGTGGCTGGTGCGGCGCAGATAGTGGTCCACGGTGCGCTGCCAGGCGGTGTCGTCCAGCTCGTACCCGAGCCGGTGGAAGAGGCCCTGGAGTTCGGCCGGTGAGAAGAGGTAGCCGAGCATCAGCACGTCGGCCTGCTTGGACGCCTGATAGTTGTTGGCCGTGTCCCCTTCGGCCTCCAGGATCCGGTCGAGGCGCCGGATGTCGCCGTAGCGGGCCCGGTAGGCGTCCCAGTCGAGTTCCGTAAGTTCGCCGTAGCCCTCGAACTGGCTGACCACACCGGCGTGGAAGGGCACATGCAGTTTGCGGGAGACCTCCTCCCACGTGTCGAGTTCGCCGTCGACGAGTCCGGTGCGTTCGACGAGGTCCCTGCGGCGTGGCTCCGGGAGACAGTGCAGTACGTCGAGGGCGCGGGCGAGCACCCAGGCAGCGGTGACGTTGGTGTACGCGTTGTCGTCGAGGCCCGCCTCCTTCGCGCCGGGGTAGGCGTCGTGGTACTCGTCGGGGCCCACGACTCCGCGGATCCGGTAGCGGCCGAGCGTCTTGTCGTACGCCGCCGCGTCCGCCCAGAACCGGGCGATCTGCAGCAGCATTTCGGCGCCCTTGGTGTGCAGGAACTCCATGTCGCCGCTCGCCTCGCAGTACTGCCACACGTTGTACGCGATCGCCGAGCCGACGTGGTGCTGAAGCCGGGAGTGGTCGGGCAGCCAGCGCCCCGAGAGCGGGTTGAGGTGCAGCTGCTGGGTCTCCTCGCGGCCGGTGCTGCCGCTCTGCCAGGGGTACATGGCCCCGGCTCGTCCGGCGTCGCGAGCGGCGAAGCAGGCCCGCTCCAGGCGCCGGTGGCGGTAGCTGAGCAGGGCGCGGGAGACCTCGGGGAAGTGCAGGTTCAGACAGGGCAGGACGAACAGTTCGTCCCAGAAGACATGGCCGCGGTAGGCCTCGCCGTGCAGGCCGCGGGCCGGGACGCCGGCGTCGAGTTCGGCGGTGTGCGGGGAGAGCGTCTGCAGTACGTGGAAGAGGTGGAGCCGCAGGATCGGGCCCTCGCTGTTCGGCACGTCGAGTTCGGCGGCGCGCCACAGCTGGCGCCAGGCCGTGCGGTGCGAGGCCAGCAGGGCGTCGAAGTCCGGGGCGCGGTTCACCCGGTCGACGGCGGCGTGCAGCGGATCGCTGATCGCCGGATCCCGGGAGGTGTGCAGGGCGATCGTCTTGTCGACGGTGACGGTCCGGCCCGGGGCGAGGGGCAGGCGCAGGAGCTGGGAGACCCGCAGGTTCTCATGGCGAGCGGTCGCCTCGGCCGAGGCCGGGACGTAGGCCATATCGGCCACGTGGGCCACGGTGCGGGCCGCCAGGCCGATCCTGATGTCGGAGGTACTGGTGCGGCAGCGCAGCCACATGGTGTCCGGGGCCGACGTCCCGGTGTGAACGTGGGTGAGGTGACGGCCGGCCAGCTGCCGGTAGCGCTCAACTCCGCTGTTGGTAACCGTTCCGTCGAGCGCCGACTCGACCTCGATCTCCCCGGACCAGTCATCGGCGGTGAACTCGGTGCGCAGCAAGGCCAGATGGGGGGAGGCCATGTGCACCAGGCGAAGCTGCCTCACCGCGAGGCGCCGGCCGCTCTCGTCCTCGTAGCCCAGGGTGCGCTCAAGCGTGCCGGCGCGCAGGTCCAGCGTCTGCTGGTGGCCCAGGATCTTGTGGGTGTCCGGGGACAGCCAGTTCCCGGAGTCGGTACGGAATCGCAGCGGCAGCCAGTTGGGCAGGTTGACCATGTCCTCGTTCTCGACCTGTCGTCCCGCCACGTCCGAGATCAGCCGGTTGTAGCAGCCCGCCGCGTACGTACCCGGATAGTGGACCCGGTCGGCCGTGCACTCGGGGGCCGCGCCGCGAGTCGCGAAGTAGCCGTTGCCGAGGGTGCACAGGGACTCGCGCAGCCGCTCCTGTTCCGGGTCGTAGCCTTCGTACTCCCAGGTCCAGTCGCGCATCGTCAGTCCTCCGGGGCAAGAAGTTCCGCGAGGTCACGGACCACGATGTCCGCACCGTGCTTCAGCAGTTCAGCACGGGTCTCGTCGGTACGGGCCCGGTCCACGCCGACGACCAGGCCGAAGCCGCCGCGCAGCCCGGCCTCCGCTCCCGCCAGGGCGTCCTCGACGACGGCGGTGCGGGAGGCGGGCATGCCGGTCAGACGGGCCGCCTCCAGGAACAGCGCGGGGTCGGGTTTGCCGGGCAGCTGCAGGCGTGCCGCCTCGCCTCCGTCCACCAGGGCGTCGAAGAGGTTCAGCACTCCCGCGTGTTCAAGGAGTTCACGGGCGTGCCGGGAGGCGGAGGCGGCGGCCAGGGGTACGCCTGCGGAGCGGAGGGTGTGCAGCAGGTGGACCGTGCCGGGGAAGGCATCCACGCCGTGCTCGCGCAGTCGCGCGGTGAACAGCCGCTCCTTGTTCGCGGCGACGGCCTGCACGTCCACGTCGGTCAGCCAGGGATCGGCGGGAGGGTGGTCGCGCAGGAAGGCGTCGAAGGCCGTCTTCCAGGCGGCGGCGTGCACCCGCGCGGAGTCGGTGATCACTCCGTCGGTGTCGAGGACCATGGCCGCCGTGCCCCGTAGTGCCCGGGGCAGGCCTGCCGTGCTGTTCTGCGTCGGGTTCACCTCCTTTCGTCGATAGGGGGACGGGTTTCAGCCGGTCCAGGTCCAGTCGGCGATCTCGGGCAGATCGGTGCCGTGTACGCGGATCCAGGCGTGGTGGCGGGTGCGGGCGTCGGCCATGTGCTGGCGTACGGCGGCGGCGCGCACGCCGAGGCCGGGGACGCGGTCGATGACGTCCATGACCAGCCGGAAGCGGTCCAGGTCGTTGCGTACGACCATGTCGAACGGCGTCGTGGTGGTGCCCATTTCCTTGTAGCCGCGGACATGGACGTTGACGTGGCCCGCGCGGCGGTAGGCGAGCCGGTGGATGAGCCAGGGGTAGCCGTGGTACGCGAAGATCACCGGCTTGTCGCGGGTGAACAGTCCGTCGTACTCGAAGTCGGCCATCCCGTGCGGGTGTTCCTCACGCGGCATCAGCCGGGTCATGTCGACGACGTTGACGACCCGCACGGCGAGGTGGGGCAGGTGCCGGCGCAGCAGCTGCGCGGCGGCCAGCACCTCCTGGGTGGGGACGTCGCCCGCGCAGGCGAGCACGACGTCCGGCTCGCGCTCGCCGTGCGCCGTTCCGGCCCACTCCCAGACGCCGGCGCCGCGGGCGCAGTGGACGCGGGCCTGGTCCATCGACAGCCAGTCGAAGCAGGGCTGTTTGCCGGCGACAATCACATTGACGTAGTCGCGGCTGCGCAGGGCGTGGTCGGCCACGGACAGCAGGGTGTTGGCGTCCGGCGGCAGGTAGACGCGTACGACCTCGGGGCTCTTGTTGAGTACGTGATCGACGAAGCCGGGATCCTGGTGCGAGAAGCCGTTGTGGTCCTGCCGCCAGACATGAGAGGTCAGCAGGTAGTTGAGGGAGGCGACGGGGGCCCGCCAGGTCAGTGCCCGGGACGTCTTCAGCCACTTGATGTGCTGGTTGACCATCGAGTCGACGATGTGGACGAAGGCCTCGTAGCAGGAGAACAGTCCGTGCCGGCCGGTGAGGAGATAGCCCTCCAGCCAGCCCTGGCAGAGGTGTTCGGAGAGGACCTCCATGACCCGGCCGTGCCGGGAGAGGTGTTCGTCGGTCGCGGTGGTCTGTGCCTGCCAGGCCTTGCCGGTGGCGCCGAAGACGGCGCCCAGCCGGTTGGAGTCTGTCTCGTCGGGCCCGACGAGCCGGAAGTCCCGGCGCCCGGACGTGGCCTCCATGAGCTGTTCAAGGAGACTGCCGAGGACCCGGGTGGGCTCGTGCAGGGTCGATCCCGGCTTGTCGACGGGCACGGCGAAGCGGTCAAGATCGGGCATCGGCAGGTCGCGTAGGAGAAGGCCGCCGTTGGCGTGCCGGGTGGCGCCGAGCCGCCGGGCGCCCTCGGGGACGCAGGCGAGGACATCGGCGGTGGGCCGGCCCAGCGTGTCGAAGAGCTCCTCCGGCCGGTAGGAGCGCAGCCATGCCTCCAACTGCCGCAGGTGCTCCGGGTTTTCCCGTACGCCGGACAGCGGGACCTGGTGCGAGCGCCAGGTGCCTTCGACCGGCACCCCGTCGACCTCGGCCGGTCCGGTCCAGCCCTTGGGCGTACGCAGGACGATGACGGGCCAGTGCGGCCGCTCCGTGACGCCGTCCTCACGCGCGGTGCGCTGCAGGATGGCGATGTGCTCCAGGGCGCGGTCGAGGGCGGCGGCCATGGCACGGTGGACCTGGAGGGGGTCGTCGCCGGTGACGTGGATCGGATCGTGTCCGTATCCCCGCAGCAGGTCGTCGAGTTCGGGCTCGGGGATGCGGGACAGGACCGTCGGGTTGGCGATCTTGTAGCCGTTGAGGTGGAGGATGGGCAGCACCGTCCCGTCGTGGACGGGGTCGAGGAACTTGTTGGAGTGCCAGGAGGCGGCGAGCGGGCCTGTCTCAGCCTCGCCGTCGCCGATCACGCAGGCGACGAGCAGATCCGGGTTGTCGAGTGCGGCGCCGTACGCGTGCGCCAGTGCGTAGCCGAGTTCACCGCCCTCGTGGATCGAGCCGGGGGTCTCCGGGGCGACATGGCTGGGCACCCCGCCGGGAAAGGAGAACTGCCGGAACAGCGTCTCCATGCCGGCGGCGTCCCGGCTGACGTTCGGGTAGATCTCGCTGTAGCTGCCCTCGAGCCAGGAGTTGGCCAGGACCGACGGGCCGCCGTGTCCGGGGCCCCAGATACACAGGGCGTCGAGCCCGCGGGCCTTGATGACGCGGTTGAGATGGGTGTGGACGAGGTTGAGCCCCGGGGACGTGCCCCAGTGGCCGAGCAGCCGCGGTTTGATGTGCACGGGTTCCAGGGGTTCCCTCAGCAGCGGGTTGGCCATCAGATAGATCTGCCCGGCGGCCAGATAGTTCGCGGCACGCCAGTGGGCGTCCAGGGTGCGCAGCTCCTCCTCGGTCAGTACGGTGCTGTCCTGGTGCTTGACCTTCGGCATGAGTGACTCCGTTACGTCATCGAGCGTGGGAGGCGGTATGGCCGGCAAGAAGGCGCGGCCCGAAGCGCTGCCGCGTGCGCTGTACGAGCGGGAGCTCCTGCGGCTGCAGACGGAGCTGGTGAAGGTCCAGGAATGGGTGCGCGCGGAAGGCGCGCGACTCGTGGTGGTGTTCGAGGGGCGGGACGCGGCGGGCAAGGGCGGCACCATCAAGCGGGTCGCGGAGCATCTCAACCCCCGGGTCGCACGGATCGTGGCTCTGCCCACGCCCACCGAGCGCGAGCGCACGCAGTGGTACTTCCAGCGTTACATCGCGCACCTGCCCGCTGCAGGCGAAATCGCACTGTTTGACCGAAGTTGGTACAATCGGGCGGGCGTCGAGCACGTGATGGGCTTCTGCACGAAGGAGGAGCACCAGCGGTTCCTCCACCAGTGCCCTATCTTCGAGCGGATGCTCGTCGAGGACGGGGTCCTGCTGCGCAAGTACTGGTTCTCGGTGAGCGACGCCGTACAGGAGCAGCGGTTCAGGCGTCGCCTCGATGACCCCACGCGTCGGTGGAAGCTCTCGTCGATGGACCTGGAGTCCATCACCCGCTGGGAGGCGTACTCCCGGGCCAAGGACGAGATGCTGGTGCACACGGACATCGCGGAGGCGCCGTGGTTCGTCGTGGAGAGCGACAACAAGCGCAGAGCACGCATCAATACGATCGCCCATCTGCTCGCGTCCCTCCCCTACCACGAAGTGCCCCCGCGGGCGCTCGAGCTGCCGCCCCGGCCACCGTCCACGGGCTATGTGCGCCCGCCGCGTGACCTGCAGACGTACGTCCCCGACCACGCGGCCGGTCTGACCGGCTGAGCCGGCCTTGGCGCTCACGGGCAGTCACGCCCGCTGCGGTACGACGGCCACGGGGCAGACGGAGTGGTGCAACATCGCGTGGGCGACCCGGCCGAGCTGGAGCCCGAAGTGCCCGTGCCGCCGCTGGGCGCCGACGATCAGCAGATCGGCCGCTGACGAGGCGCTCATGAGCACCTTGCGGGCGGGGCCTTCGGCCGTCTCCCGGTGCAGCTCGACGGCAGGGTGGTCCGCCGCGGCTTCGCGCAGCGCCTCTTCGAGGGTCTCCGCGGCCTGGCTCTCGTGGTAGTGGGCCGCGTCTGACGCGAGCAGAGGCTGATCGGCCGTCTCGTGCGCGGGACAGCGCCAGGCCCGGACGGCGTGCAGGGCAGCCCGGCGTGCCTGCGCCTCCTGGAACGCGAAGCGAACGGCGGCCAAGCCCTGTGGGGGTTTGTCGACGCCAAGGACGATCCGCCGGTGCGTAATGCTCTGGGTGGCGTGGCTGCCGCGGATGACGAACACCGGGCAGTCGGCGCGGGCGGCGACCGCCAGGCTGACCGAGCCGAGCAGCATCTCGGCGAGTCCGCTTCGGCCGCGCGAGCCGGTGACCAGGGCGGAGGCGTTGCGGCCCTCACTCAGCAGGGCGGTCACCGTGTCATCGGGCAGGATGTCCGTCAGGATCTTCAGGTCCGGGTCGCGGCGGCGAGCGCGCTCCGCGGCGGAGCCGACGATGTTCTCGGCCATCACCCGCTCCGAGGGGCGGTCCGGTCCCTCGTCGACTGCGGCCCCTTCGTAGCGCTCCCACAACGACGCGTTCACCAGCCGCAGGGGCACCCCGTGCAGGGCTGCCTCGTCGGCCGCCCAGTCCACGGCCCGCAGGCTGGACTCGGATCCGTCCACGCCCACGACGAGGGGCAGCTCCATTGTCCCCACCTTCTTCCTTCCCCCCTCAGAATTCGGACTTTTCTGAGAACTCGAAGGCGATGCGGGCGTCGGGCGAGACGCTGTCAACGGTAGTCGAAACCTGGTGTCGAGCCGAGGTCGGAACTGGCCAGGCAACGGAAGCGGCTGCCGCGGGCCGGACACCCCAACCGGACCCGCGACCGCTCGCTCCTCACCTCAGCCCGAAGGCGTCCGCGAGCATGTCGAGTTGGGCATTCAGCAGGGTCCGGGCCTGGTGTCCCATGCCGGCGTACTGACCGGACACCTCCAGGCTGGTGGTTCCGTGCAGATGCGACCAGGCCAGCACCGTCCCGGCGAGCGCGGTCCCGGCGCGTGAGTCGTCCGCGGCCAGGCCCGTGTATGCGTGCAGCCAGTCGGCGACCGCCGGGTCCTTGCGTACCCACCCCTCCATCTCGGCGACCACCGGCCGCACCACCTCGGCGGCCTCGCCTTGGGCGAAGACCTTCACGAACGGCCCCATGGCCGCCCTCGCCCGCTGCGCGGTGTCCGGCGGAGCCGCGTAACCGGGCACCGGACTGCCCTGGATCAGCAGGTAGCGGTGCGGCTGCGCCACCGCCCAGTCGAAATAGGCGCCACCGAGCGCGCGCAGAGCGAGCCTCGGGCCGGCCTGTGCATCAGCGCCGACCCGGCCGACCTCCGCGGCGACATCGTCGTAGGCATCACGGATCAGGTCGTTGAGCAAGTCGTCGCGGCTGGCGAAATACCTGTACAGGGCCGGGCCGGACAGCCCCACCTCCTTGGCGATGCGGGTGAGCGCCACCCCCTGCGCGCCGCCCTCGGCCAGCTGACGCAGCGCGATCTCCTTGATCTCGGCGCGGGTCTGCTCGCGGTAGCGGGCCCGCGGGCTCCGTGTCTCAGCGGCCATGGCGTCCTCCAGCACATCGAATCGTCGTCACAGACCGTACCCCATATTTCGATTGCAATAATAAATCCTGAGAGTTATGGCGTATAACATACGAGAGGCAATGACACTTATGCCCAATGCAGACATACTGGTCAAGGCCGATGGATCTTGTGGAGAATCCTGGCAGGCTCACAGGGAAGGCCAGGGCCCTTCCGCACACCGAAGAGGAGAAGACCCTGGACGGCGACGAACGTCGGCGTGCCATTCTCACGGTCGCGCGACACAACGGATCGGTGGACGTCGCTGCCCTCGCGGTGGAGTTGGCGGTGTCCCTGGAAACCGTGCGCCGCGATCTGCGGATGCTGGAAGAGAGCGGCCTTGTCCGGCGTAAGCACGGAGGGGCCTATCCCGTCGAGAGCGCCGGATTCGAGACGACACTCGCCGCCCGCACCACCCGGTACGTACCACAGAAGGCCCGAATCGCCGCGGCAGCCGTCGAGTTGCTCGGGGAGGCGGAGACCGTCTTCATCGACGAGGGTTACACCCCACAGCTGATCGCCGAGGCACTGCCCCAGGACCGGCGGCTGACCGTCGTCACCGCATCGATCACCACCGCGGGCGTGCTGGCCGGGCGGGACAACACGCAGATACTCCTGCTGGGCGGTCGGGTGCGGCGCAACACGATGGCCACTGTGGATCACTGGGTGACAGACATGCTGGCCGGCCTGGTCATCGATCTGGCGTATGTCGGGGCCAACGGCATCTCCTGCGAGTACGGGCTGACCACCCCCGATCCGGCAGTCGGCCATGTCAAGGCACAGGCAATGAAGTCGGCCAGGCGCCGGATTTTCTCGGGGATCCACACCAAATTCGGCGCGGTGAGTTTCTGCCGGTTCGCCGAGGTGGCGGAGTTCGAGGCCATCATCACCGATACCTCGCTCACCGCTGCGGAGGCCCAGCGCTATGCGCTGCTGGGCCCCCAGGTCCACCGGGTGTGAGCAGTCCACTCAGCGAGCGGTGCCCACCGGGCAGGGTGGCAGATCCTGCGGCAGCGTCCGCAAGGCGTCCACGCCGGGGGCACGCAGAGTGCCGAGCCGCCGGGCTCGCCCTTTACATCACAGGGTCTCGGTCAACGAATCCGCCAGTCGGCGGCGCGCGGTCCGGGTCGCCGGTACCGCCGCGGCTGCGACAGCACCCAACACCGCGCCGGCCACGACCGAAGCCAGCAACAGCGCGGGCGGGACATGGGCAATACCGGCGCCCATACCGCTGGAGCGGCCCTGTGTGTCCACCAGCCAGCTGCCGGACAGCACCCCCAGCCCTGTGCCGATCCCGGCGGCCAGCAGTGCCGTGAAGCCGGCGGCCGCCACGATCGCCGAGCTGATCTGACGAGGTGTCAGCCCGATCGCCTTGAGCGCGAGCAGATCACGGCCGCGGTCGCGGACGCCGGTGCCGATGACGGTCAGCAGCTCGGTGAGCCCGATCAGGGCCAGCACTCCGATTAGGGCCGCGATCACGCCCCGCGCCGGTTCCAGCCGGTCCGCCGGGTTGGGTGTCTCCCGGATCTCCAGGGCGCCTCCGGCCGCCTCGGCGAGAGCGCTGCTCACCGCACGGGGTTCCGCGCCAGGACGCAGGACGAGATGGTAGAAGTCCGGCCGCAGTGCCGGGTCGCGTTCTTCAAGCGTGTCGATCGTCGTCGAGATGACCCGGCCGCCGGCTTCCGGTTCGATGCTGCGTCCGACGATGTGCAGGATCTGCGGCCGTCCCTCAACCGTCATCCGGACCCAGTCTCCGACCCGTACGTCCAGCAGATCGAGCAGGCCTTGTCCGGCGACCGCCTCGTCAGGGCCGTCGGCGGGGCGCCCCTCGACAACGGTGAAGGGGTAGGGGGCGCGGGCGGTGCCGAGCCCTCGCAGTGTGATGGTGCCGGTCTGCCCCGGCACCAGCGCCGCGACCTCCACGCCGGGATGGACAGCGGCGACGTCCGGGGGCGCGGTCAGCGCGCGTTGGAGATCCTGGCCGGTGAGGCTGCCGGGCTGCTCGGCCCGTACGGTCAGCGCTGCGGGTACTCCCATGTCCGCGGGGCGGCTGCGGAACGCGTCCAGAGTGGACCAGGCGACGAGCGCAACCGTGATCATGAGGAGCGGCAGCGCAAGCCGGGCCACGGTGATCAGGGTGCGCGGCCGCCGGGGGAACGCCGCCCGCCACCCGAGTACCAGCGCGGGCGGCACCCGCATGCCGAGCGCCCGGCGGCCCAGCCCGGTCATCGGTGCGGCTGAGGGAAGTGCCGCCCGGGCGACCGGCACCGGCGGGACCCGGCCGGCTCGCCAGGCGGCGAGTGAGGTGGCGGTCGCGATCAGCAGCACCGCGCCGCTGGGGACGCCGATCATCAGGGCGGTGTGCCCGGGCAGGTCCTGCCATACCCCGGCCGCCTCCCCGATCGGGCCGGGTATCCGGGCACCCAGGAGGGCGATCGCCGCAGTGCCCAGGGTGACCCCGAGCAGCGCGAAGGCGAGGTGCTGGGCGAGGAAGCCGCGTACCACCTGGCCAGGCGTGAACCCGATCGCCTTGAGGATCGAGATGTCCCTCAGCTGTCCGCGGATACGGGCGCTGATCGCCCCCGATGCGGCAAGCGCGGCCGCCAGCAGGGCGCCCAGCCCGAACACCGCGAAAAGCTGCCCGAGCAGCCGCTCGTCGCCCCCGGCCTCGGCGCGCGCCTGCTGCCATTTGGTCACCTGGGCGACACGGTCGGCGCCGAGCAGAGTGACGGCCTGCTGGACGGTGAAGTCGGTGTCGTCCGGATCCTCCAGCCGCAGTCCCACGCTGTGGCTGGTGCTCCGCGGTGCGATGCGGTCGAGCGTGCCGGGCAGCACCCATCCGATACCGGGCTCGCCGCCCGGCCGGTAGCGGGGTTCCGCGGCTTCGGCGACACCGGCCACCCGGAGGGTGCGCGCGGTGCCGTCCGATCCCGCGACGGTCAGGGTGTCGCCCGGCTCCGCCCAGAGCACCCGCGCGAGGGAGCTCTCCAGTACGACGCCCTCTGCCTGCGTATCGAGCCAGTTCCCCTCGGTGACCAGTGGCCGGGCGATCTCCGGCGGCCGGGTGTCCGCCGCGCGCAGGGCCACGCTCGCCCTCACCCCACGGGATTCAAGGGTGGCTTGACCGGTGCGGTACGGCCCCGAGACACCGGCGACACCGTCCAGTTCGGACAGCGCGCCCATGTTCGCGGCGACCCGGGTGTGGAGCCAGACATGGGCGCCCTGGGACTGGGTGAAGATCCGCTGCCACGGGTTGGCGGCATAGCTGAACAGGGCCACGGCCAGCAGCAGCGAAGCGATGATGCCGGCACTGGCCAGGACGACGAACACCGATTGTCCGCGGTGTGCCCGGAGATCGGCGTGCGCCCAGCGCAGAGTGGCCCGCACGGTCACTCCTTCAGTTCGAGTACGCCGGAGACGCCGCGGCCGGTGGTGTGGTGCCCGGCGCCGAGTGCCGCGTCGTCGGCTATTCGCCCGTCGAAGAAGCTGATGACACGGTCGGCCGCGCTGGCCATCCGTGCGTCATGGGTGACCAGCAGGATCGTCTGGCCGCGCTGATGGAATCGGGAGAGCAGCCGGAGCACTTCACGGGTGCCCTTGCTGTCCAGGCTGCCGGCCGGTTCGTCGGCGAGCAGCAGCGCGGGATGGTTCACCAGTGCCCTGGCCAGGGCGACGCGCTGCTGCTCGCCGCCGGAGAGTTCGCCCGGCATGGACCGTTCCCTGCCTTCGAGGCCGAGTTCGGCGAGCAGTTCGGCCCGGCTGTCCCGGGCTGCCTTGGGCGAGGCGCCCGCGAGCAGCGCGGGCAGTTCGACGTTGTCGGCGACGGTCAGGTCGGAGACCAGGTTGAAGAACTGGAAGACTATGCCGATGCTCCGGCGGCGCAGCACCGCCCAGCGGGCCTCGCGATACTCGTCCACCCGGCGGCCGTCGAGCCAGAGACGGCCGCTGTCGGGTCGCTGGAGCCCGCCGATGAGGTGGAGCAGCGTGGACTTGCCGGCGCCGGAGGGGCCGGTGACAGCAACGAATTCCCCGGGCTGAACGGTCAGATCCACTCCGCGTACGGCGTGCACCGGTGCGCCTTCGCCGTGATGGGTCTTGGTCAGACCCTCGGCGCGCACGATCGGCACATTGTCCCCCTGACCAGGCGCGGCAGCGGATGCGCCCAGCGCGGCAGGAGCGGTGTCCTCGCTCATTCCAGCTCCTCCTGACAGCGTTCCAGCCAGTCGAGGTCGGCTTGCAGATGCAGCATCGCGCCCTCGATCAGCAGCTGGGAGACCCTGTTGTCCCGGTCCTCGGCCGCTGCCAGCTTCGACAGGTCACGCATCGTGTTCAGGTACTGCCGCCGCTGTTTGTTGATCAGCGTGATCGGGTCGGCAAGACCGGATTGGGGCGCGAGGGCGACCTTCATGAAGAACTCGTCCCTGACCCGCGGCTCGTCCGTGGTCTCCTCGAACCAGGCGAGTACGGCCTCCCGCCCGGCGTCGGTGAGCCGATACGTACGCTTGTTGGGCCTGCCAGACTGCTCGACGTCCTCGCCTGCGATCAGACCGGCCTTTTCCAGCCGCCCAAGAGTGACGTATATCTGGCCGACATTCGGCTGAGGGTACGCGGCACCCAGGAGCTTCTCAAGGTCCTGCTTGAGCTCGTAACCGTGCGCCGGACCACGGGTGAGAAGTGCCAGGAGCGGCAGCCGCACGCGCTCCCTCCCTCCCGCTCCGTAGTTTCCTGTTGGCTCGGATACGGGGTGTGGTTCGCGCCACCCGCCTTCTCCGCCTGGACGTCTAGTATCGCCCATGCCTAACAGGTATACATAGGCCACATGGGACGGCGGCGCGGCCGGATCGGTGCACTGGGAGGAACCTATGCGGTGGATGCATGCCGCGGGTAGGGGGCTCCTCGTTGTCGCCGTAATCCTCGCGGGTTACGCGGGCTTCGGCGCCCAGTCGGAAACCGCGGCTCCCAGGGGCCGCGGGCCCATGACGCTGGTGACGGCGGGCGATCTCACCGAGTATCTCGGTCCGCTGCTGGACGACTGGAACCGCAGCCACGCGAAGGAACAGGTCACGCTCGTCGAGCTGCCGGACTCCGCGGACGAGACCCGCGCCCAGATGATCAGCGAGCTGCGGTCCGGCAGTGAGCGGTTCGACGTACTGAACATCGATGTGGCCTGGACCTCCGAGTTCGCGGCTGCAGGATGGATCTCCCCCCTGCAGCGAGAGCAGTTCCCGCTGAACACCTTCCTGGCGCCCGTGGTGGACACAGCCACCTTCGACGGCCGCCTGTACGCCGTCCCCTATGTCACCAACGCCGGGCTGCTGTACTACCGCAAGGACATTCTCGAGCGGGCGGGCGAACGGCCGCCGCGCACTTGGGCGGAGCTGGCCCGGCAGGCCCGGGATCTGGCCCCCAGGTACGGCATGGACGGCTATGCCGGCCAGTTCCTGCCCTACGAGGGACTGACGGTCAACGCCACCGAGGCGGTTCATTCGGCGGGCGGCTCGATCCTGCGGGACGACGGCGCCCGGGTCACGGTGGACTCGGCCGCGGCCCGGGCCGGACTGGAGTTCCTGGCCGGCGGAGTACGAGACGGCTGGATCTCCCCCAAGGCCCGCGGCTACAAGGAGGAGGAGTCCCGGCAGGCCTTCCAGGACGGCCGGCTGCTCTTTCTGCGGAACTGGCCCTACGTGTACTCGGTGGCCAACGCGCCGGGTTCGAAGGTGGCCGGCGCATTCGGCGCGGTGCCGCTGCCCGGACCGTCCGGACCGGGCACGAGTGTGCTCGGCGGCTCCAATCTCGCGGTCAGCAGCCACTCCCGGCACCCGGAGTCGGCCGCCGATCTGATCGCCTATCTCACCAGCGAGCGCGTCCAGCGGCAGGTGCTCACCGAGGGCTCGCTGCCACCAGTACGCGCCGCGCTGTACGAGGATCCCGCTCTGATCCGGGCCTACCCGTATCTGCCGACGCTGCGACAGAGCGTGCTGGCGGCCGAGCCGCGCCCCAAGAGCCCTCGGTACGACCAGGTGAGCCTCGCCGTGCAGGCCGTCGTCCAGGACGTCATGGCGCTGCGGCAGACGCCGCAGCAGGCCGTCGCACGGCTGTCCCGCGAGCTGGGATCGATCTCCCGCAAGGGCTGAATCTGCCCGCCGTCCCTCTCGGCTCATTATTTACTTGTTAAGTAGCAGCTCACTCTGGCATACCCCCAAATATCCGGGCATACCTGGGCCGTTTCTCGCAGCATCGTTGACACGCTGCCGTCACCCCTACTTAACATGCATGCATAACAGCGCACCCGCTCTGGGGCGCTCTCGCATCCTTCAGGAACGGGTCAACGCGAGATGCTCACAGCTCTTCCGGCCGTCCTCGGCCACTCCCCCCGCACGGCCACCTCCTGGTGGCGCGACGCGGTGATCTACCAGGTGTACGTACGCAGCTTCCTCGACAGCACGGGGGACGGCATAGGCGACCTGGCCGGCGTACGGGCCGGGCTGCCGTATCTCAGGAAGCTCGGTGTCGACGGCATCTGGCTCAGCCCGTTCTATCCGTCGCCGCAGCACGACCACGGTTACGACGTCGCCGACTACTGCGACGTCGACCCGGTCTACGGCGACCTGGCCGAGTTCGACCTGCTGATGGCCGACGCCCGCCGGCTCGGACTCAAGCTGCTGCTCGACATCGTCCCCAACCACTGCTCCAGCGAGCACCCGTGGTTCCGCGAAGCGCTCGCCGCCGACCCCGGCAGCGCCGCCCGCGCCCGCTTCCACTTCGCCGACGGCCGGGGCCCGGACGGCGCGGAGCCCCCCAACAACTGGCGCGCGATGTTCGGCGGGCCCGCCTGGAGCCGGATCACGGAATCCGACGGCACGCCGGGACAGTGGTATCTGCACCTGTTCACCCCGGAGCAGCCCGACCTGAACTGGCGCAACCCCGAGATCGGCGACTCCTTCGAGCGCGTACTGCGCTTCTGGCTGGACCGGGGCGTCGACGGCTTCCGCATCGATGTCGCCGCCGGCCTCTTCAAGCACCCCGAACTGCCCGACTCGGACGACCCCGCCGCCGACGAGCGGTCCAGGGACTCGGTGAACCCGCTGGCCTGGAACCAGCCCGAGGTCCACCAGGTGTGGCGCCGCTGGCGGTCCGTGTGCGAAGAGTACGCGGACCGCGACGGCAACGAGCGGCTGCTCGTCGGCGAGGTCTCCGTACCGACGGCGCGCGAACACGCCGAGTACGTACGGCCCGACGAGCTGCACCAGGCGTTCTTCTTCGACCTGCTCAGCGCCCCGTGGGACGCCGAAGCCTTCCGGACAACCATCACGGAGGCGATACGCGACATCGCCGGGACCGGCTCCACCGTCACCTGGGTGCTCAACAACCACGACCAGGTACGCACGGTCACCCGCTACGCGGGCGAGCCCGGCGTGGAGGCCAGCGGGCTCGGTGCGGCACGTGCCCGCGCCGCCGCCCTGCTGATGCTGGCGCTGCCCGGCGCCGCGTACGTCTACCAGGGCGAGGAGCTCGGCCTCCCGGAAGTCCTCGACCTGCCGGACGAGGTGCTCACCGACCCGATCTTCCACCGCACCGGCAGCCGCGCGCGCATCCGGGACGGCTGCCGGGTGCCGCTGCCCTGGTCGGGCCACGCATCACCGTTCGGCTTCAGCCAGGGTGCGGCCGGCGCGCGGCCCTGGCTGCCACAGCCCGAGTGGTTCGCCGAGCACGCCACCGACCGGGCGCTGGCCGACACCCGCTCCTTCTGGCACCTCTACCGCGAAGGACTTCAACTGCGGCGCAGCCTGCCGCAGTTGGGCGAGGGCAGCCTGCGCTGGCTGGAGGCGCCCCCGCAGGTCCTGGCCATGACCCGCGGCGACGGGCTGATCTGCGCGATCAACTTCGGAACCGAGCCCGTGCCCGCGCCGGTCGCGGGCACTCCACTCCTCTCCAGCGGTCCCTGCCCGGACGGTGTGCTCCCCGGAGCGACCGCCGCGTGGTGGACGGGCGACTGCCCCACCCCCTGAACCACCCACCATTCCCACCCCTCGGAAGGACTGTCACCATGCGACGACCCACGACGACCCGGCGGACCACGGCGGCCGCATCGGCGGTACTCACCCTCGCCCTCGGCGCGACGGCCTGCGGCGGCTCGCCGGGCCCGGCGAGCGGCGGCAAGGAACTCAACGGCCAGACCGTGACCGTGGCCGGAGTCTGGACCGGCAGCGAGCAGAAGAACTTCCGGAAGGTGCTGGACGCCTTCACCAAGGAGACCGGCGCCAAGACGGTCTTCGTGCCGACCGGTGACAACGTCTCCACCTTCGTCGGCAGCAAGATCGAGGGCGGCAACGCCCCGGACGTGGCGATGGTGCCTCAGGTCGGCGTACTCCAGCAGTTCGCCAAGGAGGGCTGGCTCGAACCGCTGTCGCAGAAGACCGCGACGACCGCCGGCGCGAACCTCGCCACGGTGTGGAAGAACTACGGCACCGTCGACAAGACCTACTACGGCCTCTACTTCAAGGCGGCCCACAAGTCGACCGTCTGGTACAGCCCGAGCGCGTTCGAGCAGGCCGGAGTGGCGGAGCCCAAGAGCTACACGGACATGCTCAAGGCGGGCCGCACGCTCGCCGACTCCGGACTGCCCGCCTTCGCCGTCGCCGGTGAGGACGGCTGGACCCTCACCGACTGGTTCGAGAACATCTACCTCTCCCAGGCGGGACCGGAGAAGTACGACCAGCTGGCAGCCCACACCCTGCCCTGGACCGACGCCAGCGTGGTCAAGGCGCTCACCACCCTGGGCGAGGTGTTCAAGGACAAGCAGCTCGTGGCGGGCGGCTCGGCCGGCGCGCTCCGCACCGACTTCCCGGGCTCGATCGAGCAGGTCTTCGGCCCCGAGCCGAAGGCCGGCATGGTCTACGAGGGCGACTTCGTGGGCGGTATGGCCAAGGACGACTTCGGCAAGAAGCTGGGCGAGGACGCCAAGTTCTTCCCGTTCCCCGGCGTCGACAGCGGCAAGGCACCGGTGGTGAGCGGCGGTGACGCGGCCGTGGTGCTCAAGGACGGCAAGAACAAGAAGGCGGCGCAGCGGCTGCTGGAGTTCCTGGCCACCCCCGAAGCGGCTTCGGTGTGGGCCGGCGCGGGAGGCT
Source organism: Streptomyces sp. NPDC002868 (assembly GCF_055563295.1). Lineage (NCBI taxonomy): Bacteria > Bacillati > Actinomycetota > Actinomycetes > Kitasatosporales > Streptomycetaceae > Streptomyces > Streptomyces sp. NPDC002868. The sequence continues at coordinate 288,411 of NZ_JBVHDR010000010.1, read as the reverse complement.
TCCTCTCCCCCAACAAGGACGTGGACCTCGCCTCGTATGCCGATGACACCACCCGCTCCACGGCCAAGTCACTGGTAGAGGCCGGAGACTCGGTGCGCTTCGACATGTCCGACCAGGCCCCGGCCGCGTTCGGCGGAACCAAGGGCGCGGGCGAGTGGAAGCTCCTCCAGGACTTCCTGCGCGACCCCTCGGACCCGAAGGCCACCGCGGCCAAGCTCGAGGCCGCGGCCGCCAAGGCGTACAAGAGCTGAGGCCGCGCACCATGGCTGCACTCACCACATCCGCCCCCGCCGCGAATCCGCGGCGGCGGGCGCACCGCAGGAGGCGGAACATCGCGGTGGTGTTCGTCCTGCCCGCCCTGCTGCTGCTCGGCGCGCTGGTCGTCTACCCCGTGCTGTTCTCCGCCGGACGAAGCCTCTTCGACGCGAGCGGCGACCGCTTCGTCGGCGGCGAGAACTACGCCGAGATATTCAGTGATCCCGCGACGCTCAAGGCGATCCGCAACAGCACCATCTGGGTTGTCGTGGCGCCGGTTCTGCTGACCGGTCTCGGCCTGGTGCTCGCGGTGCTCACCGAGAAGGTGCGCTGGGCGACCGCCTTCAAGCTGGTGCTCTTCCTGCCCATGGCGGTGTCGTTCCTGGCCGCCGGCATCATCTTCCGGCTCGCGTACGAGGAGGACCCGAACCGGGGTGTACTCAACGCCGTGGCCGTGGGCGTCCACGACGCTTTCGACGACCGTTCCGCGTACCCCACCGCCAGGGCCCGTCAGGGCCAGGGACTGACCGGGGATCCGGGCGGCTCGTACCGTACGACCGACGCGGTCAGCCCCGGAAAGTCCGTCAGCCTGGGCTTTGTCGGAGTGGCACCGGACAAGATGCCGTCCGGCGCCCGGCCCGCACAGGCCGCGTCCTCTGCCGCGCCCGCCGCGGACGAGGTAAAGGGCGTGGTCTACCTGGACTTCACTCCCGGCGGAGGCGGCAGGCCGGGCAAGGTCGACCCGGCCGAGAAGGGTCTGCCGGGGATGTCGGTCGAGGCGGTACGGGACGGAAAGGTGGCCGCGAAGGCCACCACCGCCGCGGACGGCTCGTTCAACTTCCCCGGCCTGGACGCCGGTTCGTACACCGTCCGGCTCCCGGCGGAGAACTTCGCAGCCCCCTACCAGGGCATTTCCTGGCTCGGCCCCGCTCTGGTCACCCCGGCGATCATCGGTGCCTATCTGTGGATCTGGACCGGCTTCTCGATGGTGCTGATCGGGGCAGGACTGGCTGCCATCCCCCGGGACGCTCTGGAGGCGGCCCGGATGGACGGCGCCAATGAGTGGCAGATCTTCCGGAAGATCACGGTGCCGCTGCTCGCTCCCGTGCTGACGGTGGTCTTCGTGACCCTGGTGATCAATGTGATGAAGGTCTTCGACCTCGTCTGGATCATCGCGCCCGGGCCGGTCCAGGAAGAGGCCAATGTGCTTGCGACCCGGATGTGGCTGGTGTCCTTCGGCGGCGGCAACAACCAGGGACTCGGCAGCGCCCTCAGCGTGCTGCTCCTGCTCCTGGTCGTACCCGCCATGATCTTCAACGTCCGGCGCTTCCGAAGGAGCGGAGCATGAGCGGTCGCACCACCATCGAGCGCAATCCGTCCCAGCCGGTCGCCAAGACCTCCGTCCACGTCCCCCTCCCGCCGCACCGGCCGCGCCCGCGGCCCTTGGGCGTGCTGACCAAGTGGCTCAGCAACGGTCTGGTCCAGGCCGTCCTGCTCGTCGTCGCACTCGTGTGGATCACCCCGCTGGCCGGGCTGTTCCTGTCCTCGATGCGCTCCGAACAGGACAACGCGGCCGAGGGCTGGTGGACGGCGCTGACCGATCCGGGGCAGCTGTCCCTGGACAACTACACCGCCCTGTTCCAGGACTCCGGCATCACGCAGGCATTCTGGAACACCGTCCTGATCTCTGTGCCCACCACGGCGCTGGTCGTCGGCATCGCGGCGCTGGCCGGATACGCCTTCGCCTGGCTGGAGTTCCCCGGCCGCAATGCGATCTTCCTGGTGGTCGTGGGTCTGCTCGTGGTGCCCGTCCAGATCGGGCTGCTGCCCGTGGCCAAACTGTTCGGCGCCGTCGGGCTGTTCGGCACGATCCCGGGCGTGATCCTCTTCCATGTCGCCTATGGGCTGCCCTTCGCGATTTTCCTGCTCCGCAACTACTTCGCCGAGATCCCGCGCGAAATGCTGGAGGCCGCCCGGATGGACGGCGGCGGGGAGTGGCGGATCTTCTCCCGGCTGATCCTGCCACTGGGCCGGCCGGCCCTGGCCAGCCTGGCCATCTTCCAGTTCCTCTGGGTCTGGAACGACATGCTGGTCGCGCTGCTCTTCGCCGACAGCGAGTCCCAGCCGCTCACCGTCGCCCTCCAGTCCGAGATGCGGCAGTTCGGCAGCAACATCGGAGTACTGGCACCGGGTGCCTTCCTCTCCCTGGTGGTGCCGCTGATCGTCTTCTTCGCCTTCCAACGGCACTTCGTCCAGGGGGTGATGGCGGGCTCCGTCAAATAGCCGGCGCATCGTCGCGGCCGAGACCACAGCCGCGATCCGCACCATCGCCGACCACAAGCACGTGATCGCCCGGACCGTTGTGCGGTCCGGGCCTTCATCGTGGCGGGTGTGAGCTGCTGCGGGCGCGAGATTCAGCTCCCTCGCCCAGAATGGGGGTGTGGCCCCCCGAACCGGCAGTCGCCCAGATTCCGCGGCGCATCGCCGCCCGGGCGAATTCACGATCCGAACACGGCCCCATCACCTGGATGACGGCTTGGCGCCGCCCTTTGGCCGGATGCTCCCTGACGGACCATCGGCATGTCCCCGACATTAAGGAAGCGCCAGTGAGACTGCACCGCTCCCCACGACCGGCGGCAGCCGCCGCTCTCGGCGCCGCGTTTGTCGCCCTCCTCGCCCCGGCCCCCGCGCAGGCCGGGCCCTCCGCTCTGCCCACGGTGACCCCCACCGCGGAGACCCCCGCCCTCTACGACGACGAGGCGGGCGGCAACGCCAACGCCGACGACCCCGCGATCTGGCGTAACGCCGCCGATCCGGCCCGCAGTCTGGTCGTCGCCACGGCGAAGGAGGGCGGCCTGCGGGTCTACGACCTCGATGCCAGGCAGGTGCAGTCGATTGCCGCGCCCGCGCCGCCCGGTGAGGGGGACGCGCCGGGCCGGTTCAACAACGTCGACCTCGTCTCCGGACTGCGGACGCCGGCCGGCCGCGCAGACGTCGCGGTGGTGAGCGACCGCGGCAATGACCGGCTGCGCATCTACCGCATCGACCCGTCGCGGCCGGGACGCCCGCTGGCCGACGTCACGGACCCGGCGGCCGCGCCGGTGTTCTCCGCGAGCCAGTCCGAGATCAACGAGCAGCGCACCGCCTACGGCCTGGCGACCTGGACGGACAAGAGCACCGGGCGAACGTACGCCCTCGTCAGCCGGCGCAATAGCACGGCAGTCGCGCTCCTGGAACTGAAGGCGACGGCGGCAGGCACAGTCGGCTACCGCAAGATCCGCACGCTCGAACTGCCGTCGTCCTTCCGCCTTCCCAATGGCGCGAGTTGGAGCCCGTGCGCCGAGCCCGGCGAACTGCCGCAGGTCGAGGGCATGGTCGTGGACCCGGCCAACGGGATGCTCTACGCCGGGCAGGAGGACATCGGCATCTGGCGGATGCGTGCCGACCTCAGCGGCAAGCCCGTACTGGTCGACAAGGTCAGGGAGTACGGCGTCCCCGGCGTCTACGACGAACAGACCGAGGAGTGCACCCTGGGCGCCGATCCCGGGTACGGCGGCAAGCGGCTGGCGGCCGATGTCGAGGGCCTGACGCTGTTTCAGGAGCGTGACGGCGACGGCTATCTGATGGCCTCCAGCCAGGGCGATGACACGTTCGCGCTGTACGACCGGGAGATCTCCGAGCACAACGAGTACGAGGGCGGCTTCCGGATCGGCGCCGCCTCGGCAACGCTCGACGGCAGCGAGGAGTGCGACGGCGCGGCTGTGCTCAACCAGCCGCTGGGCGCCCGCTATCCGCGCGGCCTTCTGGTTGTCCAGGACGGTCATGAGACGCCCGCGGTGCCGAACGGCGAGGGCGGCCAGAGGGAGGCGACGGGCTTCAAGTTCGTCGATCTCGGCGCGGTGGTCGACGCCGCCGACATGTGACGCACCGGACCGGAGGTGATGGCCCGCGGCAGCACGGGAGATGCCGACTGCTGCGGGCCGGCACCTCTGCAGGGCGGCCATGGGCGCCGCTCTACTTGTCGTTGTCCGCGAGGGCGGCGAGGTAGCGCTCGGCGTCCAGAGCCGCGGCACAGCCCGAGCCTGCGGCGGTGATCGCCTGACGGTAGGTGTGGTCCACGACGTCACCCGCGCCGAAGACGCCAGGGATGTTCGTACGGGTGGAGGGCGCGGCGACTTTGAGGTAGCCGTCCCCTTCCAACTCCAGCTGGCCCTTGACCAGTTCGGTGCGCGGGTCGTGGCCGATGGCCACGAACAGGCCGGTGGCCGCGAGTTCGGACGTCTCGCCGGTCACGGTGCTGCGCAGGGTGAGGCCGGCCAGTCTGCCGTCCTCCTCGTGGATCTCGGCGACTTCGCTGTCCCAGACGAACGAGATCTTCGGGTCGGCGAAGGCACGCTCCTGCATGGCCTTGGAGGCACGCAGCGTGTCGCGGCGGTGGACGACGGTGACGGAGCTGGCGAACCGGGAGAGGAAGGTCGCCTCCTCCATCGCTGTGTCGCCGCCGCCGACGACCACGATGTCGTGCTCGCGGAAGAAGAATCCGTCGCAGGTCGCGCAGTACGAGACACCGCGGCCCGAGAGCGCGTCCTCGCCCTCCAGGTTCAGCTTGCGGTGCTGCGAGCCGGTCGCGACGATCACCGCCTTGGCGCGGTGGACTGTGCCTGCCGTGTCCGTGGCGGTCTTGATCTCGCCGGTGAGGTCGAGGGTGACGATGTCGTCGGGGATCAGTTCGGCGCCGAACCGCTCGGCCTGGGCGCGCATGTTGTCCATGAGGTCCGGGCCCATGATGCCGTCGCGGAAGCCGGGGAAGTTCTCCACCTCGGTCGTCTGGGCCAGCGCACCGCCCGCGGTCACCGAACCCTCGAACACCAGCGGCCCCAGGGAGGCGCGCGCGGCATACAGGGCGGCGGTGTAGCCGGCCGGGCCGGAGCCGACGACGATGACGTTGCGGATCTCGTTCTCGGTGGTCACTTCGCGGTCTCCGGCGCTGCCTCGGCGATCAGGCCCTCGACCAGGGTCCTGATCTCGTCCCGGATGGGCCGCACGGCCTCGACGCCCTGGCCCGCCGGGTCTTCCAGAGCCCAGTCGAGGTACTTCTTGCCGGGGAAGATCGGGCAGGCGTCCCCGCAGCCCATGGTGATGACGTAGTCCGACGCCTGAACCGCCTCGGTCGTCAGCACCTTCGGCCGCTGGCCGGAGATGTCGATGCCGACCTCCTTCATCGCCTCGACCGCGGCCGGGTTGACCTGGTCGGCGGGCAGCGAACCGGCGGAGCGGACCTCGATCCGGTCGCCCGCGAGGTGGGTGAGGAATCCGGCGGCCATCTGCGAGCGCCCGGCGTTGTGGACGCAGACGAAGAGCACGGAGGCGAGCGGGCTGGAGGACATCGGTTCTTCCTTTGCGGAGTATGCGGAGTTGTTCAGCGCGGGTGTCGCGGGTGTACGGACAGAGTGGTTCAGCTGGGCAGGGAGTCGAGCAGCGGCACGGGCCCTTCACTCAGTCCGGACTGGTATCAGCTCCAGATGATGTGACAGTATCAGCCCATGATGACGTCAGTCGACACTGACCTGATCCGGGTGCTGGCCGACCCGCTCAGGCTCCGGATCGTGACCCTGCTCGCCCACGAGACCCTGTGCACCACCCACCTGGTCGAGGAGACCGGCGCCCGGCAGACCAACCTCTCCAACCATCTGCGCGTACTGCGCGAGGCCGGAGTGGTGGAGACCGAGCCGTGCGGGCGCTTCACCTACTACAAACTGCGACCCGAGGTCATCGAGACGCTCGCCGGTTCGTTCGGGGATCTCGCCACCACCGCTCGTACGACCGTCGAGACCGACCGAAAGCGAGCCTGTTGATGACCGCGACCGAATCCGGCACCGCGTCACCGTCGCAGAGCGGTGAGGATGCCTCGATCGTCGCCAGGCTCTCCACGCTCGACCGGTTCCTTGCGGTGTGGATCCTGATCGCGATGGGACTCGGCCTGGGCCTCGGCCGGCTGATCCCGGGCCTGAACGACGCGCTCGCCAAGGTCGAGATCGGCGGCATCTCGCTGCCCATCGCGGTCGGACTGCTGATCATGATGTACCCGGTACTGGCCAAGGTCCGCTACGACAAGCTCGACGCCGTCACCGGCGACCGCAAGCTCATGATCTCGTCGCTGGTCATCAACTGGATCGCCGGCCCGGCCGTGATGTTCGCGCTGGCCTGGATCTTCCTCCCCGACCTCCCCGAGTACCGCACCGGCCTGATCATCGTCGGCCTCGCCCGCTGCATCGCGATGGTCATCATCTGGAACGACCTGGCCTGCGGCGACCGCGAGGCGGCAGCCGTCCTCGTCGCGCTGAACTCCGTCTTCCAGGTGCTGGCATTCGGCGTGCTGGGCTGGTTCTACCTCGACCTGCTGCCTGGGTGGCTCGGCCTGGGCGACGGCGAGCACCTCGACATCTCCATGTGGAAGATCGCACTGAACGTCGTCATCTTCCTCGGCGTCCCGCTGCTGGCCGGCTTCCTCACCCGCCGCATCGGCGAGAAGAAGCTGGGACGGGAGAGCTACGAGACCACCTTCCTGCCGAAGATCGGCCCGTGGGCGCTGTACGGGCTGCTTTTCACGATCGTCATCCTCTTCGCCCTCCAGGGGAAGACGATCACCTCCCAGCCACTGGACGTCGCCCGGATCGCGCTGCCACTACTGGTGTACTTCGGACTGATGTGGTTCGGCACCTTCCTTCTCGGCAAGGTGATCGGCCTGGCCTACGACCGCACCGCGACGCTCGCCTTCACCGCGGCCGGCAACAACTTCGAACTCGCCATCGCGGTCGCCATCGCCACCTTCGGCGTCACCAGCGGGCAGGCCCTGTCGGGCGTCGTCGGCCCGCTGATCGAAGTGCCGGTGCTGATCGCGCTCGTCTACGTATCACTGGCCTGGCGCAACAAGTTCACTGCCGCAGGCTGATGCCACGGCAAGCGCGGTGAGCACTTCGGCGGCACACTGCTGCCATGGCTGCGAGTCAATCTCTTGATGTACTGGTGGTGGGTGCCGGGCCGACCGGGTTGGCTCTTGCGGCGCAGTTGCGTGCGTACGGGGCGCGCTTCCGGATCATCGACCGGCACCTCGACCGGGCCCGGGAGTCACGAGCGCTGGCCATCCAGCCCCGGACCCTGGAGGCTCTCTCCCCGTTCGGCGTGACGGACGAGCTGGTCGCGCGCGGGAACCCGGGCGTGCAGCTGCGGATGCATCTTCCGGGTCGTACCGTGCGGCTGCCGCTGTTCGACATCGGCGTCGCCGACACCCCGTACCCCTTCCTGCTCTTCCTGTCCCAGGCCGAGACGGAGAGCGTGCTCGGCGCTCATCTCGCCGCGGCCGGTACGACGGTCGAGCGGGGCACCGAGCTGCTTGATATGGATCCGACGGCCGAAAACGCCTATGCAGCCTGCCGGTTGAGGCATCAGGGCGGGAGCGAGGAGGAGGTGACCGCCCGCTACGTCGTCGGCTGCGACGGTGCGCACAGCACGGTCCGCGAGCAGGCCGGTATCGGCTTCGAGGGCTACGCCTACCCGCAGGCGTTCGTGCTCGCGGACCTGGAGGTGGACGGTCTGGAGAAGGGCGCTGCGCACGGGTACATCACCGAGGCCGGGATTGTGCTCTTCTTCCCACTGGTCTCGCCGGCGAGCTGGCGGATGATCGCGATGCGGCCGCCGGGAGGTACTGAGGACGAAAGCCCGGTGGAGCTCGGGCAGTTGGAGGCGATCGTCGACGGCTACGTCAGCGACCGGCTGCACGTGCGGGACCCCGTATGGATGACCGATTTCAGGCTCTACAACCGCGGCGCCAAGAACTACCGCGCCGGCCGCGTCTTCCTCGCCGGTGACGCCGCCCACATCCACAGCCCCGCCGGGGCCCAGGGCATGAACACAGGTATCCAGGATTCGCTCAATCTCGGCTGGAAGCTCGCCCTTGTCTGCCGTGGCGCCGCACCGGACGCCCTGTTGGACACGTACGAGAGTGAACGCGCCCCCGTCGGCCGGTACGTGCTGCGCTTCACCGACCGCGCGTTCACCATCGCCACCGGCCGCAATCCACTGCTCAAGCTGGCCCGCGCCCGCGTCGCACCCCGCCTCGCACCGCTGGCCCTACGTGTTCCCTTCCTGCGCGCCGCGGCCTTCCGTACGGTCTCGCAGCTGGCCATCCACTACCGGCGCAGCCTCGCCACGACCGAGGGCCCGCATTCGCCCAGGCACGGCCCGCGGGCAGGTGACCGGCTCCCCGACTCCCCCGGCGACCTGCAGACGATGACGGCCGCTCCCGGGTACCACCTGCTCCTGTGCGGGCGCCACGGGGTGTGGGACACCGACGGGATCGCGGCCGCCACCGGCGGTCGCGACCACCTGCTCCACGTCCACACGCTTGGTACGAGCGGGCCCTGGCGGGGCATCACCCACTGCCTGGTACGGCCGGACGGCTACATCGGATACCGCGCCGGAGGCACGGACCTGACCGGTCTGCTCGGATACCTCGACCGGTGGCTGCCACGGGCCGATGAGGCGGCGAACAGCGACCGCGTCATCGGATCTCGCTCTCGGCGAAGTCGCGGAAGCCGCGGGCCGGGCGGCCGGTGATGCGTTCGACGGTGTCGGTGACGCGGTCTTCCGCCCCGGCGCGAATGTCGTTGTCGAGCGCGGCGAGCAGCGCGGCGAAATCCGCCGGGACGCCATGTCCGGTGAAGTGCCGGGCGAGTTCGTCGGCGGTGACCGACCGGTGGCGCACGGGGGTGCCTGTCCGCTGAGCGACGATCGCGGCGGCATCGGCGTAGCTCAGCGCCTCGGGGCCGGTCAGGATGTGCGCGGTGTTGTGCGGGATCTCGTCGATCAGCGCGTGCACGGCGACGGCGGCGATGTCCGTCGCGTCGATGAAAGCCACCTTGCCGTCCCCGGTCGCGGTGACGATCTCGCCGCCCCGCACGCCTTGCGCGACGAAGTGCTCACGGGTGAAGTTCTGCATGAACCACGACGGCCGCAGCACCGCCCACTCGGGCATGGTCGCGCGTACGAGACTGTGCAGCGCGCCGAGGCCCGGCGCGCCCTCCGGCACCGCGGACGAGCTGAGCTGCACGACGCGTCGCACGCCCTGGCGGACGGCCTCCTCGAGGAACGGCTCCACCAACGGGACGGGATCGGTCACTCCGACAGGAGCGACGAGATAGACAGCGGAGACCCGATGCAGTGCGGGCGCGTGGGTTTCCCGGTCCGCCCAGTCGAACCGCACCTGCGCGGCGGAATCCGGCTTCCGTGTGGCCGACCGGGCCACGATGCCGCGCTCCCCCAGAAGGGCGGCGATCCGGGAACCCGTCGTGCCGGTCGCGCCGAGGACGAGGATGTCAGCCACGCGGACCACCCGCGAACCCGGCCATCAGCTCGTCCACGCCGCCCATCGCCTCGGCCACGGCAAGCGGACTCCAGTAGTCGCGGTAGTGCTGGATCTCACCGTCCCGCACAGTGATCACAGCGATGTAGCGCAGACGATAGGGCGCTCCCGTGGCGACCACGACCCCGGCGGCCTCGAACTCGGCGATCACCACTTCGGGGTCGACGCTCTGGTGCACAGCCTGCTCGGTGATCTCGCGCACGTCGACGATCTCGGGATAGCCGCACAGATACTCCTGGACCGCGGCGCGGCCTTCCAGCCGTTGCGGGTAGCCGGGTGGCGCGAAGGGGAATTCCAGCACGCCGGTCTTCGCCCACAGACCGGCGAAGGCGGATATGTCCTTGGCGATCAGGAGCTTCAAGGCGTGTTCTACGAGCTCACGGGGGTTCATCGGATTCTCCCAACGTTTGGACAGTACAGTTCCGTCCCGTCCAAACTACGCGGGACGGGACTGTACCGTCCACTTGTTAGACTTGCCCGCATGGCACCTCGCACGCCCACCGGCGCAGCCGTCCTGCAACCAGGGATCACCAAGGCCATCACCGAAGCCGTGCTCGACGAGCTGGCCGAGCAGGGCTATGCGCGGCTGTCGATGGAAGCCGTCGCCAAACGGGCGGGAGTCAGCAGGAGCGCGCTCTATCGCCGCTGGCCGTCCAAGCAGGAGATGGCGCTCTCGGTCATCTCCGAGTTCAGCGTGGCGCTGGCCGTGGTCCCGGACACCGGCTCGCTGCGGGGCGACCTGCGCGCGAGCCTTGACGCGCTGATGGAGTGGCTGACCCACCCCCGGTTCGCGCGGATCCTGCCCGACCTGGTGGCCGAGACGGCCCGCAACCCGGAGCTGGGCGAGTTCAGCAAGGCCATGATCGGCGTACCGAGGCGCGAGCTTGCGACGGTGATGTTCCAGCGGGCGATCGAGCGCGGCGAACTTCCGGCGGACACCGATCTGGAGCTCGCGCTCGATCTGGTTGCCGCGCCGGTCTATTGGCGGCTCATCGTCCGCGCCGAGGAGGCGGGACCGGATTACCTGGACAGACTTGCCGATACGGTCCTCAGGGCGATTGGCGCCTAGGGCTGTTTCAGAAGTCCCGCCTGCCCCGCGACGCCTGGCACGCACACTCGCGATCTTGCATGGCGCTGTGGGTACAGACGTGGCGCGGCCCGGAGGATTGGATGGCCTCATGACCGAAGCGGCAAAGCAGTTCGATCCGTCCCTGCGGCAGATGATGGAGGCCAATGAGGCCAACTGGGACGCGCGCACGCCCGTCCATCTCGCCAGCCAGTTCTACGACGTGGGCCAAGCAGCCGACCCGGCCCGTTGGTTCGCCGCCTTCGAGTGGGAAGACCTCGGGGACCTCACCGGTGGCGACGTCCTTCACCTGCAGTGCCACCTGGGCACCGAGACGATCGCGTTCGCTCAACGCGGGGCACGGACCGCCGGTCTCGATATCTCGGGCGCGTCGGTGGCCGCGGCCAAAGACCTCGCCACGGCCGCGGGCCTGGACATCGACTACGTCCAGGCCAACGTCTATGACGCGTCAGCCGCCTTGGGCGGGCGGAAGTTCGACCTGATCTATACGGGTAAGGGCGCCCTGTGCTATCTGCCGGACCTCGACAGCTGGGCCGAAACGATCTCACGGCTGCTGCGTCCGGGCGGACGGCTGTACATCGTCGAGTTCCACCCCCTCCTCAACGCCCTCGGCCCCAAGCCCGCCCCCGGCGACGGCCCGGAACTTCTCCTTCGCCATGACTACCTCGGCAACCGCGGCGCCGTCCGCCGGGACTCGACGTACACCTACACCGACGGGGAGGCCGTGCAGGGCGCAACCGAAAGCTTCGAATGGATGCACGGCCTGGACGAGGTGATCAACGCCCTGATCTCGGCCGGCCTGCGGATCGCGAAACTGCGCGAAAGCGACGAGCTCCCCTGGCCCCGGTGGCCAGGGATGACCCCCACCCCCGGCGGATGGTGGCGGCTGCCCGACACCGCCCCGCGGATCCCCCTGCTCTACGCACTTCTCGCCTGCCACTGAGCGAGGAGGGCGGGGTGGGGCCAACTGTGTCAAAGGCGTCTGCGATGCTGGGCGCCGTGTCGCTCACACCGCTCGCCCCGGAACCGATAACTGCCGACCCGCCCAGCACCACCGAGAACCCGCTGCTCACCCAGTCGTGGCTCGACTTGGCCTTCCTGCACTGGGCCGCCGACCCCGCGGACGTGGCTCCCCTCCTGCCGGCTGAAACCGTCCCCGACACACTGGACGGGGTCACCTATGTCGGCCTCGTAGCCTTCCGTATGCACCGCGTCGGCTGGTTCCGCCTCCCCGGCGTCCCCTATCTGGGAACCTTCCCCGAGACCAACGTCCGCCTCTACTCGGTGGACGCCCACGGAAGGCGCGGCGTCGTCTTCCGCTCGCTCGACGCCTCCCGCCTCATACCCGTAGCGGTTGCACGAACGGCGTTCCGGCTGCCGTACCTGTGGTCCCGGATGACGATCCGCCACAACGACGACACCATCACCTACACCAGCACCAGGCGCTGGCCGGGGCCGCGCGGCGCGCACAGCCGGATCACCATACGCATCAGGGAAAGCGTCCAGGATCCCACCGACCTCGAGCACTTCCTGACCGCCCGCTGGGGCATGCACAACACCTTCCTCGGACGGCAGATGTATCTGCCGAACACCCACCCACGCTGGCCCCTGCACCGAGCGGAGCCGGTCGAGTGCGAAGAGGACCTCATCACGACCGCGGGACTCCCCAAGCCGGTCGGCGACCCGGTGAGCGTGCTCTACTCGCCCGGCGTCCCCGTACGCTTCGGACGCCCGGCCCGCCCGGGCGGCATCCCAACGCCCTGACGGTGTGCCTTGTCCGTGGCCACGCCTGCCTTCGGCAGCGCCCCGTCAGCACATGTCAGCCGCCCGTCAGCACCGGTCGGCGTTGGCCAGTTGGATGCGGATGTCCTAGAAAGTAGGCAGAGAGCCGGACGGCAAGAAACGACTTTCGGTCGTCGCCGAACGACGGCGGATGGCGGAATCAGGGCTATCGCGCCGGGCGTTCAGCGGGAAGAGTGAGACAAATGGGGTAGCAGCTTTTTACGGGGGGCACGTTCGTGCTGCGCATCCACTTCAGCGCAGAGGACCTCGGCCGGATCCACCTGGCACCAGGACCGGATCCCGCCTGGGAAACTCTGCTCAGCCTGCATGTACTCGGTGGCCACGACAGCGATATCGGGGTGCAGAGATGGCGCGCCCGGGTCCGGGCGTCATTGGACCCGGCCGCCCGGCCGCTGCTCCATCTCGCCCCGCCACGCGGGTACTCGCCCGACTTTCTGACGCCGGCCGGCGGGGTCACCAATCCCGAAGCGGGCATCGACACGATCCTGTCCACCTCCCGCTCGCGGCTGCGGACCGACGTGGCGACTCTCGGGCAGGAACGGAAGCTCCCGTCGTGGGCCAACGCGCTCGCCGCGGGCCGGCCCGCCGCCCTGCGGGGGCTCGGCACCGCCCTGCGCCGCTACAACCAGCAGGCTCTGTGCCCGTACTGGGCGGAGATCCAGGCCGCGGTGGACGCCGATCGCGCGGCCCGCGCCCGAGCGTTCCTGGCCGGAGGGACGAACCACCTGCTGAGCGGCCTGCACCCGACAGTGCGCTGGGATCCACCCGTGCTGCAGATCGCGTACCCCCAGGACCAGGACCTGTACCTCCAGGGGCGCGGACTGCGGCTCGTGCCGTCCTACTTCTGCAGCGGCACGCCCATCACGCTGCGGGACACCTCCCTGTCGCCGGTCCTGGTCTACCCGGTGAGCCGCCGCATCGGCTCACCGGGACAGAGCACGGCCGCGACGGGAGCCCACGCACTGGCCCGGCTTCTGGGCCGTACCCGGGCCGCGACCCTCCACATGATCGCGGGATCGGAGAACGCCACCGGCAGCGAGATAGCCCGCCGCCTGGACATCGCGCCCGCGTCGGCCAGCGAACATGCCACTGTGCTGCGCGACGCGGGCCTGATCCACAGCCTGCGCGTACGCAACACCATCCACCACACCCTCACTCCCTTGGGCCTGGAACTCCTGGGAAGCCAGACCGGCCCGGCCACCGCTCCTGAGCCCCTGGCTCGTCAGGACGCGGGCTGCCGCTGACGGGCCGTCAGTCCCGATGCCCATACGCCCTCTGGGCAGCGGGGCCGGCCGATCAGGCCGCGGCCGGCGACGCGGTCATGAGAACCAGCCCGGCCGTTGCAGCTCCGGCGACGACCGCGCGTAACGCGCACTTCAACGTGCTTACTTTTCCACTCGGCTGTGACGTGTTCCTCATGGACCGATGGGGATCGTCCGAACACGGACGACCGGTCATCGACCGGCGCTGTCCAACGCTGTCCGCGCCGCTGCGGCCGCGTCCCGAGCCCGGGTCGCGGCCTCGAGGTCGCCGGCCAGAGTGTGTGCCTTGGCCAGGGTGTCGAGGCCGACGGCCAGCCAGGTTCGGGAGCCGATCTGCCGCCACAGCCTGACGGCGGCTTCAGCTCGTCGGCGGGCCGGCTCCGGACGGCCGGCTACGAGTTGCGCCTCCGCGAGCGCGTACAGCGTCGCCGCCTCGCCCCAGAGGTTGCCGAATTCCCTGTAGCTCCAAAGGCTCCGGGCCAGCAATCGGCGCCCCTCCCAATGCTCGCCCTGTCGCACCAGGACGTCCCCGAGCCAGCAGGTCGCGTGTGTGGCGCCGAGCCGGTCGCCGAGGTCCTCACTGATCGAGGCGGCCCGCCGGAAGCGGTCGGCGGCGGCCGGGTAGGCGCCGAGTGCACGGTGGCTCTGTCCCAGGCATCGCAAGGCCTGAGCCTCGCCTGGCCGGTAGCCCGCGAGTCGGCTCACCTGCAGACACTCCGTGAACCGCTCCATGGCCGCCTCGACACGGCCCTGCTCGAGATCGATGACGCCAATGCCGTTGGTTGCGTAGACGAGACAGTTGACGTTCCCCGCCGATCGGGCCAGCTCGGCGGCCTGCCCGAAATGACACACGGCTGAGGAGTACTGGCCGAGCAGTCGGTGCACGTACGCCAGCCCGGCCGTGGCACTGGCCCGGTAAGCCGGGCCCTGCCCCTCGGCGAGCAGCAGGGCCTGCTCGAAGTGCTCCAGCGCTTCCGGATACCGGTCGAGGATGGTGGTGAGTTCGCCGAGGCACCGGTGGAGTTTGGTGGCGCTTCGCCTGTCACCGATGTGCAGCGCTGCCTTGAGTGCCCGGCCCTGGAGCCGCTCCCAGTCGTCGAAGTGGCTGCCGACCTGGAAGAGTGTCGTCAGCGCGGTGGCCAACCCGACGGCCGGCGCGACTTCTGCTCTGTCAAGCGCCTGCTCCACCACGTCGATGAGGAACTGACGCTCGTCGTTGAACCAGGCCAGCGGGTCGGCGAGCAACTGGTCGGTGTCCGTAGGGGAGAGCCGCCAGGATGCCAGGTCGGTCTGTGAGATGCCTTGGAAGTCAACGCTGAGGGTGTCTGCGGCGAGGTCGGCGAGGTGCAGGCTCGCGCCAAGCAGCCGGGTGAGCGCGGCCGTGCGATCCTGTCGCGAGACCTCCTGCTCCGCCCGCTCCCGGCCGAGCAGCCGCACCAGGTCGTGCAGTTGGTGGCGGAACCCGGTGGCGCCGACCGACCCGATCTCCACAAGGTGTACCTCGACCAGGTCGTCCAGTACGGTCTCCGCGTGGGACAGGCCTACGTCCAGTAGCGCGGCCAGGGCCCAGGCGGCGAAGTTCGGTCCAGGTAGCAGGGCGAGCATCTGCAGGGCGTGCTTGGTTGTCGAGGCCATCCCCTGGTAGGTCAGTTCGAGGCTGGCTCGTACGGCAATGTGGCCGACCGCCAACTCGTCGAGCTTGCGCTGCTCGTCGGTGAGCGCGCGGGCCACTTTGGCCAATGGCCAATGCGGTCGTGCGGCCAGTCGTGCCCCGGCGACCCATACTGCGAGGGGAAGGCCACCGCAAGTTTCCACGATGGACCGGGCCGAGTCGGACTCTGCGGCAGTCCGGTCCGGGCCCAGCATCGTGCGCAGCAGGGCAAGCCCTGCTGCGGAGTCCAGGACCCTCAGGGGGATTCGGCGACCGCCCAGGTCCGCCAACGTGGTTCGGCTGGTGACGATGGCGGCGCAGCGTGGGCCGTTGGGCAGGAGGTCGCTCACCTGCAGTGCATCGGCCGCGTTGTCCAGGACGATGAGCATCTGACGCTGGGCCAGCAGGGTGCGGTAGAGATGGATCCGGCTGGTCAGTTCCGGGGGCACCGCACCGCCGCGTACGCCGAGCACGCGCAGGAAGGCGCCCAGGACCATGAACGGCTCGGCCGGCTCGTCACCGAAGCCCCGCAGGTCCACGTAGAGCTGACCGTCTGGGAACCGGGAAGCGAGCAGATGTCCCGTGCGCACGGCAAAGGCTGTCTTGCCGACACCGGCAGGGCCGGTGACCAATAAGGTCACCGGCCCGGGTATTTCCTGGTCGAGCAGCCGACAGGCTTCGGTCACCTCACCTTCCCGGCCGACGAACAGGGGCAGGTCCGGCGGGAGCAGACAAGGGACGAGCTGCCGTCCCTTCGCCCCGTTCCGGTCCTCGTGATCGCCCCTGGTGGTGTCGTTCGGCCGGTCCGGAGCTGCCCCGGGCGGGTCTGCCACTGGTGCGGAACGTTCTCGCAGTGCCAGTGCGCGGCGCGCCTCGGCCCATTCCGCCACCGTCGCCAGGTCACCGCCGCACGCCCGGACCAGTGCCGCCACCATTTCCTCACTCGGCAGCGAGACCCGGTTGAGCGCGCTCGCAACAGTGCTCACCGGCAGATAGTCGCCGACCCTGCGGGCCTTGCGCTCCAAAGCCCGGTAGGAGAGACCGGACTGGGTTTTCACGCTGCGCAGCAGGGCAACGAACTCAGCGGCTGTCCGGACCGTTCCGGGCCTGGGTAACGGCGTCGTCACAAGGCCCATGCTATCGAGAGGCCCCATGTGCGGCGGCTATAGGACAAGCCATCTTTCGGGAAGCCGGTGCCGTCTGCGGCAACTGCTGGTGATCAATCGGCTGACGGGGGCGTCAGGACTCAGTCATCAGCGCTTCGAATTCCGCCGCTTGCGGTTAACCCCGACGAGGCCCGCGCCCGCGAGCACCGTGGCCACTGCGACACCGCCGACAGCTGTGAGGTCCCGGGCCCTGGAGCCCGTCTCGGCCAGGGTCGGCTTCGCGTGCGACTGGGCACCGGCGGCGATCCCGAGGACTTCGCCCTTGTCCGGTGTGAACGCGGATATGTAGACCAGCGACTTCAACTGTGGCTTGCCGGCGGCGGCGCTGCTGATCACCGCACCGCCGTGCACCAGCACCACGGTGGGCCTGGATCCGGCACTGCCGTCACCGCCACCATGGCTGGTGGGTGTTGCGTCGGCCGTGGCGGGCCCTGCGGCGGCGAACGCCGTCGCGGTGAGCACCACTGCGATCGCATACCCGTGAGACGAACGTATCCACGGGCCAGGGACGGACGACATGGCCATGCTGTTCCCATTTCTGGAGGAGAGGCGGCTGGACCTCAGCGTTTCCGAGCGCGGCCGAGATGGCGCGACCCGGGTGGCATGCGAGTGAAAACGGCCGACCATCCGAGTGACGCCGGCTCGACCAGTGCTGCCGAGCCGGCGTACAGGCGCCAAGGCTCTGCGACGACCGCCACGGCACCCTCCCGAGGCGTGGGGAAGCGGGCCGCGCCCCCCAAACGCGTACACCGACGAGTACCGCCATGCCGACTACCCGGTCCGGGCCGACCAGGGCGGCGGGCTCGTGGAGGTCGTGAAGGACGGTCCACTGCACCAGAAGTTCGAGGCGAACGCGGCCGCTTGGGGCAGCGCCCACAGCAATCCCGGCAAGGTGGCGGGGGAATCCTGCTCTCACTGAACCGCCGGCAGTCCACGGTCTACAACCGCAGCAGCCGTTCCGTCACCTCGCGGTACGCGCGCAGGGCGACCCGCAGCTCCTCCGTGTCCGCCTCCGCCGAGCGGCCCTCGCTCGCGCTCTGCCAGCCGGCGCGGAGGGAGTGACGCCGTTCGGTGAGGGCGGCCGTGATGCGCTTGGCGGTTTCGTCCAGTAACGCCGCCGCCTCCTCGACCGCGTGCCGCGGTCCGTCGACAAAGCCGGTGAGGGACTGCTGCAGGCGCAGGGCCAGCTTGTCGCGCTCGTCCGGCGGGATGAGCCGCACCGCCGGGTGCGGGTCCTGCGGCCGCGAGGGCTCGGGGCGCCCGGGCGACTCCGTCCGCTCCGTTTCGTACGCCATCAGGCGCCACTCCCCTTCGGCTTCAGCAGATGCCCGCGCCGACCGAGCCCCGCCGCACCGGCACGGTGCCCACGGGTGTCCTCGGGACGGGGTGTGACCAGGGCCTCGAACAGCGCGCGACCGTCGACCATCGCCTCGCGCAGCTCCTCCGTGCTGGCCTGCCCGTGCGCCGCGCGGTGGACCCGGCGGTAGCCGCCGACCAGTTCCGCGTGGTGCACGGACAGGGCGGCAAGCTGCTCCTCGTACCGCGCGGCCTCGGGGAAGCCCCGCTCCCCCGCGAGCCGGGCCAGCAGTTGGTCCGCCGCGGCGACCGCCCCGTCCGGGGAGTCGACGAAGCGCTCCTGGAGAACGGTCCATTGGGCGACGTACAGCTCACGCGTCTCGTTCGTCAGCGGGCGCTCCTTCAGAGCGCCGTGACGCTTGACTCGCTCGTTCAGTTCGCGTTCCGCGGCCTTGGTGTCGCCGTCGTGGCCGGTGATGACCCGGTCGTACTCGGGCCCGAACCGCCGCTTGAGCCCCCGTCGGCCACCTCCCCTACCCGGTCCGAGGTAGAGCAACGTGGCGGCGACGATCACGAGCACCGCGACCAGAGCGACGATGATCAGGACTGTGGACATGACTGCCTTCCCGGTTCACGATGGGGCATTTCTCAAAGCGAGTTGCCAGCAATTCGCCGGCCAAACGGACCGCCTCTGCGGCGCAGCGTGAGGTCTTGACGTGAAGCGGTGGTCTGCCCACCCACCCGCGTGCTGCCCTTCGTTACGCTCCCTGGGGAGTCCCTGGGGGTAGCGATGCAGACGACCGAAGCGCACACCGTGCCGTATGTCCTCGCCGACGGGGCGGCGAGCCGGCTCCTCGATGTGTACCGACCTGCTCGGCACCAGGCGGCCGCGCCCTGCGTACTGCTCTGGCACGGTGTCGGGCCCGACGAGCGAGACATCCTGGCCACCTTGGCCCAGGAGACGGCCTCGTACGGCAGGACGGTCTTCGTTCCGGACTGGCGCTCGGACGCTGCCGACGGGGGCCGGTCCCACCTCATCGCGTCGCTTCGCTACGTACGGGACAACGCCTCGGTCCACGGGGCGGATCCGGAGCACATCGTCCTTGCGGGCTGGTCGGCCGGAGCGGGCTCCGCGATTGCCGTCGCACTGCGCCCCGACCTGACCGACGGCTGGCGCCCTGCCGCGGTGGTCGGGATCGCCGGTGACTACGACCGGCCCGCCCGCAGCACCGCATCCGTACCCCTGCACGATCTTGCCGGGACCTCCGCTTCGCCGGTGCCTGTCCGGCTCGTTCACGGGTCGGCCGATTCGATGGTCAGCAGCCACCGCTCCCGCGCGCTCCACACCGCGCTGCAAGCACGGCACTGGCCGGTGCAGTTGGCGGAGCTGGACACGGATCACGCCGGAGTCATCGCGACCGAGTACGACCCGGCGCTCGGCCGCTGCCGGGCCACGACCGACCCGCGTGCTCTCAAGGCCGGGGCGGACGTGGCTCGCGTCATCGCCACCGCTGCCGAGGCGCGCGCCCCGCGCAAGCGGCCGTCATGGTGAGAGGGTCCGTTCGCCCGCGTCGGCGGCCGTGCCCGCGGGACGCGTCGGCTCCGCCGTCCCGCGGCGTCTGCTGATCCGCAGGTAGACCAGCGCCGCTCCTGTCACCACCAAGGGCCAGACCAGGTATCTGCCGCTCATCACGAGCAGGGCCACGACCGCGACAAGTGCCGCCAGGGCCGCGGCGCGCCCCTTGCTGCGGCGCGGCAGCAGGCGGACGGCCGCGGCGACCCCGATCGCGTACACCGCCACGAACGAGCCATTGGCCAGCAGCACCAGCGGCTCCACTCCGGCATCCGTCGTGACCACGGTCAGCAGCACCACGAACGCCAGTCCGGAGACGACGCCCAGGCTGTGCCGGGGCGCCTCGCCGACCATGCTGCCGTGGGTCAGCCAGCCCGGCAGCGCACCGTCACGGCCGAGGGCGGCACCGAGCTTCGCCGCGCCGGCGTAGTACGCGTTCATGGTGCCCAGTGTCAGCAGCACCGCGGCCGCGGCGGCCAGCAGCCGGGCATTGCCGCCGAGCCCCTTGGCCATGAGGTCGGCCAGCGGTGCGTCCGTGTCCGCGGCGGCGGAGCCGAGCACGGTGACCACGGCGAACGCCACCGCGAGGTACAGGACGCCCACGACGACGACCGCCGCTCCCGCGGCCCGCGGCAGGTCCCGGGTCGGGCGCCGGAACTCCGCCGCCAGGTGCGTGATGGCCTCCCACCCGGCGAAGCTCCACACCAGCAGCACCGACGCCGATCCGATCGCAGTCCAGCCGTGCGGCGCGAACGGCTGGAGGTTGTCCATCCGTGCGTGCGGCAGGGAAAGCCCGACCGCTACGAGCAGCAACAGGACGAGCAGCGCCGCGAGCGCGAGCTGCACCCGCCCGGTCATCCGCAGGCCCACGGCGTTGGAGGCGGTGACGACCGCCATCAGTGCCATGGCAGTCACGGCGGTGGTCGTCCTGCCGCCGCCGAGGGCCGAAGAGACATACGCGCCGCCGAACAGTGCCGCGGCGCTCGCGCCCGGCGGCACCGCACAGTAGAAGCACCAGCCGACCACCGCCGCGGTCCGCTCACCGAACGCCAGCCGCGCATAGGTCGACACCCCGCCGGCGTCCGGATAGCGGGCGCCGAGCGCGGCAAAGGTCGCGGCGAGCGGCACGGACAGGATGACCAGTCCGAGCCATGCCAGCAGCGATGCGGGACCTGCTGCCTCGGCCGCCAGCGCGGGGAAGGTGATCACGCCGGTCCCCAGCACGGCGCCGATATAGAGTGCCGCGCCCTGGGGTGCGCTGAGCCGGCCGCGTGCGGGCCGGATGTTCGTATGGCTCATAGGTGCACCCTGGCTGACCTGGCCTGCTGTGGACCATCGGCAGAATTGCCATGATGCGATAAATTTCTGCCATGAGCCGACACATCGTGGCTGTCGCCGTCACGGACGGGAGCCCCGCCTTCGAATTGGCCATCCCGTGCGAGGTCTTCGGCCTCGACCGCAGCGACATCGTGGCGCCCTGGTACGAGCTGCGGATGTGCGCCACGGAGCCCGGCCCTGTGCGCAGCGCGACCGGGATGACGGTCGACGCCCCGTACGGCATGGACGACCTGATCGAGGCGGACACGGTCATCGTGGCCGCGTGCGCCCGCCCCGTGCAGCTCGCCCCGCCGCAGCCCCTTGTCGACGCGGTGCGCAAGGCGCACGAGATGGGCCGCCGGATCGTTTCACTGTGCAGCGGCGCGTACGTCCTCGCCCACGCCGGGCTGCTGACGGGCCGGCCGGCGACGACGCACTGGATGAACATCGGCGATTTCGCGCACCGGTTCCCGGACGTCGGCTTCACCCCGTCCGCGCTCTACACCGAGGACGGCAACATCCTGACGTCGGCCGGCAGCGGGGCCGCCATCGACCTGTGCCTGCACCTCGTACGCCGGGACCACGGCTCCGCGGTCGCCAACGAGGTGGCCCGCCGTATGGTCGTGCCGCCGCACCGTGAGGGCGGCCAGACCCAGTACGTCACGCCCCTGGTGCGGCCGGAGGACGACGCCGGTCTCGAGCCGGTGCTGCGGTGGGCCCGTGAGCACCTCCACGAGGCGCTCACCGTCCCGCAACTGGCCCGCGTGGCGCGGTTGAGCGAGCGCACCTTCGCCCGCCGGTTCCGCGACACCCTGGGGACCACTCCGCTGCAATGGCTCCTCGAGCAACGAGTGCGGCTGGCACAGGAATTGCTGGAGACCACCGACGAGCCGGTGGAGCTCGTCGCAGGGCGTACGGGCTTCGGCACGGCCGCCAATCTGCGGCACCACTTCCGGCGGATCACGACGGTGTCCCCGCAGACGTACCGCCATGTCTTCCGCCATCGCGCGGGCCGGCGAGTCGCCGGGCAGGCCTCCCCGTTGCGCTGAGGGCGATCTGCGCGCAGGGGCGGCTACGGGCCGGGCGGGCTACGGGCTCGGCGGCCGCCGGTCGACCGGGCGCAGGATGCCCAGCAGCAACTGCACGAGTTCGTCGACGACCTGATCGAGCGTCGCGTCCACCCAGCCGGCCTTCCAGTCGTGCAGGAGACCGTTCACGCTTCCGATGAACGCCGCCGCGGCGACGCGATAGTCACGAGGCGCCGCCTCACCTCGCTCGACCGCCGCTGCCGCCTCGGCGCGGATGAGGTCCACCCAGCGGGAGCGCCGGGCCAGGCGCTGCTCCTCCAGGCGCGGACTGACACCGATGATCTCGACGAACGTGATGCGGATACGACGCGGGTCGCCGGTGACATTGGCGGCGTAGGCACGGAAGGTCGCCGTGGCGCGTTCCGCGATCGGCAGACCGTCGGCGCCTGCGAGCGCGGTCAGGGCGGCTTCCTCTGCCCAGTCGTTGACCTGCAGGTGCAGCGCGGCCAGTACGTCTTCGAGGGTGCGGAACTCCTCGTAGAACTGACGGGTCGACAGTCCCGCGGCCTCGCTCAACGCCGCCACGGTCGTGGCACGGTAACCGGGGCTGTCGCCGAAGAGCTGGAGCCCGGCGTCGAGGAACCGCTGACGCCGGTCGGCCTGCCGCTCCTCGGCGGATCTGCCCGCGTAGCGGCCGGTGGGTTGTCTGATCCTGCCCGCCACTGGCCCTCCCTCCCTCGTCGGTCCTGGCATTTTCTCGTGTCGTGAGTCTTGTGGAGTGTCCCGCCTCTGGCTACTTTCCAGTAGCCCCAATCTGAACGCACGCGTTTTCAGATTGGGCCGCTGGCACCGCTCTTCGCACAAGCCGCACCCGACTCCCCCACGGAAGGGACGACGATGTCCTTGCCCACAAGCCGGCGTTCACGGCGGATCGTGTCCGTGCGTGTTCCCCAGCGCCGCGCGTCCCTGCGCGTACTCAGCGCTCTCGCCGCAGCGTTCACCATGGCGGGCGCGGGTTCCGCGACGGCGGCAGCCCCACGTGACGGCGCCCTGGGCCTCAAGGAGGTGATGTTCGTGGGCAACAACTGGGACGGCACCGCCGACGTCATCGCGTCCCAAGGCGACTTCTCCAAGATCGGCCGCATCAACGTCATTCCGGACAAGGACCAACGGCTCGCGGAGATCTACCTGAACCCGGTCAAGCTCATTTACTTCCTCGGTATCCGCAACGGCCCCGGCGAGGGACACGACCAGTTCGTCGACGACATGTACTCCACGCCCGACGGCTCGGCCATGGTCGTCTCCCGCCCGAGCTTCGCCGACGTCGTGTCGATCGACCTCGCCACGGGCCGGATCAACTGGCGCTTCCCCGTGTCGGGTTACCGCTCCGACCATATGGCGGTCTCCCCCGACGGCACACGCGTGGCCGTCTCGGCCTCGACGTCCAACACCGTGCATGTGCTCGACATCCGGACCGGCAGGCAGGCTGGGTCCTTCAAGACCGGGGACAAACCGCACGAGAACGTTTTCACCAGCGGCGGCAAGTACCTCTGGAACATGTCGATCGGCGAGGTCAACACCGCGCTGGACGACCCCGCGATGGACTGGACGAAGGGCGACCGCCGCATCACAGTCGTCGACGCCACGACCTTCAAAGAGGTCAAGGTCATCGACATGCGCGGGCGCCTCGACGCCTTCGGCCGCAAGGACCTGTCCGACGCGATCCGGCCCGTCGCCTTCACACCGGACGAGTCGAAGCTGTACTTCCAGGTCTCCTTCTTCAACGGCTTCGTCGAGTACGACGTCGCGTCCGACCGGATCACCCGGGTGAAGACGCTGCCGAAGAACCCCGCGACCAGCGAGGACCGCACCACCTGGGTCAACGACTCCCGTCACCATGGCATGTCGATGAACCCGGCGGGCGACAAGCTGTGCATCGCCGGGACGATGGACGACTACGCGACGATCGTCGACCGGGCAACGCTCCAGGCGGGGCCGCTGGTGACGGCGTCGAAGCCGTACTGGGCGACCGTGAGCGGCGACGGCACATCCTGCGTCATCTCGGAGAGCGGCGCGGACCGCGTCACCGCGATCGACTTCGCCACCGGCAAGAAGGTCGCGTCCGTGGCGGTGGGCGACCATCCGCAGCGCGTACGCATCGCCCACGTGGCGGCCGACTGGACCGGCCCCGGCGCGGGCTGACTCCGGGGAGCGGCTGCTCACAACCCCGAGTTGACGTCGTCGAGTCGTTTCTCGAACCAGTGGTGGGCATACGGCTCGTCGTTGAAGGGGGCGACCTCCACGTAGCCGGCGGAACGGTAGAGGTGGATGGCCTCGCCCAGCGTCTTGTTCGTCTCGAGCCGCACAAGGTGCGCGCCCCGTCGGCGGGCGTGCTGTTCCAGCTCTTCGAGGAGCCGTCGACCGACGCCGAGACCTCGGGCCGACGCCGAGACCCACATACGTTTGATCTCGGCGGGCCTTGCGCCATGGAGCTTGAGGGCCCCACAGCCGATGGGCTCGTCCCGCAGGCGGGCGACCAGAAGCAGTCCCGCGGGTTCGGTGAGTTCTGCGGTCTGAACCGGAGTGCTCAGGCTCGGATCGAAACCGGCGGCAAAGCGGGTGTCGAGTTCTGCGAAGTACGACCGGAGGCAGATCTGGGCTGCCTCAGTGGCCGGGTCTTCGACGACGATCTCGACCAGGCTCGCGGTCAGCAGCCGCTCCACGACCCCCATCGCCTGCACCAGCCGGGCACGCTGCGTGGTGCTCAGCGGGGCCAGCAGCGATCGGGCCAGATCGTCGCTGCGCTCGTTCAGCACCGCGTGCTCGGCCCTGCCGCGCTCGGTGAGGCGGATCATCCTGACCCTCCTGTCCGACGGGTCCGACTCCGTCGCCACCAGGCCGTCCCTTTCCAGGGACCGGAGCAGACGGCTCAGGTAACCGGAGTCCAGCCCCAGACGGAAACGCAGAGACCTGAGCTCGGCGCCGTCGTTGCCGATCTCCCACAGCACGCGGGACGCACCGAGCGGTCGGTCCCGGGCGAGGTACTTGTCGTAGAGCGCACCGATCCGCTGGGTCACGGTGCGGTTGAAGGACCGAACCTGCTGGGTCGCTGCTTCGCTCATATCTCTGACTCTAGTCAGAGATTCCGTGCCTCGCTACGCCGTGGGCGGACACTCTTCCGTCCGTCGCCGCAGCTGCCTAATCTGAATTACATGATTACAACCGAGCAGGAACAGGTACTGCGCGGCTGGTTCGCCGGGCGGATGCCTGAAGGACTCTTCAGTGAGCTCCTGGACGTGACCGTGGACCGTGAGGAGATCACCGTCGTCGGCCGGATCCCGGAGCCCGACCTCGGCACCGAGGCGACCGAGGCGGAACGCGACGCGTCCCTGGAGGGACGTATATCGGAGTTCCGGGAACGTACGCGCGAAGAGCGCATCGAGGTGGCGCGTGAGGCCGAGCGGCGGTTCAGGCGCAAGGTCTCGTGGGGTGTGGAATGCGGTGACAGGCGGGCCATGTACACCACCGTCTCCGCACCGGTGATGACGCGCCTGCGCCAGCCCGAGCGCCAGGTGCTCGACACCCTGATCGCCGGCGGCGTCGCCCGAAGCCGCAGCGAAGCACTGGCGTGGTGCGTCCGCTTGGTGCAGCGCAATGCGGACACCTGGCTGAGCGACCTGCGTGACTCCCTCCAGCATGTCCAGGAGGTGCGAGCACAGGGGCCTGACACCGAGTAGGACACACCCTGGAACAGGCGGGCCCTGAGCAGGGCCGTGCTTCCAACCCGCCGACACGTACGGCATCTGACGGCACGACAGCCGCGATCACTGGCGTGAGAAATCCTCGTGCGACATGACGACCGCTGAAGTAGCGTCGGCGCCCATGACGCCTCCCCGCATTCGCCCTCCTTACGTCGCCGACGAACGCACCCAGCTGGTCGGCTGGCTCGACATGCAGCGCGCGATCATCCAATGGAAGTGCGAAGGGCTGTCCGACGCGGATGCCCACCGATCCGTCCTCCCGACCTCGCCCCGGATGACGATGGCCGGTGTCATCTCCCACATGCGATGGGTGGAGAACACCTGGTTCGAGGTCCTCTTCCTGGGCCGGCCCGCCAAGGGGCCCCAATTCGAGGACGGGCCCGAGGACGCCGACATGATGGTCGAAGGCATCCCCCTCGCGCAGCTCCTCGATGAGTACAACCGGCAATGCGCGATGTCGAACGAGATCATTGCGGCCCATTCCCTGGATGAGGTGGGCCGGCACCCCGACTTCGATTCTGCTGCCGCGACCCTGCGGTGGATGTTGATCCACATGGTCGAGGAGACCGCCCGCCACGCGGGCCACGTGGATACCATCCGGGAGCTTCTGGACGGTGAAAAGGGCTACTACTAAGCCCTGTTCGGCCTGAGGGTCGTGGCTCCCCTGCGGACGCGACAGCGGCCGCCGGCGGGCGGGCGACCGCCGTTGTCAGTGCCGCGCGAGATGCTTGACGGTCCGACACCTTCCAAAGGAGGCAACCGAGATGACCGATCCTGAGCTCGCCGCGGCACAGGCGTACGTACGGCTGCTGGAGACCACCCGTGCTGTCCTCGGCGACCCGCGACGGGCCCCGCTCGCCCTTCCGCTGCTGACTGTCCCGATCGCCGAGGCCGACGAGGCATTGCGCGCCATCGGTCTGGCCGGGAACGAGGCCTCCTTCTTCGGTCTGGTCGCCCGGCTTCGGACCGTACTGCCCGAGGACAGAGGGCAGGACAGCCGGGCGGCTTGATGCGCGGTCCGGGTTCACACCTGCTCGCCTAGGGCGCTTCCGTACTCTTCCGTGTCTCGTCGGGCGCAACCACGGACTGTGTCAGCGGGATCCGGGAGAGTGCGACGGCGCCCAAGGCGATCAATGCGAGGCCGAGCAGTTGCGGCAAGAGCCACCAGCCGGAGCGGACGTGCTCCTCGTAGAGGGTGACGCCGAGGGCCAGACTCACCAGCGCGTCGCCCAGAGTGATGGCGGGCTGGGAGGCGACCAGCGGGCCGGCCTGCATCGCGTTCTCCAGCAGGAAGAGTGCGGCCACGCCGGCCAGCGCGAAGGCGTAGGTCTGCCAGGCGGCGAAGAAGCCGGCGATCCCCTGATCGTCCAGGATGTGCATCGACGCCTTCATCAGTGCCGCGGTCAGCGCGTAGCTGATGGCGGTGGCCGTGCCCAGACAGGCCGCGCGGGCCCGGCCCTCGGTGCGCCGCAGCGCCGTGACGGCGAGCACGACGACCGCGCACACGCAGACCGCGAGAGCAGGGCCCCAGCGGTCCAGCGGCACATGCGTGCGGTTACCCGTGGGTGACGCGGCGGCGAGAGCGACACCAAGTCCCACCACGACGAAGGCCACCGCCGCCCAGCCGACGCGCGGGAGCCGTCGGCGCAGCAGGAGTGAAGCGACGATCAGCGTGAGGGGCAGTTCGAGGACGAACAGGGGCTGTACGACCGTCAGTGGTCCGGTCGCCAGAGCCAGCGCCTGGCAGACGGCCGCGGCGATGACGGCGAGGATTCCGGCAAGCCAGACGGGGCGCCGCAGCAGATCGAGCATCAGGCCCGCGCGCAGGCCGTCGGAACGCGGCACGCTCATGGCGGCCTTGCGTTGCAGCACGGTGGCGATGCTGTTGCTGAGCGCCGCGCAGAGCGCGAAGAGGACCGGCAGCAGGGTACGCACCGTGGACGGCCTCCAGAGCTCAGCGGTCGCCGGGATTCAGGCCGGACGCGGGCCGGGAGAACAACCGCCGGGCGTTCTCGTCGAGGGCGGCGAATCCCTCGACCAGTTGGGCCGCCACCCTCCAGTGGCCCTCCGGCTCATCACCTGATCGCCCATCACCTGGTCGCCCGTCACCCGACGCGTCGCCCGGCCGGGGTGCCGGAGCGAACTCCCAGACATGGAACGCCTTGCCGGTGAAGGTGTCACTCATCGGCGATCTGTCGAGGCGATGGCGCAGGAAGAACTCCAGCCGGGTGTGGGCGAGCCAGCGGCCGTCGGGCAGCCGTACCGGCGTGGACATCTGCTCCACGGTGTGGGTTTCGTCGAAGAAATCGGCGCGGGCGCCGAGGAAGTCCCGTAGCCCCTGCTCGCCCTGCCAGATCAGACCGTCCACGAAGCCCGTGCGGAAGTCGTCGGTGAGGATTTCGTCCCGCATCCGCTCCGCGGACACATGAGCCTGCAGCAGAGCGAAGTACCGCTCCATCGTGTCCCAGATGACCGGGGCAGCGCGCTCGGAAGACATGCGACCTCCCACGTCCGCACAGGTCCGGCACCCTGTGCCGCCGGGGCCGGGCCGTTGCACTCCCCTGCCTTGGTGGCCCCGGCCCGCCGTACCCCGCGATCCGGACCGCCCGGCGCGGAGGGCCACGGTCCGGGCTGCGGGCCGTCGGTCGCGCGCCGACAATGGACGAGGACGCACGCCCGACAGCTCCGCCACGGCGGGCAACGGCTGAGAGGAATGTGCCCTTGCCCGACACGCGAAAGCCGGGGCGTACGGAGATCGTGCACCGGGCGGTCCGGGTCACCGTCGCCGCGTCCGCCGGGTTCTATCCGCTCGTGTACGGACTGCACCAGCCCCATATGGCGCTCTACGCCCTGTTCGGACCGGTGGCGCTCGGAATGCTGTCGCCGATTCCCGGGTCCGGGCGGCAGCGGGCCGCCGTCATGCTGCGGGCGCTGCCGGTCGGCCTGGTGCTGGTCGCTCTGGGGACGGCGCTGGCCGTACGGACCTGGGCGGCGGTTCTCGGGATGCTGGTCGTCGGATTCGCGCTCGCCTTTGCGGCGGTGGCAGGTCCCCGCCCGGCCGGGGCGGCACCCGGCCTGCAACTCTTCTACATCCTGGCCTGCTTCCCGCCCTACGCCCCGGACACCCTGGGGGCGCGGCTGGCAGGCCTCACCCTGGGCGTGCTGCTGCTCGCGGCCTGCGAAGTGTTCCTGCTGCCTGCCCCACCGACCGTCTCCTACAGGGAGAGCCTGGCGGATGCCATCGAGGCCGCGGGCCGGGCCGCCACCTGGGCCGCGGCGTCTTCAGCGGGCACCGCGGCGCCGGACGCCGGCCCTCGAGACAGCTCGCCGGGCAGCCCGGTCGACAGCTCGGCCGACCGGCTGCGCGCCATCGGGCACCAGCTGCGCTTCTCCCGTCTGCCGCCCGCCGAGCGGCCCGCCGGGGCCGGGCGCATGGACCGTGCCATGGCGCAGGCCGGAGTCGCGGCCCGCACACTTCTGGACCAGTTGGCACGGCTGAGTGACAACCCGCCGACCGCCACGCCCCGCCGACGCGCGGACGCGGCCGCCGCTTCGGCCGATCTCCTCAGCCGTATCGCGGCGCTCTGCGCCGCCACTGCGGCAGCCCTGCGCACGGGACGGCCAAACGCTCTGCCTGGGTCCATGGAACAGGCGATACGGGACTTCCAGGCACTGCGCATCCGGCAGGCGACCGGCCCACCGGAAGCCGTGCCGCCTGTTGCGGAGCTACGCCGCCAGGCCTCGGTCCTGGGCATGGCCGAGTCGGCCAGGATGCTGGAGACCGCCGTAGGCGTCGGGCTCGACGGCCGGCGCACCCGGCCGCTCCCTCCGCGGGAGCTCTTCTGGTACGCCGACACCGGCACCGCCCGCCTGTGGTGGCGGCGCCTCGTCGGCAATATGACGCTGCACTCGGTCCAGTTCCAAAACGCCGCCCGGACCGCGCTGGGCCTGGGCGCTGCCCGGCTGGTGGCCGGTTCCCTGGACCTGTCCCACGGCTTCTGGGTTCTCCTCGCCGTACTGACGCTGGGCCGCACCACCGCGGGGGAAACCTGGGCGGCAGTGCGTTCGGCGCTGGTCGGCACGCTCGCGGGCGCGGTGGCGGCGGGCACGCTGCTGCTCGTGCTGGGGCAGCACACCGACGCCTACGCGGCCTTGCTCGCCCCCGGCATGCTGGCGGCTTTCGCGCTCGGGCCGCTTCTCGGGATCGCCTGGGCGCAGGGGCTGTTCACCCTGGTGGTGTCCGCCGCGTTCGCCCAACTCGCCCCCACCTCCTGGCAGCTCGCCGAGGCCAGAATCGTGGATGTGGTCACGGGCAGCGCGATCGGTCTGCTGTGCGGGCTGCTCGCCTGGCCGGCCGGTGCCCGGCGGGAGGTGCGAAGAACTGTGGCCGGCCTGCTGGACTCCTACGGGCCTCTGATCACCGGCACCGTCGGCGCGCTGCTGGCCAACCCGCCGGGAGCCGCGCCCCTGCCGTCCACGTACCCCACCCTGCACAGACTGCGCCTCGCGGAGACCGCGTACGCGCAGTACCGGAGCGAACCGGGCGAGCACTCGGCCGCGCATGCCGACTGGCATGCCGTGCTCATCACCGCGAACCACATCCTGGTCGGCTCCCGCTGGCTCCCCCGGTTCGATCTGCCCCCGGCCGCCGTCACCCCTGACGCCGCCGCCTGGGCCCGTACGACCGCGGACCGGCTCGCTCTGACCACGGCTCGGCTCGCCGCCCTCTGCGCGGGCAACAGACCGCCGCCAAAACCTGCTCCCCCACCGGCGCCCCACACGCCCGCCGAGGTACCGGGCAGCCCACCGCTGCCCATGCTGATCGACCTCGAACAGTGGCTGAGCGGCCTCACCGCGGAACTCGGCCATATCGAGCGCTCGGTGCCGCCGCTCAGGAGCGGCGCACCCGGAAAGTCCCGCTGGTAGAACGCGCGACCGTCCGCGAGCAGCGCAGGCGCACCCAGGGGTGCCGCCTTACGCTCATGGTCATGACCATCGACCGGCGCATGCTGCTGAGCGGCATGGGCAGGGCGGCCACGGCAGGCCTGATCGGTGCCGCGCTGGCCGCGGGTGACGCGGGCAGGC
Organism: Streptomyces sp. NPDC002868; assembly: GCF_055563295.1. Classification (NCBI taxonomy): domain Bacteria; kingdom Bacillati; phylum Actinomycetota; class Actinomycetes; order Kitasatosporales; family Streptomycetaceae; genus Streptomyces; species Streptomyces sp. NPDC002868. The sequence goes on along the minus strand of NZ_JBVHDR010000010.1, from coordinate 257,706 downwards.
GGGCCACCACGGCCCGCCAGGCCCGCCCCACCCACCTGCGGGCCGAGCCCGCCGCCCCGTGGGCCGCGGCTCGGCCGGCCGTCGTACCGCGCACGGTCTGGCAGGCCGCCCCGATGCGTCGCAGGAAGCCGGATCTCACCGCGAGCGCGGTCAAGGCGGTCTTCATCCATCACACCAATAGCGGTAACGACTACACCCAACGAGAGGTCCCCGATCTGATCCGCTATCTCTCCGGCGATCACACCGAGAACCGGGACTGGGACGATGTGGGCTACAACTTCTTCGTCGACCAGACCGGCACCATCTACGAGGGACGTGCCGGGGGCATCGCCAACCCTGTCGTCGGCGCGCACACCATGGGCTTCAACGTCGGCACCGTAGGCATTGCGGCGATAGGCAGTTTCGGCGAAGGCTCGACCGTGCCGACGCCCATGCTGGAGGCTATCGCCCGACTCTCCGCGTGGAAGCTCGGCCTGTACGGGGTCGATCCACGCGGCAGCACGGTCCTGGTCTCCACCAACGACGCCAGCAAGTATCCGAAGGGAAGCCGGGTCGTGTTCCATACGATCTCCGGGCACCGCGACGGGTATTGGACGCGGTGCCCCGGCGCCGCGCTCTACACGCTCCTCCCCCAGATCCGCGATCGAGCCGCCCGCCTCCAGTCGCGACCCGTCGGCCCGGCATCGACCCCCTGACGCGCAGAACCGGACACAGGGAGCCGCCGCCGGACGACCGGGCGGCGGGCCGCTTGGAAGCCGCCGTCCTCGGCGACAACCCCGATCAGGAGCTCCAGCCGCAGGGCGGCGTGGTCCTCGCCCCGCTCGTCACCGAGCCGGTCTGCGCCCTGCTCCCCACGGCCCAGCCGCCGGCTTCCCAGAAGGAGGTGGCCCTGGCCCAGGTCCCGGAGGAGCCTCCACGTTTTCAGGGGATTGACAGATGAACCGGGACAGTTGAGAAGCCTGGTGTCCCGCGCACGAACGATGCGCGGGACACCAGGCTCTCCCGGCTCAGTTCTTGCCGGTGACCGAGGCCCCGGTCACCGGCCGCTCCGGGCCGGCAGTTGGCCGCAGTCGCCGCCGGCGCACTTGCTCAGCCAGTCGGCGAAGTCGGCGTCGTACTTGGTGCCGATGGTGTCGCGGAGCAGGCTGTGGGCCGCGTCGTACTCGCCTGCGCGGTAGTGGCCGAGCAGGGTGGCCACGTCCTCGGGGTGCGACTGGAGCATGTAACGGACGCCCAGATAGCCCCACTGGTAGATACGGGTGGTGTCGGCGTTGTCGTAGGTGGTCCCGAAGAGCCGGCTGAGCTTGTAGGTGTTCTTGCCCGCCTCCTCGATCGCCCTGTCGTAGGTGATGCCGCGGTACGAGTAGGAGACGTACTCGGCGAAACCCTCGATCCACATCACGGTCGGGGTGGTCTGCCCGGCTGCGAAGTCGCCGTACATGTCGTAGCGGCCGTCGAGGTAGTGGGTGTACTCGTGGTTGAGGTTCCAGATCTGGAAGGCGTCGTCCTGGGCCGGCTGCTCGTAGGCGATGAAGCGCGGCTGGTTGCCCTCAGCGGCCGGGTCGCCCTCCAGGTACATGCCGCCGTTGTTGGTGTCGATGCCGAAGACGACACCGGCGTAGGTCTTGTAGTCGGTACTGGAGTTGAAGGCGACGATCTCGATGCTGGTGTTGTTGTCGTCCTTGACCGGACCGTTGTCCTTGACGATGTTGTGGAAGACCGGGTCCTGCTTGAGGACGCTGTCGCACGTGGCCGACAGTTCGGACGCCGTCAGCTCCTGTGCGAGGATCTTCACGCTCGGACCGCATGCGTGCTTGACCGTCAGCACGGCGTCGCGCACCCGGTTCTGCAGGTCACAGGTGTCGTACTCGGCGCAGTTCTCCTTGTCGTACTCGTCCGTCATCTCGGCAAGGCCGACCCAGAGCGGGGCGGTGCGTCCAGTGATCTCGCTGCGGCCGAGCAGCTCCTTGACCAACGGCTTGACGGTGTCCTTGAGGTCGGCGTGCCGCAGGAAGCGGCCGAGTTCGCGTCCGGCGTTGCTGGCCAGGTAGGACTTGTCGGTGCCGAGCAGATCGTCGTGGGCGACGGCGAAGTCACGCAGTCCGGTGAGGACGCTCGGGTCCGCCTTCACGGCTTCCACGAACTCCGGCAGCTGGTGGCCGCGGAAGAGCACGGTGTAGGTGTTGTTGACCGCCGCGAGCATCCCGTAGAACTGGTCGTACGACGAGTTGTAGTCCTTCTGCAGACGCTTGACCACGTCGAGGTGGCGGGCGTTCTCTCCGGAGCTGTCGATCAGGGTGACCGTCTCGGCCAGGGTTTCTCCGTTGGCCTCGGTGACGTCGAAGGCGTGGGACGAGCCGAAGAAGGCATCCAGGGCGCCCTGAATGGCGCTCTTCAGCGTCGGGCCGTATTCGCCGACGTTCTCCGGCTGGTTGTACTGGATGTAGTAGCCGGCGCGCAGGTACAGCACCACCTGGGTGGCGAAAGTGCTGTTGTCCCCCGGGTAGTTGGTCGCGACATCCTTGAGTGCGTTCGCCACCGTGACCATCTGTTCCTCGCGGAAGAGGGCCTTGGAGTCCTCACCGGTCACGCTGAACAGCGTGTTGATGCAGGTGGTTTCGGACTGCTTGATCTGCTCGACCAGGGCAGCGCCGGTCTTCGAGGTGAAGTCGCTGACGTTGCAGTCCGCCGCGGCCTTCGCCGCAGAGCGGGCCTGCTTGCGCTCTGCGGCGTTCTGGGCCGCGGGGAGCGGAGGGCGTTGCGCGGGGTTCGAGGTCTTCGTGGCCGATCGCGCGGGGTCGGCGGCGTGTCCGGGTGCGAGATCGGCGGCAAGCACGGTGGCGGAGGCGGGCTGTGGGGCGGGGGCCGACCTCGGTGCGGGCTTGGGTGCCCCGGAGCCGGCCGGGGCCGCCGCGCCATTGGGGGCGAGCATGGTGAGCCCCAGGCCGGCGGCGGCCACGGTAGGTATCAGCAGTTGGGCGAGTTTCGTGAGGGTGGGGGGTCTGCGCATAGCGATGGCCTCCAGGCCGGTCGGCAGCCGTGCGTGGGGCACGGCGGTGGGGGGTGCGGACCGTGATGGCAACGGAAGTTGAGCACTCCCGGAGCTGTCATGCTCGCGAAAAGTGTGACCGTACAATTTCACAGTTCACATGGCAGTGAAAGAGGGTTGCAGGCAATAGAAGAAACTGATGAGCCGTCAGAGACGGATCCTGTCGGGGACCTTGAGATTCCCGGACGGAACTGCATGATCGCTGGGCATACTCATGCCGGTTTCGAGGGACGACCGTCGCCCCTGAGGTGAGCCGGTGCCCCTCCATCCCCACTCTGGTGCGCGGATTCCGCCCCGGACCGCGCGGGTGGCGCGGGCGGGCAATCCCGGTGGCACGACGGCGACATGGGTACGGGACCGGCTGGACGGGCCGTGGAGTGACGAGGACTTCGCCGGCTGGTCGCAGGCGAAGGTGCGGACGGCGACGGCGGCTTCAGCCTCGTACTCGCCGCCGGCGCTGCGGGCAATGTTTCCGGCAGGGTGAACCTCACCCTGCCGGAAACATCAAGCGGCTGGCGGACATGGCCGGCGGCAACGACGTCTCCGCCTCCACCGTGCGCCGCTGGGCGCTCGAAGTGATCAACCTGCTCTCCGCCCGCGCCCCGCGCCTGGACCGCGCGTTGAAGAAGACCCCCGGAAGGGCGGGGTCCTCGTCCTGCTTGACGGCACCCTCATCCGCACCAGCCGCCGCACCGGGGTGGACAACCGCAAGAACTTCTGCGGGAAACACAAGGCCCATGGCCTGCTGTTCCTCGCCCTGAGGCCGGGCTCGGCGCCGTGGCCGACCTCGGTTTCGTCGGCCTGGACGACGACCCCGACGACAACCCGGTGGTCATCACCGGCCGCAAAGCCACCCGCACCCACCAACTGACCGACGCCGAGAAAGAGGTGAACCGTCTGATCAGTCGTGAACGCGCCGCGAACGAACACGGCTTCGCGAACCTGAAGTCCTGGCGCGTCCTGACCAAGGTCCGCATGAACGCCCGCCACGCGACCACTCTCCCGCGGGCCCTGCTCGTCCTGACGAACATCGAGGTCCAGAGGTGACAGACGATCACCTGCCGCCGATCATGCCCACGGCCGGCACGAGTACGTCACTCCCGCCCCACGCCAGCCCCGTGACCCTGCGAAATCAGGATGGAATCTTCTCACTGAACGGAGCCGGCGGACCCCCTTCGGTCGGTCCGCCCGGTTCTTCCCTATGCACGTGGGCACGCCGCAGCCGTCAGCCGTTCGGGCCAATCCGCAGCTCGTGCTCTTCCTCGCCGGAGCCGACGTCGCGGTGACCCTCGTCAGCCACGTCGAAGTACATCTGAAGGCCGCGGATGAGGCGCTGGATGTCGTCCGGGTGGCCGTAGACGCGCGCGCGGACGACTTCGAGCAGAGGGACGGGAGTGCTCAGCGGGCGGCTGGTCCGCACGTCGAAGGACCTGGTCGACACCACCGGGCGCCCGTCCGGAGGGGACATGATGGCGCCGGTGCCAGGCAGCGCAGGGGTGAAGATCGCGGCAAGCGTCTCGTACACGACTGAGGCCGCTGTGCTCCCGTCCATGTGCACCCCGGCCGTTCCCGGCCGGCGGCTGCCCACAGATATCTCACCGCTCACTCGATGCCGCATTCCTTCAGCATCAGGGCAGCCGCGTGCATCCGCTCGGGGAGCGCGCCCGATTCAGAGCACCTTCCACCGAACCAGCGCCCCCAGCACCAGAGCCCCGGGAAGCAGCGGCAGCCACACCGTGATGATCCGGAAGCCGAGTACCGTGGCCGTGGCCACGGTGAGCGGCACGCCTGACGCGACGAGCGTCAGGACCAGGGCCGCGTCGACGGAGCCGATACCTCCCGGGGTGGGCACCATCCCTGCCGCGATGCTCGCCGCCAGGTACGCGATGGCGACATGGAGCCAGGGCAGCGGCACCTCGAGAGCCACCGCCACCGACGCCAGAACACAGCCCTGCAGGGCGGGAAACGCCAGCGCACCGCCCCACAGTGCCAGCACCCGGGAGGGCCGGGTGTGCAGGGCGCGCGCGTCGGTCAGTGCTGTGTGCAGGAAGCCGCGGACGGTGCGGCGCAGCGGGCGTATGGCGAACAGAGCCAGTGCCAGCACGGCGAGGGCCGCGGCCACCACCAGGAGCAGGACCAGCAGGGTGCGTCCGTCCGGGGTAATTTCGTCCAGTGGGAGGGCTCCGGGGACGGCAGCCAGCAGGGCGAACAGCAGAACGAAGCGGGCGATCGGCTCGACCAGGGAGTACAGGGCGAGCGAGGCCGTACCCCGGGACAGTGGAATGCCGCAGTTACGCAGGAAACGCAGCGTCACCGCATGCGCGCCGAGGCCGGCGGGCAGCACATGGTTGGCGGCGCCCGCGGCGAACTGCGAGGCAAGCAGCCGCCCGGCGGGCAGCCGCTCGAGGATCGCTCCCTGCCGTACGCAGGAAGCCGCCACCCAGCACAATCCCGTCACCGCCACCGCGATCAGCAGCCAGACGGGATCCGCACCGCGCAGCCTCCCCGCCCCCTCGGCGATCACCGACCAGTGCGTCACCACCCAGAGGGTGATCAGCACCAGCGGGATCAGGCACGCGATCTGACGCAGCGGCACCCTCCGCAAGACCGGCGTCCCGGACAAAGCCACAGCCAGCCGTCCTTCCACATTCACAGGCCGCGCGACGGCGAGGCGCCGGGCACGTAAGGACACTGCCCGCTGTGTGCAACGCACCGGTGTCCAGCAGCCGACGAAAGGGCAAGGCGCACATGACTGAAACGGCGCCCGGCCCGGAGGGCGATGTGCGCAGGCTCCCGGCTAAGGTGACCCGCCATGACGAACCTTGATCACGCCGCCGCTCCGGATCCGGCTCCCGCGTCCTTCGCCGTGCACATTCCCGACGCCGAACTGGAGCCGGAGCCCCTCGACCCGGCCCAGATCATCTCCGGCGAACCCGTCGTGACCGGGAAGGTGCTGTGGGAGTCCGCCGACGGCAAGCAGCTGCGCGGGATCTGGCAGATCACTCCTGGCGTGGTCACCGACACCGAGGCCAACGAGCTGTTCGTCGTGGTCAGCGGACGCGCGACGATCGACGTCGAGGGCGGTGACACCCTCGACGTCGGGCCCGGGACGGCGTGCGTGCTGCGAGAGGGCGACCGTACGACCTGGACGGTGCACGAGACGCTGCGCAAGGCGTACCACATCAGCCTCTGAATCCCGTACGCAATCCCGTACGGAGCTCTCCCGGCGGCCCTCCCGCAGCTCACCATGTGCTGGAGCGCCCTCCAGCAGCTCACCGCCACGGGCTCAGATGATCACGGCCGGGGACACGGCAGACTTCACGAGCATCCGTGGTGTGCCTCCCCCGTCCGCCGGGACCGACCAGAGATCGGATCCGAAGTCACCGGGCAGCGCGTACAGGAGCGTGCGGCCGTCCAGCCACAGCGCCTGGTCGTCGACGCTTCTGCGCTCAGAAACCGCGGTGTCCCGGCCCGTGCGCAGGTCCAGGATGTGCAGCCGCCAAGGGGTGGCGGCCGAGGCGCCGGGGACGCGCTTCTTGAAGGCGACGCGGGTGCCGTCCGGGGACAGCGAGGGGCACTCGATGTTGCTGTGCAGGGTCCGCAGTGTGCGCCGGGTCAGGTCGCCTTCGACGAGATGGGTACGGCCGCCGGTGGCGAGGGTCGCGTAGAAGCGGTTGTCGTCGGCGGCGAAGGTGACGCCCCAGAAGTTGTCGTCGGCGGCCCGGTGGCGGCGTCCGTCCTTGAGGACGGTGAACTTCTCGAGGTTGGGCCGGAGGGTGCCGGTGCGGGTGTCGTAGATGGCGGTACGGGTGGAGAAGGCGCCGCCCGCGTACGAGTCTCCGCTGACGAACACCGTCCACGCCACCAGTCGTCCGCTCGGCGACACCCGGGCACGGGTGGGAATTCCGGGCACCCGAAATGTACGGACGGGCCGCAGCCGCGCATCCAGCAGCACGGCCTCGTGGCCCGGGACCACCCCGCCCGTGGACCGGAGGCAGATGCCTGTGCCGGCGGCCGCGTGGAAGCGCAGGCAGTCGCGGGGCGCGGAGGTGCGGGGCCCGGCCAAAGTCGTCAGTGGGACGGCTGAGACGTGATCGCGTTGCGGTCCCCAGGCGAGGTTGCGGAAGAGGAGTGTGCCCTGCTGACGCAGCGTCACCGAACCGGCTCGGGCGAACGGTTCGCCGGGCGTGGCCCGCTCGCGTTCGGTAGCGCGGTCGGCGGCACGCAGAGTGACGACTGCGGCGATCGCTGCCAGCAGCGCGGTGGCGAGCACGAGAACGAGCAGCCTGGCCCGGAGTGTTGAGCCGGCAGGTGTCATGCTCGCCTGCCCCGGTGGAGGGTGGCGACTGCGGCAAGGGCGGCGGCCAGACCGGCGGCGGCCACGGTCAGAGCTCCGTGGGGGCCGAAATACATCCAGCCCGCGCCGAAGAGCAATGAGCCGCCGAAGCGGGCAAGGGCTTGCGCCGACTGCACCAGCGCAAGGCCGCTCGCCTTCAGATGCGGCGGCAGCAGCGGCCCCGCGGCGGCCATCAGTACGCCGTCGGTGGCCGCGTAGAACGCACCGAGCAGCACGAGTACGCACCCGGCAGCCACCGGCCCGCCGCCCCATGGCGCGAGAAGCAGCAGGTAGGCGCTGAGCAGCGCCCCGTGCCCCACGAGGAAGACCTGCCGACGGCCGATCCGGTCGGCGATCCGTCCCAGCGGCACGGCAAGCAGCAAGAATCCGGCGGCGGCGCCGACGGGCAGCAGCGGGAAGTAGGGGGCAGGCAGGTCGAGGCGGTGCTGGAGCAGCAGATAGAGGAACGAGTCGCTCACCGTGACCACGCCGAGCAGCGCGGCGATCAGACACAGCCGCGGCAGGCCGCGGGTGCGGGCGAGAGTGCGAAGTGCCTTGCGGCGATGGCGTGTTCGGCTGCTCGCTGCCGCGCGTTCGGCCTTTCCCACGGAGTTGTCCCGTACGAACAGCACGAGCAGCAGCACGCCGAGCGCAGCGGTGCAGAAGCTGACCACGAACACGGCGTCGTAGCCGTCGCGTGCGGCCCACAGCACCGCGAAGGCGGCGAGCGGTCCGATCAGGGCGCCCGCGGTGTCCATCGCCCGGTGGACGCCGAAGGCCCGGCCCTGCTCCTCGGGCGGGCAGGACAGTGAGATGAGCGCGTCGCGCGGGGCGGTGCGCAGCCCCTTGCCGGTGCGGTCGGCGCCGAGAACGGCGCCGACCGCCCAGGGTGTCGTGGCGGCGAGCAGGGCGAGTTTGCATCCGGCGGACAGGGCATAGCCGGCGCCCGCGACGAGTTTGCGGCGCTGGGCGCGGTCGGCGAGGTGGCCGCCGGCCAGCCGGGCCAGGACGGTCGCGCCCTGGTAGAGGCCGTCGAGGGCGCCGAAGGCGAGCGGGGACATCCCGAGGCCGACGACGAGGTAGAGCGGCAGGACGGCGGTGACCATCTCGGCGGAGACGTCGGTGAGCAGGCTGACCGCGCCCAGGGCGATGACGTTGCCGGCGAGCGCGCGGCGGACCCTGGTGCCGTTCGGCGGGCGCGGGCGGGTGCCGCGTACGCCCGCCGTGGTGTCGGCGGCGCGGCTGGCCGACAGATACACAGGGTCTCCCTTCCGGTTGCGGTCAGAACCAGTTGACGGTCAGGGGGAAGGTGGTGTTGGCCGATGCTCCGGCGGAGTCGGTGGCCGTGGCGGTGATCTGTCGGGTGCCGACCTGCCATGGCTTGCCACTGATCCGGCCGGTCGAGGCGTCGATCGAGAGTCCGAACGGCAGCCCGGAAGCGGCGTACTTGAGCGGCGCCATACCGCCCGAAGCGGTGATCTGGATCGTGCAGGCCTGGTTGACCTTGCAGGTCTGCGCGCCGGGGTTGGCCACGCTCAGATCCCCACCGGGCGGAGTTCCTTCCCCGAAGACCTCGGTGATGGGGGTGGCGCTCGCCGCGTTGCCGGCGTGGGTGGTGCCGAAGAGGTCCTCGAAGGTGCGCAGCAGGCTGTAGTGGTTGTAGGCGCCGCTGTACCTGCCCTGCTTGACCTTGGCTCCGGAGAAGACCGTGGCGATCCGGTTGGAGCCGAGGAAGTTGTCCTCGTCCCAAGTGAGCACCAGCAGGCTGTTGTTGGCCCTGGTCCACTGGGCGTAGGCGTCGAGATTGTTCTTGAGCCAGGTGTCGCCCGTGGCGACCGGGCACGAGTGCATGTCGTTGCACTGGTTCGGAACGACGAACGACAGGTGCGGCAGTGCGGTGAAGTCGCCCTTCGGGAACTGCCCCCAGGTCTTTCCGGTGGTGAGAGGCACGTTCTTGAAGGCGAACCAGGGGTTGTGCTTCTGCGCGTACTGGCCGTTGGTGCAGGCGGTGGATCCCTCGCTCGGCAGATCTTCGTTGTAGGTGGCGAAGGTTTTGCCCGCGGCGATCAGTTCCTGTCCGAGGTTGGCGGCGCTCATCGACTGGGGTGCGTAGCAGCCGTCTCCCGTGATGCCCTGGGTGGCGCCGGAGAAGAGGTTGAAGTAGTTCGGCTGGCTGGGGTGGGTAAGCGCCTTCATCGCGGTCAGGCTCGCGCCGGCGTTCGCAAGCTGGTTGACGTACGGCGCGTTGGCACTGCCGATGATCTCGCCGTACTGCTTGTTCTCGAAGACGACGACGACCACGTGGTCGTAAGTGGGGAGGGAGGCGGGCTCCTGCGGCTCGGCTGCGCGGGACTCGGCCGCGCCGAGGGCAGCGATCAGGCAGAGTGTGCTGAAGATTCCGGCGGCCGTCGCCCGCCACGTCCCGCGGCTCGGACCGCTCCCCGCGTGCGGCTCTCGGATCGGTGACCGGTCCGGTGTCCGGTCCGCCGTCCGGTCCGGTAAGGCCCTTGGTTTCATGGCGGGTTCCTCCTTCTCCCTCTCACTCCTCGTTGCTCTCACTCCTCGCGGCGGGCCGCGCCCGCCACGGTGATGTTCACGAAGCGCGGCACGCGCCGTCCGCTGGTGCGGAACTCCTCGGCCACCGTGGTACGGACATGGGTCACCCGGTCCTGCGGCAGCAGCACCAGTGCGCTGCGCTCCGGCCGCAGTCCGGGCCACCAGGCGGCCGTCGCACCCGCACGCCGCGCGCTCTCCACAGCGCGCTGGATGTCGGGTGCGCCGTGGCCTTCTGCGCGGGTCACCAGCAGCGTCAGCCGCGCGCCGTGCTCGGCCGGGTCGAAGCGGACGCGGCGCCGGCCGTGACCGCCGAGCAGCAGGGCCCGGCCGGGGCGGGCGAACAGCACGGCCTCGCGCAGCGCTTCGTCGCCGTCGGGCGCGGCGGCCCTCGCAAGGCCGGCCAGCCTGTCGCGCGGCGGGCGCGGCCTTGTACGTCCGACGTGCAGATCGGCGACCGCGAGCGCCACGGCACACTCCAGCGGTTCGGCACTCGAAAGACCGGCCGCTGCGGTCAGTGTGGAGTGGATGTGCAGGTCGATGCCGCCGCGGCAGTATCCGACGTCGGCCATGGTGCGCAGCAGGGCGTAGGTGCGGGCCGCCCAGTCGGGGTGGGGCGGTGGCGGGCCGGTGAGCGGGAGTTCGCAGCTCTGTGCCGGGTGGGCGAGCGAACTCAGTCGTACGAGACCGTCGTCGCGGGGTGCGGCGGCCGCGGCCACCGGCCAGCCGGCGGCGGCGACGAGGTGCGGCGAGCCGATGTGGAAGGCGTGCGGAGCGCTCCACACCGTGGCCGGGGGCCGGTCGTGTGCCGATTCGAGAGCGTAGGCGACCAGCCGAAAGAGCGGGTCGGCCGTATGGCGGCGGGCGATGTCCAGGGTGCTCATTCCGTCACCTCGCCCCCGGTGACGGCGGCGACTTGCGGGCGAGTAGGCGGTAGGCGTTGCCGCCATCGGTGGCGCGGGCCACCGCCGCGCGCGCCGTGTCCAGGGCCGCGGCAGCCGCGTAGCACGGCAGCGCCACGGTCTGTACGGCTGTGCGGAACGCCCGCCGGGCCACCGTGGCGTCGCCCGGTCCCCAGGGGGCGTACGGATTGGGGGCGATCCGGTTCGCGGTGAGGAGGACGGCGCCGACGAAGTCACAGGACTGGTGGGCCGCGCCGTGCTCCTCGGCCAGGACCGTGAACCCGCGTTCGGCCAGCGCCTGGCGGAGATTGGCGACCGGGATGAAGTGCTGGTGCTGGGGCTGGAACCAGGGCAGCCAGTGCGCGCCCAGCAGACGGGCGAGCCGGGATTCGGGGTCGGGCAGTTCGATGAGCAGATGCCCGCCGGGAGGCAGCACCTCGGCGGCCGCGTCGAGCTCGGCGAGCGGGTCCCGGGTGTGTTCCAGATAGTGGTACATGCTGACGGTGTCGTAGCGGTCGACGAGTCCGGCGGCGAGCTCGGGGAACTGACCGCAGTGGGCGGTGCCGATCCAGCCGCGGGCCTCCGCCTCGCGCACAGTTGCGGCCATGTCCAGGCCGTCGAAGCGGGTGTCGGGCCAGATGTCGCGGGCGCTGTCGCAGAAGTGGCCGTGCCCGGTGCCCACGTCGAGCCAGGCGGCGGGCTTGCCGAACGGCTTGAGCATGGCGGCGCGGCCGCGGTACGAGGGGCCCATCGTGCCGAAGACATGAGCGGCGCCGCCGACGCCGAGGCCGTCGTAGAAGTCGCGGTAGTAGAAGTCGAGGCCGGCGAGGGAGAGGCGGGGGTTCTGGAAGGTGTGCCCGCAGCCCCCGCACTGTTCGAGGGTGAAGTGGCCCGGCTTGCCCTGGAACAGGTCGGGCATGTGGGTGCGTACGGTCAGCTCGGTGGAGCCGCACCAGGGGCAGTCGGGGCGGCGGGGCTCGAGGAACCTGTCGGTGCCCTCCTTGAGGTCGGCGGCGTAGCCGGGCCGCAGCGCTTCCAGCTCGGACAGCGTTCCTGCCAGGCCGGGGTCGTCGCCCGTGGCGGTACGCAGGGCGGTGCCGACACAGTGCAGCGGCCGTGCGGCGGTGACGCGCGTCAGGTCTGCCGGGCGCAGCGAGCTGCCCCGGCCGCCGAGGACCAGGGCGGGCTGCAGCCAGTAGAGGGCGAGTGCCGCTGCACCCCAGCGGCGGTCCGTGGCGGCCGCGCGCACGAGCAGCGCCAGGCCTGCCAGTTGAACGGCGGCCACCAGGCGCGGGGGCAGTCCCTGGGCGCGCAGCTCCGCGGCCCTCCCTGCGAGGCCGGGCGCCGGGGCGGATACTCCGGGGGCGATGGCGATACCGGTCGCGGCGGTGGCGTACTCCTTCAAACGGCCGAGCAGGGTGTGCAGTTCCACGGTGTCGAGGTCGGTCTCCACCTCGGCCCCCGACCGGTCCCGGACATGGTCGGCCACCAGCAGGGCGTGTCCTGCGCCGCGCACCTTGCCCGTGCGGGCGAAGCGTGAGTCCTTGAGGTCGAGATCACGGAGCAGGCCCAGTGTGTGTTCTGTGTCGAGTTGGCCCGGGACCAGGTCGAGGAGTTGCAGACCGGTTCGTTCCGCGTAGGCGACCGCGGCGGCCAGGGTGGCTTTGTCGACCTCGACGCCGCGGGCGGTGATCAGTTGCCAGCCGTCGGCGGGCACACTGTCCGCAGCGGCGTCCATGTCCAGTACGGGTACGGCCGCCAGTCGGCGGCGGGCGCGCACCGTGCCTGCGGTGAGCCCGGCCAGTGCGGCGATCGCGGCCCACGGGACGCGAGTACGGGACTGTGTCATAGCAGTTTCTCCAACCTGTCGGCCGCGGCCGCGGCACCGCCGGCCGCGGCGAAGGACGTCTGGATGCGGCGAGCGGCCCGGCGGTGGTGCGGGTCGTCGAGGACAGCGCTCATGGCGGCGTGGATCTCGTCCGCGCGAGGACGGCCGAAGCGCACCCGGATGCCTGCCCCGGCCGCCGCGACCTGCTGGGCGACGATGGGCTGGTCGTCACGGACCGGCGCCACGACGAGGGGCAGGCCGTGGGCCAGTGCCTCGCAGACGGTGTTGTGCCCGCCGTGGCAGACCACGGCGTCGAGGTGCGGCAGCAAGGGGAGTTGGGGAACGTACTCCTGAAGCAGGACATGGTCCTCCCGTACCTCGCCGACCAGGTCGGCGGGTGCGGCCACAATGAGTTGCACATGGTCGGCCAGACGCTCGGCGGCCCGCAGGACCGTGGTGTAGAAGCGGCCGCCCGCCTCGCGATTGAGCGTGCCGAGCGAGACCAGCACCCGGCGGCGCACGGGATCCAGTCGCCGCCACGGGAAGGACGAGGCGTCGGCCGGGCGGGAGCCGAGCGCGGGTCCGACGAAGGCGTGGTGATCGGGACCGGCCTCGTCCGCGCCGAGGAGCTCGGGGGTGGAGAAGATTAGAACCAGGCGGTCCGAGAAGCGCGGGTCCCAGCCGGCGGATGCGCCGCATGCGGCGAGGAATCCGGCGATCCTGTCCGCCACCCACTCCCCCACCTTGGGGAAACCGGCGAAGGGCCTGGTGAACTCGGCCGTTGTCGTCGCGGATGTCACCCACGGCAGTCCGCGCCGCTGGGCGATCACGGCTCCGGCGATGGCCTGTTGGTCGGCGACCAGCACATCGGGGCCGTACGCGTCGACCGCTGCCTCGACTCCGGGCATCATCCCGAGGGCGAGCGGGATGAGCGCCTCCTCCCACAGGAAGCGCAGAGCGGCGACGCCGCACAGATCGCGCCAGCGGCCGTGCAGCGTGCCATAGCCTCCGGGTCCGGTGCGGTCGCCGGACGGGAGGAGAGTGGCACGTGCGGGGAGCAGACCGGAGAGCACTTCGGCGGGGCCCGTCCAGGCGACCTGGTGTCCGCGCGCGGTCAGTTCGGCGGCGACGGCGACCGTGGGGTTGACGTGCCCGGCGAGCGGCGGGACGACGAACAGCACCTTCATACCGTCACCGCCTCGGGCTGCCGTCGCGGGGCCTCGGCCAGTCGGTCGAGGACTGCACGGCGCAGCTCGCCGGTGCCGCCCTGGAGCACGTCGTGGCCGAGACCCGGCAGGACGCGGACGGTGCACCGGGGGGCGTAGCGGGCCAATTGCCGGGCCCCGGGGGCGAGTTCGGAGTGCTCCCCGCAGACGGCCAGCACCGGACAGCGCACCCGGGCGAAGTCCTCGGCCGTGAACGGCCATGCCGCCGCGATGTCGTCGATCAGGGTGGTGCGGTTGAGGAGTTCATCGGCGGTGGCGGTCAGCCGGGCGGCCTTACGCGCGCCGAGCGAGGCGAGTTCCTGCGGCACCTGGCTGTCTTCGAGACCCAGGGCGGCGACGGAGAGCGTGTCGAGCATGTTCTCGATCCAGGGGCCGCTCAGCGGGGGCTCGATCAGGATGAGCCCGGCGACGAGGTCGGGGCGCGCGAGCGCGGTGCGCAGGGCGAGCGTGCCGCCGTAGCTGTTGCCGACGAGATGCACCGGGCGTTCGTCGAGACCCAGGGCGGCGAGCAGGGCGGTCAGATCACGTACTGACGTGTCGATGTCGTAGCCGGTGGCCGGGCGCTCGGTGCGGCCGTGGCCGCGCTGGTCGTAGAGGACGACGTCATGCCCGGCCCGGGCGGCAGGGACGGCGAGGGTGCAGTAGAAGCTGGAGAGGTTGTCGACGACCAGGCCGTGCAGGAAGACGGCGGTCGCGCCCGCGCCACTGTCCGCGTCGGCGGCGGGCAGCCGGTGGACGTGGAAGCGGAGGGAGTTGGCGAGAATCTCGGCCATGGCCGGGCTCAGCCGGCCGGGGCGTTGGCGACGACGGCGGACGGAGCGGGTGTGCCGACGGCGGCCGGAGCGGGTGTGCCTGCGATATGGGACACGAGATCGCCGACCGTCATGGCCAGGATCTCCTCCATGTCCTTCTCGGCCAGGAAGGCGATCAGGTCCACGGCTGACCCGTACCGCTGCTGGAGCAGTTCCGCGAGTGCGACGAACTCGATGCTCTCCAGCGCCAGGTCCTCGTTGAACGTCGTCGCCAGGGTCACCTCGTCGGCGAGCAGGAACTCGTCGCCGACTGTCTCGACGAGCATGGCGGTGATCTCGGCGAGTATCTGTTCGGCGGTGGGGTCAGATGCCATGGCTGGCCTCCATGGGGTTCGGGGTGGGGGGTTGGGTCCAGGCGACAACATGGGCGGTGGGCCGAGCGTCAGGGCCGGGCAGATCGTGGACCGTGCTGATCCGTACGGTGTGGGTGCGGCCCTGTGGAGAGAGCACGCGGAGCCCGGTGGGGCCCTCGCTGACGGTCCACTGCTTCAGGTGGCCGCCCAGGCCGGCGCCCTCGGCCTTGGCGGCGGCTTCCTTGGCGGACCAGAGTGCGGTCAGTGCCTGGGCCCGGTCGAACCCCTCACGCGCGGCGAGTTGGTCGGCCAGCCGCCGCTCGTCTGCGGTGAGCGCGATCCGGCTCAGCGCCGCGGGGTCCTCGGTGACGGCCTCGACGTCGATGCCGACCGCGTGGCTGGGGTGGGCGTACGCCACGGCCAGCCGGTCCTTGTGGGCGAGCGAGAGCCGGAGTCCGGCGGCGAGCGGGCCCTGCGCATTCGGGCGGCCCACGTCGTCGTTGCCGACGGGGACCTCCGCGGGGAAGAGCGGCCCCGCGCCCCCGTCCCACAGCAGTTGGCGTACGGCGTCCTTCGCGGCGATCCGCCCGAGCAGCCAGGCCGTGCGGGCCCGCGGCGGGCGCTGCTCGTACGCCGCCCGCTCGGCGGCCCCCAGATAGCGCCGCATCACGAGCTCCTGCGAGGCGGAGTCGGTCCAGCGGCGCCGGGCCAGGCACCAGCCGCCGGGCTGCGGCTCGCCGATGCCGCAGACCTCCGGAGTGAACTTCATCGGCCACACCCGCTCGTCGGCAGCGAAACGCCGGTAC
This sequence comes from Streptomyces sp. NPDC002868, assembly GCF_055563295.1. Classification (NCBI taxonomy): domain Bacteria; kingdom Bacillati; phylum Actinomycetota; class Actinomycetes; order Kitasatosporales; family Streptomycetaceae; genus Streptomyces; species Streptomyces sp. NPDC002868. The sequence continues at coordinate 241,901 of NZ_JBVHDR010000010.1, read as the reverse complement.
GTCCAGCCTTCCAGGCGGGCCCACACGGTGCCGTCGTCGGCGACGAGTTCCACGTCGCCGTGTACGGAGCCCGGCCGTACGGCGCGAATGCGGGCGGTGGCGTGCAGCAGCGCGCCGTCACGTGGGGCGGGCCCGTACAGGCTGACCCGGTCCAGGGACGCGGGGAAGACCAGCCGGTCGACGGGCAGGCGCAACTGCATCCAGTGGCCGAGGAGTTGCCCGGCGGCATCCAGCAGGGCGCCCGGCGCGGGCAGGGCGCGCAGCACCCCGCGAATGCCGTCGTCGGCGACGGCGGTCACCTCATGGACGCCGGCGAACTGAGGACCGTGGAACATCCACCGGTCGCGGTAGAGGGCCTCGGCGCTGACGGGAGGTGGCAGTTCCCGGGTCAGCGCCGAGAGATCGGGCGCGGGGCGCACGGGGTGGCGGTCGGCGAGGACGACGGTGACACTCGCGCACCCGCCGATCTCCACGCGTACCTGGCCGCCGGTGGGGGCGGGGGTCACGCTGAACTCCGCGTCGACGGGCGGGTCGACGGCCAGCCAGCGCAACGCGCGTACGTCGCCGAAACCGGTCACCACGCCTCCGGGCACCGCACGGCGCGCGGCGTCCGCGGCGAGCTCCAGCAGCGTGGTCATGGGGACGACGGGGAAGCGGTCCGAGGCATCGGGCCAGCTGTCGGGCTGGAGATAGACACAGTGGTCGCGGACGTACGGCATGGTCTCGAGGGAGAGCCGCCGCCGGGTGCGGTGGGCGGGTGGCGTTTCGTCCGGGGCGTTGGGTACAGGTCGCCCCGGCGACTGCGGGGCGGGTGCCGCGCGCCAGGCTTCGGCAACGGCGCGCGCCGCGTCTTCCGTCTCGTCCAGTACGGCGTCGAGGGCCGAGAGCAGTACGGGTGGTTGGTCCGTGGCGGCTGTCCGGGCCTTCCCGGACGGGCGAGCCAGGTGGAGGGGGGACGCCGCGCCACCCAGACTCACCAGCGGAGACCCGAGATCGAGCCGCACGAGGCTCGGCTCGGGGGCGGCGGGCGGGGCCGATGCAGCGGACGACGTCGGCTCAGCGGGCGGCGTGCCGTTCGACCCCGGACCGAGCCGCACAACGCCCTGCCCCAGCACCGCAGACGCGCGCTCCGTCAATCGGTCCCAGCGGGGGTTCAGCCCCTCCGTCCACAGCGCCGCCGCCAGTCGGCGCAGTTGGTCCAGCCCGCTGCCGCCCCGGGCCGCGCCCGCCGAGACCGCGAGGTGGTCCCGGCCGTGCAGACTGTCCGACACGAAGCCCGGGAGGCTGCCGGGACCCATCTGTACGAAGGCCCGCACGCCCTCGGCGTACAACCGTGTCGTCAACTCCCGGAAGTGCACCGGCTCCAGCAGATGGCGCAGCACCACGTCCCGTACGTCCTGCTCCGTACCCGGATATGCGGCGACCGTGGTCGCCGACCAGACGGGCACGTCCGGCGGCCGGAGCGGCAGTCGGGCGAAGGCGGCGCGCACCTGGTCGAGGTAGGGCGCCCACATGGGTGTGTGGAAGCCCGACCGGAAGGGCAGCTCCTGGGTGAGTACGCCCTGGTCGGCCAGCCGGGTCAGCGCTTCGGCCACGGGGCGGGGTTCGCCGCACAGCACCGACTGGTGGGGGCAGTTGTCGTGGCTCACCGCAACACGGTCAAGGCCGTGCAGCGCGTCGGTGGCCTGCTCCGCCCCGCAGCCGAGTGCCGCGTAGACCAGATCGGGGACGTCGAGATCACCCGGCCGCAGCGAGTCGAGAAAGGTGTCGACGGCGTGCTGCGGGTACATCCCGGCGACCACCATCGCGGTCCACTCGCCCAGGCTGTGCCCCGCCAACAGCCGTGGGCGGATTCCCAGTTCGGGCAGTACGCGGGCGAAGAAGCGGCCGACCGTGATGGCGTCCACCGCCCGCTCCACCAGCGTGCCGCCGCCGGTCAGGGCGGGCCGCGGCAGCCCGAAGCGGTCGGCGACATCATCGACCTGCGGCGCGAAGTCCGGCTCAAGGCCGGGGAAGAGAAAGGCCGGTCGGGCATCGTGCGCGAGCAGCGGGCGCGGTGTGAACCACACGCCGCCGCGCCCGCGCCACGGCCGTCCTCGGGCAACGACCGCGGCGGCCAGAGCACGGCGCTTCGGGGTAAGGCCGAGCACGGCGAGGCGGCAGGGACCGTCGGAGGTGGGCGACTGCGCGGCCTGCTCCGGAACACGCAACTCCTCTACCAGACGGCCGAGTTCGCCGGGAGTCCTGGCAGCCAGCAGCGTCACCTCGGGATGGCCGGTCGGCCCCGAGGCGCGCGCTGCCGCTGCCGGTCGGCCCGGCCCCAGCAGGTGGCCCGAGGCAAAGGCCCCCGGCGCCTCCTCCAGCACCACATGCGCGTTGATCCCGCCGAAGCCGAAGGCGTTCACGCCCGCGCGTCGCGGCGCGCTCCCGCGGTCCCAGGGTTCCGCCACCGTCACCGGGCGCATACGCGTCCTGGCGAAGCCCTCGTGCGGCTCTTCGAGATGGAGCGTCGGCGGCAGCGTCCCATCGTGCACCGCCAGTACGGCCTTGATCAGCCCGGCCATCCCGGAAGCCTGCATGGTGTGACCGAGCATCGACTTCACGGAGCCCATCGCGACCGGCTCGGCGCCCGCCGTGCGCGGACCGAAGACGCGGGCCAGGGTGGTGAGTTCGGCCTCGTCACCGACCGGCGTTCCGGTGCCGTGCGCCTCCAGCAGACCGAGCGCGCCGGGCGCTGCCGGGTCCAGGCCGGCCTGCGCCCAGGCCTGGTGCAGGGCGCGTACCTGGCCGTCCACCAGGGGGCTCATCAGGCTCGCGGCCCGGCCGTCGCCGGCCACGCCGACGCCTCGTACGACGGCATAGACGCGGTCGCCGTCGCGTTCGGCGTCGGCGAGGCGCTTGAGGAGGACGACGCCCGTGCCTTCGGACAGCAGCGTTCCGTCGGCGCGGCGGTCGAAGGGGCGGATCTGCTGGCTCGGGCTGAGCGCCCGCAGCTGGGTGAAGACGCTCCAGAGCGTGGCGATATGGCAGTGGTGGACGGCTCCGGCGACCATCAGGTCGCAGCTGCCGGACGCCAGGAGACCGGCCGCCTGCTCGACGGCGAGCAGCGAGGAGGCACAGGCGGCGTCGAGGGTGTAGGCGGGGCCGCGGAAGTCGAGGCGGTTGGCGGCCCTGGCGGCGGTGAAGCTGGGTACGAGGCCGATCGACGCCTCCGGCCGTTCGGGACCCAGCCCCGCCTGGAAGGCTTCGCGGACCTCCTTGATCCGCTCCTCCCCCAGTTCGGGGACGAGTTCGCGCAGGGTCGCGGACAGCTGGTGGGCGGTGCGTACGCGCTGGTCGAGGCGGGCGGTGGCCACGCCCATGAACCCGCCACGGCCGAGGATGACGCCGATCCGGGAGCGGTCGGCGGGCAGCCGCTCCTCGCCCCCGGCATCGGCCACGGCCTCGGCGATGACCCGCAGGGCGAGCAGTTGGTCGGGCTCCGCACCGGCCACGGCCGCGGGCATGATGCCGAACCTGGTCGGATCGAAGGCGGCGAGCTCGTCGATGAAACCGCCGCGCCGACAGTAGAAGTGATCGCTACGCGCAGGTCCTTCGGTGCCGTTCGCGTCGTAGTAGACCTGCGGGTCCCAGCGTCCGGGTGGTACTTCGCTGATGACGTCCGTGCCCGCGAAGAGGTTGCGACGGTACGCGGCCAGGTCGGCGGCTCCGGGGAAGACGGCGCCCATGCCGATAATGGCGGCGTCGGCCGGGCGGGGGCCGCGGTCAGGCATGGGAGCTCTCCCCCGAAGCCTCTTCCGCGAGGAGTACGACCTGGCCGGTGGTGCCGTGCGCCAGCTCGGCGAGGAACGCGGCCGTGCCCGCGGCCGGATCGAGGAGCGGGATGCCGCGGCTCGCGTACATCCGCTCCAGCTCCGGGGTGACCATGCCGCCTGCCTCGGCCGCCCACGGGCCCCAGTCGACGGCGAGGACCCGGCCGGGGAAGCGGCGCGACCAGGCCGGGGTGGCCGCGAGGGTGTCCAGGGCGTCGTTGGCTGCCGCATAGTCGGCCTGGCCGCGGTTGCCGAGGACGCCTGCGATGCTGCCGAACATGACCAGGAAGGCGGGGGTGGGGCCGTCGCCGTGGTCCGCGGCGGCGTCGGCGAGGTGGCGGGCGCCGTCGACCTTGGTGGTGAACACCCGCGCGAAGGACGCCGGGTCCTTGTCGCGCAGCAGCCTGTCCTCGAGGATTCCGGCGCCGTGCACGATGCCGTCGAGCCGACCCTGGCGCGTACGTACGTCGCGGATGACCGCGCGTACGGCATCGGCGTCGGTGACGTCCGCCGCGTGATAGCGCACGGAGGCGGCGGTGGAGGTGAGGACGGCGAGGGTGGTACGGATCTCGCGCGCGGCGAGGATGCGGGTCGCGGCCGTCTCGATCTCTGCGGGGGTGCGCAGGCCTTGCCGTACGAGGGCCGCACGCAGGGCGACCCTGTCGTGGGCGTGGGCGACGGCCAGGTCCTCGGCGCCGTCGGGGGGCGGGGTGCGGCCGATGAGTTCGATGTGGCAGCCGGTGGCTTCGGCGATGGCGATGGCCGTACGAGCCGTGATGCCACGAGCCCCGCCGGTGAGCAGCACCACCGCTTCGCGGCCGATCGGAAGCGGTGGCGCCGCTTCGGTGACGGGGAGGGGGACGGCGACGGTGCGCAGAGTGTTGCGGGTGCCGTTGGTGTAGCCGATGACCACTGGTTCCTCGGGGGCGCACAGTTCGGCGATCAGATGGGCGGCGATCCGCTCGGGGCGGTCCTTGGGGTCGATGTCCACGGCGCGCACGGCGGTGCCGGGGTGTTCGATCGCCGCGGTACGGGCGAAGCCGTACAGTCCCGCGCCGGGGATCGGGTCGGCGGGGACCGGCGATTCGTGTGACGGCACGGAACGGCCGAACGCTCCGCCGCGTCCGGTGACGAGCAGCAGTCGGCGTGTGCCCGCCGTCAATGTCGCGCGCAAGGCACCGAAGGTCTCCGCAAGCACGGGGTCCGGGGCGGGGCGCAGCGCGCTGAGGTCCACGACGCCGTCGGCCCCGGCGGCGTCCGCCAGGCGGTCCGGGTGGAGGGTGCGTACCTCGGCGCCGTGCGACTCCAGCGCGGCGGCGAGGGCGAGGGCAACCCCGAGACCGTCGTCGACGACGGCGAACCGCAGGCCGGGTAGCACATCGGCCGGGTCGCGGGTGGTGGGCGGCCCCACGGGAGCGACCTCGACCAGGAGTCGCGCGGGCAGCGTCGGGCGAGGCGCGTCCTGGTGCTTGGGCGCCTCGGCGGCCGGGGGCGCTTCAGGCTCGGTGACAGCTCCTCGCGCGACAATCCAGTCGACGATGCCGCTGATGGTCTTCAGCCGGGAGAGTTCCTCGACGGCCGATTCCGCCGGGCCGTCCTGACCGCGCGGCAGCCCGATGCGGTCGGCCAGCGCACCGATGATCTCCACCCGCTTGATGGAGTCCACCGAGAGGTCGGCTTCCAGGTCGAGCGCGGGATCGAGCATCTCTCTCGGGTAACCGGTGCGGACATGGACGATCTCCAATACGGCGTCCATGAGCTGCTCGCGCGTCAGGGGGCCGGCTTGGGACTCGTCGGCGGCCGGTTGGGGCGCGAGGGGTTCTTGCTCCCGCACGGGTGCGGCCGCCGGTAGCGGCACGCGGTCGGCTCCCAAGTAGCCCAGCAGGACGTCCCGTTGCGCGGCGACCAGCTCCCGGGCTCCGCGCAGGTACTCCAGTACGGCGTCCTCCCGCCGGTCCGCGGCCGCCGGGGCAGGGGCCGCCGCCACTCGCCGGGCCGGGCGCAGTCCGCCCGCCACAGGTTCGCCGTCCGCCGTCCGCACGAGATGGCCGTCCACCAGCCAGCCGGGGCGCCGGGGCGTCTCGGCGGGCAGCGCCGAGGTACGGCCCTTGAACAGAGGCTCCGCGTCGAACGGGACGCCCGCCGCGGCGAGTTCGGCCAGCGTGGTCACCAGGCGGCTCAGCCCGTGTTCGCCCGGGACGTCGAGCGGGACGGCGGTGTGCGGCCGGTCGCCCAGGATGCGGCCGACGAGCCCGGTGAGCACCCGGCCAGGCCCGGCCTCCACGAAGGTCCGTACCCCGGAGGCGTACATGGCTTCGATCTGCTCGGCGAAACGCACGGGTTCGGCGAGCTGGCGGGCCAGCAACTCCCGTACGCCCACCGCGTCGGCGGGGTAGGGGCGCGCGGTGGTGTTCGACCAGACCGGGACCGCGGGCTCGGCCACGGCCGAACCGGCCAGTTCCGCGGCCAGCGTGTCGGCGGCGCCCGCGACGACGCCGCTGTGGAAGGCGCAGGCGACCGGGATGCGTTCGGCGGCGATGCCCGCGTCGCGCAGCGCACCGATCGCGGCGTCGACCGCCTGCGTGGGCCCTGAGATGACGCACTGGGACGGCGAGTTGTGGTTCGCGACAACGCAGCCGGGTGGCAGTTCCGGCAGCTGCCCCGGCGGGGCGGGCACCGCGGCCATCGCTCCGGGGTCGTCACCGGCGGCGGCGAGGATCGCGTCGGCCCTGCGGTCGCTGAGCCGGAGGAGGGTCGCGGTGTCATAGACACCGGCGGCCCAGAGGGCGACCAGTTCGCCGTAGGAGTGGCCGGCCGTGCAGTCGGGACGTATGCCGAGCGTCGTGAGCAGGAGGTGCGCGGCGGCGCCGGTGAGGCCGAGGGCGGGCTGGGCGACCCGGGTGTCGGTGACGGCGGCGCGCCGGGCTGCCCGCTCCTCGGGCGTGAAGGCTGCTGACGGGAACATCCTGCTCACGCGGCGCGGGTCCGCTGCGTACAGCGTCGTCCGCAGCCGGGGGAAGGCGATGAACAGATCGCCGAGCATGCCAGGACGCTGGCTGCCCTGCCCAGGGAAGAGGAAGGCGGTCCGGCCCGACTCGCACGCGTCGTTGCGCACATGTATGCCCTCGCCGGTGGCGAAGTCCCTGGCCAGGTCCAGCTTTGCCGCCAGGTCGTCGAGGCTTTCGGCGACGACCGCGACCTGGATCTCGCCCTCACCGGCAGAGGTCTCGGCGGCGAGGTCGCGCAGCGGCCATGGGCGTCCCGCCGCGTCGTTCTGTTCCAGCCTGGCGGCGAGGCGGTCGATCGCACGGAGTGCTGCCACGCGGTCGGTGCCCCGGAAGCAGAACAGTTCGGCCGGCCAGGCATCCAGCCCGTGTGCGGGCTCGCCCGCATCCCCGTAGCCGGCGAGGACCGCGTGGTAGTTGGTGCCGCCGAAGCCGAAGGCACTGACCGCGGCGAGCCGTTGCCCGGCGGGCGCGGCCCACGGCCTGGCCTCGGTGTCGAAGCAGAAGGGGCTGGTATCCGGCTGCCAGGCGGGGTTGGGGCTGGTCAGGTGCAGGGTCGGCGGCCGTACGCCGGAGTGCACGGCCCGAGCCGCCTTGACGAGCCCGGCCAGGCCCGCCGCGCATTTCGTATGGCCGAGCTGCGACTTGACCGAGCCGAGCGAGCAGGAGCCCGTGTCGCCTTCTGCGAACACCTCGGTGAGGACGGCCAGTTCGGTGCTGTCGCCGACGACGGTGCCCGTGCCGTGTGCCTCCACGAGGCCGATCTCGGCGGGCGTGACTCCGGCTCGCCGGTAGGCGCGTTCCAGTGCGCGACGCTGCCCTTCGGGGCGAGGTGCGGTGAGGCCGAGGGAACGTCCGTCGCTGGAGGCGCCGACGGCCTTGACGACGGCGTAGATGCGGTCGCCGTCGCGCTCGGCGTCCGCCAGTCGCTTGAGTACGAGGCAGGCGACGCCTTCGCCGAGGGCGATGCCGTCGGCGAAGGCGTCGAAGGGGCGGCACCGGCCGGTGGGCGACAGGGCGCGTACGGAGGCGAACATGAGGTAGTCGTTGATGCCGTTGTGCACATCGGCGCCGCCGCACAGCACCATGTCGCTGTCCCGGTCACGCAGTTGCCTGCAGGCCAGGTCGAGGGCGGCGAGCGAGGACGCACAGGCGGCGTCGATGGTGCAGTTGGCGCCGCCGAGGTCAAGGCGGTTGGCGACCCGCCCGGCGATGACGTTCGCGAGGACGCCCGGGAAGGAGTCCTCGGTCAGCCGGGGCAGCTGGGCGTCCAGCTCGGGCGGCAGCTCACCGAGGTAGCCGGGGTGCAGCGCGCGGAAGCCGTAGGCGCCGGCGAGATCGGTGCCCGCCTCTGCGCCGAAGACGACCGAGGTGCGCGAGCGGTCGAAGTGCCGCTCCCCCGCGTAACCGGCGTCGACGATGGCGCGGGCGGCGATGTCGAGTGCGAGCAGCTGCACGGGTTCGATGCTGCCGAGCGAGGCCGGGGCGATGCCGTGGGCGAGCGCGTCGAACGGCGCGGGCGGCAGGAAGCCGCCCCACCGGGACGGGGTCCGCTCCCCGGCCCGCGCCGGGTCGGGATCGTGGTAGGCGGCGGTGTCCCAGCGGCCGACGGGCACTTCGGTGACGGAGTCGGTCCCGGCGACGATGTTCGACCAGTACCCGGCGAGGTCGTCCGCGCCGGGGTAGCGGCAGGCCATGCCGACGACGGCGATGTCGAGCGGGGCTTCGTCGTGCCGGTCGTCCTTGGCCGGCAGACTGCGGAGCTGCTCCGCCCGCTCGGCGAGCAGAGCCGTCGCTCCGTCGGTCACCTGGGCGTGCAGGGCCCCGACCGTGGTGGTGGCGGTGCGGGCGGTCGCGATCTGGCCGAGCATGTAGAGGCCCTCGCGGCGCTGCTCCTTCTCGTCCACCGGGACGGGGCCCGCGCCGGTGTGGCGCAGGCCCTTGCTGGCGATCCGCAGCCGCCCGAGGTTGAGTTTTTCCAGTTCCTCCCAGACTTCATGAGGGCTCGCGCCGTCCTGACCAAGCCGCCGGGCGGTGGCGGTGAAGGCATCGGCGTACGGCGTCGCTGCGCAGCGTGTGGCGTGACCGGGGGCGGTGCGCAGCAGCGCGGTGGACTCGCACTCGATCGCCGTCCGCTGGAAGCCGGGCAGCACGGCTCCGGCGGCGACGGCCTCCTCGGTGAACAGATAGGCGGTGCCCATGAGGACGCCGGTCCGGGCCCCGCGCTCGGCGAGCGGGCCGGCGGCTGCCATCGCCATCGCCGCGGATCGCTCGTCGTGGATGCCACCGGCGAAGAGCACGTCGAGTTCGGCGGCGTACGGGCACGCGAGCAGCCGCTCGATCTGCTCCTCCCAGAGCGGGAAGGCGGCACGCGGGCCGATGTGGCCGCCGCATTCGAGCCCTTCGAAGACGAACCTGCGCGCTCCCTCGGCGAGAAACTGCTCCAGCAGTCCCGGGGAGGGCACGTGCAGATACGTCCGGGTCCCGGCGGCTTCGAGTGGGGCGGCCTGGGCGGGCCGGCCGCCGGCGATGATCGCGTACGGGGGCTGTGTCCCGGCCACGGCGGCGAGCTGTTCGCGGCGTAGTTCGTCGGGGGCGAAGCCGAGCAGTCCGACGCCCCAGTCCCGGCCGGCCAGGCGCTCGGCGGTTTCGCTGAGCAGCTCGCGCACGTCCTGGCCGTCCATCACGGCCAGGGCCAAAAAGGGCAGCCCGCCCGCTTCGGCCACGGCGGAGGCGAATTCGGGCCGGTCGCTGACGCGGGTCATGGGCCCTTGGACCACAGGCAGGTGGCGTTCGCCGGGGCGCGGCTGGAGGGGGCGGGCTCGTACGGCCGCTTCGAGGTGGTCGGTGATGGCCGCCCTGACGGCCTGTACGACGGAGCCGGTGGTGCAGTGGCGGGAGGCGAGCCGGGCGGCGATCGGCCCGTCCTGTCCGATGGGTAGTGGCTGCGTGTGCAGGCCGCGGGCGCCGAGGAGTTCGGCGATGTTCCCTTTCGGCGGTGCCAGGTCGGGACGGGTGTACACACGGTGGCCCGCGACGAGGGTGGTTTCGCTGCCGTCCATGGCCCGGATCGCGGCCTCGACGGCGGCGGGAAGTTGGGCTGCGCCTTCGGTGGTGAGCGCGAGCTGCGTGTCGAGTACGACGCCGGCGGCTCCGCCCGCGACGGCCGCGGCCGCCGTGTGCAGGCCAATGCCTCCTGCCGCCAGGACCGGCACGGTCAACTCGGGGTCGGCCAGCAGCCGTTGCAGCAGTACGGAAGTGGTCAGTTCGCCGACCCGGCCGCCGGCCTCGTGTCCCTTGGCGACGAGGCCGGCCGCGCCGGCGGCGACGGCGGCCGCGGCCTCGGCGGGGCTGGTGACCTCGGCCCATACCTGGCGCCTGCCACCGTCCGCCCAGACCTCCGTGCCGGTGCGCCACCAGGGCTCGGTGAGCAGCACGGTGTCCACGGCGGCGGGCAGTTCGTCCGGGGTGAGCGGGCATCCGGCCGGTAGGCGGACGCCGTAGCGGCCCCGCAGCCCGGCCATCGCGGTGCGCGCCCGGTCGCGATCCCTGCCGAGGTCGAGCAGGCCCAGCGCACCGGCCCGTCCGGCGGCCGCGATCATCGGGGCGTTGGGCTCCTCGAACGGGCTGACCACGACGACGAGGTCCCGGCCTGCTTGCCGGGCGGGCTGAGAGATCACGGGCTCTCCTTGGGTTCCGGGGTTCCCACCAGGGCCGGGCGAGGGAGCGAGGGAGCGGTGGTTCAGGCCGTGCGACGGTCGGATCGCGGCAGGCAGAGGACGTGTACGGACACCCGGCGAGAAGTAACCGGCGGGTAACGTGTCATGCCGCGTTGCATCCTGCGGCGAGGGGGCCGCACTGTCAACGCACATCCGCCACCCATGCCGCAGCGGCATGGAGAGCAATCTGACTTGATATCAACTTCCTTGCAGAGCTGGGCACTTGATAGCAACATGCCTCTTACACCCTGCACTGCCCGGCGGTTAACGTCCGCCCATGACCCCCACACTGCAACAGCTGCGCTACCTCGTCGCCGTCGCGGACTGCCGCTCCATCACAGCCGCGGCGAGCTCCGTCTACGTCGCCCAGCCCGCCCTCTCCCGCTCCATCCAGGCCCTGGAACGCGAAGTGGGCGTGGAGCTCCTGGACCGCAGGGGCCGGGGGGCGACCCTCACACCCGAGGGCGCCCGTGTCGTACGCCTGGCTCGCACGGTCCTCGACGCCGTGGCGGCGATCGAGGACATCGGCCCGGCACACGGCGGCAGAGCGCACGCCAAACTGATCGTGGCCGCCACCCCGACCCTCTCCCTCGACCTCGCCGCCGACCTGGTGCCTTCCTTCGCCGAACGCCACCCCGGCATCGAAGTACGCCTGCTCCCGCACGACAGCCGCGAGGCACTCGTACGCTCCCTGACCGACGGCGTGGCGGAACTGGGCCTGGTCGATCTGCCGGTCGACAAGGAGTTGTCCACGCACCATCTCCAGGACCGCGAGGTCGTCCTGATCTCGCCACGGGGCTCCGGGCTGCCCGACCCGATGCCGTTCCGGATGCTGGGCGGCCTGCGGATGGTGCTGCCCACTCCCGGCACGGGCCGGCGCACTGAGCTCGAGGCGATGTTCGGCCGGCTCGGGGTGCGTCCTGTGGCGGTGGTGGAAGCGGACGAGCGGCTGGCCTGGGTGACGAGCGTCGTGGACGGGCGTGGCTCGCTGATCTGGTACCGGGACATGGTGTTACGGGCCTTCGGCCACCGCGTCGAAGTCCGCTCCTTCACCCCGCCGCTGCTGCGTGCCGTCGGCATCGTGCACCCGCGCGGCCCGCTCAGCCGCACCGCCCGTGCCTTCCTGTCGCACGCCCGGCACAACGCACCCGTACGGGAACCCGCCGGCTGAAGCCGGGCCGGCGGCGTCAGCGGTGTTCGGGGTTGGGATAGTCGTCGCGGCAGCCGGCGTCCCATTCGGAGCGCTGGTTGCCGTGGGCCGGGATGCCACCCGCCTGCTTCAGCATTGCGCCGAGATGCATGAGGTTCCACGTCATGAAGGTCGTGTTGCGATTGGTGAAGTCGTTCTCCGGGCCACCCGAACCCGGGTCCAGGTAGGACGGGCCCGGACCGGCTTCGCCGATCCAGCCGGCGTCGGCCTGCGGCGGAATCGTGTACCCGAGGTGCTGGAGGCTGTAGAGGACGTTCATGGCGCAGTGTTTGACCCCGTCCTCGTTGCCGGTGATCAGACAGCCGCCGACTCGTCCGTAATACGCGTACTGGCCACGGTCGTTGAGGATGCTGGAGCAGGCGTAGAGGCGCTCGACGACCTGCTTCATCACGGAGCTGTTGTCTCCGAGCCAGATGGGCCCGCAGAGAATGAGCATGTCAGCGGCCATGACCTTTTCGTACAGCTGGGGCCAGGAGTCACTCTCCCAGCCATGCTCGGTCATATCGGGCCAGACACCGGTCGCGATGTCGTGGTCCACAGCGCGGATCACCTCGGTCGCGACGCCGTTCTGGTCCAGGACGGCGCGGCTCTTTTCGATCAGGCCCTCGGTGTTGCTGGTCTCCGGGGAGCGCTTGAGCGTGCAGTTGATGAACAGGGCGCGCAGCCCGTCGTAGCGGTACGTCGTCGCGGGCATCGGCCGTCTCCTCGTAGGGGCTGGGACACGAGCACCAGCCTGCTGCCCTCGGGGTACGGGCGCACGCAGGCGCGCGCCGTGCGCTCACAGCGGTACGCCAGCTGACGGCGTCGTCTTCCGGCAATCGGCGCGCCCCCCGCCGGTCGGCCGTACGGCACCTGCGCGTCGCACACCGTGGGCAGCCTGGTGACGCGACGTTGTCCTGGCGGTGTGTGCGGAGCGGAGACGAACCGAGGCCATGGCCACCCCCCGTGCAAACCCCCTTCGGGGACTGCCACTGCGACAGATCGCCTGCATGGTGCCGATCGCTGCCGTCGGCCTCTGGGCGGCCCAGCACTGGCCTCTCATCACGGCCGGCGGCAGCGAACTCCTCTCGGCCAACCAGCGCTGGCTGCTGGTGGCCGCCGTACTCACCGTGCTCGGCTGGGTCGCCGTCTCCTTCACACGGCAGGGAGCGACCCTCGAACCGCTCCCCGCGGTACGGCTCTTCGTGACGCAATTCGCCGCCGGAGCAGCCAACCACCTCCTCCCGGCGGGCCTCGGCGCGGGCACGGTCAATCTGCGTTTTCTCCAGCGCTGCGGGCTCTCGCTGTCGCGGTCCTCCGCCGCTCTGGCCCTGCACATGCTGGCGGCGGGCACCGGCCGCATCGCTCTGCTGCTCGTGCTGCTCGCCGCCTCTCCGAACGCGCTGCGACTGGAGGGCCTCATGCCGGACGCGGCAGGCCCGCTGCTGCTCGTGGCGGGATGCCTGGTCTGCGCGGTGGCGGTGACGCTTGGGACGGTACGGCCGCTGCGCAGCGCCATCCGCGCGTTTGTCGACACCGCGCTGAGCGACGCACGCTCGGTGCACAGCAGGCCCACGAGAGTGCTGGCCCTGTGGGGCGGCGCGCTGGCCTATCCCACCATTCAGGCTGCGGGACTGGTCGCCGTGGCGATGGCACTGGACGTGTCCGTGCCGATGGTCCACATCGGGATCGCCTACCTTGCCGGGAGCACCCTGGCCGCCGTCGTACCGACACCTGGCGGTATCGGCTCGGTGGACGCGGGGCTCGTCATCGCCCTTGTCACCACCGGGGTTTCGATCGCGGTGGCCACGTCCGTCGTCCTCGGGTACCGGATCATCACGGTGTGGCTGCCACTGGTTCCCGGAGCCCTGGTGCTCGGTGTCCTGGTCCGCTCGAAGGTGATCTGAGACCCGCCCACCACCATGATCAGTTCATAAACGCGCCAACAGATCACAAACACGAATCGCGAGCCGTCCGACGGTGGTTGGGTTCACCGCATGATTCTGAACCGACACCAGCCCGTGCCTGCCGGCACAGGACGCCGTGCTCTGCTCCGTGCCGCCCTCGCGGGAACCGCCACGGTCGGCGCGGGCCTCACACTCGGCACCGCACCCGCCACGGCCGCACCCCGAATACCGGCCCCGCGTACACGGCAAGTCACCCCGGACGAGGCGCTGCGCGCATTGTCCGCCGGCAACCGGCGGTGGCGCAGATTCCAGCAGCAGCACCCCCACGAGTCCCCGTCCGTGCGCCAGGCGCTCGTGTCGGGTCAGCACCCGTTCGCGGTCATCCTGGGGTGCATCGACTCGCGCGTACCGCCGGAGCTGGTCTTCGACCAGGGACTCGGCGACCTGATGACGGTGCGGTCGGCCGGCGAGGTACTGGACGAAGCCGTCCTGGGCTCCATCGCCTTTGGCGTACTGGAACTGGACATACCGTTGATCCTGGTCCTCGGGCACCAGTCGTGCGGCGCGGTGTCGGCGGCCGTCCACGCGGACGAGACCGGAGGACAACTTCCCGCACACATCCAGTACCTGGCCGAGCAGATACGCCCGGCCATAGACCACAGCCAGCACGGCGACGCCCGCGTCGACTCCGCCGTCACACGCAACGTCGGCCTGGTCCGCTCACGCCTCGCCGCCGAGCCCGATCTCGCCGACAAGGTGGCGGCCGGGGACCTGGCCATCGTCGGAGCCCGCTACGAGCTGCATTCACAACTCGTCCACGCGGTCCACTGACCGTCGCCCCTCGCCAGGGCCGCTCGCCCTCGCCTTCGCCCTCGTGGGAACCAGTCGTGACGGAAGTGTGTCTGTCATGGGGAGAGCAGGTGGGCTATTCTGCCGCGGTGCCTAGGGGGGCAGGATGAACGCATGGTCGGTGCCCGGGTACACGGAGTCCCGGGAGTTGGGTTCCGGTGGCAGCGGGCGGGTCGTCCTGGCCGTCCATGACGCCACCGGCGTGCCCGTGGCCGTCAAATACCTCAGCGAGAGGCTGCGGACGGACTCCGCCTTCGTCCAGGAGTTCCGGGCAGAGGCGCGTCTGCTCGGTGGCCTGGATTCGCCGTATGTGGTGGGGCTGTACGAATACGTAGAGGCGCCGCAGGGCGCCGCCATCGTGATGGAGCTGGTCGACGGCATCGCCCTGCGCACGCTGTTGCTGCGAGAAGGCGCCACCGGCCCCGAGGCGGCCCTGGTGGTGCTCAAGGGCTCGCTGCTGGGGCTGGCCGCAGCCCACCGCACGGGTGTCGTCCACCGCGACTACAAGCCGGAGAACGTCCTGGTCGCGGCGGACGGCTCCTCCAAGCTCGTCGACTTCGGCATCGCCGCAGGCCGCGGCAGCACGCCGGGCGTGGCCGGCACTCCCGCGTACATGGCCCCGGAGCAGTGGAACGGGGAGCCCGCCTCCCCTGCGGCCGACGTCTATGCCGCGACCGCGACGTTCTACGAATGCCTCACCGGCCGCAAACCGTTCTCCGGCGAGAACTTCGCCGAGCTGGCGCTGCAGCACATCGGCGCACCGGTTCCCGAGGAAGAGACCCCGGAGCCCGTGCGCCCGCTGATCAGGCGGGGGATGGCGAAGGAGCCGCAGGAGCGGCCCGAGAACGCGGCGGCGTTCGTCGCGGAGCTGGAAGAGATCGCCGGGGCCGCCTACGGCCCGGACTGGGAGGAGCGGGGCCAGCGCAGACTCGCCGCGCTCGCCGCCCTCCTGCCGTTGCTCTTTCCCTCGGCGGCGGGCCAGGCCGCGGGGACCACCGAGTTGGCCACGACGGCAGTGGGCGGCAGCTGGGGCGGCAGCTGGAAACCGGGCCTGCGGGGAGTGCTGACGGGCGTCGCCGCGCTGGTGGTGGCCGTGATGGTCGCCATTGCCGCGGGAGCGAAGGGGGACGACTCCCGGCAGACGACTGCTCAGGCTCTCGCCACCACCAGCGCGGCACCGGGCGCGGCCGCCGCCTCGCCCACCGACGGGCCCACTTCCGGGGGCCCGTCGCCGACCGGCAGCGCCTCCCCCGACAGCTCCCCTTCGCCTTCTTCCGCTTCTCCCTCCGCCGGCGCGACCACCGGGCCGCCGTCACCCCCTCCGTCGTCGACAGCGGCTTCCCCGACGCCGACGTCCGCGCCGTCCACCGAAACCAGCCCGTCCGCTCCCGCCACTCCCCCCGTACGCGTGAAGTCGGTCTCGGTGTCGAGCCTGCGGCAGACGAGTACGACGGGTGCCTCCGCGTCCATCGACGTCGCGACGGACGGGACCGGCCCGGTGACCATCGTCATCGCGTGGTTCACCAGCGACGCCAAGGGCGAACTGGGCGCGCAGGACGGCTCGCAGGCCTTCGAGCGCAGCGGCTCCACGCAGTACACGATCACCCTGGATCACACCTTCCAGGGAAAGGGCTGCTACTGGGGTGTACGGGCCACGACGAACCCGGCCGCCGCGAACGGCAGTTCCTCGCAGCAGATCCTGATCCGGCGGTGCACCATCCAATGAAAGATCCGCGGATTCCGTACGACGGCCCTGCTCGCGACGAGGCCGAGAGCGACGGGTACAGCGCGACCGCGCTGGGCAGTCACTGGTTCGAACGGCCCGCCCCGGAGCCCGTGACGGAGGTCGCCACTCTGGTCCAGGGCAGGCAACCGGCGAGCGTCGCCCCCGACCGGGTGGAGGGCGAGGTCCTCCGCTTCGGCCCCGGAGTGACCGCGGCCGTCCACCGGCACAACCCCAGCAACACCACCGCCGAACTCTGGCACGGCACACTGCCCGGCCGGCCTGCCGGGCCGCAGCCCTCCGATCGACGCCGCTCAGGGCTGCGCCGGTACGCACTGGCCGGGACCGTACTGCTGGCCGTGCTGGCCTTCCTCGCCTGGCAGCGTTACGGGCCCGCCCTGGCCGTGGGCGACGTGACGGTCCGCACCGCGGCGGAGGGACCCGGGTGTGACGGCACGGCCGACGTCGTGGGCGTCGTGGAGACGAACGGACGGTCCGGCACCGTCACGTATCGCTGGGTACGCAGCGACGGCACCGCCTCGGAATTGCTGCGGGAGAAGATGACGCGCGGCCAGAAGCAGGCACGGCTGCATCTGCTGTGGACGTTCCACGGCCGGGGCGAGTACCGGGCCGGCGCGGAACTGCGGATCATCTCGCCGACCCGGCACACCGCCACCACGCACTTCATGTACCGGTGCGCCTGATTCTCCGCGGCACGAGACCGATAAGTCCCGTCGGCCAAAACGGTCCTCACTGACAGACCAGTGCCGACTGCGGAGGGCCCGACATGAGAGACCTGATCGTCACCGAGAACATCACGCTCGACGGCGTCATCGATGCGACAGAGGGCTGGTTCAGTCCGGCCGGCGACGATGCGGAAGCCGATCAGTCCGACCTCGAGGCGGTACTGGGTGCGCATATGGCGGCAGCCGACGCTTTCCTCGTGGGCCGGGTGACATTCGAGGAGATGCACGGCTACTGGCCGAAACAGACCGACGACACGACCGGCGTCACCGACTATCTCAATGCCGTGTCGAAGTACGTCGTCTCCAGCACGCTGCGCGACCCCGACTGGCAGCACACGACCGTGCTGCGAGGACCCCTCCACGATGAGGTTCAGGCCCTCAAATCCACGCCGGGCAAGGACATCGTCACGACGGGCAGTATCAGTCTCGTGCACGCTCTCATCGCGGCCGGGCTCGTCGACGAGTACCGGCTGTTCGTCTACCCGGTCGTCCTCGGGCACGGCCGGCGGCTCTTCGCGGACGCGACCGAGGTCCCGAGGCTGCGACTGGTGGAGACCCGGCCGTTCAACTCGGGCATCGTGCTGCTGCGCTACCGGACGGCGCTCGATAACTGTGGGTAAGTGACCAGTCTCACTCCGCCCAGCCCCCGGCTCGCGGTTCGGCCCCCCGCCCGCCAGCCATGATCACTGCGTAAAGGATCCAAACAGCAGTGGAATCAGGGGTGTTGATGTGATCGACGCTTGGCTACGACGGGTGGCACGGCAGCGGGCGTGCGGCGGTGGGGGCTCCGCGCGTTGCGGGACGGGGGTATCCCGCTTATCGGTCACGGCGAGGCGGCCGGCCGCAGTGGGAGCGGCCGGGGTGCTCCTCGGCCAACTGCTCGGCGGACTCCCCGCCGCGGCGCAGACGGCCGGCCTGCCTGGATCCGCGTACCCCCTCGTCCTCGATGTCGATCTGACGCCGAATCCGGTGTGCAGCGGGCCGGTACGGGGCCGAGTCCAGGTGTACGACCCGGCGGCGGCGAAGGCCGGGGCCACCGTGGAGTGGCGCGTGCGCGCCGGTGGGGAGCAGCTGGCCGTCGGGCGCGTCGCCATGGACGCGAGCGTGGGCACGGCGGAGTTCAGCATCCCCTTCGACCGGGTTCCGGCGACGGACACCGCCTTGCAGTTCGACGCCCGCATCGTCTCGTCGGCCGCCGACGGGAAGGCGGGCCGCTACGGCAAGGTCTGGCGGGACACCGTCCGCCGGGGCTGCGACCCGGTGCGTGTGGCGTCCGTCGGCGACTCCGTGGTCTGGGGGCAGGGCCTGGACCACGACCAGAAGTTCCCGTATCTGACGGGCGAGCTGCTCGGCCGCGCCACCGGGCGTGGGCATCAGCACATGGACTACTCGATCTCCGGCGCGGTGCTCGACGCGCCCGAACTCCCCGCGGGCAATGACGACTCGGCCTGTCTGCGGAGCAGCGAGAAGCAGGACCCGGACGGCGACGGAGAGATGGAGTTCGGCGAGGTCACGCAGCAAATGCCGGACGTCTTCTGCCAGTTGGAGCAGGCGGGCGCGCAGGCCCGGGCGGGCGGCTATGGTCTCGACCTGGTGGTGGTCAACGGGTGCATCAATGACATGGACCCGTTCTTCGGTATCGCGGTCGGCATCACACCCGGCTCGAAGAACCTGCCCGAGGCCGTGCAGCGCGAATGCTCGGGGATCGGCGCGGCAGCGGAGAACCCGGCGAAGGACGTGCCGTACTTCAGCGGTGCGAAGGTCGGATACGGCGGCCGTGGCATGCAGGCGGCGATCGAGAAAGCTCATTCCCTGCCGGGGCGGCCGAAGGTGATCGTGGCCGACTTCTACTTCGCGCTCAGCCGCAGCAGTGCCCCACTCCCGGCGAGCACCTGCTCCAGCCGGGGTCTGACCGGCGCACGGCTCACCACCTGCAAGGGCACGCTCGGCCAGGCGGCGGAACGCTACGAGCAGTACACCCAACTGGCGAACGACGCCTATCGCAAGGCGGCTGCCGCGGCCAACGAAGCCTCCACGGACGGCCCGTACGCGGTCGCTGCCGATGGCCTGTTCACTGTGGACAGCGCCGTCCTCGCCCCGCACTCCACCGTCTGGAACACCCCGGTCGCCGACCCGGCGCTCGCGCTGCGCACACGGGCCTGCCCGGAGCTGAGCCCGACTCCGGCGCAGTGTCTGTCGGCGGCCGTCGCCCATCCGGACATCGACGGCGCCCGGCAGTACGCCGACTCGTTCCTTCTCAACCCCAGCGTCCGCGAGTGGTTCAAGCTGCCGCCCGGCGGGCCCCGGGCGCTGCTGAGCGTCCCGAAGGACGCGCCTGTCGGCAGTGAGGTGCGGCTGACCGTGACAGTGGACGGTAGGCAGCCCGCCGCCGGATACCGCTACCGCTGGCACTTCGGTGACGGCAGGCAGCAGGAGACGAGCGAGTCGAGTGTCACTCACGCCTACGGCCGGGAAGGTCCGTATCTGCCGCGGCTGGTGGTGACCGCCGAGGACGGCCGTCAGGTACTGACCGAGGCCGCGCACACCGTCACCGTGAGCTGACGGCTTCCGCCCGAGGGGGCGGCTCGCACCTTCTAGCCGCCCTTTCCAGCCGCCCTCTCGGCTCGGCAGGCACGGCCCCTTTCGTCGTATTGACGATAAGCTACCGCTTCTATATCGTCGGCACGACGAAAAGGGGAGGCTGTCATGGCCGACATCATCAGGCGCTTCGGATGGCGTCATCTTCGCTCCACGCCCACCGCCCATGTGCGCCATCACAAGCGCGGACAGCTCGTCCACGACGGCCCCGGACTGAGCTTCTGGTTCCGCGCCCTGACCGCCGCGCTGTGCGAAGTGCCGGTCGACGACCGGGAACTGGCCATGGCTTTCCACGCCCGTACATCCGACTTCCAGGACGTCACGGTGCAGGCGACGGTCACGTACCGGATCAGCGATCCGGCCACCGCCGCCGCCCGTCTCGACTTCTCCATCGACCCTGACACCGGCGTCTGGCGCGGCGCCCCGCTGGAGCAGCTCTCCACCCTCCTCACCGAGACCGCCCAGCAGCACGCTCTCGACGTGCTGGCCCGCACACCGCTGGCGGCTGCACTGGTGGACGGCGTCGCATCGGTACGGGACCGGATCGGCCAGGGACTGGCCGCCGAGCCCCGGCTGGACGCCACCGGAATCGCCGTCGTCGCCGTGCGCGTCGTCGCCCTGCGGCCCGAGCCCGAGGTCGAGCGGGCGCTGCGCACCCCGGCGCGGGAGCAGATACAGCAGGAGGCGGACCGGGCGACGTACGAGCGGCGCGCCGTGGCCGTGGAGCGCGAGCGCGCCATCGCCGAGAACGAACTCGCCAGCAAGATCGAACTGGCCCGCCGGGAGGAGCAGTTGGTCGACCAGCGCGGCACCAACGCGCGCCGCGAGGCCGAGGAGAGCGCCGCGGCCGACGGCGTACGGGCGGAGGCGGAGGCCGCGCGTACGGTCCGGCTGGCCAGGGCCGAGGCCGAAGCGGCACGCGAGGTCGGCGAGGCACGCGCCCAGGCCCAGGCCGCCTGGCTGCGGGTGCACGCCGACGTGGACGCCGCCACCCTGCACGCCCTGACCGGCACCCTGCTGGCCGAGAATCTGCCCCGCATCGACAGCCTCACCGTCTCCCCCGACGTCCTCACCGGCCTGCTGGCCAAGCTCGGCCGCCCCCACGGGGAGCAGGCGTGAGCCTCGCGCCGCGCGCGGTGCTTGTGCATCGCACCACCGAGTACGAGGAGTTGCTCGCCCGGCACGGCACACATGGCCAGGCGGGCTTCTTCCTCTCCTCGCGCGGGCGCGGCATCGAGGAGGTTGCCGAGCGCCACCACCGTGCGCGACGGGTGCTCGCGCAGGTGGCGGCGGCGGTTCCGCTGCAGTGGCGCCAAGCCCGGGTGGAACGAGCGGACCTCGACCGTTTTCTGTTCGCCCCCGAGGACGTGGTGGTCGTGGTGGGTCAGGACGGGCTGGTGGCCAACGCGGCCAAGTACCTGTCCGGCCAGCCGGTGATCGGGATCGATACCGACCCCGGCCGCAATCCGGGCGTCCTGGTACGCCACCACGTGGCCGACGCGGCCACATTGCTCCCCGCGGCAGCCTCCCGCCGGGGCACGACGGAAGAACTCACGATGGTGGAGGCCGTCGCAGACGACACCCAGCGCCTCCTGGCCCTCAACGAGATCTACCTCGGCGCGCCGGGGCACCAGACCGCCCGCTACCGCCTCGGGCATCACGACGAGGCAGCGCCGCCCGAGGCGCAGGCCTCCTCCGGCGTCCTGGTCGGCACGGGGACCGGTTCCACCGGCTGGCTGCGCTCCCTGTGGCAGGAGCGCGGCAGCACGCTGACGCTCCCGGGCCCCGCCGATCCGCGGCTCGTCTGGTTCGTACGCGAGGCCTGGCCCTCCCCCGCCACCGGCACCTCACTGGTCGAGGGCACCTTGCAACGCACGGATCAGCTGCGGCTCGTCGTCGAGTCCGACCGGCTGGTCGCCTTCGGCGACGGGATCGAGAGCGACGCGCTGGAACTCACCTGGGGCCAGACGGTCCGGCTGGGCATCGCGGACACCACGCTGCGCCTCCTGCTCTGACCGCGCAGGCGACGCGGCGCGGCGAGGGATCCCGCGACTCCCGCCGGGAAACTGGGGCCCTCGGCTCAGGTCGCCTCTCGGCCCAGCAGGGTCCCGGCGGTCCCGGCCCGGTCCGGCAGCGCGTTGAGGGCCGCGAAGAGCCGCTTCTCCTCGTAGACGAAATGCGACTCCAGCAGGGCGGCCAGGCTGTCCAGCTCCGTCCGTACGCGCTGTGCGTCCACGGGCTCCGTGTCCGGACCGGGCCGCCCGAGCAGCTCTTCCAGTCCGCGCAGGATCCCGGCCACTACGTGATGGTCGCGCCCCAACTCCTCGAGCACCGGCCGCAGTTCGGGGTGAAGATCGCCGAGAGCGGGGAAGGCCCCGGCGTCCTCGCCGGTGTGATGCCGGCTCACCGCCGAGCAGAAGGCCAGGCAGTGCGCCCGCAGTTCGCGCGGCCGCTCCGCCCGGCCGTCGAGCCAGGCTTCGGCGTCCTCGCGAAGCCTGGCGAGCTCCTCGCGGAGCGAAAGGTGGATGTCGATCAGCTGGTTGCCGAGGGCCGCGATGCGGCCGTCCGGCTCGATGGGTGTGTCCATGGCTGTCCCATGATGCGGCGCCTCCATGCCCACGGCGGTCTCTTTGCCGGGTGCACCGCGACGCTGACGTGGGATCCCATCATCATTCGGACGGACCGTCAACCGGCTTACGGACATCTGGCCCGGCGTCCTCGACCGGGGCCTCGGCCGCGGCCGGGTCCAGGATGCGCATCAGGAAGTTCCTGGTCCGCTCGTGCTGCGGATCACCCACGACCTGCGCGGACGGGCCCTGCTCGACGATGACGCCGCCGTCCATGAACACGACGCGGTCGGCGACCTCCCGGGCGAAGCTCATCTCGTGGGTGACGACCATCATCGTCATGCCCTCGGCGGCCAGCAGCCGCATCACGGAAAGCACCTCGCCCACCAGCTCGGGGTCGAGCGCGGAGGTCGGCTCGTCGAAGAGCATCACCTCGGGGCCCATCACCAGCGCCCGCGCGATCGCGACCCGCTGCTGCTGCCCCCCGGACAGCTGCGCCGGATAGGCGTCCGCCTTGTCGGCGAGGCCGACGCGTTCCAGGTTCTCCCGGGCGACTGCCGCGGCGCTCGCCTTGTTCCGGCCCAGAACCCGCCGCTGGGGCAGCGTGAGGTTCTCGGTCACGTTCAGGTGCGGGAACAGGTTGAACTGCTGGAAGACCATGCCGATACGGCGGCGTACCGCATCGATGTCCACGTCGAGGTCGGTGACTTCCGTGCCGCCGACGAAGACCTGGCCCGATGTCGGCTCCTCCAGCAGGTTCACACAGCGCAGCAGCGTCGACTTGCCCGAACCCGAAGGACCGATGACGCACACCACCTCGCCCCGGGCAATGTCCAGGTCGATGCCGCGCAGCACCTCGTTGTCCCCGAACGACTTGTGCAGTCCCCGGATCTCGATCTCCGGGCCGTCCGTGCCCATGCTGTCCACCGTCTTCGTCTTCTGTGACATCTCGTCCTCACCTGGCCTTGTCGGCGCGGGCCTCGAGGCGGCGCACCACGAAGCTCAGCGGCACGGTCACGAGGAGATAGCAGAGCCCGGCGACCAGGATCGGGGTGGAGTTGGCGGTCTGACTGGCAAGGTCCCTGCCGAACTTGGTCAGCTCCCGCTCCTCGAGGGTGACGCCGAGGAACAGCACCAGCGAGGAGTCCTTGAAGAGCAGGACGAGCTCGTTGGTGAGCGGCGGGATCACGATGCGGAACGCCTGCGGGATGATCACCGACACCATGGCCCGGGCGTGCGAGAAGCCCAGTGAACGGGCCGCCTCCATCTGCCCCTTGGGCACCGCCTGGATGCCCGCCCTGATCGTCTCCGCCATATAGGCGGCGGCGACCAGACCGAGACCGAGGGCGACCTTGCCGTACGTACCGCCGGGAATCTGCGTGCCGGGGAACGCCAGCGGCACCGCCACACCCACGAAGATGAAGATCAGCAGGGCGGGCAGGCCACGGAAGAACTCGATGTAGACGCTCGCGACCCACCGGTAGGGGGCGACGGACGACAGCCGCATCAAGGCGATGATCAGGCCGAGCACCAGGCCGAAGATGAACCCGGAGAGCGTATAGATCACCGTGTTGCGCAGGGCGGTGGTGATGATCGCCGGGAAGAGCTCCTTGGCGAGGTCCTTCTGCGCGAACTGGTTCTGCAGCCGTCCCCAGTCGGCCAGGAAGCCGATCACGATCAGCGCCGCGACGAATACGGCGTACTGGATGCCCTGCGAGACGCGGCGCCGCTGGCGCCTGGTAAGCCGAGAGGTCACGACTTGCCCTGGGGCAGCGGGCCGATCCACTGCTCGTACAGCTTCTTGTACGTGCCGTCCGCGCGCGCGTCGTTGATCACCTTGTTGATCGCGGCGAGGAGCTTCTTGTTGCCCTTCTTCACCGAGAAGCCGTACTGCTCACCGGTCTCGATGTTCTGCCCGAGCGTGAACTCGGCGGCGTTCGCCTTGTCCTTGAGCCAGCCCTGGACAACCGGGTAGTCGATGACGACGGCGTCGACCTGGCCCGTACGCAGCCCGTTGAGCACCGCGTCCGAGCTCTCGAACGCGACCGGGTTGAAGCCCTGCGCCTTGGCGTAGCTCTCGCCGGTGGTCTCCGCCTGCGCGCCGAGCTTCTTCTTCTTGGCCTTGATGTCCGCCAGGGACGTCACGCCGCTCTTCTTCGTCGCCAGCAGCGCCTGCGTGGCGTCGAAGTACGGGACGGAGAAGTCCACGTTCTTCTTGCGCTCGTCCGTGATCGTCATGCCGGCGGCGGCGAGATCGCAACTGCCGGAGTTCAGGAAGGCGCCGGTCTTGAAGTTCTCGAACGGCGTGTCCAGGATCTCCTGCTCGACCTTGAGGTTCTTCGCCACCAGATCGATCAGGGCCACGTCGAAGCCGACGACCTTGCCCTTCTGCTCGAACTGGAACGGCGGGTAGGGCAGGTGCGTGCAGGTGGTCAGCTTGCCCTTGGCCACTACGGGCACGCCGCCCGCCGCCTCGCCCGGTCCGTCGTCCCCGGAGGAACAGCCCACGGCAAGGAACATCCCCGCCGCCACGGCACCGGCAGTGGCGCGGGCCCGGATGCTGGTGCGGTGACTGCGATGTCCGCTGGCCGTCCTGAACACGGTTGACCTCCATGATTGCGCGCTCGGGGCGGTCGGCTCGACGCGACCGTCCGTCGGAGATCGTAAGCCACTCGGGCAGCGGGGTGACGGAGCTGTCCACGATGCGTGCACTGCCTGACCGGCGGCGGGTGCGGTACGGGCCCCGTGTTCTCGTCGCCGCACCGACCGGAACCGGCCCGCTCCCGCGCTACGGGATCGGGATGACCAGTTCGGGGCGGTCCCACATCACAGCGGGCGGATTCGCGCTCACCGTGCCGATCCGCTGCGCGCCCACGCTGCGATAGAAGCCCTCAGCCGGCGGGTGCGAGACGATGCGCACGGCGGTGAGCCCGGCGTCGCGCGCCTCATCGATCATGTGTTCGAAAAGCTGGCGGCCGATGCCGAGGCCCTGGGCGGCGTCGGCGACGAACATCAGGTCCAGCTCCGGCGGGGAGAGGATCAGGGCGTAGAAGCCGAGCACCCTCTCGTTTTCGCCGACGGCCAGGAAGACGTGGTGGGTCTCGATGTAGTCGGGGCCCACCCGGTATCCGGCGATCGCCGAGCCGTACTGGCCCTCGTAGGTGCGGGACTTGCGTACGAGTGCGGTGAGCCGCTTCGCGTCACGGGCGGTGGCTCGTCTGATCCGTACAGCCTCCCCCCGCGCGCCGCCGCCTGCGCCCGTCATCCGCGAAGTCATATGGAGAGTATTACCTGCCGGTCGCCCGTCCACGAAAAGGCAGAAGGCGGTGGTCGGCCGTCCCCTCCGCTGGAGCGGCCTCCCTTCTCACATGGGCCGTGCGTGGCGGGAGTTGCGGTCTGGCGCGGGGCGGCTCGTACGCGGTGGAATGTGCGCGCGCTCCCGCGTGATCGTCACTTCCCGGCTCTGGAGACACGATGGCGAGACCCACCGTTGTACGTACGGCACGGCGGCTGGGCGTCGCCGCCGTCGCCGCTTCCTTATTGGCGGCGCTGCCCGCCCCCGTCGCGCAGGCGGACGACCCCGCGCTGAAGATCGTCGGCAATGAGACCCAGCCCGCCTTCTCCCGCGCCGACGCGATCTCGCAGCAGGTGGACGTCGAGACGGAGACGGACAGCGATGGTGACGGGCGGCTCGACACCGTACGGATGCGGATCCTGCGGCCGAAGGAGACCGACGCCGGGCTGAAGGTCGCCACGATCATCGAGGCCAGTCCGTACTGGGGCGGCGGCAACGATGTGCCGTTCCACGAGGTGGATCTGGACGAGGACGGCCTGCCGGCCGGCAGGCGGCTCTCCAGCAAGGAGCGGGTGCCCGGCCTCGTCGGTCCCTCCGTTCCGTTCCCCGGCTATACGGACAACTATTTCCTGCCGCGCGGCTATGCGGTGGCGCAGGTCGACAGCGTCGGCACGGGCGGCTCGACCGGGTGCCCCACCTCCGGCGGCCGCAACGAGACGCTCGGCGCGAAGGCGGCGGTGGACTGGCTGAACGGCCGGGCCAGGGGCTGGGACCTGGACGGCAGGCCGGTCGGCGCGGCCTGGTCGACGGGCAATACCGCGATGATGGGGATCTCGTACAACGGGACGCTGCCGACTGCCGTGGCCACGACGGGAGTTGAGGGCCTGAAGGCGATCGTGCCGATCTCGGGAATTTCGTCCTGGTACGACTACTACCGGGCGAACGGCGGGGTCGTGGCGCCGGGCGGCTACCAGGGCGAGGACACCGACATCCTCGCCAAGTACGTCTACAGCCGCACCGACCGGGAGATCTGCAAGGGCGTGCTGGACCGGCTGACGGCGGAACAGGACCGGATGACCGGTGACTGGAGCCGGTTCTGGGCGGAGCGCGACTACCTCAAGGACGTAGAGAAGATCAGGGCCGGGGTCTTCGCCGTGCACGGCGGCAACGACTGGAATGTGAAGACCCAGCACTTCGGGCAGTTGTGGGACGCCCTGAAGGAGTACGACGTGCCGCGCAAGCTGTGGCTGCACCAGGCAGGTCACATCAATCCGATGCCGCTTCGGATGGAGGAGTGGCTCAGGCAGCTGCACCAGTGGTTCGACTACTGGCTGTACGACCTGGACAACGGCGCCCTCGACGCGCCTCCGGTCGATGTCGAGCAGGCGGACTTCAGCTGGCGTCAGCAGTCCGACTGGCCGACGCGCGGCACACGGGATCTGACGCTGCGGCTGAACGCGGACGGCCTCGCGCCGCTGCCCGGTCCGCCGGTGAAACAGTCGCTGTCGGACGCTGGACGCACGGTCAAGGCGGAAGCGCTGGTGGCCGGCCCGGACGCGGCAAACCCGAACCGGCTCGCGTACACGACCGGCCCGCTGTCCCGGGATCTGCGGGTCAACGGCGTGCCGGAGGTGTCGCTACGGGCCTCACTGGACGGGACGTCGCCATATGTGACGGCGCTGCTGGTCGACTACGGCACGGACACACGAGCGACGGCGGGCACGGTGGCGGACACCTCGAAGCTGATCTGCTACGGCGAGGGCATCCCGTCGGACACGGGCTGCACCTACCGGACGACGCACCGCACCGAGACCGCGGACTTCAAGATTGTCTCGCGCGGCTGGCTCGATGCCCGCAACCGCAACTCGATCGCGCGGCAGGAACGGGTCGTGGAAGGGCGTGAGTACCGGCTGGAGTGGGGGATGCAGCCGCAGGACTATGTGTTCAAGAAGGGACACCGGCTGGGTGTGGTGCTGATCTCGACGGACTACGACCACACGCTTCGCTATCCCGCGGGGACGCGGCTGACGGTGCGGAGCGGGGTCAGCAGCGTCACGTTGCCGGTCGGGCGGTAGCGAACTGCTCCTGCCCGGCGGGCCTCAGCCACGGTCGAACGCCGCGGCTGAGGAAGCGCGCGGCGGAGCCCGACGCGTACCGCCCGCCCGGTCAGCCGTTCTGGTCGAGGAAGTCGGCGACCAGAACGGCGAACTCGTCCGGGGTGACGATCCTGGTGCCCAGCTGCTCGGCCTTCTCCCGCTTGGATCCGGCGTTCTCACCGGCCACCAGGAGCGAGGTGCGCTTGGAGATGCTGGAGGAGGACTTGCCGCCGGCCCGCTCGACGAGTTCGTTCATCTGGTTGCGGGAGAGCTTCTCCAGCGCTCCCGTCATGGCGCCGGTGACGACGACGGTCATCCCGTCCAGCGGGCCGGCGTCCGCGGCGGGTCCGTCGTCGCCGTCTCCTCCTTCGGCCGGCGGGGTCGCGCCGGGCTCCGTCATATTGACGCCCGCCGCGATGAGCCGGTCGATGAGCGGAGCCAGTTCGGCGAGCTCGGCGACCACCAGTGAGGCCTTCTCCACGCCGATGCCGTCGACCTGCTGCAGGGCTTCGGCATCGGCGGCGCGTATGTGCTCCATCGTCGCGAAGTGACGGGCTATACGACGCGACATGGAGCGACCCGTGCCCCGTACGCCGAGCGCGCAGAACACCCGGGACAGTGGCCGCGTCTTCGCCCCCTCGATGGCGGCCAGGAGGTTGTCGGTGCTGGTCTCCCCCATCCGCTCCAGCTCGAGGAGCCGGCTCCGGCTGAGCGTGAACAGGTCGGCGAAGTCGGTGACCAGGCCCGCCTCGACGAGCTGGACGACGCGGGTCACCCCGAGGCCCTCGATGTCGAGCTGGTCGCGCCCGGCGGCGTACGAGAGGGAGGCCACCAGCCGGCAGTCGCGTCCCCGCACACACCGCCAGCGCTGCTCGGAGGTGTCGATGTCGGAGCCGCACTGCGGGCACACCTCGGGGAAGACGATCGGCTGCTCGTCGCCGGTGCGCAGATGGGCCACCGGCGCCTCGATGCGCGGGATGATGTCACCCGCCTTGTAGACCATCACCCGGTCGCCGATGCGCAGGTCGCGGCGGGTGATGTCGGCGGGGTTGTGGAGGGTTGCGTAGCTGACCGTCGATCCGTCGATCTCGACCGGCTCCAGGACGGCGCGGGGTGCGATGGCGCCGGTGCGCCCCACGTTCCACTCCACACCGAGCAGCGTGGTGACCTTCTCCACGGCGGGCAGTTTGTACGCGATCGCCCAGCGCGGGGCCCGCGATCCGGACCCGGCCGCGGCCTGGTCGGCGGCGAGGTCCGCCTTGATGACAATGCCGTCGATGCCGAACGGCAGCTCCGGGCGCAGCGCCCCTATCTCCTCGACGCGCGCCTGGATGTCGTCGACCTCCGTCAGGGTGCGGGGCGCGACGGCGGTGGTCTCGGCGGTGTGCACGCCCAAGCCCGCGACGTACGCCATGAGCCTGCTGTGCGGCCACTCCCCCAGCTGCTCGGCGAGCGCCTCGCCGGTGGCGGGCAGCGGCAGCGCGCCGTAGCCGAAGAAGGTCATCTCGACGGTGTACTCACGGTCCTTGGCGCGCAGCGTACCCGCCGCTCCGTTGCGCGGATTGGCGAACGGAGCACTGCCGTGCGCCGTGCGCACCGTGTTGGCCTGCTCGAACTGCTCGTTGGTCATGAGGACTTCGCCGCGCACCTCCAGCGTGACCGGCTCGGTGAGGCGGCCCGGCAGGCCGGTGACCGTGCCGATGGCGTGCGAGACGTCCTCGCCCGCGCTCCCGTCCCCACGGGTGACCAGCCGGGCGAGCCGGCCGTGCTCGTAGCGGGCGGCTATGGCGAGGCCGTCCAGCTTCGGCTCGACGCTCCACTGCTCGACGGGCCGGCCGATCCGGCGCTCCACCGAGGCGGCCCACGACTGCAGCTGTTCGGCGGAGAAGACGTTGTCGAGCGACAGCATCGGCACGGTGTGCGGCACGTCCCCGACGGCTGTCCCACCGGCGACCTTGCCGGTCGGCGACGCGGCCGACATCTCGCCGGGATGCGCCTGTTCGTACGCGGCGATGCCGCGCACCAGGCGGTCGTACGCATCGTCGTCGAGGGTGCTCTCGCCCGTCGCGTAGTACGCGGCGGCGGCCTGCGTCGCGGTATCGACCGCCTCGGCATACGCGGCGGAGTCGGCGAGGGCAGCGGCGGCGGCATGAGCGGCAGTCGAAGTCGTCATGGCTCTCATACTGCCGCCCACCACTGACAACGGCCCCGGCCCGCGCACCCGCCCGCCGGGGCGGCGGGCCCGCGGCTCTCCGGGCGCTACTCCGCGCTGATCAGCGTCCCCTGGTGGAAGTACATCCGCCAGCCTTCCGCCGTTCTGCGCCACAGGGAGCTCCGCCGGGCCAGGCGACCGCTCTGGTCCGACACGTATGTCACCTGGACGAGGCCGGGAGCGAGCAGCTTCCCGGACAGCTCGCTGACGCCGGTGGCGTTCACCCGCTCAGTGGGCGAGGGGGCGATGGCGGACAGGATCGTCGTACGGTCGTAGCGCGCGCCCGATGCCCCGAATTCGAAGAACTCGGGATCCAGCAGCTCGGAGACCAGGTGGGGCAAGGCGCGGACCGCGGGATCCAGGAGCCGCAGTTCCCCCTCGACGGCGGCATCGACCGACTGCTCCTCCTCGGCGTTCATGGCGGGAGCCTATGCCTCTCGGCGGCCTGCCGCCCGTCAGGCCGGTGACCGCGGGACGAGGGTCCGCGCGACGTAAGACTTTCGTCATCAGGGTCGGCGGTGCCGAACGGCTCGCCCTGCCGTTGAATTGAGACCAGGTCGGACCCGGGACACGCCCGGTCGACGGCCGGTGGACGTCAGGAGACGACGGTGGGGCGCGTGTGGAAGTGGCTGGGCAGGCCGTGGGGTGTGGTGGCACTGGTCGTCGGGCCGGCGGTGGCCGGCGTGGGGCTCTACTGGTTCCAGCCGTGGAAGCTGTGGGTGGACGAGACGGTGCGGGACGCACTCCCCGCTGCGACCGCGATCCCGGATGCCGCCGAGCCCGCAGCCGGGGCGGAGACGCCCACGCCGTCAGGGCCCCGGACCCTGGCTTCCGGCGAGCTGATCA
The DNA here is from genome assembly GCF_055563295.1 of Streptomyces sp. NPDC002868. Taxonomy (NCBI): domain Bacteria; kingdom Bacillati; phylum Actinomycetota; class Actinomycetes; order Kitasatosporales; family Streptomycetaceae; genus Streptomyces; species Streptomyces sp. NPDC002868. The sequence continues at coordinate 211,337 of NZ_JBVHDR010000010.1, read as the reverse complement.
GCCATGAGCACCGGACGAGCGGCTCGGTGAAGGTCCTGCAGCTGGCGGACGGGACGCGCACCCTCCGGCTGGAGAACCTCGATACGAGCAACGGCCCCGATCTGCGCGTATGGATCACCGATGCCGCGGTGAAGGAGGGCACGGCGGGCTGGCGCGTCTTCGACGACGGAAAGTACGTAAGCCTCGGCAAGCTCAAGGGGAACAAGGGCGACCAGAACTACGCGCTGCCCACCGGCCTCGATCTGAATCGGTACACCAGCGTCAGCATCTGGTGCGACCGTTTCGACGTCTCCTTCGGCGCCGCGTCGCTCGCCCGCGCCTGACCCCGCCCGCCGCAACGATTGTCGCGGCACGCAAACGCCCCGTCAGAAAGGAGGCGCTCGGCGGACCCCAGCCGTCCGCCGAGCCGCCGCGGCCCCCATGACGGCCTGTGGCATATGCCAGCGGCACCACCGTATCGAGTGTTGCCAAAGCCCTTACGGGCCGTCGCAGCCTGTGCAACAGTCATTACTGGTCCCTTGTAGAGACTTGGCTGTGGCCGCGCCTGTATCGGAGTACGACATGCCGTCCCATGTGTTCGCGGACCGTCCCGCCCCGCAGCCGCCCGAGCGCGACACCGTCGACGCGCTGATCACCCGCACGCGTCGGCTGCGCGGCGACGTGGACGCCGTGCGCCGGGACGCAATGCCGGACGAGTACGACCCGCAGGGGCGATGGCAGCGAGCGCTCTGTGACCTGGCTGTCCATCATCTCGACGATCTCGGCGCGCACTTGGACCAGCTCAAGGAAGGTCTGCCGGATGAGACCGCCGGCGTCTTCGAGGACGAGCTCGCCGCGTACGAGGCGGACAGCGCCCAGAGCACCGGATCGTTGCTCAGCCGGGTCGGCAGCGCGGAGTGGAATCTCCTCACCGACGAGGTGAGCTGGTCCGACGAGCTCTACCAGATCCTCGGGCGCTCCGCGCAGAGCGGCCCCATGTCGCTGGACGAACTGCCCTCCATCGTGTTCGAGGAGGACCAGGCGCTGCTCACCGCGCTGGTCACGGACTGTCTGGTCGACGGACGTCCCATCGACGGCGAGTTCCGCATGATGCGGGCCGACGGCCGGTTCCGTACGGTCCACATGATGGGCGAGCCGGTGCTCGACTCCGACGGGTCCACCGCCTCCATGTGGGCGGTCCTGCGGGACGTCAGCGAACTGCGCCGCACCCAGCGGGCGGTGCGTGAGAGCCGTGACTCGCTGGAGCGCAGGCAGCACTTCGCACAGACGGAGCGCCGGGTCGCGGTCGAGTTGCAGGAAGCCGTCCTTCCGCCGTGGCGGGGCTCCCTACAATTCCCGCTCGACGGACCCGCCGTGCTGGATGTCGCCGCGCACTATCTGCCGTCCACCAACAGCGCACTGATCGGCGGCGATTGGTATGACGCGCTCCAACTCCCCGATGGCGACTCGCTGTTGAGCGTCGGAGACCTCACGGGCCATGGAGTGACGGCGACATCGGCGATGGCGATGCTGCTGGGTGCGCTGCGCGGGATGGCCGTGGCCGGGATCAGGCCGGGACAGCTCATGGCGCATCTCAACGAGCTGCTGGAGACCTCCGTGCAGCCCGCGCTCGGCAGTGCGGTGTGCTGCCGCTACAACCCGGCGAGCCGGACCCTGACCTGGGCGCAGGCGGGACACCCCGCCCCGCTGCTGTTCCGCAACGGGACGGGGCGTGCGCTGACGCAGCCCGACGGGGTGCTTCTCGGTGCGACATCCGGCGCCGCCTATGAGCAGGCCGAGTTGCAGCTGCTCCCCGGCGATCTGCTTGTCCTGCACACCGACGGGCTGACGCGCACGAGCGCCGCCGAGGTGGGCAACACGGACCGCCTGCTCGGGCTGGCGCCGCGATTCGCCGAGGCCCGCAGCGCGCAGGAGTGCGTGCGGACGGTCGTCGAGGAATGCGGTGAGGACGACCGCGAGGACGACGCCTGTGTGATGGTCGCGAGGATCCGTTCGTAGACCCTCGTAAGCCTGGGCGGTGCTGAATCCCGGGAACCCTGGAACGCAGGCTAGATCTCGGTGCTCCTCGACCTCCTCGAGGGGCTGTTGGGCAGGGCCAGCTGGATTTCCTCGCGCAGATCCTGGATCTTTGCGTATTCCGCGTAGTGCCCGGTCAGCCGGTACATCTCGCGGAGCCTGTCCCACGTCCGGTGCGAGGAGGTCTCCCCCATCGAGACGAGCGCCAGCCTGGCGTAGCGGTCGGCCTGTTCGGGGTCGTCGGCGATGAAGCACGCCGATGCCAGTGAGATGTAGTCGAAGATCTTCGAGCGCTGCCGGCCGCCCTCGCGCAGCTCCAGCGCCTGTTTGGCGTGGTTCTGCGCGGTGGCGGCTGCCCCCGGGTCGTGTTCGGCGAGGGTGCGGTACGCCAGTGCCTCCATGCCGTGCAGATCCGCCTCGTCGAACATCTGCATCCAGCTCGGCGGGGGCACATCGCCCTTGTCGGAGACGAAGAGGTCCTCGGCCTCGCCGAGGGTGCGGCGCATGGCCTGGCCGCGCCCCATGGATGCCTGGGCCCAGGCCTCGATGGTGTACAGCATCGCCTGGGTGCGCGGCAGGGTCTGTTCACCCGAGCCGGACTTGGCGAGCTTCATCAGGTCCAGGGCGTCGTCGGGACGGCTCAGGTGGACCATCTGCCGGGCGGCGCGGGAGAGGGCTTCGCCGGCGCGCGGGCGGTCGCCGCCCTCGCGTGCCGCGTGGGCGGCGATGACGAAGTACTTCTGGGCGGTGGGTTCGAGGCCGACGTCGTGGGACATCCAGCCTGCGAGTACGGCGAGGTTGGCGGCGACGCCCCAGAGGCGGCGCTGGAGATGGTCGGGGTGGCGGTAGGCGAGCATGCCGCCCACTTCGTTGAGCTGCCCCACAACGGCCTTGCGCTGGAGCCCGCCGCCGCGGGCGGCGTCCCAGGCGCGGAACACTTCGACGGAACGCTCCAGTGCCTCGATCTCCTGCGACCCGATGGGGGCGGCCTCATAGCGGTCGAACCCAGCGGGGTCGGCGTGCAGGGGATTTTCGATACGGGGGGCGTCGTGGGCGAGTGCGGGGTCGGTGTGCAGCCAGTCGTGCATGGCGCTGCTGAGTGCGGAGCCTGCGGCGAGCGCGGCGCCCGCGCCCACCAAGCCGCGTCGGTTGAGCATGAGGTCCATTCCCGTGAATTCGGTGAGGACCGCTGCCGTCCGTTCGGGCGCCCACGGAAGGCCGTCAGGATTGTCTGCTCCCTGGACGTCCCGCCGCTTCCCCGCTCGCCCGATCCGTACGAACCCGAGGTCCTCGATGGTCACGACACGACCGAGTCGCTCGGTGAACAGAGCTGCCAGCACTCGGGGCACGGGATCGCGCGGGGTCTCCCCCATGTCGATCCAACGCCGCACCCGCGAGGTGTCGGTCGCCAGCTGTGGGTGGCCCATGGCCGCCGCCTGCCGGTTCACGAGTCTCGCGAGTTCTCCCTTGGACCAGCCGGCCAGGCCGAACAGGTCGCAGAGGCGGGTGTTGGGTTCTCCGGTCACGTCAAGCCCCCAGGTTCTCGGCTGAGTTGACAGTAACCCCCTGTCAGATGCGTGGCGACTATTCGCCAGGGTTCGCCAGGGTGCGCCAGATGGTGTGCCACCCGCGGCCGGGTGTGACGTAGGAACGCGCCACCTCGGCCCGGCAGCCGGACGCATTCCCCAGGGTGTTGACCGGCTGCCGGGGCGGGGCCGCGTATGCAACTTGTCGGCACACGAAGGGATCTGTCGCCCCCATGTACACAGCATCGTCCTCCGTGTCCGCCCCGCACCGGTCGCAGCGCTCCGCCGCCCCGGCCGGCGCCGGACCGTATCTCGACCCCACTCACGCCGGTCGGGCTCGACGGCCGGCGGGGACGGTCGGCCAACCCCTCAGCGGGAGAATCGACTTGTCCGGCCCTCAGGGCGCGCAGCTGCGGATGGCCGTCGCTTCGGTACACCGCATCTGTCCGGAGTTCAATCCGGTACAGGTGCTGCGCCGCAGCGGACGCTCCGTACTGCTCGTCGGCACAACAGGACGTACGACAGCGGTCGCCAAGTGCTTACTGGACCACTCGCCCGCCTGGGCCGAGCGGCTCCGCCACGAAATAGCTGCCTATCGCGCCTTCGTCCGGCACCGCCCACCAGTGCGGGTCCCGCGGCTGATCGCCGCGGATCCCGAAAACTGCACGCTGGTGATCGAGCGGATGCCGGGCCGGGCGGCGGCCCTTGCACGGCACCCGGTCGAGGCTCCGCCCCGTGCCGATGTCCGGGCCGCCCTCGGCGCGATCGCCCGGCTCAACTCCTGGCGGCCGCCGGCCGGGATGTTCGACGCGCCACTGGACTATGCCTCGCGGATCTCCCGCTATCACGAGCTGGGTCTGTTCACCGACCGTGACCTCGGGGATCTGCAGAAGCTGCTGCACGGTCTGGCGCACGCGGGCGGCAGGCAGGGCATGGGGCAGTTCTGTCACGGCGATGCACTGCTCTCCAACATCCTGTTGTCGCCGACCGGTCCTGTGCTGGTCGACTGGGAGCACGCGGGCTGGTATCTGCCGGGCTATGACCTGGCGACGCTGTGGGCGGTGCTGGGGGATGCGCCGGTGGCGCGCCGGCAGATCAGCCAGCTGGCGCAGCAGGCGGGAACGGCGGCGCGGGACGCGTTCCTGGTGAATCTGATGCTGGTGCTGACCAGGGAAATCCGTACCTACGAGACGGCTGTGCAGCGGACGATCCGGGAGGCGCCCCCTGCGGGCAGCAGCCAGGCTGCGTCCGGCGGTCTGTCGGCCGGTGAGGAACAGCGGCTACTGCTGAGGCGGCTGCACGACGACTGCGCACTGGCCCGGCGGGCAGTGCGTGCGGCGGTCGGCACTCGCTGACCGTCCGCGACAGAGGGGGAAGCGCGCTGCGCGCCCAGTGCCGACACACTGGGCGCGCAGCGCACTGTTGTGCTCCGGCGGGTTATGGGCTGTGGAACTCCACCGAGTCCACGTCGAAGGAGTTGTTCTGCGGGGACATGAAGACGAGATAGAGCTTGTGGGTACCGGCGAGTACTTCGACCGGGACGGGCGGCGTGGCCTGGTAGTTGTCCCAGCCTCCGGTATTGGGGACGGGTGTGGTGGCCAGCAGTTTGCCGTCGGGGGCATCTGCGCGCAGTTCGATCGCGCCGACGCCGTACGGAGACGACAGCTTGTAGCTGACATTGGCGATGCCTTCGACGCTCATCGGCTCGAAGGCCACCCAGTCGTCGTTGCTGACGTCGCCGATGCGCTTGCCGTTCTCGGCGCCTTCCTGGGCGACGACGCGGGTTCCCGACTGGGCGTCGTAGTACTCGGCCTGCTTGTGCCTGGGGTGGAGGACGGCGCGTCCGAAGCCGGTGAGGGCGCCGGCGCTTTCGCCGCCCTTGTCGGTGTACTTCGCGTTGAGTACGTAGGTCAGGTCGGCGCCCTCCGGGTGCCCGCCCAGATCACCGGTGTCCACGGTGCCTTCACAGCCGGGGATATCGGTGGTCGGGTGCTCGTGGTCGTCGTGGCCGAGGGCAGGGTTGACGGTGACCTTGGTGCAGTCGACGGGGCCGTCCTCCGGGTCGGTGACGGTGACCTTGTACGGGATCTTGTCGCCGAAGGTGATGAGCTTGCCGTTGACGGGGAAGTCGATGGTCACCTTGGGGGCGGTGTTGCCCGCGGTGATGGGGATGTTGGCGTAGCCGGACTTTCCGGTGGTGTCGGTGACCTTCAGCTGGGCGGTGAAGTCTCCCTTTGCCGTGTAGGTGTGGGTGGGGTTGGCCTCGGTCGAGTCGTAGGTGCCGTTGCCGTCGAAGTCCCAGGCGAAGGTGAGCGGGTCGCCGTCGGGGTCGTTGCTCCCTGCGCTGGAGAAGTCGACCTTGAGCGGGGTGGGTCCGTTGGTGGCGGACGCGGCGGCCTTGGCGACGGGGATGCGCTTGCCCTGCGCGTAGTCGATCCGGTAGAGGCCGGAGTCGTTGTTGCCGCCGCCGAAGGAGCTGCCCCATTCGAGTACGTACAGCGATCCGTCGGGCCCGAAGGTCATGTCCATCGGCTTGTTGAACTTCTGCGACGAGAGGAAGTCATTGATCTTGAGGAGCTTGTTCTCCTTGTCGAAGCGCATCTCCTTGACGTAGTTGCGCGACCACTCGTAGAAGAAGCTCGCGCCTTCGAAGTAGGCCGGGAACTTCGTGGTGGAGGGGTTCTTGGCGTCGTAGTGGTAGACCGGGCCGCTCATCGGGGCCGCGCCGCCGGTGCGCATCTCGGGGAATTCCTTGGAGGCGCCGTAGCCGTACCAGACCTCGGGCTGCTGGAGCGGCGGGAGGTCCTTCAGCCCGGTGTTGTTGGGCGAGGGATTGACGGGCCGCGCGCAGTCGAACTTCGGGCCGACGACCTTGGTGTCGGGGTCGTAGGGCGCGTACGCCTGGTTGTTGCCGTGGCAGAACGGCCAGCCGAAGTTGCCGGGCTTCTTGATGACGTTGTACTCGACCAGGCCCTCGGGTCCGCGGTCGGTGGTGGGCAGGCCGCGGTCGGGCCCGTAGTCGGCGACATGGACGTAGCCGGTCTTCTGGTCGACGGTGAAGCGGAAGGGGTTGCGGAAGCCCATCGCGTAGATCTCGGGGCGGGTCTTGTCGGTGCCGGGGCGGAAGAGGTTGCCCTTGGGGATGGTGTAGCCGCCGCGGTCGCTCGGCTTGACGCGCAGAATCTTGCCGCGCAGGTCGTTGGTGCTGCCCGCGGTGCGTGCGGCGTCCAGCATCTGCTTGCCCGGGCGCCAGTCGAGAGGGGCGTAGCCCTGCCAGTTGGGGTCGAGGTTGGGAGGCACGTCGTCGCCGACGCCGAGGTAGAGGGTGCGGTCGGGTCCGAACTCGACGGCGCCGCCGGTGTGTCCGGGTTCGGGGAAGGTGCGGTCGCGGTAGGCGGGGACGTCGATGAGCTTCTTCTCGCTCTTCAGGTCCAGGGTGTTGCCCTTGACGGTGAACCGGGAAAGGCGGTTGACGTCGTCCTTCGCGGCGGCGGGCGCGTAGTAGAGGTAGATCCAGCCGTTCTGCTTGAAGGCGGGGTCGAGTTCCATGCCGACCAGGCCGTCCTCGCCGCCGGTGTAGACATCGAGCTTGCCGGCGCTGACGGTGGAGTGCGAGGCGGGGTCGAAGATCTTCACTTCGCCGCCCCGCTGCGCGTAGAAGACGCGGCCGTCGTGGGCGACGTCGAGCTCCATCGGGTCGGCGGTGTTGTCGTCGAGGGTGACCTTTTCGTAGCCGCTCCAGACGGTGCCGCCGCAGTCGCCGGTCTTGTTGCCCGCGGCCCACTGGACGCCGCCGATGACATGGTCGCGGAAGGCGGGTTCGCTGTACGCGGGGATGTCGTGCCCCATGGCGGTGGCCCAGATGCGGCCGCCTTCGGTGTTGCGGCACCAGGAGATGGGGTGGTCGGCGCCCATGGCGGAGCCGCCGGGGTTGTACGTCGTCTCGTCGGCGGTGACCAGCACATGGACGTCGCCGCGGGGGTTCTTGTCGAAGTTGTACCACTCCTCGGGGCGCTCCCAGCGCTCGGGAAGTCCGCTGGTGGAGGGGTGGACACGGTCGGCGACCTTGGCAGTGCCCTGGAGCACGCCGGGTGAGTGGGCGGGCATGTGGGCGCCGCCGTTGATGGCGTCGTCCCACCAGGGGAACTGTTCCTCGACGCCCATGTCGAGGGTGTTGTGGATGGCGACGACGCCGCCTCCGCCGCGTACGTACTTCTGCATCGCCTCGCGCTGGGCGTCGGTGTCCCAGACCATGCCGGAGTTCTGCAGCATGACGATGACGTCGAATTCCTTCAGCTTCGCGTCGTCGAAGACGGTGGGGTCGGCACTCTGGACGACTTCGAAGTTGTTCTCGGCGGCCTCCTCCTTGAACATCTGGATGCCCGCGGGGATGGAGGCGTGGACATAGCCGACGGCCCGGGTGAAGAGCAGGGCGCGGAAGGCGGGGGCCTGTTCGGCTGCGGCGGTGGCGGGCAGGGCGGTCACCGCGAGGAGTAGGGCTCCGAGGACGGCGACGACGGCTCTGTAAATGTCATGGACGCCAATGTCGCGAGCATGACAGCTCATGAGCTGTTCCTCTCTACGGATTCTGCGGGTGGGTTGAGCGCGGCTTTGAGGAACGCGAGGCCGTCCGTGGCGATGGCGTCCTGCGTCGCGGCGAGGGGACGCCACACGGAGGCCGCGACGGCGATGGCGTCGTTGTGGGCGGTGAACGACTCGATGCAGAGCGGGCCCCGGTAGCCGTGTGCGGTGAGCGCGGTGAGGAAGCCGGGCCAGTCGAGGTGGTCTGCGCCGGGGGTGCCGCGGTCGTTCGCGCACACCTGGACATGGACGATGCGGCCCGCGGCCTGCTCCACGGCGCCCGGCAGGGAGCGTTCTTCGATGTTCTGGTGGTACGTGTCGAGGGCAAGGCCGACGGTCTGCGGATCGAGGCCGTCGAGCGCTTCGAGGCACTGGGCGACGGTGTTGAGCAAGCTGGTCTCATAGCGGTTGAGGGGCTCGACCCCGATGCGTACGCCGGCGGCTCGGGCATGGTCGACGACGGGGGCGAGGTTCTGCCGCAACTCCTCATAGGCGGCGGTCCGTTCGCAGGGGTCCATCCGCCAGGTGCGCCCGACGGCCGTGTAGACCGGGCCCGCCACGACAGGCGCGCCGACCGCGCTCGCCGCGTCGACGCAGCGCCGCAGATAGTCCTGGGTGACGCGGACCGTGGCCGGGTCGGTGCGTACGAGATCGCGGTCCGGGGGCATGACGGCGATGACGGCGGCGGGGGTCAGACCGGTCGCGCCGAGCAGCTTGGCCACGGCCGCCGGTTCCCAGTCCCCGGTCTGCTCCAGCGGGAGTTCGACACAGTCGAAGCCCCAGGTGGCCAACCGGGGAAGGACGTCGGCGAGCGCCGCGTGGGACACGGGCGAGTGCCAGATCCAGGGGTTCGCGCCGATCGCGCGGGGCGTCACTTCTTGCCGCCCCAGGTTTCGGGGAATCCGGGCAGCTTCTCGCAGCCGCACATCGCGTAGTGCAGTGGCGGCATGCCGGGCTTGACATACCTCTCGAGGGTGTCCTGGGTGACGGTGGGCTGCGGGAGCTTCCACTCCTTGGGAACCTGCTGTCCGCTGAGGATCTTCAGCGCGGCGATCACGGGCGTACGCCACTGGAAGGTCGGATATGTCGGGGCGATCGCGGTGAGCTTCTTCTCTTTCCACGCCTGCAGGAAGTCCTGCTGGTCCTCGCCGGTGATGGGCGGCACGTCCTTGCCCGCGTCCTCGAAGGCCTCGACGGCGGCCACTGCGGTGGCGCCGGAGTCCATCCACACGCCGTCGATGTTCCCGTGACGGGTGAGGGCGTCGGTGACGATCGACTTGGTCTTGGCGGGGTCGCCGTCGGTGAACTTCACGTCCACGACGTCGAGTTCGCTCTTGTCGAAGGCGACCTTCGCGGCCGACCAGCGGGTTTCCAGCACGTCGACGCCGGGCGAGATGCGCAGGGCGAGGATCTTGCCCTGGGGCTTGACCTTCCCGACCAGGAAGTCGGCGGCGACCGCTCCGTATCCGTATCCGCCGATGGGGTTGATGAAGGTGACGGCGCAGTCGGTCTCCACACCGCGGTCGAAGACGATGACGGGAAGCTTGGCGCAGGCCTGCTTGACCGCGGGGGTGAGGGTGGCGGTGGTGTTCGGGGAGACGATCAGGGCGTCGCAGTCCCGGCCCGTGAGCTCCTGGATGTCGGAGATCTGCTTGTCGTCCTTGCCCTGGGCGTCCAGGACCGTGAACTTGCTGATCTCCTTGTGCAGGCCCACTTCGGCCTCCATGTTCTTCAGGCCGACCTGGCGCCAGGGGTTGAAGACACCGGCGTTGGAGAAGCAGAGGTGAATGCCCCGGCCCTGCTTCTTGTACTTCGCCGTGCCGGTCAGCTGCGGGCTCAGCATCTGCTCCCAGGGCCTGTCGGCCGGGCCCTCGGGGGTCTGCTCGGTGAGCGCCAACTGACGTTCGTACTCGGCCTGTTGGAAGAACTTCGACTGCGCGCCGGTGCCTGGGTCGGTCGCGGTGGCACCCGCCTGCCCTGCGGGTTTGTCCGGTGGCGCGTCGCTGGTGCAGGAGGCGATGAGCGCCGTGGTGAGCAGGGCGGCGGCCGATGCGATGGCGCGCCGGTGGATCGTACGGATGGCGGTCATGAGGGTTCCCCTCCCGAGGGGTGCGTACGGCGGCGGCGCAGCCGGGACCAGTCGGCGGCTCCGAGGCCCACGGCGGCGATGACGATGAGCCCTTGGACGGTGGATTCGAGGGCGCCGGACACGCCCTGGAGGTTGAGCAGGGTGAACAGGGCCTGGAGGGAGAAGGCCCCTGCCATGGCGGCGACGACGGAGCCGCGGCCGCCGCCGAGGACCACTCCGCCGAGTACGACGGCGGTGATGGCCTCGAATTCGTAGCCGCGGCCGGCCTGTGCGGAGACCCCGGAGAACCCTCCGACCAGGACCGCGGCGAGTGCGGCGGCGGCGCCGGAGAGGATGAAGGCGACAGTGCGGGCGCGGGCGACGCGGACGCCCGCCAGAGCCGCCGCGCGTTCGCTGTCGCCGGTGGCGACGAGGGTGCGGCCGAAGTCGGAGCGCATCAGATACACGGCAGCGGCTCCGGCGGCCAGGCAGGCGAGGACCGCCCAGGGCAGCCAGCCGAACGCGGTGCCGCGGCCGAGCTGGCGGAAGGCGGTGGGCAGCGCGCCGTGCGGGGAGCCGCCGGTCCAGAAGAAGACGGCCCCTTCGAGGATGAGCATCATGCCCAGGGTGGTGATGAAGGACGGCACGCGCAGCACGGTTGTGATCAGCCCGTTGAGCAGTCCGGTGAGCGCTCCGGCTGTCAGCAGCACTGCGGTGACCAGCAGCCAGGGCGCGGCGGGGAAGGCCCCGTAGAGCTCGGCCGCGACCACTACGCCTGCGGTGACGATCGCACCGACGGAGAGGTCGAACTCGCCGCAGACGATGACCAGATACTGGCCGGCGGCGAGGATGACCAGGGGCGCGGCGCGTTTGACGAAGGCGAGGAAGCGGTCGGGCTCGTAGAAACCCGGATCGGTCAGGGCGAGCGCCGCGAGCAGCACGGCGAGGAGTACGTACACGGGCGCGCCGGTGCCCAGCGTGCGCAGAACTCGCTTGGCCTGCGGGGCCGTTGCCGTCGTCATGCGGGCCTCCTTGCCGAACGCCGCGCGTACAGTGCGACGGCCGCGATGATGACGACGCCGCGTACGACGTTCTTGAAGAACGGGTCGACGGAGAGCTGGTTGAAGACGCTGTCGAGCACGGCGAGGACGAGGACGCCGCCGAGGGTGCCGGCCACTCCCCCGCGGCCGCCCGCGAGCGCGGTCCCGCCGAGGACGACGGCGGCGATCGACTCGAGGTCGTAGCGCGCTTCGGTGCCCGCCCAGGGCGCTCCGGCGCCGAGCCTTGCGGCGAGGAAGAGGGCGGCTGCGCCGACGCACAGCGAACACAGGATGTGCGCGACGACAACGGTGCGGCGGGTGCGTACGCCGGAGAGGCGCGCGGCGTGCTCGTCGCCGCCTGTGGCGTACATATGGTGGCCGAGCCGGGTGCGGCGGGTGATCAGCCACATGGCGACGGCCACGGCGGCGAGCAGGAAGAGTGAGACGGGGACGGGGCCGATGCGGTCGTAGCCGAGGTGCTGGAAGGAGGCGGGGACCTTGCCGGCCGGTCCTGTGTAGTTGTCCTCGATCCAGCCGCGCAGGATGAAGGCGACGCCGAGGGTGGCGATGAAGGCGTTGACCTTCAGTCCGGTGACGATGAGGCCGTTGGCGAGCCCGACGCCCGCGCTGAGCGCGAGGACGGCGAGCACGGCGGTGACGACGCCGGCGCTCTGCATCGTCTCGGCGGCGACGAGCGTGCCGAGGCTGATCAGGTAGGCGACGGACAGGTCGAGGGAGCCGGTGAGAATGACGGCGGACTGACCGGCAGCCACCAGGCCGAGTGCGACGCAGTTCTGCAGGATCGCGACGATGTTGGTGAGGGTGAGGAAGTCCCCGCCGCGGGCGGCGACGACGATCCAGCCGAGGAGAGTGACGGCGAGCGCGGCGAGCCACACACCCACGACGGGGTCGGTGAGCCGGGCCCGCGCGGGGACACGCGGGGCCGACTTCGGCGCGGCGACGGCCGTACTGAGCGAGTTCACCCGGTCTCCCTCGCGGTGTGGGAGTGACCGGACATGGGCGGAGCGCCGGCGGAGTCGGGGGGCGGGCCGCCCGTGGCCAGGCGCATGATCTCCTCCTCGGCCGCGCCCGCGGGGAGTTCGCCCGCGAGGCGGCCTTCGGACATGACGAGGATGCGGTCGCTCATGCCGATCAGCTCCGGCAGCTCGGAGGAGATGATCAGTACCGCGAGGCCTTCGCGGGCGAGTTCGCGTACGAGCGTGTGGATGGCGGCCTTGGCGCCGACGTCGACCCCGCGGGTGGGTTCGTCGAAGAGCAGCACCTGGGGGCGGGCGGCGAGCCATTTGGCGATGACGACCTTCTGCTGGTTGCCGCCGGACAGGTACTGGGCCTGCTGGTCCTCACCGCGGGCCTGGAGGCGTACGCGCTCCAGGAGCGCGGTGACTTCGCGTCCGGCGTGGGGTCTGCCGCGGATGGGGACGGCGCGAGTGACGAGCAGCGCGTTGTCGCGTACCGACTGGCGCAGCGCGAGGCCCTCGGTCTTGCGGTCCTCGGTGACCAGGGCGATGCCGGCGCGGATCGCCTCGCGTGGGCGGGCGGGCCGCAGCTGCCTGCCGCCGGCGGTCATGGTGCCCGCGGTGAAGGGGGCCGCGCCGAAGAGGGCGCGGGCGAGCGAGGTACGTCCTGAGCCTTGGAGGCCTGCGACGCCGACGACTTCGCCCGCCCGCAGAGTCAGGTCGATGCCGCTGATGCGCGCGTTCGAGCCGCCGGTGACGGTGAGCCGCTCGGGGCCGATCTCCTCGGGGCGGGCGCGCGGCGGATAGTACGCGGTCAGCTCCCGGCCGACCATGGCGCGTACGACGCTGTCCGCGTCGGTGTCCTTGGTACGGAGTGTGGTGACGCGGCAGCCGTCCTTGAGGACGGTGATGCGCTGCGACAGGTCGAAGACCTCGCGCAGCCGGTGCGAGATGTAGAGGATGCCGAGGCCGCGGCGGGTGAGTCGGCGTACGAGAGCGGACAGCAGCCCGACCTCGTGGTCGGCCAGTGGCGCGGTGGGCTCGTCCATGACAAGGACGCGCACGGAGGTGCGGGCATCCCCAGCGGTAGCCGGGGGAGCGAGGGCCTTGACGATCTCGACGGTCTGCTGGCGGGCGACGGACAGGTCGCGGACGAGGGTGCGCGGGGTGATGCCGGTCTCGTCGAGTTCGGCAAGGAGTTCGGCGGTGCGGGCTTCCATCGCCTTGCGTTCGACGAGTCCGCGCCGGGTGGGCTCGCGGCCGAGGAAGACGTTCTCGGCGACGGTACGGTGGGCGAGGAGCGCGAACTCCTGGTGGATGATGCCGATTCCGGCGGCCTGCGCCTGCGAGGGGTGGGTGAAGGCGTGGTCTGCGCCGTCGATGGTGATCGTCCCGGCGTCGGGTACGTGCTCGCCGGCCAGGATCTTCATCAGAGTGGACTTCCCGGCGCCGTTCTCGCCCACGAGGGCGTGCACTTCACCGGCTTCGAGGTCGAGCCCCACATCGTGGAGCACACGCACCCCGAGAAAGCTCTTGGACACGCCGTGCATCGTCAGCATCGCCAGGCTCCTTGGGCAGGGCAGCGGTCTGCAGAGCAATGTCCTGACCCCTCTTTCGCCTGTCAAGAGTCCAAGCAGCGTTCGTCACAAGCGAATTGACGGGGACTTATGTCGATTGCCGAACAACATTGACCTTGTTGGCAGCGGAAGTCGTCCCTATGGTTGCTGGCATGTCTTCGCCGTCGGCTCCCAGCGTTTCCACCGCCGTCCACTCCCCCGGCGAGGTGCTCGCGCTGATCAGTTCGGGGGCCGCGGCGACGCGTGCGGATGTCGCGCGGATCACCGGGCTCGCCCGCTCCACCGCCTCCCAGCGAGTGGACGCCCTCATCGCGCACGGCTTCGTCGACGAGACGGCGGCCGAGACCGGCGCTTCGACCGGCGGCCGTCCGCCGCGCCGGCTCCAACTGCGCACCCGTGAGCACGCCGTCGCCGGTGTGGACCTCGGCGCGTCGCACTGCCGGGTGGCGCTGATGGACATCGGCGGTACAACGCTGGCGACGAAAGAGGACCCGCTGTCGATCGCGGACGGCCCGGAGTCCGTACTGCGCCATGTGGAGCGCACGCTGCACACGCTGCTCGAGGAGACCGGCCGGGAGCCGGGGACACTGCGCTCCATCGGTGTGGGCGTGCCGGGCCCCGTGGAGTTCTCCACCGGCCGCCCGGTCGATCCCCCGATCATGCCGGGCTGGCACCAGTACCCGATCCCGGAGTTCTTCGCCTCGCGCTTCTCGGTGCGTGCCCTGGTCGACAACGATGTGAATGTGATGGCGCTGGCCGAGCAGCGCCGCGCCTTCCCCGACACCCGCTATCTGCTGTACATCAAGGTCGGTACGGGCATCGGCTGCGGCATCGTCGCGGACGGCCGGCTGCACCGGGGCGCGCAGGGCTGCGCCGGCGACATCGGCCATATCCGGGTCGGGGACCAGGAGGAGCCGTGCCGCTGCGGCAACTCCGGCTGTCTGGAGGCGGTCGCGGGCGGCGCGGCGCTCGCGGCACGCCTTGCCGGGCTGGGTCTGGAAGCGGCATCGGGCAGCGATGTCGTACGCCTGGTGAAGTCGGGCAACCGGGATGCGGTGCGCATGGTGCGCGAGGCGGGGCGCGCGGTCGGCGAGGTGCTGGCGAGCCTGGTGAACTTCTTCAACCCGGACACGGTGGTGCTCGGCGGCGCGCTGGCCGCCGTCCACGACCAGCTGCTCGCGGGCGTACGGGAAGCGGTCTACCGGCGTTCGCATCCGCTGGCCACCCATGTGCTGCGGATCGAGCCGAGCCGCACGGGCGAGGACGCGGCGGCGCTCGGCGCCGGGATCCTGGCGATCGAGCACGCCCTGTCCCCCGCCCAGGTGGACCGGCAGCTGGCACGGGCGGCTTGGTAGGCCATCGGTCCACCCAGATGGCCCGACCGGATGCCGAGACGCCCGTCAACCGGCGTCAGCATCCGTTACGTATACGTTTATTGGTCCATGCCACTGACGCGCCGCAGGCCCGCGCCCCCTCACCACGAAACTCCGCCACACCCGGGCTGACGTGCGAAATCCTTGCCGCTGACGCTGATTGACGGATCGTCCGGGAGCCGATACCCCTGTAGTCGTGTCCCACCCCGCAGACCCCGTCGCACACCACCCGTCCATGGAGGCTGCCTTGCAAGGATCCGCCCCCGTACGACCGAAAAGCGCCCGTCGGCGCATGGTGAGGGCAGGGGGCGCGGTGGCGTCGGCCGCTCTGCTGCTGCCACTGGTCTCGGCCGGTCCGTCGGCCACCGCCGAACTGCGCTCGTCCGGCGCGCTGCAGCGTGACTTCGCCGCTGCCGCGGCCCGGTACGGAGTACCGCAGAGCGTGCTGCTCGGCGTCTCCTATCTGCAGTCGCGCTGGGACGCGCACGGGGGCGCGGCGAGCGTCACGGGCGGCTACGGGCCGATGCATCTCACCGACGCCAGGACCGCACTCGCCGAGGCGCCGCACCATTCGCACGGCATCGAGGACGCACGCGGCGACGACTCCCGTCCGCCGCGGAACACCGCCGAGGCCGAGCTGCCCGAACCGTCCGAACTCCCCGAAGGGCTAAGGACGCTGGACCGGGCGGCCGAGCTGTCCGGCTACACAGCCGAGCAGCTGCGCGACAACCCGGCCGCCAATGTGCGCGGCGGCGCCGCCCTGCTCGCCAGCGCGCAGAAGGGGCTGGGACGGCCGCTGAGCGAGGATCCGGCCGACTGGTACGGCGCGGTGGCGCGTTTCTCCGGGGCCGACGACACGGCGACCGCGACGACGTACGCCAACGATGTCTTCGACGTCATCCGCACGGGCGAATCACGCGTCACGGACAGCGGTCAGCGAGTCGCGCTCACGGGTGACCCGGCCGTGGCACCCGACCCGGCGCAGGTGGCACTGCTCGGGCTGCGGACGGCCGACGCGGGGAAGACGGAGTGCCCGCGGACGGTGGCCTGCGAGTGGATCCCCGCGCCCTACGAGGAGTTCGGCGAGGGCGACTACGGCAACCACGACCTGGCAGACCGTCCCGCGTCCCAGTCGGTGAAGTACATCATCGTCCATGACACCGAAGGCTCCTGGGACACCACCCTGAAGCTGGTGCAGGACCCGACGTATGTGTCGTGGCAGTACACCCTGCGCTCCTCGGACGGGCACATCGCCCAGCACGTTCCCCTCAAGGACGTGGCCTGGCACGCCGGCAACTGGTATGTGAACACCAAGTCGGTGGGCCTGGAACACGAGGGCTTCCTGGTCTCGCCGGATGCCTGGTACACGGAGGCGATGTACCGCACCTCCGCCCGCTTGGTGAAGTATCTGGCGAAGCGCTACGGCATCCCGCTGGACCGCCGGCACATCCTCGGGCACGACAATGTGCCGGGCACGACCGCCGCGACGATCCGCGGGATGCACACCGACCCCGGTCCGTACTGGGACTGGGCGCACTACTTCCAGCTGATCGGCAGGCCGTTCACACCGACCGCGGGCCCGGGCAGCGGTGTGGTGACGATCCGCCCCGACTACGGGCAGAACCAGCCGGTCTACACGGGCTGTGTGAAGCCCGGTCAGGCATGCGTGCCGCACGGCTCGGCCGCGGTCCGGCTGCACACCGCGCCCGCCGAGGACGCACCCCTGGTCAAGGACATCGGGCTGCGTCCGGGCGGCGAGGACTCGACGACCGGCGTCAACGACACCGGTGCGCGTGCCTCGACCGGCCAGCAGTACGCGGTCGCCGGGCGCGAGGGCGACTGGACGGCGATCTGGTACCTGGGGCAGAAGGCGTGGTTCCACAACCCGCGCAAGCAGCCGACGGCGGTGGGCGCCCGGGGTCTGGTGCTCACTCCGAAGGACGGCGCCACGGAGATCCCGGTGTACGGGCGGGCCTACCCGGAGGCGGCGGCATACCCCGCCGACGTCCCGGTTCAGGCGATCTCGCCGCTGCCGTACAAGCTGCTCGCTCGCCAGAAGTACGTCGTCGGCGACCGGACGCCGGGCGAGTACCTGTACGCCACGACGTTCGATACTGCAGGACACCGGGTGGTGCGCGGCAAGGAGGCGTACTACGAGATCCAGTTCGGGCACCGGGTCGCCTTTGTGAAGGCGTCCGACGTGCGCGTACTGAGGTAGCCGGGCAGTCGCGGTGCGCCCCCGTTCGTGGGGTCCGGTGGCGCACCGCGGCTACCCTTGTCCGCTTGTGTGACTAATGGGCCGTAAAGCGTGGGCCGTACGGGCGACGGGTAGGGCTGGCCCGTCCACGACCCTGTCCGCGCCCCCGAGCGCGGATGCTCACCGAAAGGCCCTGGCGCACATGGCACAGCCCTTCGTACTGCCTGACTTCTACGTCCCGTATCCGGCGCGGCTCAATCCGCACGTCGAGCAGGCGCGGCGGCACACCAAGGAGTGGGCACGCCGGATGGGGATGCTTGAGGGCTCCGGCATCTGGGAGGAGAGCGACCTCGACGCGCACGACTACGCCCTGCTGTGCGCCTGCACCCACCCCGACTGCGACGCCGACACCCTCTGTCTCGTCACCGACTGGTACGTGTGGGTCTTCTTCTTCGACGACCACTTCCTGGAGATTTTCAAGCGCTCCCAGGACCGCGAGGGCGGCAAGGCGTATCTGGACCGGCTGCCGGCCTTCATGCCGATGGACCTGGCGCAGGGCACGCCAGAGCCCACCAATCCGGTCGAGGCGGGACTGGCCGATCTGTGGGCGCGGACCGTGCCGAGCATGTCCGACGCCTGGCGGGTGCGGTTCGCCGGGGCCACGAGGAATCTCCTGAACGAGTCCCTCTGGGAGCTCTCCAACATCAACGAGGGGCGTATCGCCAACCCCGTCGAGTACATCGAGATGCGCCGCAAGGTCGGCGGCGCGCCGTGGTCGGCGGGGCTGGTGGAGTACGCGGCCAGAGCCGAGGTCCCCCAGTCCGTGGCCGGTTCGCGCCCGCTGCGGGTGCTCACCGACGCCTTCTCCGACGGCGTCCATCTGCGCAACGACCTCTTCTCCTACCAGCGGGAGGTCGAGGAGGAGGGTGAGCTCAGCAACGGTGTGCTGGTACTGGAGACCTTCCTGGGCTGTACGACCCAGGAGGCGGCCGATGCCGTCAACGATCTGCTGACCTCCCGGGTCCAGCAGTTCGAGACCACCGCGCTCACCGAAGTCCCCGCGCTCTGCGTCGAGAAGGGGCTCGGCCCGGCGGAGTGCGCGGCAGTCGCGGCGTACGCCAAGGGACTTCAGGACTGGCAGTCCGGCGGCCATGAGTGGCACCTGCGCTCCAGCCGCTATATGAACGAGGGGGTGGACACCGGCCGGTCGCCGTTCGGCGGGGTGCTTGGCACCTCGGCGCTTGACATCAGGACACTCTTCGGCCGCCCGGCCACCGCACGGCTGCGCAGCCTCACCCATGTGCCGCAGCGGGTGGGGCCGTCGCTCCTGCCGGAGTTCGACCTGCCGTTCCCCGTGTCGATCAGCCCGCACCACGAGGACGCCAAGAAGAAGTCCGTCGAGTGGGCGGGCCGGATGGGGCTGCTGAACGACATCTGGGACGAACCGGCGCTGACCGGTTTCGACTTCGCGCTCTGCTCGGCCGGGATCGACCCGGACGCCACCCCCGAGGAGCTGGAGCTCAGCGCGGAGTGGCTGACCTGGGGGACGTACGCCGACGACTACTACCCCCTCGTCTTCGGGCGGTCGCGCAACCTCGAAGGGGCGAAACTCTGCGACGTACGCTTCAGGGCCTGCATGCCGGTGGACGAACCGGCTGCCGGAGCGGCGGTCGCGGTGTCCCCCATGGAGCGGGGGCTCGCCGACCTGTGGGCGCGCACCGCCGGACCGATGACTCCCGAGGCGCGGCAGGCTTTTCGCAGGGCGGTCGACGTCATGCTCGAGAGCTGGCTGTGGGAGCTCCACAACCAGGCGCAGCACCGCATTCCCGACCCGGTCGACTACATCGAGATGCGGCGGCTGACCTTCGGCTCCGAGCTCACCATGAGTCTGTCCCGGCTGCGCCACGCCGACCGGCTCGCGCCTGAGATCTACCGGAGCGGACCGGTGCGCAGTCTGGAGAACTCCGCCATGGACTACGCCACGCTGATGAACGACCTCTTCTCGTACCAGAAGGAGATCGAGTTCGAGGGCGAGCTGCACAATGGCGTACTGGTCGTGCAGTCCTTCTTCGACTGCGACTACCCCACCGCCGTCACGATCATCGACGATCTCATGCGGGGGCGGCTGCGACAGTTCCTGCATGCGAAGGAGCATGAACTCCCCTTGCTCTGCGAGGAATTCGAACTCGACAAGGACGGCAGGGCCGCACTCGACAACTATGTGCGCGAGCTGGAGGACTGGGTCGCCGCAATCCTGAACTGGCACCGGGGCATCCGCCGTTACCGGGAGGAGGATCTGCGCGGCGTCCCGGCACCCCCGTGGCAGAGATGCGGGCCCACGGGTCTTGGCACTTCGGCGGCCCGCATCGTGAATCTGTTCGCTCAGCCCTCCCCCGTCAGCACATAGCGCCTGCCGGAGGGTGAGTTGATGACAGGTGCGGCCCACCGCGAGAACGACGCGGCGGGCCGTGCGGGTCAGCCCTGCTGGAAGAGTTCCGCGGGCAGCGGCTTGAGCAGCGCGTACAGATCGTCCGTGATCGGCCGGTCCCAGCTGGCGATGGTCACCAGGACATTGTCGCTGCGGTCGAACTGCACGCAGGAGATACGGCTTTCGGAGAGCTTGAGGCGGCGCACGATCAGCAGGTTGTCGCCCTGCATCACCGGCGTGTCCTCGACGTCCACGACCTCGACCGGCTCGTCGTTCTCCAGCGCCAGCAGCAGCTGGGCCACCTCGAAGGGGACCTGTCCGTCCTCGAGCTCGCGGGCCGGCGAGCCCTCCGGCAGATTGCCGATGATCATCGCCGGGCCGCGGCCGCCGAACAGGTCGTACCGCAGGAAGACGCCCTGGCAGGTACCGTCCGGGGCGGGCAGTAGACCGGCGCCGAGGTTGCCGGGCCAGTCGCCCGGGTCCATGGCCAGGACATCGAAGTCCGGGCCCGCGGGTGTGGCGGCGCTACGGCGGCGGAGGAACGACATACCGCCATGGTACGTGTCCGGACGGGCCCGGCCGAGCCGGGGCCCGGAGCCTCCTGGACGCCGCCGGTCACCGTCCACGACCGCCGTCCCGGGCCACGGCCAGGACCTCGGGCATGGCCTCCGCCAGGCCCGCCTCGTCGGTGCCCGCCTTTCGGTAGACGGCGGAGAGCAACCTGGTCACGGCCTGTTCGTCGAGGTGGAGGGCCGCAGCGACGGCGGCCCTGTCGCGCCCCTGGGCGGTCAGCGCGGCCGCGGACCGTTCGCGGGCGGTGAGGGCGTCGGTTTCGATGGCCCGCAGCCGGCGCGGGCGCAGCCCGGCGGCCGCGAGTTCGTCACGGGCGGCGTCCGCGAGCCCATCGGCGCCGCACTGCCCGGCGACCTCCAGACCGCGGTAGAGATACTCGGCGGCCTCCTTCGGGTGGCGGGTGCGGCGCAGATGGGTGCCGAGGTCGACGAGGGCGCGGGCGAGTTCGTACGCGGCGGGTGAGCGCTCGAGATGGGCGACGGCCTCCTCGAGGAGGGCCGTGCGTTCGGCGCCGCCGGACACCTCGGCGGCCACGCGCAGGGCCTGGCCGATCGCCGATGCCGCCCCGAAGCGACGGGCGCGGTGCAACGCTTCGAGAGCGGTCGCGCGGGCCCGGTCCGGTGCGTCGTGCGCCTCGGCGAGTGCGAGGTGGAGCTGCCAGGGGCACCAGGCGGGGTTGCGCATGCCGCGTGGGTCGAGCCGCCTGCCCGCGGCGGCCAGTTCGACGGCCGCTTCCTTGGGCCGGCCGCGGGCGAGCAGCAGTTCGCCGTACACGGTCTGGGAGTCGGGGAAGGTCACGGCCGCGGGGAAGGGTTCGCCGAAGTCGTGATCCTCCGCGATCCGCACCGCCTCATCGGTGCGGCCGCGGGCGAGCAGGACCTCGACGAGGGTGCCCAGCGCGTACCACTCGACGGGCGTACGGGGCCCGACCCGCTCGGCAAGGCGCAGCCCGGCCCGTACGAAGTCCTCGGCCTCCGCCAGCCGACCGCGCCGGTAGCGGATATAGGCGAGGAGGGTGTAGGCGAAGGAGAGATGCGCGCCGCGCCATCCCTGGCGCTCGAACTCCGCGGTCCCGGCGGCGAACAGCTCCTCGGCACGGCCCGGCCGGTCACCGTAGAGAAAGGTGAGGGCGACCAGGACGGGGACCTCGAAACCCCGGTCCTCCACGGCCCAGCTCAGTCCGCCCTCCAGGGCGCGCTCGGCGTGGCCGAGTGCGACGGCGGCGGGTTCGGCGCGCAGCATCGCGTCCCAGCCGCGCAGCCCGATGATGTACCGCTCGGTGAGGTCGCGTCCGGTGAGCCGGTCGGCGAGCCGGGCCAGCCGCCGCGATCGGGCCGGCGAGTCGGGCTCGTCGGCGCGGAAGGCGTCCCACATGAACTTCTCGGCCTGCATCCGCAGCCGGGTGCGCGGATCGGTGGTGAGGCGGGCCTCGCGGGCGAGGGTGTCGGAGGCTTCGCCGAGCCGGTCGGAGTGGGCGAGGACCTGGGAGAGGCGGTAGACGATGCCCTGGCGCAGAGCCGGGTCGGCGATGGGTTCTTCGAGGGCGGCGCGCAGATGGTTGACGGTGGTGGCGGGTTCGGTGAGGAGAGAGGCGCAGCCCAGTTCGTACAGGACGGCGGCCCGGTCCCCGAACGGCGGCGGTTCCCGCAGGGCGCGGGCGAGGTGGCGGCGGGCCGCGTCGGGGGCTCCGGCACGGAGCGTCTCCCGCGCGGCCTGGCGCAGATGCTGGACGACCCACGGGTCGCCCTCGGGATGGGTCTCCATCAGGTGGCGGGCGGCGGCCGTGGAGCCGAATCCGGCGTCGATGACGGACCAGGCGGCCTGGCCGTGCAGGGCGACCCGTGCGGCGTCGGGGATGGCCCGGTAGACGGCGGTGGCGATCAGCGGGTGGACGAATTCGAGGGTGCCCGATCCGGTGAGGATGCGGGCGTCGCGCAGTCGGTCGGCGGCGCGGGCGGCCTCCTCGCTGCCGAGGCCCGCGACGGTGGTGGCGAGAGCGGGCGGGATCTCGGTGCCGAGTACGGCTCCCGCCCAGGCAAGCCGGACAGTCGAGGCGCCGAGGCGTTCGAGGCGTGAGATGAGTCCGCTGCCCTTGACGTCGGCGGCGAGGTCGCGCAGGAGGTGGGAGCCGGCCTCGTTGGGTTCGAGCCCCCGGTCGTGGACCTTGGCGGTGAGTTCGACGGCCTCGAAGGGGTTGCCCGCGGTGACGGCCCAGCATTCGCGGCAGAACGCCTCGTCGGCGTCATCGCCGAGCTGTTCGCGTACGAGTCGTCCGACGGCTGGGGCCGTGAGGGGTTCAAGGTCGATGGGGCGGTGTCCGGCGCGGCCGGGAAGCCCGCGGAACTGCCGTGCGTGGTCAGGGAGTTCCTCGGGCCGGTAGGCGACCACGAGCAGCATCGGGAGCTCTTCGGCGCGGGGCGCGAAGGCGGCGAGCCAGCTCAGCGACTCCGGGTCGGCCCAGTGGGCGTCGTCGAGGACGAGGACGAGCGGGGCGCGCTGGACGGCAATATGGGTGAGGACCCAGTCGAGGCCGTCGCGCAGGCCCTGCGGGTCGGGCGGTGCGCCCGCCTCGGCGGTGCACAGGCCCAGCGCGGGGCCGACAATGGCGTACCAACTCCCCAGTTGCAGCCGGAGCGCGGCGTCGGACGAGCCTGCGAGCTGAGGCTGGATCAGCTGCCGGGCCACATGGAAGGCGACCCTTTGCTCCTGGTCGCCGCCGCGCGCGGAGAGCACCGTGCATCCCTTGGCGGCCGCGCGCCGGCGTACTTCGGCAAGCAGCGTCGTCTTGCCGAGGCCCGCATGTCCGGCGAAGGCGAGGAGGGCGCCACGCGGACGCTCCGGTGGCTCGACGCCGTCCGACCGGAGACCGACCAGCTCGCTCAACGCCTCGTCGGTGGCGGCCAGTTCGGCCTCGCGCTCGATAAGACGACGTCGGGTCCTGCCGGCGCGTCGCGTCATGGTGCACCCCCACGGCCAGGGCGTACGCCCGGCACGGCGAAGGAGTTGCCGGACGGACGTCCTTGAGGCACCTCAGGGTACGCCCGGTTGGCCGCGCGCGGGCCCGTCCGGTGAAAGGGGGTTGTAGGGGGTTGTAGGGGGTTGTTTCCGGATCGGTCGGCGGGAGCGGTTGTCCCCGCTCCCGCTCGTCACGCCGAGGTCTGGGTCGTGCCGAGCCCGGGGGCCGACCCATTGATCTTCTCTATGGCCTGCCGGGCGTGCTCACCCGGAGTGCGGGCAGTCAGGGACGACACGGACGAGGGCGCACCCTGCTGGCTCCGGTCAGGTGCGGGCCTCGCGTGGCCGGCGGTCCGCGTGCGCAGCCGGTGGCTCGCGGCCTCGTCGAGGGTCACCGGGCGCTGCATCTGGGCGGCCAGCCGGCCCGCCTCCTGCCCCAGCGCGGCGATGTCCTCCCACTGCAGACGGAGCACCAGACGGAGTTCGGCCTCCCCGTCCGGGAGGGCCTGGAGAGGAGGATTGACGGGGTCATTCATGGCTGATCCTCACGGTCTCGGAACGGAATCTCGCGGGAACGCTGCGCACCCGCTTGCCGGGGTGCGCAGAGTGATACGGGAAACTGCCCCGGCGTGTTCAACGGTGTCCGCGACGCCGAGCCCCTCAGCCGGAGGGCAGCGTCGAGTACGAGAGGATGTGCGGGCCGCGGGTTCCAGGCACTGCCGACCCCGCCCACTGCCTTGCAGTGCGCGGGTCACCCGCGACCCCTAAGGCCGCTTGGGCGGTCAGGTGAGGTCGAACTCCCCGTCGCGGGCGTTAAGGACGAAGGCGCGCCACTCGGCCGGGGTGAAGATCAGCGACGGACTCTCCGGCCGTCCGCCGTTGCGCATCGCGATGAAACCCTCGACGAAGGCGATCTGGACGTCTCCCGTTCCCTGACTGCTGGACTGCCAGTCGGCGTTGCTGAGGTCGAGTTCCGGCTTGTCCCAGCCCGAAAACCTTTGCCTGGTGGTCGTGCTCTCGGCCACGTCCGTGCTCCTCCCGCATCGTCTCCGGGGCTCAGACTAGCGATCGTCTCCGGTTGCGGACAGGCCGCGGAACGAGGACCGCGACCTGTCCGCCGCCACATGCCGTACGGCGGACGGTCAGGTGGTGGGCGGCTCGGCGCCGACCAGCCACATGGAGAAGAACTGCGACCCGCCGCCGTAGGCGTGACCGAGTACTTTGCGGGCCCCTTCCACCTGGTGTTCGCCCGCCAGCCCGCGCACCTGGAGGGCGGCCTCGGCGAACCGGATCATGCCGGAGGCCCCGATGGGATTGGTGGACAGCACGCCGCCCGACGGGTTCACGGGCAGATCGCCGTCGAGTCCGGTGACGCCGGACTCGGTGAGCTTCCAGCCCTCCCCCTCGGCGGCGAAGCCAAGGTTCTCCAGCCACATCGGCTCGTACCAGGAGAACGGGACGTACATCTCCACCGCGTCGATCTCCCGGCGCGGATCGGCGATGCCGGCCTGCCGGTAGACGTCGGCGGCGCAGTCCTTGCCGGCCTGGGGCGAGACGAAGTCCTTGCCCGCGAACATCGTGGGCTCGCTGCGCATCGCGCCGCCGTGCATCCAGGCGGGCGGCCTCGGTGCACGGGCCGCGCCCGCGCGGCCGGTGAGGATCATCGCGCAGGCGCCGTCGGAGGAGGGGCAGGTCTCGGAGTAGCGGATCGGGTCCCACAGCATCGGGGACGCCTGGACCTTCTCCAGCGTGATGTCGTGCTCGTGGAGATGGGCGTACGGATTCTTCAGGGCGTTGCGGCGGTCCTTGTACGCGACGAGGGAGCCGACCGTGTCGGGCGCGCCGGTGCGGCGCATGTACGCCCGTATGTGCGGGGCGAAGAAACCGCCCGCGCCCGCGAGGAGGGGCTGCTGGAAGGGGATCGGCAGGGACAGGCCCCACATGGCGTTGGACTCGGACTGCTTCTCGAACGCGAGGGTGAGGACGGTGCTGTGCACGCGGGCAGCGACCAGGTTGGAGGCGACGAGCGCGGTGGAGCCGCCGACCGAGCCGGCGGTGTGGACGCGCAGCATCGGCTTGCCGACGGCGCCCAGCGCGTCGGCGAGATAGAGCTCCGGCATCATCAGGCCCTCGAAGAAGTCGGGTGCCTTGCCGATGACGACGGCGTCGATGTCCGACCAGGTCAGGTCCGCGTCCTGAAGAGCGCGCCGGGCGGCCTCACGGACCAGGCCCGCGATGGAGACGTCCCGGCGGGCGGCGACATGCTTGGTCTGACCGATGCCGACGACGGCCACGGGCTCCTTGCTCATGACTCTCCCTCGAGGACGGCGACCAGGTTCTGCTGGAGGCAGGGGCCGGAGGTGGCGTGGGCGAGCGCCCGGTCGGACTCGCTTCGGTGGATGCGGGCGGCGGCCTCGCCGAGCCGGATCAGGCCCGCAGCCATGACCGGGTTGGCGGCGAGCGCTCCGCCGGACGGGTTGACCCTCACCCTGTCGTCGAGCTTGAGGGCTGCGCGCAGGACGACTTCCTGCGCGCTGAAGGGGGCGTGCAGCTCGGCGGTGTCGACGGGCCTGTCGAAGGCTCCGGCGCGTTCGGCTGCTAGCCGGGTGGAGGGCGAGTCTGTGAGGTCGCGGACGCCGAGGCTGTGCGGTTCGATGCGGTGGTCCATGCCCCGGATCCAGGCGGGGCGGTCGCACAGTTCGCGGGCTCTGTCCCCGGCCGCGAGGATCACGGCGGCCGCGCCGTCGCCGATCGGCGGGCAGTCCCCGGTCCGCAGCGGCTGGACGAGGTAGTCGCCCGACGGAAGAGAACCCTTCAGTTGAGCGTGCGGGTTGTCCGATGCTGCCGCGCGGCTGCGGGCGGCGATCCTGGCGAGGGCGGGTTCGTCGGTGGCTCCCGCGTCGATCAGCGCCTGCGCCTGGAGTGCGGCGAGTGCGATGGAGTCGGGCCAGAGCGGGGCCACGTAGTACGGGTCGAGCTGGCGGGTCAGTACGTCGCGCACCTCGCCGGGCGAGGACTTTCCGTAGGCGTAGACGAGGGCGGTGTCGGCCTCGCCGGTGAGGATCTTGACCCAGGCCTCGTACAGCGCCCAGGCGCCGTCCATCTCGACATGGGACTCGGAGATCGGCGGCCAGGCGCCGACGCCGTCGAAGGCCATGGTGAAGGAGAAGGCACGTCCGGCGAGATAGTCGGTGGATCCCGAGCAGGTGAAGCCGATGTCACTGGTCTGCAGTCCGGTCCGGCGCAGCACCTCGTGCAGGACCGGCATCAGCATCTCGACTTCGGAGAGCTCGTCGGTGCGCCGCAGATGGTCGCTCTGCGCGAAGGCGACGATCGCCACGTCTCGGGTCACAGCAGCTCCTTGTACGTGTCGTAGTCGGCGTCGGGCTCGCCGGTGGGCCGGTAGTGGTCGGGGTGGCGGCCGCCTTCGGCCCAGACCGGTTCGACGCGCAGGCCCATCCGCACCTGGTCGTACGGGATGCCGCCGATGCGGGCGTGCAGGGCGAGGTCGGCGCCGTCGAGGGCGATGTGCGCGTAGACGTACGGCACTTCGATGTCGAGGTTCTTCGCCTTGATGTTGACGATGCAGTACGTGGTGACGGTGCCCCGCGGGCCGACCTCGACCTGTTCGTCGGTGGCGACGCCACAGGTGGGGCAGGCGCCACGGGGAGGCACGTACACCTTGCGGCAGGACGGGCAGCGCTCGCCGACGGTCCTGCGGTCGGCGAGGGCATTGATGTAGCCGGACTGGGCGCGGCCGGGCGAGTAGGTGTAGTCGAGCCGGGCGGGGGTGACGATGCCGGTCACGGCGTCGGCGAACTCGCCGCTGTGGCTGGTGACGTGGGCGGCGGGCTCACTGTCGTACGGCTCGAAGCAGGCGATGTCGGTGATCGCGCCGGCCCGCTCCTCGGCCCAGCGGATACGGACGCGCATGCCGCTGCGTACGGCGTCGGGCCCCGGCGCGTCGAGGACGTGCAGGAGGGAGGTGTCGGCCCCGTCGAGCTTGACCAGCACCCACGCGAAGGGGGTGGCGAGTGGCTGGTCACGCCGCGGGGCGGGGTTCCAGGCCCAGGTGGTGACGGTCCCGGTGACGCCGACCTCTACGAGGTCGCGGATCTCCTCGGCGGTGGCCGGGTCGTACTCGACGGGCGGCACGAGCACTGCGCCGTCACTGCCCTTCACACCGAGGACTGTGCGCTCGCGCAGGCCGGTGAGGAAGGCGGACTGGACGGGCCCGAGGGAGCGGGTGAAGGGGAACTCGACGACGAGCGGGGCGCGCAGCGTCTGGGGTGCGGGGGCGGCGGCTGTCATGGGCGGGGCCCTTTCTTGTGGGGGTCGGCGAGGGTGCGGGCGGCAGTACCGCTGCGCGGGGCGTTCCCGTAACTGGGGCTCCGCCCCAGACCCCGCGCCTCAAACTCCCCCAGACTTCGTCCGGGGGGACCCCCACGGGGCTTGAATTTCCCGCCGGTCGGCCTGTTCTTCAGGCCGACCGGCGGAATTCAAGCCCGTCCGGCGTTTGAGGACACGGCCGAAGGCCGTACTGGGGGTCCCCCACGCCCGCAGGGCGTAGGGGGCGGGTTTGGGGGCCTGCCCCCAGTTACGGGAAGGGGCGGGGTGGGGAAAACTCAGGCTCGGCGGTACCGCGGGGCGCGTTTCTCCGCGAACGCCCGCGCCCCCTCCTTCGCGTCGGCCGTATCGAAGACCGGCCAGCCACGCTCGAGCTCCGCGGCCAAGCCCTCCGTCTCGGTCAGCTCCGCCGTCTCGTACACCGACGCCTTCACCGCCTCGACCGCGAGCGGCCCGCAGGCGTTGATCTGCTCGGCGATGGCGAGTGCCTTCTCCAGCGCAGTTCCGTCGGGCACGACGTGGCCGATGAGCCCGATCCGTTCGGCCTCTTCCGCGCTGTACGGCCGACCGGTCAGCAGCATCTCCAGGGCGTGCGTACGCGGGATCTGGCGCTGCAGCCTTACCGTCGAGCCGCCTATCGGGAAGAGTCCGCGCTTGACCTCGAACAGGCCGAACGTGGCGCTCTCGCCCGCGACCCGGATGTCGGTGCCTTGCAGGATCTCGGTACCGCCGGCCACGCAGTACCCCTCGACCGCGGCGATCACCGGCTTGCGGGGCCGGTGGTGGCGCAGCATCGCCTTCCAGTGGAGGTCGGGGTCGGCTTTCAGCCGGTCCCTGTACTGCTCGCCCTCCATGCCCTTGCCCGCCAGGGCCTTGAGGTCCATGCCGGCGCAGAAGCCGCCGCCCGCTCCGGTCAGCACGATCGAGCGGATCGCATCGTCCTCGTCGGCCTCGATCCAGCCGTCGTACAGGCCGACCAGCATCGGCAGCGAGAGCGCGTTCTTGGCCTCCGGCCTGTTCAAAGTGAGTACCAGTGTGGCGCCTTCGCGCTGCACGGTGAGGTGTTCCGTCCCACCCATTGCCGTCCTCCCGTCTCAAGACCTAGAACAGGTTGCAGTAGGCGGGAGCGCAGTTCAATAGTTTTCTGACAGACAGTCAGATTTCTTCGCCGTCCCCCCTTCCCACTTGTGCCCGGCGGCGCTCTAATGACCGCCGAGCCGAAGTTCGCCGGGGTCAGGAGGAGCGGTGGAGTACAACCTTGCCGACCTGTTCGAGTCGGTCGTCGACGTGGTCCCCGACCGCGAGGCGCTTGTGTACATCGACCATCCCGGCACGGGCGCGGAGCGCCGGCTCACCTACGCGGAACTGGACGCCGCGGCCAACCGCGTCGCGCACCACCTCATCGACGCCGGCATCCGCCCTGGCGAGCATCTCGGCCTGCACCTCTACAACGGCATCGAGTACCTCCAGACCGTCCTCGGCTGCCTCAAGGCCCGCGTCGTGCCCGTCAACGTCAACTACCGCTATGTGGAGGAGGAACTGGTCTACCTCTTCCGCGACGCGGACCTCGTGGCCCTCGTTTTCGACGCAGAGTTCACGGAGCGCGTCGCGGCCGCGCTGCCGAAGACCGAGAAGCTGCGCCATCTGGTGCGCGTGGGTACGCCCCCGGACGGCGCGCCGCCGCTTGCCGCCGTCCCCTTCGCGCGGGCGGAGGCGGCCGCGTCGCCGGAGCGGGGCTTCGGGGCGCGCTCCGGCGACGACCAGTTCATCATCTACACCGGCGGCACCACGGGCATGCCCAAGGGTGTGATGTGGCGGCAGGAGGACCTGTTCTTCTCCGGGCTCGGCGGCGGCGCGCCGACCGGAGAGCCGGTCGGTTCGCCCGAGGAGCTCGCCGAGCGGGTGGCCGCGGGCGGCGAAGGCATCACCTTCTTCCCCACTCCCCCGCTGATGCACGGCACATCGACGCTGACCGCGTTCATCGGGTTCAACTTCGGCCAGCGGATCGTCGTCCACCGCAAGTTCGTGCCGGAAGAGGTGCTCCGTACGATCGAGAAGGAGAAGGTCACCAGCGTGTCGCTGGTCGGCGACGCGATGCTGCGCCCGCTCATCGACGCGCTGTCCGGGCCGATGAAGGGGACCGACTGCTCCTCGATGTTCAGCGTCTCCAGCTCCGGCGCGATCATGTCGGAGACGGTGCGCGCCCAGTTCACGGCGCTCGTGCCGAATGTGATGCTGCTGAACAACTTCGGCTCGTCGGAGTCCGGTTTCAACGGCACGGCGACCGACGACTCCGGCCCGGAGAAGGGCTTCAGGCTGCGGGTCAACGCCCGTACGGCGGTGGTCGACCCGCTGACGTACGAGCCGGTGAAGACTGGCGAGCCCGGCCGGATCGCCCAGCGCGGGCACGTGCCCCTCGGCTACTACAACGACCCGAAGAAGACCGCCGAGACCTTCTTCAGGCGCGGCGACGAGCGGTGGGTGCTGCTCGGAGACATGGCCACAGTCGACGAGGAGGGCATCGTCACTGTCCTCGGACGCGGCTCGCAGTGCATCAACACCGGCGGCGAGAAGGTGTATCCGGAGGAGGTCGAACAGGCGCTCAAGTCCCATCCGGACGTGTACGACGCGCTGGTCGCCGGTGTGCCGGACAGTAAGTGGGGCAACCATGTGGCAGCCGTGGTGCAGGTGCGCAAGGGCGCGCTCCCACCGACGCTGGACGACATCCAGTCGCACTGCCGCACCCGGCTGGCCGGCTACAAGATCCCGCGGCAGCTGGTGATCGCGCCGGAGATCCAGCGGTCGCCGAGCGGCAAGGCGGACTACCGCTGGGCGCGGACGGTCGCGGTGGAGTCGGCCGCGCAATGACCTTCCGGCCCGTTGTCGCGCGCCCGGGCTCTCGGACGCGCGAAGCCCCGGGTCAGTCGGCGCAGACGGACCGCAGAGAGCGGGCCAGCGCCACCGTGTGGAGCGCGTCGAGCTGCCGCTCGTGCCGTACGTGTGCTGCCGAGGCGATCAGCAGGCCGTCGCAGTACGGAGCCGGTCGGGCCGAGGCGGAATCGGCGATGCCGTGGACGAGAGCGGCATTGATCCGGTTGATCTCCTTGCGTACCTCCGCGAGGTCGGGCCGTTCCGTCGGCGCCTGCGAAGGGGCTGCGTCCCAGCTGCGGAACAGGGCGCGCTGGACGAGCTTGCTGGCCTCGATCTGGTCACGGAAGATCCGTACCGTCGCTTCGGGATCCGCACCCAGATCGCGGGCCTGCTGCGCCACGCTGTCGAGGACCTGCTTCTCCCGGGCCGGGTCATCGATGGGACTGCCTGTGCCGTATTTG
Source organism: Streptomyces sp. NPDC002868 (assembly GCF_055563295.1). Lineage (NCBI taxonomy): Bacteria > Bacillati > Actinomycetota > Actinomycetes > Kitasatosporales > Streptomycetaceae > Streptomyces > Streptomyces sp. NPDC002868. Next base: position 180,347 of record NZ_JBVHDR010000010.1, on the reverse strand, counting down.
GCCGCGGCGACCAGGTCGGCGGTGGCCACCCGCTGGGCGGAGAGATCGGCAATGGTGTGGACGCCGGAGCACGGGCCGCTCCGCACGTCGGCCACGGCGACGGCAGCCTGCTGCGGTACGGCCGGGCCGGCGGAGGCGGTGCCCGCTCCGGTGAACAGGAGTGTCGCGGCGGCGCCTGTGGTCAGCAAACGCCTTACGGATGAGCTCAGTTGCACGAGTTCCCCTTCTCGGGCCGACGGATCGACGTTGATCGTACGCGGCGGGGGGCCCGGCAGAGAACGGGTCCTCATCAGGCATTGACCTCAGCGGTTGGCCTCACTCCTCGCCGTTGGTCCGGCTGACGATGCGCTCGCCGTTGAAGATGCCGAGCTGCTCCCGGAACAGCTCCAGCGGCACGCCGTTGGGGTCGCGGATGTACAGGCTGTCCTCAACACCCCGGTCCGGTCCGAGATAGTCGGCGCCCGCCTCGTCCAGCGCCTTGCGGGCCGCGTCGAACTCCGCCGCCCCCACCGACAGCGCGAGGTGCTGCACCCCGCCGATCGTTTCGGTGATGGGCGGGTGTTCGTGGCCGGGGAAGTCGAAGAAGCCCAGCAGATTGCCGTGGCCGATGTCGAAGAAGAAGTGGGTCGAGCCGCGGTAGTCGCGGTTCTCCACGATCTCGACCAGCGGGAAGCCCAGGAACTCCTGGTAGAAGCGAATGGTCTCCTCGACGTCACGGCAGATGAAGGCCACATGGTGGATGCCCCGGGCGGTGGTCGGGGGGCGGTCGGACATCGGGCGCAGATGGCGCTGGCGCAGCTCCTCCCTGCGGGCGAGGACGGCGTCGAGTTCGGCTCCCTCGGGCTGAGGCATCGCGGACTCCTTCTCGGAGGTTGTTTGCGGGTTTCAACTACTATCCCGCATCCTCTCCCCTCACCAGCGGCTCACCGCGACAGGAACCCGATAACCGCCCGTACGCACCAGTCCGGATCGTCGAGCCAGGGGAAGTGACCGCCACCCGGCTGTACGACGACCTCGCCGTCCGGGAACAGCGCGGCCAGCTCACCGGCCCGCTCCGGTGTCGGTACGCCGTCGAGCTCGCCCGCCATCACCAGCACCGCCGCTTCCAGCTCGGTCAGCGCGGCCCGGGTCGCGGGCGGGTCGAAAGCCCCTCCGAGCCGTAGCGGGCGGCCGCTTCGGGGTTGAACTGCCCATCGCCCGACGCGGCATGCGCCCTAGCCGCCGCGTCCCACCGCCCGTAGAAGAACGGCTCGAAGGAGCCGTTCGGCTTGCCTCCGCCGAGCGCGGCGCCGAGGGCGGCGTACGCCTCTTCGAACCACGGCTCGTCACGGCGCAGCAGTGCCGCCGCACGGCGCTGCTCCGGCGTCGCCTGGAGCCCCACCGCCCAGGCATTGGGCGTGAGCAGCGCCGGCCGGCCGATCCGCTCGGGGTACTGGGCCGCGTACAGCAGCGCCAGGTTTCCACTGGCCGAGTGCGCCGGCACGTCCATGCGCGCGAGGCCGAGGTGCTCGCTCAGCGCCTCGACGTCGGCGACCTGCCGGTCGCAGCGGTACGTCGCGGGGTCGGCAGGTACCGCGGAGTCCCCGGTTCCGCGCAGATCCAGCAGCACCAGCTGCCGGTGCGTGGCCAGGCCGCCCGGGTCACCGTAGTAGTAGGAGGAGGCCCGCATGGGGCCGCCGGGCAGGCAGATCAGCGGCTCGCCGTACCCCTTCAGGTGAGAGCACTGTCCCGTCGTGCGCAGAGAACTTCGGCATGCGGCGATCTTCACCGGGGACCGACATTCGCAGCAATGGACTCACGCCCAGAGCGCACGTGAACGGATGGGAGCAGTTTCTGGGAATCAACCCCTTGCCAGGAGACGGGACGGGCTGGATTACTGATCCCGGAACAGCACGACCGAATGATCGGTCGTCCGGTTTGGGACGGGAGTTTCCGTATGACGGACCTGCTGGACGCGGCGGAGCGGCTCAGCCGCGAGGAGCTCGAGGCGCTGCAGCTGGAGCGGCTGCGGGCGACCTTGCGCCACGCGTACGAGAATGTCGGCTTCTACCGGCAGTCGTTCGACAAGGTGGGGCTGCGCCCCGAGGACTGCCGCACGCTCGCCGATCTCGGCCGCTTCCCCTTCACCGCCAAGACCGATCTGCGCGACAACTATCCGTTCGGGATGTTCGCGGTGGAGCAGTCCGAGGTGCGGCGGATCCATGCCTCCAGCGGGACCACGGGCCGTCCCACCGTCGTCGGCTACACCGAGCGCGATCTGGACACCTGGGCCGACGTGGTGGCCCGTTCGATCCGCGCGGCGGGCGGGCGGCCCGGCCACAAGGTCCATGTGGCTTACGGATACGGGCTGTTCACGGGCGGTCTCGGCGCCCACTACGGCGCGGAACGGCTGGGCTGCACGGTCATCCCCGCCTCCGGCGGCATGACCGCCCGCCAGGTGCAGCTCATCCAGGACTTCCGCCCCGACATCATCATGGTCACCCCCTCGTACATGCTCACGCTGCTGGACGAGTTCGAACGGCACGGGGTCGATCCCCGTACCACCTCCCTCAAGGTCGGCATCTTCGGCGCGGAGCCGTGGACCGAAGAGATGCGGCGCGAGATCGAGGAGCGGTTCGCGATCGACGCCGTCGACATATACGGGTTGTCCGAGGTCATCGGCCCCGGCGTGGCGCAGGAGTGTGTGGAGACCAAGGACGGGCTGCACATCTGGGAGGACCACTTCTATCCGGAGGTCGTCGATCCGTTCACCGGCGAGGTGCTGCCGGACGGCGAGCACGGCGAGCTGGTCTTCACCTCGCTCACCAAGGCGGCCATGCCCGTGATCCGTTACCGGACCCGGGACTTGACGCGGCTGCTGCCGGGCACGGCCCGGGTGTTCCGGCGGATGGAGAAGGTGACCGGGCGCAGCGACGACATGGTGATCCTGCGCGGGGTCAATCTCTTCCCGACCCAGATCGAGGAGATCGTGCTGCGTACGCCGCATGTCGCTCCGCACTTCCAGCTGCGGCTTACCCGCGAGGGCCGTCTCGACGCGCTCACCGTACGGGCGGAGGCGCGCGCGGATGCGACGTCCGAGCAGCGGGATGCCGCCGCGCGGGCGATGGCGACCGCGGTGAAGGACGGCATCGGGGTGTCCGTCACGGTCGAGGTGGTGGACCCCGAGACGCTGGAGCGGTCGGTGGGCAAGATCAAAAGGATCGTGGACCTCAGGACGAAGTGAAGCGGTCCCTCAGCTCGCGCTTGAGGATCTTCCCGCTGGCGTTGCGCGGCAGCTCGTCCACGAACAGGACCTTTTTCGGGGCCTTGAAGTGCGCGAGCTTCTCGCGCGCGTGGTTGATGAGTTCGGCCTCGCTGACCTCCCCGCGTGCCACCACGACAGCGGTGACCGCCTCGATCCAGCGGTCGTCCGGCAGTCCGACGACGGCGGTCTCGGCGACGGCGGGATGGGTGTAGAGGGCGTCCTCGACCTGTCGTGAAGCGACCAGAACTCCCCCGGAGTTGATGACGTCCTTCACCCGGTCGACGACGGTGTAGTACCCGTCGGCGTCGCGGACCACCAGGTCTCCGGAGTGGAACCAGCCGTCGCGGAAAGCTTCCTTCGTCTCCTCCGGCTTGTCCCAGTAGCCGTCGCACAACTGCGGTGACCGGTACACGACTTCGCCCGCGGTCCCGTCCGGGACTTCTTCCCCGTTCTCGTCGACCACCTTGGCCTCGACATGCCGCACCGGCCTTCCGCAGGAGTCCATCCGGCCGTCGTGCTCGTCGGGTCCCAGCACGGTCGCGAGAGGGCCGATCTCGCTCTGCCCGAAGCAGTTGTAGAACCCCAGACCAGGCAGCCGCTCACGGAGCCTTTCGAGCACGGGCACCGGCATGATGGAGGCGCCGTAGTACGCCTTGCGCAGCGCGCTCAGGTCGCGGGTGGCGAACTCGGGGTGGTTCGCGAGACCGATCCACACGGTCGGCGGGGCGAAGAGGCTGTCGGCGCGGCCCGCCTCGACCAGGTCGAAGACCGTCACCGCGTCGGGCGCGTCGATGATGGTGTTCTCCGCGCCCACCGCCAGATACGGCAGCAGGAACACATGCATCTGGGCGGAGTGGTAGAGCGGCAGCGAGTGGACGGGCCGGTCGGTCTGCCGGAGGTCGAGGGCTTCGATGGCGCTGTCGTACTCGTGTGCCAGCGCCCGGTGCGTCATCATCGCGCCCTTGGGCAGCGCGGTGGTGCCGGAGGTGTAGAGCAGCTGCACCAGGTCGCGGGCGTCCCGGTCGGTGTCGTACGACTGGGGAGTGCCCAGCGCCGCGAGCAGGGAGTCGTCGGCGTCGCGCAGGGTCCGTACTGCCATGTCGTCGGGAATGTGCGGCACGAGATCCGGGTCGGCCAGCACCAGCGAACTCCCCGACTGGCGAAGGATGTACGCGAGGTCGTCGCCGGTGAGGTTGTGGTTCACGGGTACGTGCACAAGACCGGCGCGGGAACACGCCAGGAAGGCGATCAGATAGGCGTCGGAGTTGTGACCGTAGGCGGCGACGCGGTCGTACTGGCGCAGTCCATGGCCCGTCAGGACCGCGGCGGCGGTGGACACCGCGGCGTCCAGTTCGGCATACGTCCAGGACCGGTCGCGGTACCGCACGGCGGTGCCGTCGGGGGTGCGCCGGGCGCTGCGCCGCACGATGCCGTCGACTGTGCTGCTGCGTACACCTGTCATGGCGCGATCCTGGGCGGCGCCGAACCGACGGTCAAGACCTCGGATACCCAACGGGATGTTGACACCGTCAGCCCCGGCTGAGTGCGTGGACCAACCGGCTTTCACCGTAGTCCCGTTGGGAGGCACGTTGCTCTTCAGCACCCGCCTGAGACGGCTCGGTCTCACCGGCGTCGCCCTGTTGACCGCGGCGCCCGCGCTGCCTCCCGCCGCAGCGGCTGACAGCCGCGACCGCCATTCGTCCGGCGGTGGCGGTCTGTCCGCCGTCATCCGCTACACCGAACATGGCGGCGAGGTGCTGCGCCAACGGGGTCGAGGTGCGGCGGGCGGCATCCGTCGAGCCGGGTCCCGCTCCCGCCGGGGTGCCGCTGCTCCACTCCGGGGCTCACACGGCGCGCTCACGCCCCTCCCAGTAGGGCTCGCGCAGCCGTCGCTTGTAGAGCTTGCCGTTCGGGTCGCGCGGCATGACCTCGATGAAGTCCACCGTCTTGGGGCGCTTGTAGCCCGCCAGTCGGCGCTCGCAGTGGGCGAGGATCTCGGCCGCCAGCGCAGCCCCCGGTTCGTGTCCCTCGGCCGGCTCGACGACCGCCTTGACCTCCTCCCCCCAGTCCGCGTGCGGAATGCCGAAGGCGGCCGCGTCGGCGACGGCGGGATGGGTGAGCAGGGCGGACTCGATCTCGGCGGGGTAGATGTTGACGCCACCCGAGATGATCATGTCGATCTTGCGGTCGCGGAGGAAGAGATAGCCGTCCTCGTCGAGGATCCCGAGGTCGCCGACGGTGAAGAAGTCTCCGATGCGGTTCTTCTTCGTCTTGGACTCGTCCTTGTGGTAGCTGAAGCCACCGGTGCTCATCTTCATATAGACGGTGCCCAGCTCGCCGGGCGGGAGCCTGTTGCCGTCGTCGTCGAAGACAGCGAGTTCGCTGATCGGCCAGGCCTTGCCGACGGTGCCGGGCTTCTTCAGCCAGTCCTCGGCGGTCGCGAATGCGCCGCCGCCCTCGCTCGCCGCGTAGTACTCCTCGACGCAGCTCCCCCACCAGTCGATCATCGCCCGCTTCACATGGTCGGGGCAGGGGGCAGCGCCATGGATGGCATGCCGCATGGATGAGACGTCGTACCGCTCCTTCACAGCGTCGGGCAGCGCGAGCAGCCGGTGGAACTGTGTCGGCACCATGTGCGTGTGTGTGCAGGCGTACGCGTCGATGAGGCGCAGCATCTCCACCGGCGTCCACTTGTCCATCAGGACCAGCGGGTGCCCGATGTGCAGGGCGGCGCCCGCGAATTGGAGTACGGCGGTGTGGTAGAGCGGCGAGCACACCAGATGGACGTTGTCGTCGAACGGCTTGATGCCGAAGATGCCGAGGAAGCCGCCGAGGTGGGCCTCCTCGGGGAGCTTGCCGGTCAGCGGGCGGCGGATGCCGCGCGGCCGGCCGGTGGTGCCCGAGGTGTAGTTCATGACCCAGCCGAGCGACCGGTCTGCGGGCACCGACTCCGGCTGTCCGTCGAGGAGTTCGGCATACGGGCGAAAGCCAGGGACACTGCCCACGGCATAGCGGTGCCCGGCGGGCAGCCTGGCCTCGTCGGCGGCCGCGGTCGCCGCTTCGGCGAACCGCTCGTGCGCGATCAGCACCTTGGCGCCCGAGTCGGCGACGATCCACGCGATCTCGGGGCCGACGAGGTGGTGGTTGACGGGGACGAGATAGAGACCGGCCTGGGAGGCGGCGAGGTAGGCGGTGAGGAACTCGACGCCGTTGGGCAGGACGACGGCGAACGTGTCGCCCTTTTCCAGACCGGCCGCCCGCAGGCCGTGAACGAGCCCGTTCACCACGGCGTGCAGCCGTCCGGCGGTCCACTGCTCGCCGTCCGGGGCGATCAGGATCGTACGGTCCGGGTCCGCGGCCGCCTGTGCCCAGAACCCTCCCCCAGACTCCGTCCGGGGGGACCCCCACGGCCGTTCGGTCATGACCGGCTCCTTCCGGCGATGCGGTTGATTCGGTCCACGGCCCGCTCGAAACCGCGGGTCAGCTCGTCGAAGGCGTCCTGCACGCTGCGCTCGGAGTTCATCCGGCCGACGATCTGGCCGACGGGTGTGCCGAGCAGCGGGCCCACTTCGTACTTCTGGATCCGGGAGACGGCGTCGGCGACGAGTAGTCCCTGGAGCGGCATGGGAAGGGTGCCTGGTCCGTTCGGGTCGTCCCAGGCATCGGTCCACTCGGTACGCAGCTGGCGGGCGGGTTTGCCGGTCAGGGCGCGGGAGCGGACGGTGTCGCCGGAGCCGGCGGCGAGGAGTTTGGCGGTGAGCGCGCGGGAGTGGAGGTCGGCCTCGTGGGTGGTGAGCCAGAGGGATCCGAGCCAGGCGCCCTGCGCGCCGAGGGCGAGTGCGGCGGCGATCTGCTCGCCGCTGCCGATGCCGCCGGCGGCGAGTACGGGCAGGGGGTTCACGGCATCGACGACTTCGGGCGTGAGCACCATGGAGGCGATCTCACCGGTGTGGCCACCCGCTTCGTAGCCCTGCGCGACGACGATGTCGATGCCGGCTTCGGCGTGGCGCCTGGCGTGTTTGGCGCTTCCGGCGAGGGCAGCGACGAGGACGCCGTGGTCGTGGGCGCGCTGGACGACGTCCACGGGCGGGGAGCCGAGGGCGTTGGCGAGCAGTTTGATCGGATAGCCGAAGGCGACGTCGAGCTGGTTGCGGGCGACCTGCTCCATCCAGCCGGTGATGCGCCAGCCGGAGGCCTCACCCTCGGGGAGGTCGGGAACGCCGTGTTTGGCGAGGGTTTCCCTGACGAACTGCCGATGCCCTTCGGGGATCATCGCCTCGACGTCGGCCTCGGTCACGCCCTCGACCTTCTTGGCGGGCATGACGACATCGAGGCCGTACGGCTTGCCTCCGGTGTGCTCCTGCATCCAGTCCAGGTCTTGTTTGAGCTCGTCGGGCGCGGTGTAGCGGACCGCGCCGAGCACCCCGAATCCGCCGGCCCGGGTGATGGCGGCGGCCACCGCCGGGAACGGCGTGAAGCCGAAGATGGCGTGCTCGATCCCCAGTTTCCTGCTCAGCTCCGTCTCCATGGGCGGCAGGATGCCGCAGCCCGGCGGACGAGGGAAGAGATTTTCTGATGCAGTGTCAGATTATTTGGGGTGGTTGACAGCACCCGGGCCCGGCAAGAAAGTTTCACTGCCGTGTCAGATCCCGAAAGATACTTTCAGGAAAGGGTTCCGGATGACAGAGGACTCAGCGGGCAGAGGGATCAGCCGCCGGAGGCTGGGCAGCGGAGTACTGGCGCTGGGCGGGGCGCTCGCGCTGGCGCCCATTCCCTTCGCGGAGGCGGCGTCGGGCTCGGGTTCGCGAGCAGGTTCAGCTTCGGGGTCGGGCAGCGGATCCGGGCTGCCGACTCTGCGGCGCGGTTCCGCCGAGCGGGCCGGGCTGCTCCCCGGTCATCTGGACCAACTCGTCACCGACGCGGAGAGGTTCCTCGCCCCCTCCCCCAAACACCCGTGGTACGCGGGAGCTGTGCTGCTCGCGGGGCGAGGCGGCACCGTGGCGCTGCACCGGCCCATCGGCAAGGCCGTGCGCTACATGGCGTACGACGAGAAGACCGACACGGGCGTGGAGTTCCCGGCCGACCGGCAGATCCCGATGGCCGAGGACACCGTCTTCGATCTGGCATCGGTCTCCAAGCTGTTCACCTCGATCCTCGCCGTGCAGCAGATCGAGCGGGGCACGCTGGAGCTTCAGGCCACCGTCGCCTCCTACCTCCCGGACTTCGGGGGCGCGGGCAAGCAGGACATCACCGTGCGCCAGCTGCTGACCCACACTTCCGGGTTTCGCGCCTGGATTCCGCTGTACAAGGAGCCGACGCGGGAGGGGAAGCTCCGGCTGCTGTGGAACGAGGCGCCGGCCAGCACTCCCGGCACCAAGTACCTCTACTCCGACCTCAATCTGATCTCGCTGCAGCTGATCCTGGAGGAGATCACCGGTCGCTCTCTGGATGTGCTGCTCCAGAGCGAGATCACTGCTCCGCTCGGGATGCACCGCACTCTCTTCAACCCGCCCGCCTCCTGGAAGCCGAAGATCGCCGCCACCGAGGACGCCCGGCTGCCCTGGTCGGGCCTGGACCGCGGACTGGTCTGGGGTGAGGTGCACGACGAGAATGCATACAGCTTCGGCGGCGTCGCGGGCCACGCCGGTGTCTTCTCCTGCGCCTGGGACCTCGCGATCCTCGCCCGTACCCTCCTCAACGGCGGTGTCTACGGACGGTCCCGCATCCTGCGCCCGGCGTCAGTGGAACTGATGTTCACCGACTTCAACACCGCCTTCCCCGGCGACGAACACGGCCTCGGCTTCGAGCTCTACCAGCACTGGTACATGGGCGCGATGGCCACACCCCGCACCGCGGGCCACACCGGATTCACCGGCACCAGTCTGGTCCTCGCCCCGAGCACCGACTCGTTTCTGATCGTGCTCGGCAACTCCGTCCACCCGGTGCGCAGTTGGCGCTCCGGAAGCGCCCCGCGCGTCGCCGCCGCCAACAACATGGCCCGCGCGGTCCCCGTCCGGCCCGCGCGCGGACGGACCGCCTGGTTCTCCGGCATGGCCGGCTCCACATCCGCCACGCTCACCCTGCCCGCGCTCGCACTCGCCTCGGAGCAGGCGCGGCTGCGGTGCCGGCTGTGGTGGGACACCGAACCGGGTTCGGACGCCGTGTTCCTTGAGGCGTCGGCGGACGACGGGGCGACCTGGAGGGCGGTGCCGTTCACCACCGTACGGGGGCAGGCTGAGCCGCAGCCGCACCCGGCGGGGTCGGTGACCGGCTGGTCCGGGCGTGTCTGGCAGCTGCTGACCGCCGATCTCTCGGCGTGGTGCGGCGCGAAGGTGCGGCTGCGCTGGCGGTATGCGACCGACCAGCTCTATGTGGGCCGCGGGGTGTACGTGGACGGCCTGCGGGTCGAAGACCGCGGACGTCCGGTCTTCGACGACGCCAGGCCCGGGGACGCCGCTCTGATCGAGGTCAACGGCTGGACGGCGTCCCGGGACTGACTCTCCGTCAGCGAGGGATCACCGGCCGAGCGCCGCCATCGCGGCGTTGTGTCCCGGCACCCCGCTGACCCCGCCGCCGCGGACGGCGCCCGCCCCGCACAGCAGCACATTGGCGTGCGCCGTCTCGACGCCCCACCGGCCCGTGGACTCGGTGGCGTAGGGGAAGGCGAGATCGCGGTGGAAGATATGGCCGCCGGGCAGCCGCAGCTCCCGTTCGAGATCGAGCGGCGTCTTCGCCTCGATGCAGGGCTCGCCGTGCTCGTCGAGCGCGAGACAGTCGGCGATCGGCTCGTCCAGATGGGCGTCCAGCTCGGCGAGGGTGGCGGCCAGCAGTTCGGTGCGCGCCGCGTCGTTGTCGGCGGCGAAGAGGCGGGCCGGGGTGTGCAGTCCGAAGAGGGTCAGCGTCTGGTAGCCCTGCGCCGCGAGCTCCGGACCGAGGATCGACGGGTCGGTCAGCGAGTGGCAGTAGATTTCGGACGGCGGCGCGCTGGGCAGCTTCCCCTCGGCGGCCTCCCGGTACGCGGTCGCCAACTGCCCGTATCCCTCGGAGACATGGAACGTCCCGGAGAACGCGTCGCGCGGGTCGACGGAGCGGTCGCGCAGCCGCGGCAGCCGGCGCAGCAGCATATTGACCTTGAGCTGGGCGCCCTCCGCGGGAGCTGGGGGCTCCTCGCCGAGCAGTGCGGCCAGTTCCTGGGGCGAGGCGTTCACCAGCACCTGACGGGCCGCGACCGTGCCCTCTGCGCCGTCCGAGCGGAAAGTGACCTCGGACCGCTCGCCGCCGGTCTCGATCCGGGTCGCCTCGTGCAGCACCACGATCTCCGCGCCCGCGTCCCGCGCGGCCGCCGCCAGTGCGTCGGTCAGCGCGCCCATGCCGCCCACCGGCACGTCCCAGTCCCCCGTGCCGCCGCCGATCACGTGGTACAGGAAGCACCGGTTCTGGATCAGCGACGGGTCATGGGCGTCGGCGAAGGTGCCGATCAGGGCGTCGGTCAGCACCACGCCGCGTACGAGATCGTCGGCGAACCGCTTCTCGACCGCGACGCCGATCGGCTCTTCGAAGAGCGTCCGCCAGGCCGTCTCTTCGTCGATGCGCGCGCGCAGCGCCTCACGGGTCGGCAGCGGTTCGGTGAGGGTGGGGAACACCCGCTCCGCGACCCGGCCGGTCATTGAGTAGAACTCCTGCCAGGAGGCGTACTCCCGCTCCCCGCCGGTGAGCCGGGCGAACGACTCCCGGGTTCGGTCCCCGCCGACGAGCAGGCCGCCGGCACCCTTCGGGGTGTACGAGGAGACAGTGCGTTTGCGGACCGCGAAGTTCAGCCCCAGCTCGCGCACGATCTTGTCGGGCAGCAGCGACACGAGGTAGGAGTAGCGCGAGAGCCGGGCGTCGACCCCGTCGAAGGGGCGGGTGGAGACGGCCGCTCCCCCGGTGTTTCCACGGCGCTCCAGGACGAGGACGGAACGTCCGGCGCGGGCGAGGTAGGCGGCGGCGACCAGGCCGTTGTGGCCGCCGCCGACGATCACGACGTCGTACGAAGTGTGTGCGGGCATGGCTCTTCGTAGCACGAGGTGATCGCGTAGGCCAGGGCGGCACTGCGTCCGGGGCGGCTGCCGCCGGTCAGGGGTCGGGGTGCGTGCCGAGGACGTCGGCGAGGTCCCGTCGGCTCACCGTGTGGTCGGGCTGCGGGGGCGCGCCGTAGCGCAGCTCTCCGCGCGCCGTGGGTTCCCAGGCGAGCAGGGTGCGCGTGGCGTCGCGGGCGATGACCTCGGCGACCTCGAGCATCTGGTGCTCGTGCCCGTGTTGGAGCCGGTAGTCAACCGTGAGGGAAACGGACCCGCCGCGGACCAGGACCCCGGCGTCCACAAGACCGGGCACATAGCGGTCCGCGAGTACGTCCGTGTGCCGTGTCCACTCCACCGCGTCCTCGCCGAGACCGCCGACGCGGCGCTGGAACGACGCGGGGAAGCCCATGCGCCGCTCGACGAGGTGCTCGGCGTCGTTGTGCTCCTCCAGCGAGATGTGCACGCTGAACTCGGCCAGGGGCGACCGCAGGCCCCGGGCCGGATACCAGACGCAGTCGTTGGGTGTGCGCCCGTCACCGTGCGGAGTCAACCGCAACAGCGAGACACTCTCCCGGCTGAGCAGACCGCACGCCGTCGAGCTGCGCGGCTCCGGCACATGCCAAGGGGGGTCGTCGGGACGGGACGGGAGCTCGGGCGGTAACAAGAGATGGTTCCACAGCGCCCCACCCCACACCAGGCACAGGACCAGCCCGGCGACCGCCCTGCCCCGCCGCCGGGGCGAGCGCCCCCACGCGTGGGCCAGGCCGGCCCACCGTCCGGGGCGTCGCGTCGTGGCCGGGCCCGCGAGGCGTGACTGGAGCCGTTCATGGCGGAAGCGCCACGCCGGGCCCGCCTGCAGGAACACCCCGCGGGCATGCGCGTCCTCGAGGAAGTCCATGAGCCGCCAGGGCAGTTCCCCGCGGGCGGCGAAGAAGGCGCGCGTCAGCGTGAACCGTCCCCAGGCCGACGTGGCGAACGCGAACGTCATCAGCGCGCAGGCGGTGAGCAACAGGGCGATGGCCCAGGCGGGGCCGGTGACACCCCCATCCACGCCGACGGCCCAGTGGCCCGAGTGCCGGTTGCCGTCGCCGTCCACGGTGAGGTTGCCGGGGCAGCCGCTGTCGATCCCGTTCCAGTCACACGCGGTGAGGCTGAGCAGCGGCGTCAGCAGGGCCACGGCCGGCCACCAGAGCGTGCCGCCGCCGAGCACGCGCACAAGTCCCAGCGCCAGCACGGCGGTACGGTCCCGGCGCAACGACGCCTTGGGGGCGGCCTCGTGCGCCGCATCGGTCGGGACATCCACGAACGCCGTCAGCGCGGTGAGGACCACCGTCAGCGACAGCACAAGCGGCCGTCCGCTGAACACGGCGAGCCCCACCGCGATCCAGAGCACGAAGCCGACCGCCGCACGCCGCAGGCATACCCACGCACGGCCGCGTACCCGCAGTCCCCGCGGCAGAGGCGCCAGCCTGTTGCCGGGGATGAGGATCTGGACGAGGGGCACCAGGCCGGTCAGCAGCAGAACCGGCCACAGGCCGCCCAGACCGAGAACGGGCACGAACAGCCACGCCATGGCGAGGGAGAGCAGGACGCCGGTGCAGCCCAACGGCCACGGCAGTGCCTGGTCGAGTTCCCACCAGGACAGTTCGGCGCCCGGCCGGGAGCGGGTGAAGAGGGCGAGACGGCGCAGGGCGCGTTCGGCCTCGCGTACCGAGGTCTCGGGCGCAATCCCGCCGGGCCCGTAGCCGTACACGGCGGGCACGAAGCGGGCGATCAGATGGTCCTCCAGCGCGGCCCGGTCGACGAAGCGGTCACGGTCGAGGAGTTCGGCGGGGCCGGCGTCCGTGTCGCTGTAGGCGGCACGTGCCATGGCGGTCATGAGCGGCGTGGACAGCGCCTCGGCCAGTTCGCGGGCGCCCGCACCGGATACGCGCAGTGCGTCGAGCACAGGGTCCCAGCACGTGGCGCCCGCTCGGCCGTCGCGCGCCTTTCGGGCGGTCAGCGGCAGGTAGGCGCCGAGCTCGTGGACACCGAGCGGGCACAGCTCCACCACGGCCGCGGCGGTGAGCACGTCGGCCTCCCGGACGGCACGCGCGTATTCCTCGCGGCGGGCGGTGACGAACACCGGCGCGCCCGGCGCGAGTGTGGCGTTGAGTGTGCGCAGCGCCGTGAGACGTGCCGGCTCGCCCAGTTCGTCGAATCCGTCGAGTACGGGAAGGACGCGACCGTCACGGAGCAGCGCGGCGGCGACGAGACGGGCCGGTTCCGTGGCTGAGGCGATCCCCGGGTACGCGCGGGCCAGCCAGTCGGCCGCCCACGCCCACAGGTCCGGACGTGCGGCCGGATTCCATGAGCCGAGCGGAAAGATAACGGGTACGGGGTCGCCGGGCCGTCGCGTGCCGAGCCGCTGCAACGCGAAGCGCATGGCCAGCACCGACTTGCCCGCTCCGGCGGGCCCGAGCACCACCAGACGGCGCGAGGGCACGAGGGCGAAGACGTCGGATATGTCGTCGAACTCCCCTGCGAGGACGAGGGGTTCGCCGTGCGCCGGGTCGTGTGCGGCGGTGCCCGCGATGGTGGCCCAGTGATCGAAGAGGTCGGCGTCGGTGACGCGCCAGCGTACGGGCACGGGGACGGGATCCTGGAGGCGGCGGGCGCGTTCCTCCCGTTCCCAGCGGGATGTCAGGGTCTCGGCGAGCATGTTCTGCGCCTGGCCCAGCCAGGTGTCGAGTGCGGTGTCCCAGCCGGGGCGGGTCCTGCGCCACTGGGTCCAGGCAGCGCGGATGTCCCGTGCGCCGACGGCGAGCAGGAAGACTCCCAGGGCGACGAGGGCGGTGTCCCACATGCCGCCGCGACTGTGCCGGCCGGCGGCGAGGGCCAGGGCCCCGGCGAGCAGCACGACGGCCGAGCGCAGGACGAGCTGCCGGGCGCGTGCCCGGGAGGGGGCGAGCTCCGCGTGCTGGTAGATGATCTTGCCGATGTATCCGGCCTGTACGGCGTACTGCGTGGGCGCGTTGATGGTGTTGTGCACGGTGAAGGCGCCGGGCGGCGGCTCGGGACGGGGCGGAGGGAAGGCGGCGGGCTGCCCGTGCGGGCCGGGCGGGGCGAAGGCGGCGGGCTTCCCTTCGCTGCCCGGCTCGATGAAGGCACCGGATCTCTCCTCGGGACCGGCCTCATCCATGTCCTTCACCCCCGTCCGCGGCCTCGTCAGCTTCTGTGCGCGACCCGCTGCTGCCGCAGCGCCGCCACCCGCCGGTACAGCTCCACCGCCTCGGCGTGCCTGCCGAGCTGCTCCAGGCAGTGCGCTTCGTCGTTGCGGCTGGCCAGCGCGTCGGGGTGGTCCATGCCGAGCACCCGCTCACGGGCCTCGGCGACCTGGCCGTAGACGGTCAGCGCATCCGCCCAGCGGCCCAGCCAGCCGAGGCCCACGGCCACTTCCCGGCGGCTGACAAGGGTGTCGGGATGGTCGGCGCCGAGCACTCGCTCGCGCAGGGCGCACACGTCGCGCGCCTCGGCGAGGGCCTCCTCCCAGCGGGCGAGCCGGCCGAGATTCACCCCGAGACCGTGGCGGGCGCGCAGCGTCTCGGGGTCGTCGGGCCCGTGGACGCGGGTGCGGTCGTCGACCAGGTCGCGGTACAGCTCCAGGGCCTCCGCGCTACGGCCCAGTCGGCCGAGGCTGATGCCGACCTCGTAGCGGGCGGCAAGGGTGTCGGGGTGGTCTGCGCCCAGTGCCCGGGCGCGCGCGACGGCCACTTCCCGGTAGGTCTGCAGCGCCTCGGTCCAGCGCCCCAACTGGCCGAGCGCGTAGGCGACTTCGTACCGCGTGACCAGGGTGTCGGGGTGCTCGGCGCCGAGCACCCGGGCGCGCGCGGCCACGACGTCGTACGCCATCCGGTAGGAGTCCTCGAGCCGTCCCAGCCTGCTGAGGTTGAAGGCGAGGTTGTGCCGGCAGCGCAGGGTGTCGGGGTGGTCATGGCCCACGGTGCGCTCACGGGAGTCCAGGACCGCGGCGTACACCTCGTGCGCCTCGAAGTGCCGTCCGAGCTGGCCGAGGACGTACGCCATCTCCTGGCGGGCGGCGAGCGTCTCGGGGTGGTCGGCGCCCATGGTCCGCTCGCGCCCCTCCGCGACCCGGCCGAACTCCCGCAGTGCGTCGGCGGCGCGCCCGGTCCGGCTCAGCGTGAAGCCGACCTCGTAGCGGCTGGCGAAGGTGTCCGGGTGGTCGGGGCCCAGGACGTGCTCGCGCTCGGCGGCGACCGCCCGGTGCACTTCGCCGGCCTCCTCCCAGCGGCCGAGCCGGCCGAGGCTGAGGCCCGCGTTGTGACGGCTGGCGAGGACGGCGAGCATCTCGGGCGGCGGCGTGGGGCGCTCGGGCCTGGCCCGAGGCGGCGGGAGCGGGCCGCCGCGCGAATCGGTGTGCGTGGTCCACTCGCCGGTCAGCCCCGCGGTGTGGTCGGGCAGGGCGGGCCGGAGCAGGGAGGTGCCGGTCGCCTTGTGGCCGGTGGTCATGCCACGGGTCCAGGACGGCAGCCGCGGCTCGCGCGAGGGCGGCTGCTCGGGGCGGGGCCCGGGCGCGATGGAGTGCGTCTGGCGCGTGGCGGCGCCCATCCGGCGGCGCAGCTCCTTGGCGTCGGTCGGCCGCGCCTCGGGGGTCTTGGCGAGCAGGTCGAGGACGACCTGCTGGAAGTACTCGGGGATCTCGGACCGGTGGGTGCGAAGCGGCTGCGGCAGGGTGTCTCGGTGGCCGACGAGCACCGCCCAGGCGTCGTCGTGGTCGAAGGGCGGGACGCCGGTGGCGATCTCGTACAGCACACAGCCCAGGGAGTAGAGATCGCTGCGATGGTCGACATGGCTGCCGCTGATCTGCTCGGGCGACATGTAGTTCGGGGTGCCCATGGCGATTCCGGTGCCGGTGAGCCGGGACGTGAAGCCGATGTCCGCGCCGAGGCGGGCGATGCCGAAGTCGCAGATCTTCACCGCGCCGTCGGTGAGCCGCATGATGTTGGCGGGCTTCAAGTCGCGGTGGACGATGCCCTGTTCATGGGTGTAGGCGAGGGCGTCCGCGATCTGCTCGGCGATGTCGACGACGTCGGGCACCGGCAGCGGATGCTGTTTGTTCTCCTCCAGCAGCTGGCTGAGATTGCGGCCTTCCAGCAGCTCCATGACGAGGTAGAGCACGCCCTCGTACTCGCCGAAGTCGTGGACGACTGTCACCCCGCGGTGCTGGAGTGCCGCGGCGACCCGCGCCTCGCGCCTGAAACGCTCGCGCAGCACCCGGGTGAAGTTCTGGTCCTGCTGAGCTCCCAGCGGCTTGAGGCACTTGACCGCGACGCGCCGTCCGAGGGACTCGTCGCGGGCCTGCCACACCTCGCCCATGCCCCCCCGCCCGATGACGTCGAGCAGCCGGTAGCGGCCTTGGATCAGCCTGGATTCCGCCATCGCGTGCTGTCGCCCCCGTCGCTAAGCTGCGCCCTCCCCGGCCCGTCCAGTATGGCCTCCTGTCTGCGCAGTTTGTACGGCGCCGGGCGGGCGCCGGGGCCGAGTCGCGCCATCGCTTTCAAGATGTGACCTGGCGGCAGTTGCCAGCGCAGACGGGAGAGAATGCAGCGCAGCAGGTTGCCTGTGGCGATGAGCTGATGCGTGACACGTTCAGGGGCGGGGGCGGGTCTGCCGTACAACTCATGGGCGTAAGGGGGCAGTGCGTTGTACGCGAGTGCGGCCACGCGCCGCCACAGCAGTTCGCGCGCCGGGACGAGCAGAGGGTTGATCGGCGGCCGCTGCAGGAAGTCGTCGACGTCGTGTGCCTCGGGTCCGGCGGCGAGCTCGGGACGCACCCGGTCGAAGTAGGCGGCGAGCTCCCCGGCGGATGCGGGTACCTCGTCCGGGTCGAGGCCGACCAGGCGTGCGCCTTCGCGCTGCTCGTCGAGGTAGCGGTCGGCCTGGGCGTCGCTGAGCGGGATACCGGAGCGGCGTGCGACGTCGAGGTACGAGCCGACCTCGGCGCAGTGCACCCACAGCAGCAGCTCCGGCTCGTCGACGCCGTAGCGCTCGCCCGTGACGGGGTCGGTGGCCCCGAGGTGGGTGTGGATGCGGCGGACCCGGGCGCCCGCCTGCTCGGCGGCCGCGGCAGTGCCGTAGGTGATGGTGCCGACGAAGTTCGCGGTGCGCATGAGCCGGCCCCAGGCGTCCTTCCGGAAGTCGCTGTTCTGCATGACGCCGCGGACGGCCCGGGGGTGCAGCGCCTGGAGGTACAGCGCGCGCACCCCGGCGACCCACATCATCGGATCTCCGTGCATCTGCCAGGTCACCGAGTCCGGTCCGAAGAGCCCCGGGTCCGGGTCCGGGCCGCTCATGCCTGGCACGTGCGACTCCTTGCGATACATGTCACCTGCCCAAAACCCTGACCTGCACTGGTGTCAGTTCAGTCTCGTCCATCGGCGACCCCGCTTGCAGAGCTTTGTTGTCGCTTGGGTACGCGATCACGGACGCAGGAAACACACGTCCGAGGAGGCGACCGGCGCCAAGGCCCTCGCCGGCTTGACGGATCCCAAGACGACCGGTCATTATGAAAACGAGACGACCGGTCATTTTGACTCACAAGGGGATTCAATGTCCACATACCGAGCGTTCGAGGTCACAGGGTCACGGAAGTTCGAGCTGGTGGAGCGCGAGACACCGGAGCCACCGCCGGGGCATGTACGCCTGCGCGTCGAGACCTGCGGCGTCTGCCACTCCGACGTCCTGGCCGTCGAGGGGATGCGGCCCGACCCGTCCTCGCCGGTGGTCCCCGGGCACGAGGTCGTCGGCGTGATCGACGCGGTCGGCCCCGGGGTGACGACATGGCGGGTCGGCGAGCGTGTGGGCGTAGGTTTCCTGAACGGCCACTGCGGAGTGTGCGACTTCTGCCGACGTGGTGACTTCGTCAACTGCGAGGACCAGCCGCAGACGGGAAGCGACGTCGACGGCGGCTACGCGGAGATGGTGGTCGCCAGGGCCAGCGGCCTCGTACGGATCCCGGAGGGGATGAGCCCCATCGACGCGGCGCCGCTCCTGTGCGCAGGACTGACGGTGTTCAGCGCGCTCCAGCAGATCGACAGCGCCCCCGGCGCGCTGGTGGCCGTGCAGGGGATCGGCGGCCTCGGGCACCTGGGCGTGCAGTACGCGAACAAGCTCGGGTTCCGCGTCGCCGCGATCGCCCGGGGCACCGGGAAGGCGGAGCTGGTCAAGCGGCTCGGCGCCGACTACTACATCGACAGCTCCGCCGAGGACGCCGGCGAGGCGCTGCAAAGGCTCGGCGGCGCGGCCGCGGTCGTCGCGACCGCCGCGAGCGGTGCCTCGATGACGCCGCTGGTCTCCGGACTGGCGCCGCGCGGCCGAATGGTGGTCGTCGGTGCCGCCTTCGACCCGATCGAGGTGCAGACCACCGACCTGATCTTCGGCACCCGTACGGTCAGCGGAAGCCTGACCGGCAGCTCCATCGACAACGAGGACAACCTCCGGTTCGCCGAGGCCCGGGATGTCCGTCCCATGACCGAAGTCATGCCACTCGCCCAGGCCCCCCAGGCCTACGAGCGCATGATGTCCGGCGAAGCCCGTTTCCGTGTCGTTCTGAATGTGGCGGTCTGACAATGAATGAGAACAGCAACCTCAGGGATCTGACCATCGCCGCGCACGGCGGCCTCGACCGATGGAACGGGTACACGTCCCTCACCGCACACCTCCGCAACGGCGGTCCACTGTGGGGGCTCAAAGGCCAGAACGGTGTCCTCGCCGATGCCCATCTCCGCGTCGACCTGCACCGTCAGTTCGCCAGCCACTTCCCGGTCAAGGAGGAGGGGCGACGTTCGGCCCTCACCCCGAAGCACGTCGCCATCGAGACCGGCTCGGGCGAGGTCCTGGCCGAACGGGACAACCCGCGGGACTCGTTCGCGGGACACGTCCTCGAAACCCCGTGGGACGAGCTGCAGTTGGCGTACTTCGCCGGATACGCGATGTGGACGTATCTGACTGCGCCCTTCTCGTTCACCATGCCCGGCTTCGAGACCGAGGAGCTGACGCCCCGGGAGGAGGACGGGCAGACCTGGCGGCGGCTGAAGGTGACGTTCCCCGATGACATCGCGACCCACTCCAAGGAGCAGACCTTCTACGTCGGCAGCGACGGTCTCTTCAAGCGGCACGACTACAACGCCGAGGTTGTCGCGGGCGGCCCGGCCGCGCACTACCCCTCGGAGTACCGGGAGTTCGACGGGATCATGGTCCCGACAAAGCGACGGGTCTACGCCCTCAACGAGGACGGAACGGCCAACCGGGATCTGCTGCTTGTCACCATCGACCTCGACGGGATCACGTTCGAGTGACGTACGGTGCCACGACCGAGCCCCCGGCCGCCTGCGGCCGGGGGCTCGGTCGTCGAGACCGTAGAACCGTGAATTCGCCAAGAGGCGTCAGGCAAGCAGCGTGCCGAACACCGTGTCGAAGAACACCTCGTAGGAGTCCTCCGAATGCTCGGACCGTGCGGAGATGAGCGTCCCCTCCCAGGCGTTCAGAATGAACCGGGCGAGCGTCTTGGCGTCCGTGGTCGCCGTCACCTGGCCCGACTCCTGCGCCTGGGCGATCGGAGCCGCGAGCGCCTGCGCCCAGCTCTCCAAGCTGACTCGTACCGCCTCGCGGATCATGTCGCTGTGGTCGGCCATCTCCGCGCCGAAGCCGCCGATGAGGCAGCCGCGGGTGAAGTCCCTGGTGGTGTTCTCGTCGCGGAGGAACTCGAAGTGCTGCCGCAGCCGCAGCAGTGGATCGACGGACGCATCGGTGAGCTCCCGGAGCCGACGGCTTTCGCCGTAACGCTCCAGGGCCACCACGGCCAGCGCTTCCTTGCTCTCGAAGTGGTTGTAGAACGACCCCTTCGGGACCCCCGCGCTGTTGGTGATGTCCTTGACGCCCGCCGCGTTGAACCCGCGCGTATGGAACTGCTCGACCGCCGCCTCGACGATCTCCT
This sequence comes from Streptomyces sp. NPDC002868, assembly GCF_055563295.1. NCBI lineage: Bacteria > Bacillati > Actinomycetota > Actinomycetes > Kitasatosporales > Streptomycetaceae > Streptomyces > Streptomyces sp. NPDC002868. Next base: position 160,048 of record NZ_JBVHDR010000010.1, on the reverse strand, counting down.
CGCGCATGCTTCTTCTGGCCACCGGGAGTACCCTCTCGCAGCAATATGACCGATCATCTTAGGCCACAAAAACCTTACCATGCAGCGTCCTCCGCCTCCGGAACCGGAGCGTTGCACGACGGGGCGGACCCGGTGTCCGTCTCGTTGGTCTACCGCAGGGGGCCGTTTGAATGATCAAAGTGGCGGGGGGTTACCATCTGAGCACCGCCTAGCTCGAAAGATAAACCTGTGACTGTCAATGACGACTCGTTCACCAACTGGAAGAACCGCGAGGAGATCGCGGAGTCGATGATCCCAATCATCGGGAAGCTACACCGGGAGCGGGACGTCACGGTCCTGCTTCACAGCCGCTCCTTGGTGAACAAGTCGGTGGTCAGCATCCTCAAGACCCACCGATTCGCCCGGCAGATCGCCGGTGAAGAACTCTCGGTCACCGAGACGCTGCCGTTCCTGCAGGCTCTGACCACGCTCGATCTCGGCCCTTCCCAGATCGACATCGGCATGCTCGCCGCGGTGTACAAGACCGACGACCGCGGGCTCTCGGTGGAGGAGTTCACCGCGGAGGCCGTCGCCGGCGCCATGGGTGCCAACAAGATCGAGCGCCGCGAGGGGCGTGACGTCGTCCTCTACGGCTTCGGCCGCATCGGCCGGCTCGTCGCCCGCCTGCTCATCGAGAAGGCCGGCTCCGGCAATGGCCTGCGACTGCGCGCCATCGTCGTCCGGCAGGGCGGCGACCAGGACATCGTCAAGCGCGCCTCGCTGTTGCGCCGCGACTCCATCCACGGCCAGTTCCAGGGCACGATCTCCGTCGACGAGGCGAACAGCACGATCATCGCCAACGGCAACGAGATCAAGGTGATCTACGCCAACGACCCGTCGGAGGTCGACTACACGGCGTACGGCATCAAGGACGCCATCCTCATCGACAACACCGGCAAGTGGCGCGACCGCGAGGGCCTGTCGAAGCACCTGCGCCCCGGCGTCGACAAGGTCGTCCTGACCGCGCCGGGCAAGGGCGACGTTCCCAACATCGTGCACGGCGTCAACCACGACATGATCAAGCCGGACGAGCAGATCCTGTCCTGCGCGTCCTGCACCACCAACGCGATCGTCCCGCCGCTGAAGGCGATGGCGGACGAGTACGGCGTCCTGCGCGGCCACGTGGAGACCGTCCACTCGTTCACCAACGACCAGAACCTGCTGGACAACTACCACAGCTCGGACCGCCGCGGCCGCTCGGCGCCGCTCAACATGGTCATCACCGAGACCGGTGCCGCCTCCGCGGTCGCCAAGGCGCTCCCCGACCTCAAGGCGCCGATCACCGGCAGCTCGATCCGCGTCCCGGTGCCCGACGTCTCGATCGCGATCCTCAGCCTGCGGCTCGGGCGTGAGACCACCCGCGAGGAGGTCCTCGACTACCTCCGCAACGTGTCGCTGACCTCGCCGCTCAAGCGCCAGATCGACTTCACCACCGCCCCCGACGCGGTCTCGAGCGACTTCATCGGCTCGCGTCACGCCTCGATCGTCGACGCAGGCGCCACCAAGGTGGACGGCGACAACGCGATCCTCTACCTGTGGTACGACAACGAGTTCGGCTACTCCTGCCAGGTCATCCGCGTCGTCCAGCACGTCTCCGGGGTGGAGTACCCGACCTACCCGGCCCCGGTGGTCTGATCTCGGCGGACTGTCCGATCCGGTGTCCCGGCAGGCGGGGCGGCAGTTCGGCCATGCGAGCCACGAGGAGGAGCTCCTGCTTCTCGTGGCGGACTTCGCCGGCGAACTCGCCGAGGTGCCGGCTCAGCCGTTCCGCCTGCGATTCTGGACCGATCATGGTCGTGTCGAGCACACGCCGGACTTCCTCGGCGCCGAGGTAGTCGGCGGCAGCGGCGTTGACGTCCTCCTGCCGCGTTTCGTACTCCCGCTCCAGTCCGGGCAGGTGTTCATTTGCTCAGGCCGTCGGCACCGACTGGTATTCGTTGAGCCGGCTGTAAATTCGTTCCGGAGTCAGGGGCAGCGCGCGGTAGCGGACGCCCGTGGCGTCGTGGAGCGCATTCGCCAACGCGGGGGCCACCGGGTTGATACAGCATTCCGCCATCCCCTTCGACCGCATGGGCCCAACGGAATCCGCCGAGTCCACCAGGAGCACGTCGGTGCGGGGGACATCGGCGTAGGTGGGGATGCGGTAGTTGCGGAAGTTCGGGTTGACCATGACACCGTTCGCGTCGACGTGGTAATTCTCGGTCAGCGTGAAGCCGATTCCCTGGGCGACACCGCCTTCGACCTGTCCCCGGACTTGCGCGGGGTTGATGACGACGCCGGCGTCGGTCGCCTGGACGCTGTAAAGGATTCGGATCTCACCCGTCACCCGATGGACGGCGACTCGGAACCCCTGCGTATTGGAGATGACGCTTCGGGGTGAGCCATAGGCCTTGCGGGCGGCGGTGAATCGAATTCCGCGCGCTCGGGCCGATGCGACGAGCTCGGCCAACGACACGCGCTGGTCGCCGCAGACGACACCCTCGTCGTCCATCGAGCACATCACGACATGGACACCTGTGTGCGCGGCAGCAAATTCCAGGATACGGTCGCGCACAGCATTGGCCGCTCGAAGTACCGCGTTGCCCGACACGAAGAGCCCTGCACTCGCAAAGGCTCCGGTGTCGAATCCCGTGCGGTCGGTGTCGGACTGCACCAGGCGAATCCGCGACGGCGTCGTGCCCAGCTGGTTGGCCGCAATCTGGACATGCGCGGTCGACGTGCCCTCGCCGAATTCGACTGTTCCGACGGCCAACTCGTACATGAGGTCGTCGCCAAGCGTGACCCAGGCCTCGGAGATGTGTTCCGTCGGGGGCGCGGTCTCGTGCAATGAACTCGCCACGCCGGCCCCGACGAGCCACCCCGGGCCGGGGGACGGCTCATCTGCTGTACGGGCCATGGCGTCATCCACCAGATCGATACACTTCGCGAGTCCGTCCTCGGTGAACAGCACGTCGTCGGGGCCGTCATGCATGGCGACGAGCGGATCACCCGGTCGCACGATATTGCGGCGTCGCAGTTCGAGCGGATCGATGTGCAATGCGAGTGCCAGCTCGTGCATCGCTGATTCCACGGCGAACGCCGGTTGCGTCATCCCGTAACCGCGCAGCGCCCCGCTCGGAACGGTGTTCGTATAGACGGAGAACGCGTCATACTTCTTGTTGGGGCAGCGGTAGATCATGACGGCAGCGCCGCCTGCATACAGCGTTTCGCCGCCGTGGTTGCCATAGGCGCCCGTGTTCGACACATTGCGGACTTGGAACGCCGTGAGCGTTCCGTCTGCCTTCGCGCCGAGCTTGACCGTCAACTTCATCGGATGCCGTGGCGAAGCCGTTGTGAACTCCTCCTCGCGGGTGTACTCGAAGCAGACAGGTCGCCCGGTGTCCAGGGTGGCGAGCGCGACCAGATCCTCCGAGATCACTTCCTGTTTGCCGCCGAAGCCGCCGCCAACGCGTTTGCAGAACACGCGGAGCTGGTCCGGGCGCAGCGCGAACAGATATGCGAGTTTAACTTTCCCGATCGACGGCGACTGCGAACTGGTGCGGACGTTCAGACGACCGTTCTCCATCCAGGCAATCGAGCCGTGGGTCTCCAGATGCGCGTGTTGCACTCGTGGTGAGGAGTACGTGCCTTCGTGGATCACGTCGGCTTCGGCGAACCCTGCGTCGATATCGCCGATGTGCGAATGGATCTCGAGCAAGATGTTGTGGACGGGATCGCGGACGAATGGACTGTCCGCGCCGTGCAGCTGTGGCGCCCCCTCGGCCATTGCTTCTTCGGGCTCGAAGACTGCCGGCATTGCCTCGTATTCGACGACGACCCTCCGGCATCCCTCTTCTGCCGCCCCGACCGTGTCGGCCAGGACCGCAACGACGCGTTGGCCGACGAAGCGGACCGTGTTGTCCAGGATGAAGGTGTCGTCCGGATCGACAAGATGGTCGCTGTGGATCGCCGTAGTAAAACGCCTGCGCGGCACATCTTCCCAGGTGTAGACCCGATGCACGCCGGGAACTGCGAGTGCAGCGGTCTTGTCGATCGAGACGATCCGGGCGTGCGCGTGTGGTGAGTGCAGCACCTTGAGGTGCAGCATGCCTTCGATGTGTGTGTCCATCGTGAACTCGGCACGACCGGTTACCACGTCGTTGGCTGCCGGCGCACTGACGCTCGTCCCGACGGCCTTTCCCGGCGCGGCTGTCTCCAGGCCGGCGACGCCCTTCACGGCATCCTCGATCCCTCGATAGCCGGTGCAGCGGCAGAGGTTGCCCTTCAACGCCCGTGGCAAGTCCTCTTTCTGGGCCTCGGTGAACGTTGCCGACGTCATGATCATCCCCGCGGTGCAGAAACCGCATTGGAACCCCGGGGCGTCGCGGAACTGTCGCTGCATTGGATGAAGGTTGCCGGGTGATCCAATACCCTCGATCGTAGTCACCTCACAACCGTCCGCGCGGAAAGCAGGGGTGATGCAGCTGTGTACCGGATTGCCGTCCAACCACACCGTGCATGCGCCACAATCGCCTGCGTCGCAACCCTTTTTGACACCATAGTGGCCGAGTGAACGGAGGAAAGTTCGCAGGCACTGGCCGGGGTCTGGTTCTTCGTCGAAGCTCTTGCCGTTCACGATGTATGTCATGCCGGGCCCCCAGCTATGAGTTCGCGACGAATCTCTTCGGCGAAGTGCTTTGTCAGGTGGCGACGGTGGTCGGGGGTCCCGTTGGGATCGGCGAACCAGACGCCGGCGGGGATAACGTCGATGCTCTGCTGCAGAGTTCGGGCATCGGGCATGGTGTCGAAAGCAATGCGCACAGGCCGTGTAGTGCCGGCTGTCACGGTGAGCAGCAGGTCGCTCGTTCCTGGCGTTTGAGTACCGATGAGGAACACCGTCGAACGGCCGAGGTGGGTCAGCGTGAAGCGGCGGTGCGCAGTGCGTTTCCTCAGGGCGCGCGCCGGAATGTCAATGCGCCGCAAGATTTCCCCGGGAGTAAGAATGTTTCGATTGTTGCCGGTCACGAAGTCGAGGGCATCGACGTTGCGCGCGGACCCGTCAGGAGCCCACAGCTCGTACTTTGCCTCGAGTGCGACCGTCAGCGTGATCATTGGGCCAGCAGGCAAAGACATGCAGATATTGCCGCCGACGGTCGCCGAGTTCCAGACTTTGAACGAGGACAAGAACGCCTCGCAACTTTTCGCGAAAAGGGCGCCCGCGATCCAATCACCTGGCAGCGCAAAGGAATACAGGTCGCGGATGGTGCACGTTGCGCCGATTCCGAGGCCCGCGTCGCTCGGAACGAGGGGATCCCAACGCAACGCTGTCAGGTCGATCAGGCGGCGCAGGCTTGGCTGCTCCGCGGAGAACAGCCACGTTCCGCCTGCGAGCCAGGAGTCGCCTTCGCGCCAGTCCACGCCTGGCCGATCGGACGGTCGCCGGACGACTTCGGTGATGGTGTTGAGGTCCATGGGAACTGATCTCCCTCACGACGATAATCGTGCGACGGACCGCCTACCGAACTCGACAACCAGCGCGTGACGCCGCTCTCGATCGTGGCAACGCCAGCATCTCCCCGATCTTGTTGTTGCAGGTAAGGCCGCGAACATACCTTTCCGCTTGCGAAAATTCGGCTCGATACACTCGTCGAATGTCGACGGGTCACGATGCGCGCTGGGAGCGGCACAACCTTGAGCGACAGAATTGAATTTTCGCCGCTGCGGTCGAACTGCTCGAGGAAGGACCGGCGGACGCAGAGATTCCTGTCAAGCATATCGCAGAACCGGCCGGCCTCGCCAAGTCAGGGCTTCGGCGTGAAGTCGTGATGTCTGCATCCAGGCTATGCGGCGCCATCTCTGACATCGAACAGCGAGTATGCACACGCGTGTCCAGCGACAACTGTGGTTGTGATGTGCCAACTATCGTGGTGAGTCACAAGGACGCTAACGCCGCACTCGCGGCATCCCGAGCCCGATCCAGGAGATGATCTCCCGCTGGATCTCGTTGTTGCCGCCGCCGAAGGTGAAGATCACGGCGGAGCGGTAGCCGCGCTCCAGCTCGCCGTGGAGGACGGCGCCGGCCGAGCCCTCCTTGAGGGGGCCCGCCGCGCCGACGACCTCCATCAGCCAGGCGTACGCGTCGCGGCGCGCTTCGGAGCCGTACACCTTGACGGCGGATGCGTCCTGCGGGGTGAGCGTGCCTGCCTGGACGGCGCCGACCATCTGCCAGTTGAGCAGCTTCATCGCATCCAGCTTGGTGTGGGTCCGCGCGAGGCGCCCTCGCACCCAGCCGAGGTCGATGACCCGGCGGCCGTCGGCGAGCTTGGTGTCGGCGGCCCAGCGCTGGACGTTCTGGAGGGCCCGGATGGCCATGGTGCCGTGGGCGGCGAGGGTGACGCGCTCGTGGTTGAGCTGATTGGTGATCAGTCGCCAGCCCTTGTTCTCCTGACCGACGCGGCGGGAGGCGGGGACACGGATGTTCTCGTAGTAGCTGGCGGTGGTGTCGTGCGAGGCGAGGGTGTTGATGATGGTGCAGGAGTAGCCGGGGTCGGAGGTCGGCACCAGCAGCATGGTGATGCCCTTGTGGGGCGGGGCTTCGGGGTCGGTGCGCACAGCGAGCCAGACCCAGTCGGCGGTGTCGCCGTTGGTGGTCCAGATCTTCTGGCCGTTGACGGTGTACGTGCCGTTGTCCTCGTCGCCCTCGCGCACGGCGCGGGTCTTGAGGGCCGCGAGGTCGGTGCCCGCGTCGGGTTCGCTGTAGCCGATCGCGAAGTCGATCTCGCCGGAGAGGATCTTCGGCAGGAAGTATGCCTTCTGCTCCTCCGTGCCGAACTGCATGATCGTCGGGCCGACGGTGTTGAGGGCCATCAGCGGCAGCGGTACGCCGGCCTGGGCGGCCTCGTCGAAGAAGATGAACTGCTCCATGGGGCTGAGGCCGCGGCCGCCGTACTCCTTGGGCCAGCCGACACCGAGCCAGCCGTCGGTGCCGAGGCGGCGCACGGTCTCGCGGTAGAAGCGCTTCTGCTCGCCCGGGTCGGCGTACCGGGTGTAGACGTTGTCCGGCACGAGTTCGGCGAAGTACGTGCGCAGCTCGGCCCGCAACTGCTGCTGCTCAGGCGTGTATTCGAGGTGCACGGCCCCTCCAGGAGTCTCGCGATCCGTCCCATGCGCGGCGGCGCACACAGTAGAACGTGTTGCAAGAATCTGGAAGGGCCGGGGTAATCAAGCCCGTCCCGCAGAACCGGACGGTCACCCCACCGACTGGTAAAGCGCGTCGATCAGAGCCATCTTGCGCGGGTCGTCGGCGATGTGCGGGCCCATGCGGTTCATGACGTAGCCCATGCTGATGCCCGCCTCCGGGTCGGCGAGGCCGCACGAGCCGCCGAAGCCGTCATGGCCCAGCGCGCGGGTGTTGGGGCCGTACGAGCCGTTCTCGCCGCTCAGCCAGAGGCCGAGCGCCACCTCCGTGTCGTTCTTGAAGCCCGCGCCGAGTACCAGGTCCCGGCAGCGGCCCTGGCCCTCGCGGACGCGCTCGGCGGCCCCCGGGGACAGCACGCGTCGGCCGGCGAACTCTCCGCGTCCGGCGAGGATTCCGTACAGCGCGGCGACCGCACGGGCGGTGCCGTGGCCGTTGGCGGCGGGGATCTCGGCCGCGCGCCACGCGGGGGTGTTGGCGTCGGCCGCACCGAGAATCGGATTGACGAGGGCCGCCAGGGCGACCGGCTGCAACTGGGCGAAGATCGCGGCCTGTTCGCTGCTCGCCGCGGCCGGCGGATGGACCAGCTCGGCGGCGCGCCCGGCCTCCTTCTCCGGCAGCCCGATGGTGAAGTCGATGCCGAGCGGTCCGGTGATCTCCTGCTGCAGGAACTCCCCGGGCAGCTGTCCGGTGATCCGCCGGACGACCTCTCCGACCAGGAACCCGTAGGTGAAGGCGTGGTAGCCGGAGCGGGTGCCCGGCTCCCACCACGGCTCGGTGGCCGCGAGGCGTGCGGTGGTCAGCTCCCAGTCGTAGAGCTGGTCGATGCTGTGCGGCTCGCGCAGCCCTGCCAGGCCCGCGCGGTGCGACAGCAGATGACGTACGGGAATGGCCTCTTTGCCGGCCGCGGCGAACTCCGGCCAGTAGGTGGCGACGGGGGCGTCCAGATCGAGCAGCCCCCGGTCGGCGAGCAGATGCGCGCACAGGGCGGTGGGGCCCTTGGTCGTCGACCACACATTGACCAGCGTCTCCCGCTCCCACGGGCGGGTGCGCGCCTCGTCGGCCCAGCCGCCCCACAGGTCGACGACGCTCTCTCCGTCGAGGAACACGGTCACGGCCGCGCCGAGTTCGCCGCGGGCGCGGAAGTTCTCCTCGAAGGCGGTGCGCACCGCCTCGAAGCGTTCGTCGCAGTGGCCTGCGATCTGTGGTGCGTGCTCTGACATCGGGGCCTCCGTCGCCTCGGACCGGGTGTCCGGCCTACCGGTATCCGGCTCACCCAGGAACGTACCGACTGGTCGGACTGGCGGGAAGAGCCCGAACACAAGGCGCGCCTGAAGGAGCCGTCGTCGCGTGAGCGAGGATGGACCGAGGAGATCCACACCCCGGAAGGAACACCGATGGCCCTCGACGACTCCGTACTGCTGCGCACCGAGGGCCGCGCGGGGTACATCACTCTCAACCGTCCCCGTGCTCTCAACGCCCTCACCCACCCGATGGTCCGCACCATCGACGCGGCGCTCGCACAGTGGGAGCAGGACGAATCCGTCGCGGTCGTGGTTGTCTCCGGAGCCGGTGAACGGGGGCTCTGTGCGGGCGGCGACATCCGGGCCATTCACGCGGACGCGCTGGCGGGCAAAAACGCGTCGTTCGACTTCTGGCGGGACGAGTACCGCCTCAACGCCCGTATCGCCCGCTACTCCAAGCCCTATGTCGCCCTCATGGACGGCATCGTCATGGGCGGCGGGGTCGGCGTCTCCGCGCACGGCGACGTACGCGTCGTCACCGAGCGCTCCGCCGTCGCCATGCCGGAGACGGGCATCGGCTTCGTGCCGGACGTAGGTGGTACGCATCTGCTCGCGCAGGCTCCCGGGGAGCTCGGCACTCATCTCGCGCTCACCGGCACGGCGGTGGGCGCGGCCGACGCACTGCTGTGCGGGCTCGCCGATCACTTCATACCGTCGAGCCGGCTGGCGGAGCTCACCGCGTTGCTCGCCGGACTGGACGTGGCCGAGGCGGTGCGGCGGTGCGCGGAGGCCGCGCCCGAAGGAGAACTGGCCCGGCACCGCGAGTGGATTGACGACTGTTACGCCGCCGGATCCGTGGAGGAGATCCTCGGCCGGCTGCTCGACTGCGGCGAGCCGGCGGCGAAAGAGGCCGCCGGGACGATCCTCACCCGGTCCCCCACCTCGCTGAAGGTGACGCTCGCCGCGCTGCGCCGGGCCCGGCGGCTGGGAGTGCTGGAGCCGGTGCTCGACCAGGAGTACCGCGTCTCGTGTGCGGCCCTCTCGTCGCCCGATCTGGTGGAGGGCGTACGGGCGCAGGTCATCGACAAGGACCGCAGGCCACGTTGGTCGCCCGCGGAGCTGTCGGAGGTGACGGACGCGGATGTGGCCCGGTTCTTCGCGCCCCTCGGGAACGGCGAATTGAGGGCCTCCAGCTCGACCGGGTGAACGTCTGCGGTGGTTCCCGATCACGCCTGATCGTGCGGCCCCGCTCTGCTCAGACTTCCGGGCGGAGCAGCAACAGCGCCGTGTCGTCGCTGCGTTGACGGCTGCGCGTCGCGTGGCGGATCAGACTGTCGGCCAGCGCTTCGAGCGGCTGGTCGGCGGTGCTTGCCAGCAGTGCGGCCAGGTCCGCCAGGGCGTCGTCGATGTCGACGCCGGGCACCTCGATCAGACCGTCCGTGTACAGGACCAGTACGGATCCCGGGGGCAGCGGCACCGCCGTGGTGGGGTAGGCGGCCAACCGGTCGACGCCGAGCAGCGGGCCGCCTGCCAGATCCAGGATGTGGACCCGGCCGTCCGGATCGCGGAGCAGCGGCTGGGGGTGTCCGGCGCGGGCCAGCAGGCCGCGGCCCGCCAGCCGGTCGAGATGCAGATAGACGCAGCTGGCCAGCAGATCCACGTTCAGGTCGATCAGCAGCCGGTTGGTGCTCTCCATGACCTGGCCCGGCGGCTGGCCGACCGCCGTGTAGGCGCGGACGGCAGTGCGGACCTGGCCCATCAGCCCGGCGGCGGTGACGTTGTGGCCCTGCACATCTCCGATGACCGCGTCGCCGGTGCGCATCAGGTCGTAGAAGTCGCCGCCGATGTCCATGCCCTGGGTGCCGGGCAGATAGCGCGCGGCGACCTCCAGGCCGGGCAGGGTGGGCAGGGAGTGCGGCAGCAGGGCGGACTGGAGGCCGTGGGCCAGCCGGTGTTTGGTGTCGTAGAGCCGGGCCCGTTCAAGTGCCTGAGCGATGAGGCCGCCGAGGCTGGTGAGGACGGCGCGCTCGTCGGTGGAGAAGTGGTGCGGCTCCGAGTAACTGAGTACGCAGGTGCCTACGGGCCGTCCGGAGGCGATCAGCGGCAGATAGGCCCAGGCGGCCATGCCGTCACGGGTCGCGTAGCGCGCGGGATAGATGTGCTCCAGCTGTTCGCGCGACTCGAAGAAGGACGGCACTCCGGTCGCGAGCGCCTGGGCGCCGGGCGTCTGGGCGGCCAGGGGCATGCCGTCGAACCGGTCGACGACCTCCGGGTTCTGGTAGCCGCGCTGGCCCAGGACGCGCAGCCGCCCGGCGTCGGACGCAAGCATGATCAGCGCGCGGCTCCCGACGGCCGGCATGATTTCGTCCGCGACCAGCTCGATCACGTCGGACACGCCGACGGCCTCGGTCAGCGCGCTGGCCAGGTTGAGGATGTGGGATATCGCCACCAGGCCCGCGGGTTGCTGCGACGGTGCGTCGTGGGGCATCTCCTGGACGGTTCCGCGGGCCGGGGTGATGTGCACGCTGATGCCGCTTCTGCTGGGGTGGAAGCGGAACATCAGCCAGTCCTGCGGCGGGCGCAGCGCCACGAAGGACGTGGCGTGCTGGCTGATCAGAGCCGCCCGGTAGCGGTCTTCGTACACCGGGTCGTTCAGCCACGGCAGGGCCGACCACAGCAGGTTGCCCAGCAGCCCCGACGAGGGGAGGCCGAGCAGTTCACCGGCCGCGGGGTTGGCGTAGGTCACGTGTCCGTTCACGTCCAGGGAGCACATGCCGTCCGGCACCCGCGCCAGCATGTGCACGGCCTCGACCGCGCCGCTCGTCCCGGTCATGGCGGCGGGCCCCAGGAAGTCTGCCTCTGGGACGACGGGGCGGCCCTGCTGCGCGGCGCGCGCCAGCCGCAGGGCGAGGCGGTCGCAGGCGGCGGTGAGACGGCCGACTTCGCCGGCGGATATCTCGGGCGGATGGGAGCCGGGCCAGGTGACGAAGACGGCGCCGTACGCGGTGTCGGCGGTCGCGATGGGCAGGGCGGCGAGGGCGAAGGGATAGGGCAGGACCACCGCGATGCGTGGATAGCGGCGGGCCATGTCCTCCTCGCCGGAGACCCAGATCAGCTGCCGCTCACGCGTCGCCTCGGCGACGGGGATGGGCGAGCCGATCGAGACGCGTTCCCAGGGCGCGGCGAAGGCGCGGGGCAGCCCGGCCATGACGGCCATCTCGAGGACCTGCCCGTCGTGCGCGAGCAGGTAGACGGCTCCGGAGTGGGCCTGGACGTCGTCCATCATCCCGGCGAGCGCGAGCGACAGGAGAGGGTGGGAGCCCTCGCCCCCGCCGTCCGGTTCTACGGCTTCTGCGGCCCCTGAGGCGAGCGGATCGGACAAGGGGAATCACCTCCTCCGCAGCGCTCACGACCTAGGCTGCCCGCTGCGGGGGCTTCCCGCACGGCGAGCTGGGGCACCCGGTCCGTCCCTGTACAGCCATGCCTCGCCGGGTCGCGGGAGCGGGGGCACAACGGGGCCGCGCAGCCGGCCCCATCGGGTGCGCGGCCGGCCCCACACCCCCGCCGGGTGCGAGGCCGGCTGCGCGCAAGCAGGTGTGTCTAGGCCGCCCGGCCCACCCCCGCTCCCTCCGCCGCTATGCGGACCTCGGTACGTTGCGTCACGCCGCCCACCGTCACCGCCAGCGTGACCGTCCCCGGTCGCAGGGCCGTCAGCCGGCCCGTCGTCGGGTCGAACGCCGCCGCGTGGCGGTGGCGGGCGTTCTCCGGGGCACCGATGTACAGATTCGGCGAGCCCGTCCAGTCCGCGCTCAGCGGGAAAGCCACCGGAACCCTGCGCGCACCCTGAGTGACCGTCGCGTCGGCATCCTCGCTGTCGCCGGGGCGCAGTACCGCGGGCGCGTCCAGGGTGAGACCGTCGACATGTGCGCGGGTCTGGACGGAGACCCAGTCCGGGCCGCCCTCCCACGGCCTGGCACGGCCCGCCGCCTGCTCGCCCCGCGAGACCTTGTCGACGCCGACCAGCGACCAGCCGGTGAAGCCGCCCTCGTCCGCCGGGCCCGCCGGATTCTTGCCCGAGTTGCCGTTGATCAGATACGGCACGCCGTCCACGTGCTCGGCGTGGAAGACGCCGACATGGCTACCGATGAGCCCCGCACCCTTGCCCGTCGTACGGCGGAACTCCGCGAGCCACTGCTCGATCAGCGCCGCCTCCTTGCGGTCGCTCAGCTGGCTGCCCTTCTGGACGGTCGGGTCGCGCGGCGGCACGTGCTCGACGACCGTCACCGAGCCGATGTCCGGGTCCTTCGCCGCCGCGTCGAGCTGCGCCCGCACCTCCTTGATCTGGTCGAAGCCGGCGCCGCGCAGGGTCAGGCTCGACGTGTCCAGCGTCAGAAAGCGCGTGCCGCGATGGTCGAACGTACGGTGCGCGGGGCCGAATTCGGTGATGAAGTTGTCGATCTTCCCGCCCATCACCTCATGGTTGCCGGGCACGTAGTACCAGGGCAGCTCGTCCCCCAGCTCCTCGGTCAGCACGCGCCGCGCGAACGCGAGGTCCGCGGGCGAACCCTCGTCGACCAGGTCGCCGTTGACGACGACGAAGTCGGGCCGTGCGGCCTTGATCTCGCGCAGCGTCCGCCGCGCCTGTGCCACGATCGCGCTGTCGGGGTCGCGGGCGACGAACTGTGCGTCGGACATGACCGCGAACTGCCAGTCCCTGCCCTCGGTTTCGGCCGCGGGGTCGATCAGCGGATCGGCCGTACGCGGCTGTTCGGGCAGGTCGACGGTCGGCGGCAGCTGCGCGGCGAGGCCGTCGATCACGATCTTGCCGGTGTACTGCCTGGCGGCAGCGGTCTCGGCCAGATAGAAGCGGTGGACCGACAGCGGCATCGCGGCCCCGGGCGGGACGGCGAAAGTCACCTGCCGCCAGCCGGTCCAGGTGACGTACGGGCCGCGCAGCAGTTGGTCGGATCCGGCCGCGTCCTTGAGGTGCAGCGTCGGCCACGCGCCCTTCCCGTCGCCCTTGATCCAGAGCGTGAAGGACTGTGGCTGGCCCGGGACGGCGATCTGCCGCGGCGGGTTGGCGTACGCGGCGCGGGTCGCGGTCGACTGCGTGAAGTCGTAGGTGAGCTCCAGGCCGGTGCCGCTCTGCCCGTCGGGCGTGGCCGCGACCGAACCGCTCGCGCGGGCCTGGCTGAAGGTCCAGGACGCCGCGTCGTCGAAGGCCGACACCGGCTGCTCGGCGAGGCCGACGCTGACGGCGAGGACGGTGGTGACGCCGGCGACGGTCGCCGTGATCCGCCCGGCGCCGCCGCCCGTACGGGAAGTGACGGTGAAGGAGCCCCGGCCGTCGTCGCTTATGTCGAACAGCGTGTGGTCGTAGGCGAGTTGCACATCGCCGGGTTCCACGGGCGCGCTGTTGCCCTGCGCGTCGAGGCCGAGGATGCCGAACGTGCCGGTGGCGCTCACGTCCGCGAGGCCGACACGCCGGGTGGTCGGCTCGATCCAGGCAAGGTCGTCGAGGACGGTCAGCTCGGTGCTGCCGTGGGCGCCGGCGCGTTCGGCACGGATCTCGGTGGTGCCGCTGTGCCGAGCCCGGAACACGCCGTGGCCGTCGACCCGGCCCACCGAGGGCCGTACGGCACGCCAGTGCGGGGTTCCCGCAGCCGGTCCGTACGTCTCGTCGTACCCGGCGGCGGTGAGCCGACGGGTCAGTCCGGGGAACACCCGCTCGGGGTGGCCGCCCTTGACCGGGTCGGCGGTGGGGGCGCCACCGGCGGGGGTGCGGGTCTCGACCCAGAAGCCGCGCAGCCGTCCGCTGCCGTCGGGCGCGGTGAGCGCGAGACCGTTGGGGACCGTGCGCTCACTGCCGTCGGAGGGGCTGTTCTCCACCTGGAGGGCGTCGCTGCCGGGCTCGCGCGCGAGAAGCGTCGACGATCCGCCGCCGTCGAGGTTGAGCGCGCTGTGCGCGCCGGCCTGCTTCATCATCAGGCCGAGCTCGGTGAGGGTGACGCCGCCGCTGTCGGCCTGCCTGCCGTCGACGGTGATGACCTGCATCGCGCTGCCGTCCTTGGAGAAGCCGACGGCGGTGCGGGGGGCGGCGGTGTTGTTGCCCTCGCCCTCGTGGTTCTGGGGTACGCCGTCGACGACGAGGAGTTCACGGCCGCCGACCGCGGTGCGCGGGACGGGGCCGCTGTCGGTGCGCGGCCGGTACTCCAGGGACACCGGGTCGCCGGGGCGCAGCGCGGCGAGGAGTCCGGCGCCGGCCTCCCGTCCGACCAGGACGGTGGTGTCCGGAGCGATCGGCCCGGTGCCGGGCCTGCCCGTGACCGCGACGATTTTGGCGTCCCGTACGAGCGCCTCGGCGACGGGAGTTGCGGCGTCCACGGTCAGGGCACGGTCGGCGGTTCCCCAGGCCGCGTTGTACGCGCCGATGCCGCCGGCCGGAACGTTCGCGGCGTTGTACGCGGTCAGCGGGTGCGTTCCCGATGGCAGCGTCAGGGTGCCGTCGAAGTAGAGCTGCAGGACGCGTCCCGCGCTCCCGGGGCCGATGCCGACGGCTCGGTTGGCGCCGGTGGCCGGCGAGTGGGTGACCTTGCCGTCCTTGATGCCGGGGCCCTGCGGAGCGCCGGTCTGGTTGATGTCGAAGAAGTCGGCGTTGATGGCGGCGACGGTGCGCCGGCCGGGTCCGGCGTCGTGACCGGCGGCGAGTTCGGAGACGGTACGGCGGTCGGCAACCTTGCCCGAGGAGAGGTAGTCGGCCTGTGCCCCGCTGCCGTCGAGTTCGACGGAGAGTGCGTCGACCCGCAGCCACTTGTTGGATTCGAGCCGGTCGTACGAGGTGAGGCGGACACCCGGGGCGATCGGCCGGGAGCTGCGCGCGGTCTCGATGCCGTCGCCGTCGGCGATGGCTCTGGGACGTCCGGCCGGGGCGCTCGCGGGCGGCGGCGCGATCGGCCGCAGTACTTCGGACCGGTCCCGGGGCCGGGGGTCGGGGGTGGAATCGGCGACGGAGGGAGATACCGCTCCCGCCACCAGGGCGGACACCGTCGCGACCAGCACGACGGAGCGTCTTGCTCTGCCAAGGCCCACAACTACTCCTGGAATACGGCGTGTTGAGCGCGTAGTAAGCGCTGTCGGCGGACAGCATCTCGGCGCCCGGGGGGGGCGTACCAGTGGGCCGTGGGAACACCGGGAAGAACAGCGGCCGTCAGGACCGTGGACACTTCGGGGCCGTGACAGCCGTCCGACGTCCACATTCGCGAAAGAAAGCCGTAACAATTCACTATGCGAGACGATTTCCGAAACGCATTGACGTGACCGGAAGTCGCTGCCACTCTCACCGTTGTGAGTCAAGCTGACATTCTCGTATCGCGCCTGCACGTCGATCTTCGACGGCACGCCAGCGCACTCT
Source organism: Streptomyces sp. NPDC002868 (assembly GCF_055563295.1). Taxonomy (NCBI): domain Bacteria; kingdom Bacillati; phylum Actinomycetota; class Actinomycetes; order Kitasatosporales; family Streptomycetaceae; genus Streptomyces; species Streptomyces sp. NPDC002868. Next base: position 144,180 of record NZ_JBVHDR010000010.1, on the reverse strand, counting down.
GTGCCGCCGGCCGCTGAAACACGCGCAGCTGACTTCTTCGTCCGCGTCCGGCCCCTGCTCCAGGGGCTTCTGACGGGCTGAGCACCCCACTCTCCAGCCCTCCCGCGGTAATTATTTGGGCAGGATTTCCCCCATTCCCCTGCCAATAAATTCCCACCTCCTACCTGAATTCATCGCGCTCTTCCCGGTGAATTTCCAGGAATCTTCGCGTACCCCGAAACGGAATGACTGATGACCTCCACCAGACGCACCTTCCTTGTGCTCTCAGGACTCTCCGCGCTGGCGGCTGCGGGCTGCGGCACAGCGAGCGGCAGCGGCGTCCGCAACACCAAGACGCTCCGCTATCAGGGTTCGGCCGGCGCGGTGAACCCGGCCGAACTCGCCGCTGCCCTCGGCTATCTGGAGGACCTGAAGCTCGACTGGGTCGGCAACACCATCAGCGGCCCGCAGGACATCCAGTCCACCGCCTCCGGTCAGATCGACTTCGGGGGCGCATTCAACGGCGCGGTGGTCAAGCTCGCCTCCCGCAAAGCTCCCATCACGGCCGTCATCAGCTACTACGGCTCCGACAAGTACGCCTACAGCGGCTACTACGCCGCCGAGAAGAGCGCCATCCGCCGGCCCCGCGACCTCATCGGCAAGAAGGTCGGCATGAACACCCTCGGCGCCCACGCCGAGGCGATGCTCGACATCTACCTCAAGAAGAACGGTCTGAGCAGGGCAGAAGCCGAGCAGGTCGAGCGGATCGTCGTACCGCCCGTCAACACCGAACAGTCGCTGCGCCAGCGGCAGATCGACGTGGCCGTCCTCGGCGGCATCCTGCGCGACAAAGCGCTGCAGACGGGCGGCATACGCAAGCTCTTCAGCGACTTCGAGCTGCGCGGGGCCGTCAGCGCAGGCACCTATGTGCTGACCGAGCGCTTCATCGAACAGAACCCGGAGACGGTGCGGACCTTCGTCACCGGCGTGGGCAAGGCCCTGGACTGGTCCCGTACGAATCCGCACGAAGAGGTCGTCGCCAAGATGACCGAGATCGTCGCCAAGCGGAAGCGCAACGAGAGTGCCGAAGCGCTCAAGTACTGGCGCTCCTACGGTGTCTCCGCGCCCGGCGGCCGGATCGACAAGAAGGAGATTTCCGACTGGGCCGACTGGCTCACAGAGCGGGGAGACATCAAGTCCGGCCAGGTGAAGGTCCCCGACCTCTACACCAACAGGTTCAACAAGAGCGCCACGAAGGCGGGGAGTTGACCCATGACCACGCCGAAGATCAGCTTCCAGGGCATCGGCAAGACCTTCCCCGTACGCGGAAAGCAGCAGCCCGTCATCGCGCTCGACGGAATCGATCTCGACATCGCCGCCGGGGAGTTCGTGGTTGTCGTCGGCCCCAGCGGCTGCGGGAAATCCACCCTGCTCGACCTGCTGGGCGGGCTCTCCGAGCCCACCTCGGGCCGGATCCTGCTCGACGGCGAACCCGTCTCGGGCCCGGGTCTGGACCGCGGCATCGTCTTCCAGCAGTACGCCCTGCTCCCCTGGCGCACCGCCCGGGGCAATGTCGAGTTCGGCCTCGAAGCCACCCGGGTGCCGCGCCGCAAACGGGCCGAGCGGGCCCGCGAGTATCTGGCGCTCGTCGGGCTCACCGGCTTCGAGGACCGCCATCCGCACGAGCTCTCCGGCGGCATGCGCCAGCGTGTCGCCATCGCCCGCAGCCTCGCCTACGACCCCGACGTGCTGTTGATGGACGAGCCGTTCGCCGCGCTCGACGCACAGACCCGGGAGTCCCTCCAGGACGAGCTGCTGCGGATCTGGCAGCGCACCGGCAAGACGATCGTGTTCATCACGCACGGCATCGACGAGGCGGTCCATCTGGGCCGGCGGGTCGCCGTGCTCACCTCCCGGCCCGGCCGGATCAAAGAGATCGTGCCGATCGACCTGGGTGACCGAAGCGCCGACGCCGATCCACGGTCCAGCCCCGAGTTTGCGCACCACCGACATCAGATCTGGAGCCTGCTGCGCGATGAGGTCAACAGGGCCCAGCAGGAGGAGCTGGAGGCCGCAACGCCATGAGCATCACCACCGAGAAGGCGCTCGTAACCGCCGTCGATGTGAGCGGCACGGCACGGCGCACCGATCCAGCACCCGCGCCCCCCGCCCGCACAAGCGCACTGCGGGCTGCCCCGCTGCGGAGCACCGGCCGGGCCCTGCTTGCCGTGTTCACCCGGACCGTCGCGATCGCGGCGCTGCTCGCTCTGTGGGAGACCGCGCCCCGCCTCGGCCTCGTCGACCGTACTTTTCTGCCACCGTTCTCCGAAGTCGCCGTCGCCTGGTGGCAGCTGCTGCTCGACGGGCAACTCGCCGAGCACGCACAGGCCAGCCTCGGGCGATCGCTCACCGGCTTCGGGTTCGCGGTCGTCGGCGCTGTACCGCTCGGCCTGCTGATCGGCTGGTACAAACCGCTCGCGGATCTCCTCGGGCCACTCCTCGAGGTCTTCCGCAACACCGCCGCACTGGCGCTGCTGCCGGTCTTCGTGCTGCTGCTCGGCATCGGGGAGACCTCGAAGATCTCCATCGTCGTCTATGCGTGCACCTGGCCGATCCTGCTGAACACCATCAGCGCCGTACGCAGCGTCGATCCGACCCTGCTGAGGCTCGCCAGGTCAATGGATCTGCCCGCCCCGCGGATCTTCCAGAAAGTGATCCTGCCCGCCTCGGTCCCGACGGTCTTCACCGGCATCCGGCTGGCCGGCGGGTTCGCCATCCTCGTCCTCGTCGCCGCCGAGATGGTGGGCGCCAAGGCCGGGCTCGGCTATCTCGTCAACGCCTCGCAGTTCAACTTCGCGATCCCCGAGATGTACGCCGGGATCATCACCATCTCCGCCATCGGCGTGATCTTCAACCAGCTGCTCGTAGCCCTGGAACGCCGCTTCACGTCCTGGCGCACCCCGACCGGAAACTGAGGATTCACCGATGCCCGCCGACACCCCACGCCAGTTCCATCTCAACGCGTTCCTGATGAACGCCGGTCATCACGATGCCGCCTGGCGCCATCCGCGCACCCAGCCCGAGCGGATCACCGATCTCTCGTACTTCCAGGAGCTGGCCCGAACCGCCGAACGGGGCAGGCTGGACTCGCTGTTCCTCGCGGACGGCGTCGCTCTGTGGGGCAACGCCCGCTACAACGCGGTCGGCGGTTTCGAGCCGCTCACGCTGCTCTCTGCGCTGGCCGTCGCCACCGAGCACATCGGCCTGATCGCCACCGTCTCCACAACGTTCAACGAGCCCTTCCATGTGGCGCGCAAGTTCGCCTCGCTGGACCACATCAGCGGTGGGCGGGCCGGCTGGAACATCGTCACCTCCGGGAATGTCGCCGAGGCCAGGAACTTCGGCCTCGAGGAGCATCTGGAGCACGCGCTGCGCTACGAGCGCGCGGCCGAGTTCCTCGACGTGACCAAGGAGCTGTGGGACAGCTGGCTGGACGACGCGCCGGTGATCGACCGCGAGCGCGGCGTCTACTCCGAGGAGGGCGCCGTACGGCCGATCGAGCACCGCGGCACCCACTTCCGGGTCGACGGACCGCTCAACGTACAGCGCTCGCCCCAGGGACATCCGCTGCTGGTGCAGGCCGGGTCGTCGGAGGACGGCAAGGAGTTCGCGGCCCGGTACGCGGAGGCGGTGTTCACCGCCCAGCAGACTCTCGCCGACGGCCAGACCTTCTACAAGGACCTCAAGTCGCGGCTCGCGAAGTACGGCCGCACACCGGACCAGTTGAAGATCCTGCCCGGCATCTGCCCGATCATCGGCGGGACCGAGGCCGAGGCGCTGGCGCTGGAGGACGAGCTCACGGGGCTGCAGGTCCCGGAGTACGGGCTCCAGCAGCTGTCCGGGATGCTCGGCACGGACCTGGGCGGGCTGCCACTGGACGGACCGCTGCCCGAGCTCCCCGAGGAGCAGGACATCAACGGCAACAAGTCCCGCTTCACGCTGGTCGCCGAGCTCGCCAGGCGCGAGCAGCTCACCATCCGGCAGCTGATCGCCAGGCTCGGCGGCGGCCGCGGCCACCGGGTCTTCGCCGGTACGCCCGAGCAGATCGCGGACCAGCTGGAGCAGTGGTTCGCCGAGGGCGCGGCAGACGGCTTCAACATCATGCCGCCGTATCTGCCGGGCGGACTCGACGACTTCGTCGACCAGGTTGTCCCCCTGCTGCAGGACCGGGGGCTGTTCCGCACCGAGTACAGCGGCCGCACCCTGCGCGACCACTACGGCCTTCAGCGCCCGGCAGGCCGGCCCGGCCTGTCCCACTGATCCCCGTTCATTCACCGCCAGAGAAAGGCAGTTCCGCATGACCAGCACCGGTTTCGACATCCGCCGGATCGGCGGCCGTATCGGCGCCGAGATCCTTGGCGTCGACATCTCCACCGACCTCGACCCCGCCATCGTCACCGAGATCAACGCGGCGCTCATCGAGCACAAAGCGCTCTTCTTCCGCGACCAACAGCTCGACGACGCCGCTCAGCTACGGTTCGCCTCGCTGTTCGGCGAGCTCACCACCGCGCACCCCACGGTGCCGTCCGTCGAGGGCCAGCCGCACATCCTGCCGGTCGACGGCGACGAGGGCATCCGCGCCAACCAGTGGCACACCGACGTCACGTTCCTGCGCACCCCGCCCAAGGCGTCCACGCTGCGCAGCCTCGTGGTCCCGCCGTACGGCGGCAACACCCTGATCGCCAACTCGGCGGCCGCCTACCGGGATCTGCCCGAGGCGCTGCGCGAGCTGGCCGACCGGCTGTGGGCCGTCCACACCAACGCGTACGACTATGCCGAGCCGAAGACCGAGAAGGCCGCCGAGCACCGCAGGCAGTTCGTCTCGAGGAAGTACCGCACCGAGCACCCGGTGGTCCGTGTCCACCCCGAGTCGGGCGAGCGCGGCCTTTTCATCGGTGGCTTCGCGCAGTCTCTGGTGGGCCTGTCCCCGTCCGAGTCCCGCGACATCCTGCGGATCCTCCAGTCGTACGTGACGCGCCCGGAGAACGTCGTCCGCTGGACCTGGGCGCCGGGCGACCTGGTCCTCTTCGACAACCGCAGCACGCAGCACTACGCGCCCGACGACTACGGCGATCTGCCGCGTCTGCTGCACCGGGTGACGGTCGCGGGCGATGTCCCTGTCGGCGTCGGCGGAGGGCTGAGCCGGGTCGTCGAGGGCGACGAGGCGGCGCACTACACGCCGGCCGCGGCCTGACAACGAAGCGGGGCGGGGGGGGCGGCGCTCGACCGGCCCCCCCCCCCCCGGGGGGGGCGCCGCCCCGGGGGGGCCGCGGGCGCGCGCCCGGGGGAGTGCTGGGGGGGACGACGCGG